>JAHJRA010000006.1:0-88750 GCA_018831045.1 Gammaproteobacteria bacterium | reverse complement strand
GCATGTCGGCGTGGAAGAAGCCGTCACGGAACACTTGGGTGAAGAAGATTTCCACGCCGGTGGCGGCCAGCTTCGGGATGTCGACGCCGGATTCGCGCAGCCGCTCGATCTGGCTCACCGGGATGCCATCCATGCGATCCATCACCATCACGTCGCGGGCGCAGTAGTCCCAATACACCTCAGGCACGCGCAGCAGCGGCGAGTCCTTGAAGTTGCGCCGCAGCTGCGAGCAGTTGGCGGCTTCGCGCATCAGGTCGAGCTCGTCTCCCAGGTGCTTTTCAAATTCATCGACCACTTCGCGTGGGCGCAACCGCTTGCCGTCGGCAAACAGCTTTTCGACCAGGCCGGCGGCGGCATAGAGCAGCGACACGTCGTGCGCGATCACCGGCGCGATGCCGGGACGCAGGACTTTGACGGCGACGGCGGTGCCATCGTGCAGGCGCGCGAAATGCACCTGCGCCACCGAGGCCGAGGCGACCGGCGTGGCGTCGAACTCGGCGAATACGTCGGCCAGGGGTTTTTTGTATGTTGCTTCCAGCGTGGCGATCGCCTCAATCGACGGGAACGGCGGTACCCGGTCCTGCAGCAGCGCCAGTTCGTCGGCGATGTCGAGCGGAACCAGATCGCGGCGGGTGGAAAGCATCTGCCCGAACTTGACGAAGATCGGGCCGAGGGCTTCCAGGGCGAGGCGCAGGCGCATCCCGCGCGGCTGGGTCAATGGTCGCCAGAACAGCAGCGCACGGAGCAGCCAGCGCAGGGGGCGCACGCGTTCGTGACCCAGAAAGAATTCTTCCAGGCCGAAGCGCAGGCCGACGCTGAGGATGCGAAGCAGGCGCAGCAGTTTCATGGCAGGCGGATTTCCTGCAAGTGTGCGGCAATCAAGTTCAAGCGTGCTTCCAGCCGCGCGGCGTCGTCGGCCAGCGTGTCCACTGCGTGGTTAAAGCGCGCGACATCCACGCGGCGCGCCATCATTTCCACCTCCTCGACCACATACTCGCTGGCATTGCGCCCGAGCGCGGACGCGCTGTGGACGATTGCGGCGAGCGCATCACGGCCGACCGCATGCAGGCGATGCGCGGCGATGTCGCCGACCAGCGGCGCGAGATCAGCTTCGATATCCCAGCTCAATTGCTTGAACACGCGGTCAAGCGTGGCGAGCAGCGCGGGGTCGCCGCTGTATTCCGCGTGGCGCAAGGCCTCGCGGCCAAAAAACGGTAGCCGGGCGAAAAGCGCAGGGGTGGGGCGGATGACTGCGTCGGGGCTGTCGACGGGCGCTTCGGAAAAATAGCCGTCGTCGGCAATCCTGAAATCGGCCTGTGCCAGCGTCAGATCGAAACGCACGCTTGCCCCGGCGTGGCGCAACAAAGCCTCAGACGCGCCGGGTGTCTGACGCAGCAGGTGATTGAGGCTGCGCTCGATCAGGTTTGTTGTGATTGAACCCAGCGCGATCGAACCCTGGCGCGCCACGCTAAACCTTGAAGCCTTTATGCAGCGCGACGACACCCGCCGTCAGGTTGTGATAGCTGACCTTGGCGAAACCCGCGGTTTCCATCATGGCCTTGAGTTCTTCCTGCCCCGGATGCATGCGGATCGACTCGGCCAGATACTGGTAGCTGCCCGCGTCCTGCGCCACCAGTTTGCCCATCAGCGGCAGCAGCTTGAATGAATACAGGTCATACGCCGGCTCCAGCGGTTTCCACACCTTGGAAAACTCCAGCACCAGCAGCCGCCCGCCCGGTTTCAGCACACGGTTCATTTCGGCCAGCGCCTGATCCTTGTGCGTCATGTTCCTGAGGCCGAACGCCACCGACACGCAGTCGAAATAGCTGGAAGGAAAGGGCAATCGTTCACCATCGCACTGCACCGCGGGCGGGGTCTTGCCTTCGTTGAGCATGCGGTCGCGGCCTTCGCGCAGCATGGAAAAGTTGATGTCGGTGAGCAGCACGGTGCCGGTGGTGCCGACTTCCTTCAGAAACATCCGGGTGAGGTCGGCGGTGCCGCCTGCCACGTCGAGCACTTTCATCCCCGGCCGCAGCCCGGCCTGCGCTACGGCAAAGCGCTTCCACAAGCGGTGCAGGCCGGCCGACATCAGGTCGTTCATGAGGTCGTATTGCGCAGCGACGGAGTGGAAGACTTCAGCAACCTTGACAGCTTTGTCGGACTCGGCCACCTGCTGGTAGCCGAAATGGGTGGTTTTATCCATGGCAGACGGGCTCAACGAATCAGCCCGGAATTCTAACAGCGCGCGGGCTGGCGCGGGTTTGGCGCGAAGGCTCGGGTTGTCATTAATCAGTCATATTGCTGTCATAGTATGGCTGTCTTTGAAACAGGGCTGGAGTCAACATGGCTGCCAATATTTTGCTGGTTGAAGACGAACCGGGTATTCAGGAATTACTGAAATTCAATCTTGCGCAAGCCGGCCATTCGGTGACGGTGACCGGGGATGCCGAGAATGCGCTGAAGTTTCTCAAAAGCAGCCTGCCGGACGTGATCCTGCTCGACTGGATGCTGCCCGGCATGTCGGGTATCGATCTGTGCAAGCGCCTGCGCGCGGACGAACGCTACCAGCCCATCCCGATCATCATGCTGACCGCGCGCGGCGAAGAGCGCGACAAGGTGCTTGGGCTCGATACCGGTGCCGACGATTACATTACCAAGCCGTTTTCGCCGCGTGAGCTGGTGTCGCGCATCAAGGCCGTGCTGCGCCGTCGCGCGCCGCAAATGACCGATGAGCCGGTGGAAGTCAATGGCCTGCGGCTCGACCCGACCAGTCATCGGGTGGTTGGCAAAGGTCAGCCACTGGATCTGGGGCCGACCGAATTCCGCCTGCTGCATTTCTTCATGACGCACACCGAGCGGGTTTATTCGCGCGCCCAGTTGCTCGACCAGGTGTGGGGTGACGACGTGTTTGTCGAAGAGCGCACGGTTGATGTTCATATCCGCCGCCTGCGCCTGGCGCTCGAGCCTTCTGGTCATTCCGAACTGATCCAGACCGTGCGCGGCTCGGGCTATCGCTTCTCGGCCGACGTGGGATAATTCGGCCACAGGGGTTTCAAGTGGTGATCGACATGGGTTTCTGGTGGCGTCCGCTCAGCGTGCTGGCTGGCGTGTTGCTGGTGGCGCTGATGCTGTGGGCGGGTTCCGGCCCGGTTGCCGCGCTGATGTTTCTGGCGGGCATTCAGGCCGTGGTGATGCTGCGGCGACTGTGGCAGGAATACCGCCTGTCGCGCTGGCTGGAGAATCCCGATGAAGTGACCCCGCCCAATGCCATGGGCACCTGGGGCGATATTTTTTACCGCCTCGAAAAACTCCAGCGCCGCCAGCGCAACAGCCGCAGTGAACTCACCAATGCGCTGGAACAGTTCGAACATGCCGCCACGGCCGTGCCCGATGGCATGGTCATCCTCAATGACAAGGATCAGATCGACTGGTGCAATCCAGCCTCGCGTAAATACATGGGCCTGGATTGCGAACGCGACCGTGGCCAGTTCATCCGTTATTTGCTGCGGCAGGCGCATTTTCTCGAGTTTCTCGATGCGGCTGATTATTCGCGCCGGCTGGTGTGCAAATCGCCGCTGAATCGGGAAGTCACCCTGTCGCTGCAGCTGGTCCCGTTTGGCGAAGGCAAGAAACTGCTGGTTGCGCGCGACATCACTGAACTGGAACGTGTCGACGCCATCCGTCGCGACTTCATCGCCAATGTCTCGCACGAATTGCGCACACCGCTCACCGTCGTAGGCGGCTTCGTTGAAACCCTGGCCGATGCGCCGACGCTGCCCGCCAGCGAATCGCGCCGCTATTTTGATCTGATGCTCGACAATACCCGGCGCATGCAACATCTGCTGGACGATCTGCTCACGCTGTCACGGCTGGAAAGTGCCGACCACAACCTGAAGGATGAGGTGGTCAGCGTGCCCGAACTGGCACGGGTGTTGGCGGCCGAAGCCGAATCGCTGAGTGGCGGCCGCCACCGTATCGGCCTCGACATCGCCTGCGATGCCAATGTACGCGGTAGTCTGCAGGAAATCCGCAGTGCGCTGGGTAATCTCGTTTCCAATGCCGTGCGCTACACCCCCGAGGGTGGCGACATCACCCTTGCCTGGAAGCTGCGCAATGGCGAAGGCGTGTTTGCCGTGGTCGATACCGGCGAAGGCATCGCCGCCGAGCATATTCCGCGCCTCACCGAGCGGTTTTATCGCGTGGACCGCAGCCGTTCGCGTGAAACCGGCGGCACCGGATTGGGTCTCGCCATCGTCAAGCATGTGCTCACGCGCCACGGTGCGCATCTTGAAATCCGCTCCACGCCGGGCAAGGGCAGTACCTTTGCAGCGGTCTTTCCCGAGTCGCGTCTGATTATTGCGCAGCCTTCCGCGACGGTGATTCCGTTTCCGGCGCTGGAGCAAGCCGCCGGGTAAGCGACTGCGCCAGCTGCGCGCGTAACGCTTCGGCCTGAGGCACAGCGTGGCGTTTGCCGTGAGCGGATTTCTGCCCCCACACCGGGTTGGGAAAATGCGGATCGTCGGCAAAACGCGGAATCACATGCCAGTGCAGATGCGGCACCACATTGCCGAGCGAGGCGAGATTGATTTTGTCGGGCTGCATCACCTCGCGCAGCACCGCTTCGGCTGCAAACACCACCCGCATCACCGCTGCTTGTTCGATCGGCGGCAGGTCGGTCATTTCCTTGGCGTGGGTATTCAGAATCACGCGCAGAAAACCGGGATAGTCCGGCTCGTCAGCGAGGACGACGCGGCAGGCGGCGTCGCGCCACAAGACGGCGCCGCCGTCGGCCAGGCAGAGCGGGCAATCGGGTTTATTCATGGGGAATCCTTGCTTTTTGCTTGCGCGCGAGTCCAGTGAAAGGGCGCCTTGAGGATGGCAGAGAGACCACGCCACAGCAGTTTTCCGGAGCCCTGCGCCGAGGTGCGGGTGGCGCGCAGCGCCAAATAAAACGCCAGTGAAAAGCTGACCGTTAGGTTGACCATGCCAATCAGGAACACCCCCGCGATGGAAATCAGCACGATGGGCAGCGGCAGATGCCAGTCGAGCGCCTGCCAGGCGTAGCCAAGGTTGGCGGCGGAAAAGGCGATGTGGCGGATGTCGAGCGGCAAGCCTGACAAGTGGCCGAAGGCGCTGGTCAGGCCGAGATAAAAACCGAAGAAAAGGTTGCCCATGATGCCGCCGAGATGATTCCGCAGGTAATCGACGATGCGCTGCCAGGCACGCGCGCCGAGCAGGCGTGGCGGCATGGTCAAATTTGCCAGCCGCTCGGGGATACGCTGGTAAATCGTTTTGTTGTCGTAGTAACCGCTGACGATGCCTGAAAGGAACAGGCCGATGCCTGCAACGGCTGCATAAAACAGCGCGGCGCTGCCGACGGGATTGATCTCGGCCAGCAGTTCGGCGGCCTTGTCCGTGCTGAACGTGGCGTGGCCTGTCGTAGCCAGTGCCAGCGCGATCAGTGCGGCGGTGGCGAAGGCAAACAGCATGTTGCCGAAAATGGCCGCAGCCTGTGAGCGCCATACCTTGTCGGCAAATTCGGCGATCAGCTTTTGCTGTGCCTGATGGCTGCGTACTTCGGCCAGGGTATGGGCGAACAGGCTTGCAGTCATGGCGGGTTGCTTGGTGGCAATGGTCAGGTGCAGCACATAAATCAGCACGAACCCCAGCGCGTAATTGAGGCTCACCAGAAAGGCCTCCTGCAGCGGTGCCAGGTGCAGGTCGACCAGGCGCGATTTAAACAAGGCCATGGCGGCGATGACGATGCCCGCGCCGCTGGCCGACCAGAACAGTTTGTTGAGGGCCGCACGGCTGTCGGCCACGTAATGCTCGCCGGTCTGGCTGGCAAACAGGCTGATCTGGCGGGCGAGGCGGCCGCCGGTGTCGCGGATCAGGCTGCTGATGCGATAGCGCTCTGCGCTGGCTTCGATCAGTTCGATGAACAGCCTGACCAGTGGTGCGTAGGGGGATTCGGCCGCCGGTTCGGCGTCCGGTTGCGGGCGGGTCGAATCGTCGATCAAGCGAATCAGCGTGCGCATGCGCCGCATCTGCTGCATCAGGCGATTCGATTGCAAGGTGAGTTCAATGCTGGTGCCCACTTCGTTTTTGCGGCGGTTCACGCGCTCGAGTGCCGCTTCGCATTGCTCGAACAGGACATCGATCTGCCGGGTATCGCCGACCTGGTCGCGCAGCCAGCTATCCACTTCATGATGCAGGGCGAGAAACGGTGAGTCGTACTCTTCCAGAACGGGATCGATCCGCAGCAGCTCGGGGTCGAGCCCGCCTGCAGCGATACGGTGCGCGAGCGAACGGATCGCATTGGTGAGCACGCCCGGTGGGTCGCGCCGGAACAGGGTGCGAACCTGCATTCGTTCGCACAGTTGTTGCCAGACGGCGGGGTCGGAATCGCAGATCCATTCGTGATCCCGCGGGGTGATGAGCGTGTCGAGCCAGTCGCGCAAATGGCTGGGGTCGTTTTCCGGCGGCAGCAGTTTGTAGCCGATGCGGCGTTTGAGTTCCGATGCAAACGAGCGGTAAGGCAGCAAGCCCGCTTCGGTCAGCAGGCGGATGGATTTTTTGGCGGCAAACAAGGCCGCCAGATGATCGCGCAGTGCGGCGGCATATGCCGGATGGCTGGCCAGCAGGGCGGCCAGCGTATCGAGCCTGGCGTGCGCGTCAGTGACCGGCTGGTTGGCGTGTGGGCGCAGGTGAAACCAGAGTCGCGCCAGCAGGTCAATATTGGCGGGCTGCGCCACCTGCATGCGCGCCAGCGTCTGTGCCATGAAGGCGCCAGCAGGATTGTCGAGGGCACCGTTGTGCGGCGCGATAGCGTTCAGCTCAGGGGTCGCCATGCCTTACAGCAGCACGCGCTCGATTCCGCCGTTGCCTACGCGAGTCAGATAATTCGCCATCCAGTTTTCGCCCAGCAGCTGCCTGGCCAGCTCGATCACGATGTAATCGGTGGTGGTGCCGGTGTCGTCGCTGTAGCGCGCCAGTCCCTGCACGCATGACGGGCAGGAGGTGAGGATTTTGATCGGCTGCGTCCCCGCGCCGAGTGCCGCGACGCCCGCGCGGATTTCCTCTTCCTTGCGGAAGCGGATCTGCGTGGAAATGTCCGGGCGGGTGACGGCGAGCGTGCCGGATTCGCCGCAGCAGCGGTCGGACAGTGTGACGCCGCCGCCGAGCAGCGTGTTGGCGACCGTCATCGGCGCGTGGGTCTTCATCGGGGTGTGGCAGGGGTCGTGGTAGAGGTATTTTTCGCCGCTGACGCCATCAAGTTTGACACCCTTTTCCATCAGGTATTCATGGATGTCGAGCAGGCGGCAGCCGGGGAAAATCTTCTCGAATTCGTACTTCAGCAACTGGTCCATGCAGGTGCCGCACGACACCAGCACGGTCTTGATGTCAAGGTAGTTGAGCGTGTTGGCGACGCGATGGAACAGCACGCGGTTGGCGGCAGTGATTGCCTCGCCTTTGTCGGCCTGGCCGCCCGCAGTCTGCGGGTAACCGCAGCACAGGTAGCCGGGCGGCAATACCGTTTGCGCACCGAGCTCGAACAGCATCGCCTGGGTGGCGAGACCGACCTGCGAAAACAGCCGCTCCGAGCCGCAGCCGGGGAAGTAAAACACCGCGTCGGCGTCGTCCGACAGCTTGGCCGGGTTGCGCAGCACCGGCACGATGGACGCGTCTTCCAGGCCCAGTAATGCGCGCGAGGTTTTCTTCGGCAGCCCGCCTGGCATCGGCTTGTTCACCAGATGGATCACCTGCGCGACCAGCTTCGGTTTGCCCAATGAGGCGGGCGGATTTTTGGTCTGCGCCTGGATCAGCCCCATGCGTTTGAACAACTGGTGCCCCAGCCGCTGGCTGGCGTAGCCCCATTCGATCAGCGGCTTTCTGAGCGCCTTGATGGTGGTGGGATCGGTGGCGTTGAGGAAGGCCATCGACGCCCAGGTGCCGGGGTTGAATTTCTTCTTGCCCTGCTTGCGCAGCATGTTGCGCATGGCGATCGAGACGTCGCCAAAGTCGATGTCGACCGGGCAGGGGTTCTTGCACTTGTGGCAGATGGTGCAGTGGTCGGCCACATCGCCGAACTCGTCGAAGTGCTTGAGCGAGACCCCGCGCCGGGTCTGCTCCTCGTACAAAAATGCCTCGATCAGCAGCGAGGTGGCGAGAATTTTATTGCGCGGCGAGTACAACAGGTTGGCGCGCGGGATATGGGTGTTGCACACCGGCTTGCACTTGCCGCAGCGCAGGCAGTCCTTGATCGAATCGGCGATGTCCTTGGTTTCGGACGATTCGAGGATGATCGATTCGGCTTCAAGCAGGCCGAACGACGGCGTGTAGGCGTTGCGCAAATCCGCACCGTGCAGCAGCTTGCCCTTGTTGAAGCGGCCTTCGGGGTCGACCTTGGTTTTGTAGTCGGCAAAGATCGCAATCGCGGCGTCGTCGAGGAATTCCAGCTTGGTCAGGCCAATGCCGTGCTCGCCTGAAATGACGCCGCCCAGATCGGTTGCCAGCGCCATGATGCGCGCGACCGCCGCGTTGGCGGCCTGCAGCATGGCGTAATCGTCGGAATTGACCGGGATGTTGGTGTGCACGTTGCCGTCGCCCGCGTGCATGTGCAGCGCCACGAAGACGCGGCTTTTCAGCACTTCTGCGTGGATGCGGTCGCAGGCTTCGAGGATAGGGGTGTATTCGCGGCCGACGAAAAGCTGGTGCAGTTCGCGCCGCACTTCGCGTTTCCACGACACCCGGATGTGCTTGTCACGCAGGGCGGTGAAGTGGCTGAGGGGTAAGGGATGGGTCGTGCCCCCGTGTTGCGGGGATAAAAGCGGGGAATCGGCGGGCGGCGTGAACGGCGCGTCGAGATTCACCAGATGATCCGCCCAGCGCGTGTGCACGCTGGCGACGAGCGCTTGCGCCTGCGCCTGTTTGTCCGCCACCTGTGCCGGGTCGGCGATGGTGTCTTCATCTTCCAACAGCGGCAGCGGGGCGGCAAAGAACCCGGCCAGCGCGTTCAGCAGCTTCAGCTTGTTCGTAATCGACAGCTCAATATTGATGTGTTCGATGCCGTTGGTGTAGTCGCCTAGGCGCGGCAGCGGAATCACCACGTCTTCATTGATCTTGAACGCGTTGGTGTGTGCCGCAATGGCGGCGGTGCGGGCGCGGTCGAGCCAGAATTTCTTGCGCGTCTCGGCCGACACCGCGATGAAGCCTTCGCCGCCGCGCGCGTTGGCGAGCTGGACGATTTTCGAGGCGGCTGAACCGACCGCGATTTCGTTGTCCGACACCACGTCGATCAGCAGCACCATGTTGGGGCGCGTGGTGCGCGGCGCCTTGGTGGCGTAGCCGACGGCTTTGACGTAGCGCGCGTCGAGATGCTCCAGCCCGGCGAGCAGGATGTCGGGATGGGTATCGCAGTAATCCTTGATCTCGACAATCGCGGGTGTGGCTTCGCGCGCGCTGCCGAAAAACTCCAGACACACGGTACGACCGTGCGCAGGCAGCCGGTGCAGGATGAAACGTGCGGACGTGATCAGGCCGTCGCAGCCTTCCTTCTGGATGCCGGGCAGCCCGGAGAGGAACTTGTCGGTGACATCCTTGCCTAGCCCGGTTTTGCGGAAGCGGCTGCCGGGGATGATGAGGATTTCCGGCGACCCCTTGGGCGTCTTGCCATCTGCTGCAAAGCGGCGGACTTCGAAGGTGGCCGAGACCACATCGTGGATCTTGCCGAGGTTGTGGTCGAGCCGGCTGACTTCGATCCAGTCGGCGTCCGGCGTCACCATCTTCCACGACACCAGATTGTCCAGCGCGGTGCCCCACAGCACAGCCTTCTTGCCGCCCGCGTTCATCGACACGTTGCCGCCGATGGTCGAGGCGTCGGCCGAGGTCGGATCGACTGCGAACACGCGTCCGGCGGCGTCGGCGGCTTCCATCACCCGCTTGGTCACCACGCCTGCGCCGCAGTGGATGGTGGCGACTTCGAACTCACAACCCGGCAGATGCTGCATCTCCACCGCGCTCATGAATTCGAGCTTTTCGGTGTTGATGACTGCCGCGCGCGCGGTCAGCGGAATTGCGCCGCCGGTGTAGCCGGTGCCGCCGCCGCGCGGGATGATGGTGAGGCCGAGCTCGACCAGTCCGGCCACCAGCGCCGCCATTTCGGCTTCGGTGTCGGGAGTCAGCACCACAAAGGGGTATTCGACGCGCCAGTCGGTTGCATCCGTGACGTGCGACACGCGCGCCAGGCCGTCGAAGCCGATGTTGTCTTTGCGCGTGACACCGGCCAGGCGGCGCTGGATGCGTGTGCGCAGGTCGGTGGTGTCGGCGAACCAGGCTTCGAATTCGCGCACTGCGCGCGCGGCTGCATCCAGTAGCTGGCCGACCAGCGGGTTGCCCTGGCGGCGGGTTTCAATCTCGCGCAGGCGGTGACGCAAAGCCTCCACCAGCATGGCGCGCCGCTTGGGATTGGCGAGCAGGTCGTCTTCCAGGTAGGGATTGCGCCGCACCACCCAGATATCGCCCAGCACCTCGAACAGCATGCGTGCCGAACGGCCGGTCTTGCGTTCGTCGCGCAGCGTGTTGAGCGTGCTCCAGGCGTCGGTGCCGAGCAGGCGAATAACGATCTCGCGGTCGGAAAACGAGGTGTAGTTGTAGGGGATTTCGCGCAGGCGTGCGGTCATGCTGGGGAGTGTCCGGCAGCGCACAGGCGAGGCCGGATCGATCTGCTTCAAAGCCGGTATTTTACGGGATATGGGCGCAAGTCGTGAGCCGCTACAATCGTGCAAAAACCATCAGCTGCTCAGGGGGAAACAAGCATGGCCACTGTTTATGACGTGAATCCGCCGTGCAGCTGCAGGGTTGCACCAAGAAGATTCGCTTGCCGAGTGAGGATTGGGTATGGACCGCATCCGGCTTCATGAAAACTCGCTGCTGGTCGCGTTGACGCTGATGGCGCTCACTGCATCCGGCATCGCGCCTTACGATCGCCTGACCTGGTGGATGGAAACGCTTCCGGTGATGCTGGGCTTGCCGCTGCTGTTTGCAAGCCGGCGAAGTTTCCCCCTCACGCCGCTGGTCTATCGCCTGCTGTTCGTTCACGGCCTGATTCTGATGCTGGGCGGGCATTACACCTATGCGCGGGTGCCGGTTGGCTTCTGGGTGCAGGACGCGTTCGAGTTGGCGCGCAACCACTACGACCGTCTGGGGCATCTGGCGCAAGGCTTCGTCCCGGCGATGCTGACGCGTGAAATTCTGCTGCGGCAGACGCCGCTCAGGTCCGGCGGCTGGCTGTTTTTTCTGACCAGCTGCGTGGTGCTGGCGTTTTCCGCCTGCTATGAATTCACCGAATGGGGCGCGGCACTGGCGATGGGGGGAGACGCCGATGCCTTCCTCGCCACCCAGGGTGATGTGTGGGACACCCAGTGGGATATGTTTCTGGCGCTCATCGGCGCGCTTGCTGCGCAGCTGCTGCTGTCACGGCGCCACGACCGGGCGCTGGGTCGGCTGGCTATTTTCCGGCCACGCGCTTGCCCAGGTTGACGACGCCCAGTACCAGCGCGCCTGCCGCCATGCCCGCGAGCGCGTCGATCAACAACGGGGTGAGAACGGCGAGCGTGCCGCCGATTACAGGAAGCGTGGCAACGGCGTGGGTAGCGACTTCAACCGGGTGGTGCATGGCCGGCACGCCATGCACCAGAATCCCGCCGCCGACCAGGAACATGGCAGCGGTGCCCAATACGGTCAGCAACTTCATCAACTTGGGCGCGGCGGCCAGCAGCACGCGGCCGATTGCGCGCGCCGCCGCGCTGGCGCGCTGGCTTAGATACAGCCCGGCGTCGTCAAGTTTGACGATGCCGGCGACCAGACCGTAGACGCCGACAGTCATGATGATGGCGATGCCGGCCAGCACGGCAACCTGCTTGCCGAACGATGCCGCAGCGACGGTGCCGAGGGTGATGACGATGATTTCGGCGGAGAGGATGAAATCGGTGCGGATGGCGCCCTTGATCTTGTCCTTTTCCAGCGCGACCAGATCAACCGTCGGGTCTGCCAGCGCCTGGGTCAACTCGGCGTGGTGGGCGCTGTCTTCGGTGGCGCTATGCAAGTATTTGT
The DNA here is from genome assembly GCA_018831045.1 of Gammaproteobacteria bacterium. Taxonomy (GTDB): domain Bacteria; phylum Pseudomonadota; class Gammaproteobacteria; order Burkholderiales; family Thiobacillaceae; genus Thiobacillus. Next base: position 76,636 of record JAHJRA010000006.1, on the reverse strand, counting down.
GCGCCAGCTTCTCGAAGCCTTCATAACAGAGAAACGCGCCGCCCAGCATCAGCAGGGGCGTGACCAGCCATGGCGCAAACGTGCTGATGGCGAGTGCTGCCGGCACCAAAATCGCCTTGTTGATGAACGATCCCTTGGCGACCGCCCACACCACCGGCAGTTCGCGTTCGGCTTTGACGCCGGCGACCTGCTGGGCGTTGAGCGCGAGGTCGTCGCCCAGCACGCCGGCAGTTTTCTTGGCGGCGACCTGGGTCATCACCGACACATCGTCGAGGATGGTGGCGATGTCGTCGAGCAGTGCAAGCAAGCTGGCTCCAGCCATGGTTCAGTCCCCGAGTTGGATGAGGCCGGATTTTTCGGCGGCGGCGAAATCCAGCATGCGCTGGATCGACAGCAGGGCTTTGGCGCGGATGCTTTCCTCGATATGAATTTCGTTTGCGACTGGCTTGCCTGCCGCAGCAGATTCCAGCACGCTGGCCAGATTGCGCAGGCCGTTCATCGCCATCCACGGGCAGTGCGCGCACGACTGGCAGGTGGCACCTTCGCCGGCAGTCGGCGCTTCCAGCAGGATTTTCCCTGGGGCGGCGGCGTGCATCTTGTGAAAGATGCCGTTGTCGGTGGCAACGATAAATTCGGGATTCGGCAGGTTTTTCACCGCGTCGATCAGCTGCGTGGTCGAGCCCACCACGTCGGCCTGCGCGATCACCGCAGCGGGCGATTCGGGGTGCACCAGCACGGCAGCGGCCGGGTGCTCGGCGCGCAGCTTTTTCAGCGCGTCGGCTTTGAACGCTTCGTGCACCACGCAGGAGCCCTGCCACAGCAGCATGTCGGCGCCGGTCACGCGCTGCACGTAATCACCCAGGTGGCGATCCGGTGCCCACAACAGCTTGTGACCCTGGCCATGCAGATATTTGACGATCTTGACCGCGATGCCTGAAGTGACGACCCAGTCGGCACGCGCCTTCACCGCCGCGCTGGTGTTGGCGTAGACCACCGACAGGCGATCCGGATGGGCATCGCAAAATGCGGCGAACTCGTCGGCCGGGCAGGCCAGGTCGAGCGAGCAGTCGGCATTCAGATCGGGCATCAGCACGCGTTTTTCCGGATTGAGGATCTTGGCGGTTTCGCCCATGAACTTGACTCCGGCGACGATCAGCGCTTTCGCCGGATGGGCGTGGCCGAAGCGTGCCATTTCCAGCGAATCCGACACGCAGCCGCCGGTTTCCTCGGCCAGATCCTGCAGGTCGGCCGAGGTGTAGTAATGCGCCACCAGCACCGCGTCCTGCTGTTTCATCAGGGCCTTGATGCGGGTTTTGAGCGCCTCGCGTTCGTCGTCGCCGAGCACTTCTTCCACCATGGGCGGCGGCAGGATGACAGGGCGGACAGGCAGGGGAAAAGTGGCAATCATCGGCAAACTTTCGGAGCAGCAGGTTGAGCCTGAAAGTATAGCCGGGCGTGGCAGCGCCTTTCGTCCTCACGCCAGAATCCCGCAGATTTTCCTGGTGGATACGGTCAAGGGCATGGTGCACAGAGGTTTGGATCGCTTATCCTCTCGACCCCATGCGACAGCTTCTCCTCGATATTCGCCCGCCTGCCCGTCCTGATCTCGCCCGCTTTGTAGCGGGGCGCAATGTCGAACTCATGGCGCAGCTCAATGCCATGCTCGACGGCACGGCGACCGAACGCATGGTGTATGTGTGGGGTGCACCGGGGAGCGGCAAGAGTTATTTGCTGGCGGCCTGGGCAGCGGCGTGCGAAGCGCGAGGGCGCAGCGTGATGCAGGGCGGCGCGGTGGCTGGCGAAGTGGTGGTGGCAGACGCGGTGGAAAGTTGGGACGCCGCCCGGCAACAGGCTGGATTTGCCGCATTCAACCAGGTCCGTGAACACGCCGGACTGTGGCTGGCTGCGGGCAACGTGCCGCCAGCCGAGCTTGCGCTGATGCCGGAACTGCAAACCCGGTTTGGCTGGGGGCTGGTGTTCCAGATGCAGCCGTTAAACGATGCGGAAAAGCGCACTGCCTTACTGCAGCACGCCGAAACCCTCGGATTCCAGCTTGATTCTCAGGTGGCGGATTATCTGTTGACCCGTGCCGCGCGCGACATGCAGAGCCTGCTGGCAGTGCTGGAGGCGCTGGACCGGATCAGCCTCGAAACGCGTCGACCGATCACCCTGCCGCTGGCGCGGCAGCTGCTCAATCCGCAAGCCTGAGGCTTAAGCTTCAGGCTGTGCCTGCTGCTCGGCGATGTCCTTGTGGACTTGCGCCATGTCCAGCCCCATGACCTGTTCAATCAGGCCGTCGAGTGCGTGGGCGGGCAGCGAGCCGGATTCGGAATACAGAATGACCTGTTCGCGGAACACCATCAGGGTGGGGATCGAGCGAATCTGGAAAAATCCGGCGAGCTCCTGCTCGACTTCGGTGTTGACCTTGGCAAACACGATGTTGGCGTGCTTTTCGGCAGCGGCCTCGAAAATGGGCGCGAAACCGCGACACGGGCCGCACCAGGGTGCCCAAAAGTCGACGACGACGACGTCGTTGCTCTGGATGGTGGATTCGAAATTTGCCTGAGTAAGTTCGATAACGGCCATGCTGAGTTCCTGATGAGGGATAAAAGAAATGGCGCAAGGACAAGTCCTTGCGCCTCAGTGCGCCACCCTATCATGGATGGCGCGCCACCGCCAATGCGGGGCTCATCGTCAGGTAGATCAAGCCTGGCTGCCTGCTACCCGGGTGCGACCGAAGCCGGTCGCCCTGAATCAGGAAGGGTCAGTTCACACGTGGAAGAAGCCGTGGCGGGTCGTTTGCTGCTGCCCGCTACGCACCATGTTCTGGCTGTGCTTGAGGTTGTTGCGCACTTCGGCGCGGTTGACCGCCATGATGAGTTCGGTCGCCAGCACGCGTGCCTGGTGCGGGGTCAGGCTGAGTTCGCAACCCTGTGCCGCCATTGCGAGAATGACGTTGTCCTGGCCCTTGGTGTCTTCTTTTAGCGTGACATCCAGGGTGCCGCCTTGGTTGAGGTCAATCATGTTGTCTGCTCCTTGCGTTGTGTATGCCAAGGTATATGCAGTGTCCATGCCAAGCTCCCGTGGGTGATAAATCAGTTGAAAACCGAATTAAATCAGGGGGGTTTGACAGGCTGATTAAAATGTCGCGCACCCTCTCTGACGAGGCCTCGTCAGAGAGGGTGGCGAATTCATCACTTTGGGGGCCCTCAGGCGCTCGCCACGAGGCCGCGCAGATGCCGGCGGTACAACTTGCCCGTCCCAAGCTGAAACAAATCCCTCAAAGCCGGGTCAACTCGAGTGCGCGCCGTGTAAGGATTGCGCGCGGACTTCGACTGTTGGTTAATCACACTACATTGAACAGGAACCCAGCATGCTGATACGCCCTTCCGACGCCATCCTGCCGTCTGAAATCACCCCGCCTGAAATTTATCGCGAGCGCCGCCGCTTCATGCAGGGCATGGGCGCGCTGGCTGCCGGCACAGCTCTGGGCACAATGGACGATGCCCACGCCGGCATCAAGCTGGCCGGCGTGCGTACCAGCCCCTACACGCTTGACGAAGCCAGGACACCATTCAAGGACATCACGACTTACAACAATTTCTATGAATTCGGCACGGACAAACGCGACCCGGCAGAAAACGCAGGCAGCCTGCGTACCCGGCCATGGACCGTGGCGATCGAGGGCGAAGTGCGTAAACCCAAAACCTGGGACATCGACGCCCTGCTGAAGCTCGCCCCGCTGGAAGAGCGCGTGTATCGCATGCGCTGCGTCGAGGGTTGGTCGATGGTCATCCCGTGGGTGGGCTTTCCGCTGGCCGAATTGCTGCGCCGTGCCGAGCCGACCGGCAAGGCCCGGTATGTTGAGTTCGTAAGCTTGAACGACCCCAAACAGATGCCGGGTCAGCGTTCGCGTGTGCTCGACTGGCCGTACGTCGAAGGCCTGCGGCTGGACGAGGCGATGCATCCCCTGACGCTGATGGCGATGGGGTTGTATGGCGAGGTGCTGCCGAATCAGAACGGCGCGCCGATCCGGCTGGTGGTGCCGTGGAAATACGGCTTCAAGAGCGCCAAGTCCATCGTCAAAATCCGTTTGGTGGAAAAGCAGCCGGTCAGTTCGTGGACAACGGCCAACCCTGACGAATACGGTTTTTATTCCAACGTCAATCCGCAGGTCGACCATCCGCGCTGGAGCCAGGCCAAGGAGCGTCGCATCGGCGAGTTTTTCAAGCGCGACACGCTGATGTTCAATGGCTACGCCAATCAGGTGGCCCAGCTGTATCGCGGCATGGATCTGAAAAAGTTCTATTGATGGGAGCCGTACTGCGCAACCCCAAACTCTGGGTATTCGCTATCTGCTTGCTGCCGCTGGCACGGCTGATTGCACTGGGCGGCAGCGGAGGGCTGGGTGCCAACCCCATCGAGTTCATCACCCGCTCTACGGGAACCTGGACGCTGGTCGGGCTGATCCTGACCTTGTCGGTCACGCCCCTGCGACGGCTGAGCGGGCATGCGGATCTCATCCGCTATCGGCGCATGCTGGGCTTGTTCAGCTTCTTTTACGCCAGCCTGCATTTCGTCACCTATATCTGGCTGGACCAGTTTTTCGATCCGGCCGCCATCGCCAGGGACATCCTGAAGCGCCCTTTCATTACCGTGGGCTTCTCCGCTTTCGTCTTGCTCATTCCGCTCGCCGCAACTTCAACCCACGCCATGATGCGTCGCCTGGGTCGCCGCTGGCAGCTATTGCATCGGCTGATCTATCTCATCGCGCTCTTGGCCGTGGTTCATTATCTTTGGCTGGTGAAAAAGGATCTGACCACGCCGTTGATTTATGGGGCGGTCGTGGTGTTCTTGCTGGCATTGCGATTGTCGTGGGGGTTACACCTGATGCAGGCTCTGCGCGGCAGGGGGGCGGTAGTTCGATAGCACAACACCCCAGGGGGTCAGGACGGATGCAAGCATAAAAAAACGGGGGCAAAAGCCCCCGTTTCAGTTGGGTCGAACCCGAGACGTCAAAGACCAAAAGGCTTGATGACCGGTGCCGCGGGTGCGGGTGCAGCAGCAGGCGCCGTTGCTGGCTTGGCAGCAGGGACGGCTTTTTTGACCACCGGTTTTTTAGCGACGGGCTTAGCCGCTGCGGGTTTTGCGGCAGGCTTGGCTGCAGGTTTAACAACCGCCTTGATCACGGGCTTTTTAACGGGCGCCTTGGCTACCGGTTTCTTGACCGCCGGTTTGGCAACCACTTTGGCCACAGGCTTTTTGACGACCGCCTTGGCTACCGGCTTTTTAGCGACCGGTTTGGCCGCAACTTTTTTGGCTACCGGCTTGGCGGCGACTTTTTTGACTGCAGCCTTCACGACCTGCTTTTTGGCAGCCGGTTTGGCGACTGCCTTTTTAGCGATCGGCTTGGCGGCGACCTTTTTAGCAGCCGGTTTGGCCGCAACTTTTTTGGCTACTGGCTTGGCGACGGCCTTCTTGGTTACCGGCTTGGCGACGGCTTTTTTGGCTGCTGGCTTGGCAGCCGGTTTGGCCGCAACTTTTTTGGCTACTGGCTTGGCGGCGACTTTTTTGACGGCAGCCTTCACGACCGGCTTTTTGGCAGCCGGTTTGGCCGCAACTTTTTTGGCTACCGGCTTGGCCACTACTTTTTTGGCAGCCGGCTTGGCGGCGACTTTCTTAACAACGGGTTTGGCAGCGGTTGCTGCCTTCTTGACCGCCGGCTTGGCGGCGGGTTTCTTTACTGTTGCCATTTAACACTCCTTAGAAGTTGAACACATCACTTAACTACTACAGCTCAAAGCCACGTGCAGTCAGAAATTGCACTTCCAAAGCGTGGTACCGACAGGCGATCGACTTGCCCGAAACCCGCGTGTTACGGGCGATACCGAGGCTCCGCTTGGTGAGCCTCATTCTAGTGAGTTTTTCAGGCGCTTCAATGAATAGGCGAAAGCTGGCGCAAACAATTCGCTGAAAAATGTAGCGATCAAGCAAAATGTAGCGAGTCGATACTAAATCAGGCTAATTGTTTCGTCGTTGTATTTCAGCTAAGCCCAATCAACAAGCCATTCTCCAGCCATCAGGCCGGATTGTGTTTCGCGTTCCCGGATGAGGTGAATTTCATTCTTGTCGATCAGGATTTCTGCTGCGCGAGGGCGTGAATTGTAGTTTGACGCCATGCTCATGCCGTATGCACCCGCTGAAAGCACTGCCAGCAAGTCGCCTTCCTCGATCTTCAGGTCGCGTGCAAAGCCAATAAAGTCGCCCGTTTCGCAGATCGGACCCACGATGTCGTAGCGCTTGCCAGGGGCATTTCGCTGATCGACGGCGACAATTTCGTGATACGCCTCGTACAACGCGGGACGCATCAGGTCGTTCATCGCGGCATCGACGATGGCGAAGTTTTTATCTTCGCCCGGCTTCAGATACTCAACCCGGGTCAGCAGCAAACCGGCGTTGCCGACCAGTGAGCGCCCCGGCTCAAGCAACAATTTTTCAGTACGGCCCTTGAAGCGCGCGGCCAGTTCTCGACCGTAAGCGGCGAGGTCGGGCGGGGTTTCATCGTGGTAGCGAATGCCGACGCCGCCGCCAAGGTCGATGTGGTGCAGCGCAATACCTTCGGATGCCAGGGTGTCGACCAGCGCCAGCACGCGATCAGCGGCATCAACTAACGGTGAAAGATCGGTGAGCTGCGAACCGATGTGGCAATCGATGCCAGTGACCTGGAGATGGGGCAGGCTGGCCGCCAGACGGTAGAGTGCAGGGGCGTCGGCAATCGGTACGCCGAACTTGTTTTCCTTGAGCCCGGTCGAGATATACGGGTGTGTCTTCGGGTCGACATCGGGATTGACGCGGAAAGAGACCGGCGCAACCTTGCCCAGCTCGCTCGCGACCCGGTTGAGCCGCTGCAATTCGCTGGCCGATTCGACGTTGAAACAGAGAATCCCCGCTTCGAGGCCGGCGCGCATTTCCTGAGCGGTCTTGCCCACACCGGAGAACACCACTTTGGCCGGATTGCCACCGGCGGCCAGCACCCGTGCCAGTTCGCCGCCGGAGACAATGTCGAAACCGGCACCCAGGCGAACGAACAGGTTGAGGATCGCCAGATTCGAGTTGGCTTTGACGGCGTAGCAGATCAAGTGCGGGGTGTCAGAGAACGCCTCGGCATACATCTGGTAGGCCGATTCAAGTGCCTGCCGGGAGTACACATAAAGCGGCGTATCGAATTGTTCGGCGAGTCGGGTGAGCGCCACGCCTTCCAGATGGAGCTGGCCGTCAAGTCTGTGCAGGGTGTTCAATTGGACGTCCGTTGCGGTGCGGGAGGATTTTCGGGAAGATACAGGTCACCCTTGATGCCGCAGGCGGTCAAACCCAGTCCGCAGAGCAGCAGGGACACTATATATATGGTGCGCATTTTCATGCGCGAAATGTTAGCACGGGACCCCAAGATGAAAACCGAATCAGGCGAAGCCGAATTCAACCTGGCCGCCAGTAAGACCCTGGCTCATATCGAACAAGCGCTGGAAGCGGCCGATCTCGATTTTGAAACGCCGGCTGATGGCATTCTCGAGGTCGAATTCGAGAATGGCAGCAAGATCATCATTAACCGCCACGGCGTTGCGCGCGAAATCTGGGTCGCAGCCCCCTCGGGCGGTTTTCATTTCAAACCGCAGGATGGCGATTGGGTCGATACCAAGGACAGCACGCCGCTCTATATAAAACTGGCCGCACTGGTTGTTGCACAGGGTGGCGGTTCGATCCGGTTTTAAGCGAACTTGAGAAGCCAGGCGCTTACCCTGTTTGATCTGGTCGAGCGCCTGTCGCTGTTGACGCGCGCTGGATTGCGGCAGGCGGGGGCGGCGCAGGGGCTGCAACCGGTGCATTTGCACGTTCTGTTTTATCTCAACCAGGCCAATCGCTTCAGCAACACTCCGTTGGCGCTCACCGAATACCTGGGTTTGACCAAGGGGACGGTGTCACAAACCGTTCTGGTGCTGGCGCGCCGCAGGCTGGTGTCGCGCTATGCCGACCCGCAGGATGGCCGGATCGTGCGCCTCGTTTTGACCGAGGCGGGCGGCGCGCTGTTGAACACGCTCAATTCGGCCGGTGCCTGGCGCGAAGCGGTGCGCACCGCCAGTCCGGCGCGCGTGAGTTCGGCAATGATCGTGCTGCGACAGGTGCTGGCACAGGTGCAGTTGCAAAGCGGCAAGCGGAGTTTCGGCGTGTGCTCGAGCTGTCGCCATAACCAGCGCTTGGGGCCGCGCAGCTATTTTTGCGGGTTGATGCAGGAGAAATTGGGCAGCCCGGAAGTGCGGCGAATTTGCCGGGAGCATTCGGCCCAGGTTCCGAGCTGAGTTCAATACGCTTTTCGGCTCGATCTGACTGAGCCCCGGATACAGCCGACTTACACGCGAACGTATGTCCAGCCCTGCTGGAGCCGGGTGACGATTTCGCCGATGGCAGTCGGCGCGGTATGCGCAGCGGGAAGCAGTTCGACTTTCTGCCCCGCGGCGGTAAAGCGCGCGATGGTCTGGCTGCAGGCCACCCATTGCAGGTTGGCGTGGCGTTGCTGCATCCGCGCGATGCGAACCGCGTAGGGGCTGTGCCCGGCGCGCAGTAAAGTCAGACCATTGCTGTTGGCAAGCACTTCGAGCTGCAGGGTGCGTCCCTGCTGTTCGGCGGCGTCGAGCAGGCGTTCGGCCTCGTCGAGCACGGCAAGCATTTTGCCGGGCGCAGCGTTGTCGAGATGCAATATCACGCGGTCGGGGTCGGGCGTATGCGCCAGGCTGACTGGCTGCAAGGCCGGATCGTGCATAACGCCTGTCGCGAAGAGGGGCGAAATTGCCAGGTGCGTTGCTTCAACCCCGCGCAGGACCCATCCCGCCACCAAGCCGGCAAACAATACCAGGCAGCCCAGCGCGCAGCGTTGCGTCAATATTTTACGTGTGCGTGCCGGCACGCTCGACGATGGCGCAGGCGGCGGCTCGGCATAAGCCAGTTTCACCATGTCGCGCAGGCTGCGCAGGGCGCACACGCGTCGCACCAGCTCGGCATCCGACTGCATGCGCACGGTGAGTGCCTCGTGCTCGGCTACGTCGAGTTCGCCATCGATGAAGGCATGCAAGGTTTCATCGGAAACACCGGAATTCATTTCACTCTCCTGAGCGCAGGCCGGTCGGCGGCCTGCTGCATCACGCGATCCATCATTGTTTTCAAACCTGCGCGGGCGCGCGACAGGCGGCTCATGACCGTGCCTACCGGAATGTCGAGGATTTGCGCGACTTCAGCGTAGCCAAACTCCTCCAGATCGACCAGCGTCAACACCTGGCGTTGACCCATCGGTAGCCGTGCAATGGCGGTACGTACGCAGGCAATCACCTGTTCGCGGTTGCAGCAGATATCGGGTGGGTCGGCGGGTGATTCAAGTGTGTTTTCCCAGTCGTCGACATTGTCGAAATCGCGGCGGGCGCGCAAATGATCGATCCAGCAGCGATGCATGATTGCGACCGCCCATGCTTTGAGTGCCTCGGTTTCGCGCAATTGCGCGCGCTGTGTCCAGGCTTTGGACAGGCTGTCCTGCACCAGATCGTCAGCATCTGCAGCATCGTGACACCAGGCGTAGGCAATGCGATAAAGCACCGGGCGCAGCGAATCGATGCGGGTGCGGGTCAGTCCAAACAGGGTGCAATGGATCATGGTCATTGGGTAGGACGCTGCGTGTAGTCCATTTATTCCACAAAAATGGTACGTCTGGAATGGAATAAGCGTGCCAGTGGCTGCGTCTTACTTCATGCCGGCCTGCTGGCGAATAAACACACCCCTTTGGAGATTGTAATGAAGCCTATCCTGTTTGCCCCCCTTGCGTTCGCCCTGCTGCTTGGCGCTACACCCACCCTGTGCGCTGCCGCAGCAATAGAAGCCGTCGCTCCCGCCGCGATGCAAGAAAAAGTGGTTTACCACATCAACGACAGCACCAATGCCATGATGGCTTTGCGCAATGTACAAAACCATGTGAGTGCCAGCAGCGATGTGCATATCGTGGTCGTGACCCATGGCAAGGGCATCGATTTTCTGCTCAACGGTGCGCAGGACAGCAACGGCAACCCCTATGAACCGCTGGTGCAGACATTGAAGGCCAAAGGCGTGGATTTCCGCGTCTGCAACAACACGCTCAAAAGCCGCAAGCTCGATGCCAGTGCGGTGATTCCCGAAGCCACCATCGTGCCGTCAGGTGTCGCTGAAATTGGACGATTGCAGGCAAAGGAAGGCTACGTCTATCTCAAGCCCTGACCGGCACAAGCACGCTCACTGATCTGCGGCCATGGCCTGACACCATTCTCTGGAGGAGAACGCATGAAACAAAAACTACTGACCACCCTGCTGCTGGCAACGCTGCCGATAGGCGCTCACGCGGCAAACTGGTTGCAACTGCAAGGAAATGAAGCGCCGGATACCGGCTATTACAAAATCTGGGGATTTTTACAGCCCACTTACACCTACGTCGATGCCGACCCGGTTCAGGGTTTGCTGGGCGCCGCCGCACCGTTTAACGGCCAGCTCAGCGTGCCCAATCGCGTTGGCCCGGATCTGGACGATAACGATGAGCTGCAATTCAACCGGGCGCGAATCGGGGTGCGCGGCAATATTATTCCGGACAAGATCAATTATTTTGCCCTGCTGGAAGCCGGTCAGAATGGCATCACTTCGCAGCGTGACCTCATGGTCACCGACGCCTCGGTTACCTTTAACTATATTCCTGGTGCGCGCATACGCGCCGGCCTGTTCAAGCTGCCCACCAGCGAGGAGGCGCTGGTGGCCATCCACGTCGCCTATCCCTACGTTTATTACAGTAACGCGGCAACCAACCTGCTGCTCGAAACGCAATATCGGTCAACGGGCGTCATCAATGCGGTGGGGGCGTCGAATGGGTCTGCGATTAGCAGCGTCTCGGGATTTCGCGACATAGGCCTCCAGGTTTACGACTGGTTTAACCGCGGGCCGTGGGAGTTTTCTTACGCGCTGATGCTGTCCAACGGCGGCGAGATTGACCAGCTCTCCGACAACGACAGCAACAAGGACGTCACCGGCCGCCTGCAGGCGTCGTATGTGTTCGGCAAAAGCAAAGGCCCCAACCGTGAAGATGCCTCGGTCTGGCTGTGGCGGCAGGACGGCGAGCGCGAGTTCGGCACCGGCACCTTTGACCGTATTCGGGAGGGTGTCGGCGCGAACTACAAAAAAGGCCCTTGGCGCGCGACGACAGAATATCTGCGGGGTAGCGGCATGATCGTCGGTGGCCCCAATCCGCCTTTCCCCGGCGAGTCCGTGCAAATTGGCGTCAACGAAAAAGCCAGTGGCTGGTATCTCGAAGGCGGCTGGCGTTTTCTCAAGGACTGGGAACTGGATCTGCGCTACGACTATTTCGACCGCATGACCGAAACCGCAGCACTGGAACGCGAGTTCACGACCACCACGCTGGGCGCGAACTGGTATGTCTACAAAAACACGCGACTGGCACTGAACTACGAATGGCGCGATCTGGATGTCAGCAATCCGCTGGCGATTGCAGCCGGCGCGCAACGCACCAATGCGCAAACCATTGCCGACAATCTGGGCGACCGTGTCAGCCTGCAAATGACCTGGACTTTCTGATGACTCCTCCAGCGGCGCTTGCGTCGTTGTTCAAGCGGCCTGACGGCCGCTTTTTTTTGCGTCTGGTTCAAAACTGGGACCGCAATAGCGTGCCTTGAGGCTGCGCTCAAGCCGGCAGATTGATCTCTGCCACCACCGGCGCGTGATCCGATGGCCGTTCGAGCTTGCGCATGTCGCGGTCGATGGTGGATGAGGTGCAGGCAATTGCGAGTGGTGCGGTCAACAGGATGTGGTCGATCCGCAGCCCCTGGTTGCGGCGGAACCCCATCATTCTGTAATCCCACCAGCTGAAGGTTTTTTCGGGCTGCTCGAACAGCCTGAAGCTGTCCTGCAGACCGAGCGTAAGCAGGCTTCTAAAGCGCTCGCGCTCGGGTTCAGACACCAGCACGCAGTCTTTCCAGACCTCGGGGTCATGCACGTCGCGATCGTCCGGCGCGATGTTGTAGTCGCCCAGAATCGCGAGTTTGGGGTGGCGCGTGAGCTCGTCCTTGAGCCAGATGATGAGTGCATCGTACCAGGCAAGCTTGTAGGGGTACTTGTCGGAATCCAGGCTTTGTCCATTGGGGCAGTACACGCACACCAGCCGCATGCCATCGACGGTGGCGGCGATGAAGCGTTTTTGTTCATCGGCAAAACCGGGGATGCCAATCACGACATCGGTGGCTTCGCTACGGCTGACAATGGCGACGCCGTTATAGGTTTTCTGTCCGGCAAACACCACGCGATAACCCGCCGCCTCGATCTCGGCGTGCGGAAAGTTGTCATCGGTGAGTTTGGTTTCCTGCAGGCACACGGCGTCGGGCTGGCGGGTGACGAGGAAGTCCAGCAATTGCGGCAGGCGGACTTTGAGTGAATTGACGTTCCAGGCGGCGATTTTCATGCCGCCGAGTTTACCGCAGCCCGGATTTCCGGAGCCGGGTGGTTTGCTTCAGTTCTTGGGTACGGCGGCAGTAGATGCGGGCTTGCTGCCAGGCGGGGCGGATTTGGGGTAGCCCGCGCGGTCGAGGGCGGCGTTCCATTGCCCGCTTTCAAAGCCGTCGATGCGTTCGCTGCCGACCACGATCACGGGCACGCTGAGTTTTCCGGTGAGCTTTTTCAGCTCAGCCTGGGCCTCGGGGCTGGCCTGGGTGTCCTTGCTGCTGAAGGGCACGCCGCGCTCGGTGAGCAGCTTGCGTGCCTCGTCGCAGGGTGCGCCGCAGGGGCTGGCGTAGAGGGTGATGGGGTGTTTTTCGCGTGCGGTTTTGGTGGCGTAGGATTCGCCGGTTTCGATCAGGTTGCCCTTGAATGACTTTTGCTGGGCATTTTTGACGCTGGCCGGGGGCGGCTGGTCGCTATACATCATGCGGCCTTGCGCGTCTTTCCATTGATACAACTGGGCGGCGGCAAGCGGCGCGCTCGCCATTGTGACCCATGCTGCGGCCATGATAAATCCTGCTTTCATGCTGCTCTCCCTGGTGACTTGATCGTCAGCGACGTAATCATCCGCACTAACGGCCATCAGCGGGAAAAGCTTAAGTCCCCGCATGAGCCTGCACGCACTGGCGGGCGACCCTGCCCGTGCTTTTCAGGCTCAATCATGAATGGGGCTGTAGGCCCTCACGAATGCTGCGAACGACTCCGCAGTCAAGGGTTTGCTGTAGTAATAGCCTTGCACTTCGTCGCATCCCTGGTCGCGCAGGAATGCCAGCTGTCCTTCGGTTTCGACGCCCTCTGCAATGGTTTGCAGGCCCAGGCTGTTCGCCAGGCTGATGATGGCGGCGACGATCGCCCGGTCTTCCGGATCCTTACTGATATCCCGCACAAACGACTGGTCGATCTTGAGCTTGTAAACCTTGAAGCGCTTGAGATAGCTTAGCGAGGAATAGCCAGTGCCAAAATCGTCGATCGACATGCGGATGCCGCGCGCGTGCAGACGATCCATCACTGCAATGGCCGCAGGCGCATCGTCCATGGCGACGCTTTCGGTCAGTTCCAGTTCCAAATATTGCGGCTCCAGCTTTTCTTCATCGAGAATCTGCGTGACCAGCTCCGGCAAGTGCGGGTGACGAAACTGTACGGCTGACAGGTTCACTGCCATCACCATGGGCACAAGACCGTCGTTCATCCACGCCTTTATCTGTCGGATCGCACTGCGCAGCACCCATTCCCCGATTTTCAGGATTTGGCCGCTTTCTTCTGCGAGGGGAATAAAGTCGGCAGGCGCGACCATGCCCAGTTCCGGATGCTGCCAGCGCAGTAGTGCTTCCACGCCGTTGATGCGTCCGTCGCGCAATGAGATTTGTGGCTGATAGTGCAACAGCAACTGATTCCGTTCCAGCACGCGGCGCAGGGCATTTTCCATATACAGGTTTTGGGCCGAACGCACCTGCATTTCCGTCGTAAAGAAGCGGTAGGTGTTGCGGCCATCGTGCTTGGCACGGTACATGGCGGCGTCCGCACATTTGGCAAGCACCTCGAAATTCTCGCCATCGCCCGGATACAGGGCAATGCCGATGGACAGGGTCACGGTCAGCTCAAAGCTTTCGATCTGATATGGTTGCGCGACGGCTTCCAGCAACTTTCCAGCCACATGCGCCGCACCGTCAGCATTTGTGTCGGGCAGAATCAGGACGAACTCGTCGCCTCCCTGGCGTGAAACCGTGTCCACCTCACGCACGGTGGATTTCAGGCGGGTTGCAACCGCGATCAGCAACGCGTCACCGATGCGGTGCCCCAGCGTGTCGTTGACGTTCTTGAAGTGATCGAGGTCGACGAACATGACGACCACTTGGGTATGGTGACGTTGGGCCGCACTGAATTCGTGGCTGATGCGGTCGCTGAGCAAGGCCCGGTTTGGCAGCCCGGTAAGCGGGTCGAAATGCGCCAGTCGCTGGATACGCTCCTGGGCGGCCTTGTGCTGGGTAATGTCGCTTGAAATGCCGATGTAGTGGCTCACTTCGCCCTTCTTGTCGAGCACCCGGATGATCGAGATCAATTCCGGATACAGGCTACCGTCCTTGCGGCGATTCCATATCTCGCCCTGCCAGCGCCCCTGCGTGGCGATGGCTTCCCACATCGCACTGTAGAACGTCCGGTCATGGCGTCCGGAAGACTGCATGCGGGGGTTCTGTCCCATGACCTCGGCTTCGCTGTAACCGGTGACGGCGGTGAAGGCCTGGTTGATCATGACAATGTTGCACTGGGCATCGGTAATCATGATCCCTTCACCGCTTTGCTCGAACACTTGGGCAGCGAGGCTGAGTTGCGCCTCAACTCGCTTGCGTTCGGTGATGTCGACGAACGTGGCGATCGCACCGACCACGACGCCGTCGGCGACGATGGGGTTCGACCAGTACTCGACCGGGATCGCCACGCCGTTCTTGCGCCAGAACACCTCGTCGGACACGTTGATTGCCTGATTCGTCAGGTAAGACCGATGTATTTTGCATTCGCTTTCCGGATAGGGGCTGCCATCGGCATGCGAATGGTGAATGAGCGTGTGGGAGCGCTTGCCCAGCACCTCATTTTCATCCTGGTAGCCCAGTATGTTCAGAAATGCGCGGTTAACGAAGGTGCAGTTGCCGTCGAAGTCCACCCCATAGGCCGCTTCGGCCATTGAATCGAGCAGAAGATGCAGGTTTTCGCGAGAATCGCGCAAGGCTTGTTCCGCCCGCTTGCGCTCGGTAATGTCCTCACCCGAAGCAAGCACACCGTTAATCCTGCCTGACTCGTCGAGCAAGACCGTGTTATGCCATGCAACGTCACGCTCCTCTCCGCTGCGGGTCAAGATGGCATTTTCCATGTACTCGACCGGCGCGATGTTGCCCTGCATCATCCGGGTGACATTTTCCCTGACCTCCTTTCGTATGCGCTCGGGCAGAAAATGTTCGATCCAGTCTTTGCCCAGGATGTCCGCCTCGGAAGCGCCGAGCATTTCACAGCCCTTGTGGTTGACGAGCTGCACCCGGCCTTCCGTATCGATTGCAACCAGCATCACGCCGACGATATTCAGATACTGCTGCGTCTGTTGCTGGGATTGCAGAAGCGCGCGTTCCGCCTCGGCACGCTGGGTGATGTCACGGGCGATGCCCAGTACGCCGATGATATTGTTGTTTTCATCGAGCATGGGGGTCTTGATGGTTTCCAACAGCCGCCGTTTGCCATCACTGGCGAAGGTGAGCCATTCTTCATTGACGCTGGGTTTGCCCGCCAGCATCGCCTTGCGGTCGTGCTCGCGGAAAAAATCCGCCTGCTCCCGCTCGACAAAGTCATAGTCGGTTTTGCCGACAATTTTCGCCTCGCTGGCGCCGAAGAACGATTCGAATCCCGGATTGCAACTGAGGTAGACGCCATCCGCATTTTTCAGCCAGACCAGATCCGGAATGGCGTCGAGCGTGGCTTTGAGTTTGTGTTGCGCCACCTGGATTTCTGAAGTGCGCTGGGCGACCCTGGCTTCGAGTAACCGTTTATGCGCTTTCATCTCGACGAAAAGCTTTGCCAGATAGCCGAGCATCAGGCTGAAAAGCAGTCCCAGCGCCAGTTTGAACGAGAGTCCGAGCGGATCGGCCCAGCCTTTGACCGGCGCGAGACTCAGCGTCCAGGTTGCATTGGGTACTTGCAGGGCCTGATCCGCCGGTTCGATCAGGGGCGCTGGCGAGGAACGGGCAATGACCTGTTTTTTTCCGCTGATCGGGTGGATGCGCCAGAGTTCATAGGCCAAGTCTTGCTCGCCCAGACGAGACAGACGGGTCATGTCCAGCCCGCCGGGCAAGCGCATCACGACCAGGGCGAAACCCCAGAAAATGGGGTTGCCCTGGCTGTCGTCGAGAAACACCGGCAAGCGTCCGATCACTCCCGCCCCGCCTTGCGCCAGTTCCAGCGGGCCGGCCAGCGTGAGTTGGCCGCTGTCGCGGGCAAGTAAGGATTCCTTGCGTTGTGTCGGGGAGGCCAGCAAGTCCAGGCCGATGGCCGTCTCGTTGCCGGACATCGGTACGATGTTCCGGATAACCCCGCCAGGCGCCAGCGCCAGTTCGGATGCGCCCGGATAAAACGGCAACATGGTGCGGGCAATCGCATCAAAATCAGGAACGCTACCGTTGCCGGCGCACCAGAGCCGCCAGGGCATGGGCTGCAGAAGTCGCATGCCCGATGCGGCTTTCGACTGCATGGGCGTAGTGGCCGGCAAGAACGGCAACGCGATCCCGTTCATGTTGACGGGCATGCCCATCAAGCTGCCAGACAAGCAATCCTGACAAGGCCAGTGTGATTAGAAAAACGAACCCACCGAGCATCAGCGGGCGTATTGGGTCACGCGTGTTTGATGCAGCCATTGCGCTTACTCCATTGTCACAGAACGGCCGTCCGGTGATCCGGATGGTCTGGCGTTTTGTTTATGCGAGAGAAGCTTTCCCGGACACCCTGAAACGGAATCATAGTCGGTCTTGCCGGCGCATGGCTGGCATGCCAATCAGACCATTGCAAACCCTACCAGCGCAATCTCGTCGCCATCCTTCACCGGCGCGGACTTTTCGACGAACTGCTTGTTGACCGTGATGTTCAGTTTGGGATTGCCCAGCAGCATTTTTTTCCACATTTCGCCACGCCGTGACAGTAAAAACAGCAGACGTTCCACATCGGTGATGTCAGCTGGCAGTTCGATTTCATCGGCGGCCATGCCCAGCGTGTCGACCAGGTCGCCGAAAAACAAAATCTTCACCATCTTGAGGCCTTTATAATTCGCCATTGATCGCCTGATTCTACCTGTGTATGTCCGCCCATCTGCTGGAAAACCTCAACCCCGAACAGCGCGCCGCGGTGACGCTGCCGCATGAATCCGCGCTGATTCTGGCGGGCGCCGGCTCGGGCAAAACGCGCGTGTTGACCACCCGCATGGTGTGGCTAATCCAGGGCGGGCAGGTGTCGCCGCACGGTATTCTCGCGGTGACCTTCACCAACAAGGCGGCGAAGGAAATGATGACGCGCATCTCCGCGATGCTGCCGATCAACACGCGCGGCATGTGGGTTGGCACCTTTCACGGCTTGGCCAACCGGCTGCTGCGCACGCATTATCGCGAGGCGGGACTGCCGCAGTCGTTCCAGATTCTGGACAGCCAGGATCAGCTGTCGGCGATCAAGCGGCTGATGAAGTCGATGAATATTGACACCGAAAAATACGAACCCAAGAAAGTGCAGCGCTTCATCAGCGCCAACAAGGAGGCCGGATTGCGCGCGCGCGATGTCGAGGCGTTCGACGCCTACTCGACGCGGCTGGCGGAGATTTTCGAGGCCTACGACGCGCAATGCCAGCGCGAGGGCGTGGCCGATTTCACCGAGTTGCTGCTGCGCTCCTACGAGTTGCTGGTTCGCAACGAGCCGTTGCGCGAGCATTACCGCGACCGTTTCAAGCACATTCTGGTCGACGAGTTTCAGGACACCAACACTCTGCAATACCGCTGGCTCAAGCTGTTTGCCGGCCCCCATACCGCGCTGTTTGCGGTGGGCGACGACGACCAGTCGATCTATGCGTTTCGCGGCGCCAACACCGCCAACATGGCCGAATTCGAGCGCGAGTTCGCGCACGGCAATGTCATCAAGCTGGAGCAGAACTACCGCAGCCACGGCCACATCCTCACTGCCGCGAATACCCTGATCGCGCAGAACGCGCATCGCCTCGGAAAAAACCTGTGGACGGCAGAGGGGGAGGGCGAACCGATCCGCGTCTACGACGCCTATTCGGATCAGGACGAAGCCAGCTTTATCGTCGACGAGGTGAAGGCCCTTAATCGCGAAGGCATCAACCTGTCCGATATGGCGCTGCTGTATCGCTCCAACGCGCAGTCGCGGGTGCTCGAGCATGCGCTGTTTTCCGCCAGCGTGCCGTATCGCGTGTATGGCGGGCTGCGTTTCTTCGAGCGCCTGGAAATCAAGCATGCGCTGGCCTACCTGCGCCTGTTGACCAACCCGGAAGACGACGGCGCCTTCATTCGCGTGGTGAACTTCCCCGCGCGCGGCATTGGCGCGCGCACGCTGGAACTGCTGTCGGCCAGCGCGGCGCAGTCGGGGTCCAGCCTGTGGCAGGCAGCCTGCACCGCCAGTGGCAAGATGGCCGGATTCGCCAAGCTGATCGAGGCAATCAAGCAGGCCACGCGCGACCTGCCGCTGCCCGAAGTAATCGATCATGTGATCGAGGCCAGTGGCCTGGCGGACTTTTACCGTGCTGACAAAGACGGCACCGAGCGGCTGGAAAACCTCAACGAACTGGTTAACGCCGCGGCGCTGTTTGCCGACGAGGCGGAAGAGAAAACGCTGGACTCCTTCCTTGCCCACGCCGCGCTGGAGGCGGGCGAGCACCAGGCCGGTGTCGGCCTCGACGCTTTGCAGTTGATGACGGTGCACGCCGCCAAAGGACTGGAGTTTCACGCGGTGTTCATCACCGGACTCGAAGAAAGCCTGTTTCCCCACGAGCAAAGCGCAAACGAAGAAAACGGCTTGGAAGAAGAACGGCGGCTGATGTATGTCGCGATTACCCGCGCGCGGCGGCGGTTGTATCTGTCGCACGCCCAATCGCGCATGCTGCACGGCCAGATTCGCTATGGCCTGCCGTCACGCTTTCTCGATGAATTGCCGGAACAGGTGCTGAGCCCGCTCAACCGCCGCAGCGGTTCATCCCAGCCGCAAAGCTTCGGCTACGCGGCCCCGGCAGCGCGCCCTGCTGCGCCGCTGGGCAATGACACCGGTTACCGCGTCGGGCAAAGCGTGGCGCACGCCAAATTCGGCAGTGGCATCATCATCGACTTTGAAGGACGCGGCAGCGATGCCCGCGTGCAGGTGAAATTCCGCGACGCCGGAACCAAGTGGCTGGCGCTGGCTTACGCCAATTTGTCGGCGGCCTGACTGGCCTCCGCCTCGTCCGCCCATACCGCAAAAATCGCCTGATACGACGCATACAGCGAGCCAAACAGAATCGGCATGGCGACCAGCAAGCCGAGCAGCATGGGGACCAGCGCAGCAAAGACCAACATCAGGCCCAGCACCAGACCATTGACCATCATGGCCGCCCAGTTCTTGGCGACGGCCTTGAGGCTGACGCCGAGCGCGGTGCCCAGCCGTGCGCCGCCGAACAGGATCAGCGCAGGTGCATACCAGGTGGCCATGATGAGCGGGGTGAACAGCAGCAGACCCGTGAATACGGCGGGCAGCGATTGGTTCATCAGGGCCTGCAGTTCGACCGGGGTGGCTTTCGGGTTTTGCGCAGCGACCATGATGGCTTCGGGATCGAATCCCATGCTGTGCATGACCTGGCCAATGGCGAGTGTGCCAAGCAGTTGCACCGCGCCCATTGCCATCAGGGGAAGGGCGGGGCCCGACATGAACGGACGCTTCACGCCAGCCAGAAAATGCGGCAGTTCGAGGTCCTGGCCGTTATCCAGCGCGCGGAACGCGGCCATGAAACCTGCCACCAGAAAAGGGGACGCCAGTTCGGACAGGGTTCCGCCGATTCCCGGAATCAGGTTGAGTGCCATCACCACGCCAAACAGCACGCCAAATGCGGCGGACAGCAGGAGCGCATTTTTGCGGTACAGGCGAAAGCCTTCTACCACCCAGCGCCAGCCCTGGCTGGCTGCGACGGTACGCGGGATGCCTTGATTGGAAGCGGAAGTCATACAGCGTGCATTCGTCTCAAAATTCTTTCACGACCCATTGTGGCGGCTGCAAACCGGGCAGGGTTTCCATGCGATTAAAACGGCCTTCGCCGCTGGGGTCGATCAGGTAATACGGTTTGCCGACCCTGGGCGTGACTTTCAGCATGTAGAGCTTGCCATTGCTGCGGTATTCCTCGACCTCACCCCGGCTGTCGGGTTTGATGGTGATGGTCGAGGCTTCGTCAGCACCGGGCGGGCCATCGGGGACGGGCGAGAGTTCGGGCGGACGGTCGGATGGCGGGGCGGCCATGACAAGGCCGCTCGCCAGCAGGGTCAACAGTAAAAGGGAATAACGCATGACAGTCTCCGGGGAGTGGGTTAGAGGTTGAGTTGGATTTCGCGTTCGGCCAGCGACGGCATGAAGCCGCGTTTTTCGTAATGGCTGAAAATGGCATCGACCACCTGGTCGGGTTCGTCGATGATCTGCATCAAGTCGAGATCCGCAGGTGCGATCATGCCTTCGTCCACCATCCTTGTTTTTACCCAGTCGACCAGCCCAGCCCAGTAGCTTGACCCAACCAGGACGATGGGAATGGGCGCGATTTTTCCGGTTTGAACCAGGGTCAGCGCCTCGAACAACTCGTCCAGCGTGCCGAAGCCACCGGGCATGACGACATAGGCCGCAGCAAATTTGACGAACATGACCTTGCGTGCAAAAAAATGCTGGAAGGTCTGGCTGATGTCCTGATAGGGATTGCCGCTTTGCTCGTGCGGCAACTGGATGTTGAGGCCGACGCTGGGCGATTTGCCGAAATACGCGCCCTTGTTGGCGGCTTCCATGATGCCGGGACCGCCACCGGAGATCACCGAGAAGCCGGCATCAGACAGTTTGCGGGCGATTTCTTCGGTGAGCCTGTAATAGGCATGGTCGGTCGGGGTACGCGCGCTGCCGAAAATCGACACCGCCGGGCGGATCGAGACCAGCCGCTCAGTCGCCTCGACGAACTCTGACATAATCCCCAGCATCCGCCACGACTCGCGTGCTGAATAATCAATCTCGGCGCTGCGACCCGGATCGGCGGTAATCGGTAATTTATCCCCGTGCATGTTTTGATCGCCTCGTGATTGGTCTTTGTGTGAATCAAGTCAGTGTGAATGCCCCCCATATGAATATGAGCGAGCCTCAAAAAACCCTGCTGCTGGTGGACGGTTCGTCCTATCTGTATCGCGCGTTTCATGCGCTGCCCGATCTGCGCAACGGAGCGGGTGAGCCGACCAATGCGATCAAGGGCGTGCTGTCGATGTTGCGCAAGCTGCAGAAGGACTACGCGGCGGATTATATCGCCTGCGTGTTCGACGCGAAGGGTAAAACCTTCCGCGATGAGCTTTACCCCGCCTACAAGGAACATCGCCCGCCGATGCCGGATGACCTGCGCTGCCAGATCGAACCGCTGCATGAGCTGATCCGCGCCGAGGGCTGGCCGCTGGTGGTGATCGACGGCGTCGAAGCCGACGACGTGATCGGCACGCTGGTGGTCGAGGCCGCACGCCACAACGTCCGCAGCATTGTGTCCACCGGCGACAAGGACATGGCGCAGCTGGTCAATGATCATGTCACGCTGGTCAACACCATGAGCGAGGAAACGCTCGACATCCCCGGCGTCAACGCCAAGTTCGGCGTGCCACCCGAGCGTATTATCGATTACCTCACGCTGATCGGCGACAGCGTGGACAACGTGCCCGGCGTCGCCAAGGTCGGCCCAAAAACAGCGGTGAAATGGCTCGCCGAGTTTGGCTCGCTGGACAATCTGGTTGCCCACGCCGACACGGTGAAGGGTGTGGTGGGCGAGAATCTGCGTGCCGCGCGCGACTGGCTGCCGCAGGCGCGTGTGCTGATCACCATCAAGACCGATGTTGCGCTGCCATTCACGCTCGATGCGCTGACACTGCAAGCGCGCGACACGGCTACGCAACGGACGCTGTTCGAGCGTTTTGGGTTCCGCGCCTGGCTGCGCGAACTGGATGCGGCGGCGACAGACCTGCCAGCTGTTCCCGAGCAGGATACCAGCGGCGACCACCGCGCGCGCTACGCAACCATCCTGACTGACGCCCAGCTGGATGACTGGATCGCCCGGCTGACGGCCGCATCGGCGTATGCGCTCGACACCGAAACCACTGGGCTCGACCCGATGCAGGCTGAACTGGTCGGCATGTCGTTCGCCATCATGCCCGGCAACGCCGCCTACCTGCCGCTAGGGCATTCCTACGCCGGGGTGCCGGCGCAGCTGGATCGCGCAGCCGCGCTCGCCAAACTCAAGCCGCTGCTGGAAAACCCTGAACCCAGAATCATCGGCCAGAACCTCAAATTCGATCGCCATATCTTTGCCAATGCCGGTATCGCGCTCGGCGGCGCAATCGACGACACGCTGCTGCAGTCCTACGTGATCGAGGCGCACCAGTCGCACGAACTGGGCAACCTGGCGATGCGCCATCTGGGGCTGGCGACCATCAGCTACGACGAGGTCACCGGCAAAGGCGCGGCGCGCATCGGTTTCGAGCAGGTAGCGATCGAGCGCGCCAGCGAATACGCAGCAGAAGACGCCGACGTGACGCTGCGCGTGCGCGATGCGCTGGCGCCGCAGATTGCAGCATCCGACCAGCTCGATTACGTTTACCGCCAGATCGAGCTGCCGGTGGCGGCTATCCTGTTTCGCATGGAGCGCACTGGCGTGCTGCTCGACAGGAACCTGCTCGCCATCCAGAGTGGTGAACTCGGCAAGAAGATGCTCGAACTGGAACAGCGCGCGTACCAGGAAGCCGGGCAGCCGTTCAACCTCGGTTCGCCCAAGCAAATCGGCGACATTCTGTTCACCCAGAAAGGCTTGCCGGTGGTGAAAAAAACCCCCGGCGGTGCGCCGTCCACCGACGAAGACACGCTGGAGCAACTGGCGCTCGATCATCCCATTGCGCGGGCGATTCTCGATTACCGCGGCATGGCCAAGCTGAAGTCGACCTACACCGACAAGCTGCCGCAGATGATTCATCCGGTCACCGGGCGCGTCCATACCAGTTATTCGCAGGCCACCGCCGTCACCGGGCGTCTGTCCAGTTCCGAGCCCAATCTGCAGAACATTCCCGCGCGCACCGCGGAAGGCCGTCGTATCCGCGAAGCCTTCATCGCGCCGCCCGGGCATCAGCTGGTGTCGGCCGATTACTCGCAGATTGAATTGCGCATCATGGCCCACCTGTCAGACGACGCCGGTTTGCTGACCGCGTTTGCCGAAGACCGCGACATCCACACCGCCACTGCCTCAGAAGTGTTCGGGGTGCCGCTGCTTGATGTGAACAGCGAACAGCGGCGCATGGCCAAGGTCATCAACTTCGGCCTGATCTACGGCATGTCGGCCTTCGGTCTGGCGTCGCAGCTCAATCTGGAACGGTCGGCCGCGCAGGCCTACATCGACCGCTATTTCGCACGCTATCCGGGGGTGGCCGACTACATGCAGCGCACCCGCGAAGCCGCGCGCCGCCAGGGTTATGTCGAAACCGTGTTCGGTCGCCGGCTCTACCTGCCGGAGATCAACGCCAAGAACCCGCAGCGTCGTCAGGGCGCCGAACGCGCTGCGATCAATGCGCCGATGCAGGGCACCGCCGCCGACCTCATCAAGCTGGCGATGATTGCGGTGCAGGGCTGGCTCGACCGTGAGAAACTGGCGAGCCGCCTGCTGCTGCAAGTGCATGACGAACTCATCCTCGAAGTGCCCGAGCACGAACTCGACCGGGTCCGTGCCGAACTACCCGGTTATATGTGTAATGTGGCCACGCTAAAAGTGCCGTTGCGGGTCGGTGTGGGAGCGGGACATAATTGGGAAGCTGCGCACTAGCCTGGGTGTGGCGACCCAATAACAGAAACAATAATCACGAGACTTGAAGGCGCTGGCCAACCAGTCAGCGTTTTCTTAAATGGAGCCGAGATAAATGACCAAACACCCCGTTGCCCTGGCGATCGCGCTTGCTTTATCCGTATCCGTCGCGCTTCCTGGCTGCGACAGCACGGCTAATCTGTCTGAACAAGAGCACATCCAGCGTGCCAAGGACTTCGAGGACAAGGGCAATCTTCAGGGCAGCATCGTCGAGCTCAAGAACGCGTTGCAGAAAAATCCGGACAGCGCGGGAGCCAGGCTGCTGCTCGGCCAGATTTATTTGAAAACCCGCCAGGGGGCTGAGGCCGAAAAGGAACTCAATCGCGCCCAGCAACTGGGGGCCAACCGTGAGGTCGTGCAACCCCTGCTGGGCGAAGCCTTGCTGCTCATGGGTGAATACCAGCGTGTGCTTGACGAGATTCAGCCGGGTGACCAAACCTCACCGACCAATCGTGCGCGCACCCTTCAACTGCGCGGACATGCGCTGCTCAAGCTAGGCAAGCTCAAGGAAGGCTGCGACATGTTCCAGCAGTCGCTTGCGGTCGATGCGCGCATTCCGCAAACCTACTGGGGGCTGGCGCAATGTTCGGTTGCCGAGCGCGAGATGAAACAGGCGCGCGCCTGGCTCGACGAGGCTATCAAGCTGCCCGTCGAGCAAGCCGGTACGCGAATGTTTATCGGCGACTGGGAGCAGTTAAACAACAATCCTCAAGCTGCGCTGGCCGCTTATAGCGAGGTGCTGAAAGCCGAGCCGGATAATCTGGAGGCGCTGCAAAACCGGATTACCCTCAACCTGAAAGCCGGCAAGGTTGAGGCGGCTCGGGTCGATATCGAACAGGTTGAAAAGTTGATGCCGAAAACTGCGCCAGCGTACTACCTGCGTGCCTTGCTGCTGTTCCAGCAAAAAAACTTCCCGGCAACCCAAAGTGCACTGCAGGAAGTCTTCAAAACCATGCCCAGGCATTTGCCAAGCACTTTGCTGGCAGGTGCAACCGCCTTTGAGCTGGGCTCCTATGAGCAGGCTGAATCGTATCTGCAACGCTACCTGGCGCGCTATCCGGGGCAGGCCTATGCCACGAGGATACTGGCGGCAACGCAAATCAGACAAAACCAGGCTGACAAAGCGCTAGAAACGCTCGCCCCGCTTCTGACGCCTGATTCACAAGATGTCCAGGCGCTGACCCTTGCGGGGGAGGCGAGCCGCGCCAAGCTGGATTCAGCACGTGCTGCAGAATGGTTCGCGCGTGCCGCCGCCATTGATCCGAATAATGCCGCTCTGCGCACGCGCATGGGGATCAATCATCTCAGCGCGGGAGATTTTCCGCATGGCCTGCCTGAGCTTCAAGCCGCCGCCGCCATGACACCCAAGCAACACGAGGCCGACAATCTATTGGTCTTGGCCTATCTTGAACAGCAACAATTCGACAAGGCCCTGTCGACTATTGAGAGCATGGAGCGGAAGTTGCCCGGGAATCCGGCAGTGAGCGTGCTGCGCGGGCAGGCGTTTACCGGAAAGAACGACCTCGTTCGCGCTCGCACCAGCTTTGAAGCGGCGCTGGCGACCGACCCGGATTTTTATCCGGCTATTGCCAGCCTGGCCCAGCTCGACTTCTACGAGAAGCGCCCCGATGCTGCGCGCAACCGTTTTGAAGGCGTGCTCAGCAAGCATAAAAATCATCTTCAAGCCATGCTGGCGCTTGCCCAGCTGGAAACCCTGCAACAGAACAGCCCTGCGGCGCTGAACTGGCTCAAAAAAGCTGCTGCCGCTCACCCGAAAGCACTTGAACCGCGACAGCGCCTTGTCTCGCTCTATATCGGTAATCAGGATTACCCTAAAGCCCTTGCGATTGCCAATGAAACCCTGCAGGCGCAACCGGATAGCCTGGTCGCGCTTGATCTGCTGGGAACCGCCCAGCTTGCTGCCGGACAGAAGGACAATGCGCTGGCTTCAGCGATGCGCCTCGCAGAGAAAATGCCCCAGGCAGTCGCAGCGCAAATGAAACTGGCTCAAACGCAGTTCAGCCTCGGAAAGCGGGATGCCGCACGGATTACCCTTAACAAGGTGTTAACGATTCAGCCCGACTTCCAGGCGGCGCAGGAAACGCTGGTCGATCTTGAAATCCAGAGTGGGCGCACCAGCGAAGCGCTGCGTGTCGCGCGCCAGATGCAAATCGCCCACCCCAAATCCGCAGGTGGATTCCTGATGGAAGGTAAAGCGCAGCTGGCAGCCAAACAACCGGCCGCTGCGGCACAAGCCTTTATGCAGGCGCTGACGATCGAACGAAAGAACACGACACTCATCCAGTGGCATCAAGCGGCTTTTCTGGCTGGAAACGCCAGTCAAGCTGACAATCAGATTGCCCAATGGCTCAAGGCGCAACCTGCCGATTTTTCAGTGCGTGCGTATCTGGCCCAGCATTACATGAACAACAGACGCACCCCCGAAGCCATTGGACAATATGAGGTGATTTTGCAGCAGATGCCGAATAATGCGCTGGCACTTAATAATCTGGCTGCACTTTACCAACAGCAAAAGGATCCTCGCGCACGCGCTACGGCTGAAAAAGCCTACAAGCTCAGTCCAAAGGATGCTGCCACCCAGGACACCCTGGGTTGGATTCTGCTGGAGCAAGGTCAAAGCGAGCGGGGCCTGCAACTGATCCGGTCTGCTGTATCTGTGCAGCCCAATATTCCGACCTTGCGTTATCACCTTGCCGTTGCATTGGCGCAAACGGGATCCAAATCCCAGGCACGCACCGAGTTGGAAAAACTGCTGGCTAAATCTCCGGTATTTCCGGAAGCGGCCGCAGCCAAAGTCCTGCTCGACAGCCTTTGAGTAGTTGCGCCTGCTTGTTTGTGGGGGCCTTGGGGGGAAGCTGGCTGCTGTTCAGTCAGCTTGTATTTCGTTGGCGTCCTGGAGAAAGCAGACGCTCTATTGACGATGAAGCCGAGCAATCTATGCTCGCCTGATTGGCCGCTTGTTTTGCTTGTTGATTACAGGCATTCAAACCTGCCTGGCATAGTTGGCTGCTTGCGTGCTTCGTGAACAACCTGTTTGCTTTTCTGATGAGCGCTATTCCCGCTTTATGGCGTTTGTTGTCCGGCAATCTCCCGGCTTGCCAGGGGGGGCTGTACTCAGGGAACGGCTACCCGGCAATTGACCGTAACCTGATCTGGACATTCAGATAGCTGAAAACGGGGGCAAAATTCAAGGCAATAAAAAACCCGCGCTTGACTGGCAAGCACGGGTTTAAGTGAAACAGGCAGACCGAAATCAGGTCTGCCTGATCAGCAAGTTCAGGCGGCCTTGCGCTTACGCAGCGAGACACCCATGCCCAAGAGGCCCAGACCAACCAGAGCCAGGACACCAGGTTCCGGAACGGTGGTCAGGCCACGCAAGTCAGCCGAACCCGCAATACACCACTCGCCAGCTGCTGCCACGCCTTGTGCACAACCATCTGCGTCGCCATTGGCGATATCAAAGGGGTTCAGTACCGCGTTGTTGCCCGAGGAGGTGAGTGCAATGTCTGCAAAACCACCGGCGCCGTCGTCAATACCATTGCTGTCGAGGAATTCCAGAACGCCATTGGGGCCGGAGACAATATCCAGCAAACCGGAACCCGTAAAGCTAATGCTACCGCCAGTCAATGTGCCGTTTGCATTCAACTCGGAGGGGCCGCCAAACATATCGTGGCCGCTGAGGGTAGCCCACAGCGTTCCGCCCTGAATGAGCGCCAAGTTAGCGACAGAGCCTTGGTTGAGCAGGTTGAAGGTAGGCAGCATGTATACGTTCATGTTGCCTTGGTCAAAAGTTGCACCGGTAGCATCAAAGGTCAGCACGTTGTAGTCAAAAACAAAGTACAGACGGCTCAGACCACCGTTCGAGTAAAAAAGGTTGCCATTGACGGTGTTGATCTGGCCGTATCCCAGCAGGGTTTGGCCAGGAGCATTCACGAACGTTTCAGCTACGGTCGAGGTTTCGATGTGGGTTGTCTCGCCCGCTGCGCCAAAGTCCACGCCACCAACAACGATAGCTGAAGCGGAACCGGAAGCCGCCAGGCCCAGACCGGCAATCGCCGATACGATAAATTTCTTGTTCATTTCAAACTCCTTATAAGGAATGATGGGTTAGTAATCTTGCGAGCCAGGCGACCAGCTTCACGCACATCTATAAAGCACGTAGCGTGCCATAATTAATTTAATGTTTAAATTCAATGTGTTGAATATTTTTTGGCTGGCGGAGTGCGTTGAGGTGTAAATTTTTCCGACACTGGGCGGGGTCCCGGGATAATGTCAGGGCGCACGCCGGAGGTGGTCTGGATCGTTGGTCTTCAGGGGGGTAGCGATCGGGGCTCGACAAAAGGTCAGGTGCAATCCCTTGCCCGGAACGCAAAGCATTGTTCAGGATTTTTCCAGAAAGCTTTCGATGGCTGGCCGGCCGGCTGTGACACGTGAGGGCTGTGCTTTGCCTGTTCTGAACAGCATGACCGGCACGAGCGAGCCGAAGCGGATTTTCCAGCCTTCAGCCAGGTCCTGCTGCAATGCTTTCGGAATGCCTGCCGCATCCGTTCCATTGAGCGCATAGAGCGCCGATGCGGGCATGGGTTGCAGGACACGTCCCAGATGGGTCGTGGTCAGCCAGATCCGCTGGAAAGCCCTGCCTGCCTCGAAGACCGAAGTGGTGTCGGTTTTTTTTACGGTCAACACGCCCAGGTTGGGGGCGAGCCGGCACGGCAGATCGCAGGAACGCAACCCCAAAAAGTGATGCGCGCCAAACCGGTTGGCCATTCGCATCACGGACCAATGGCGCAGCGTTGCAAAGAGACCGCGCAAGGGCAATTCAACCCCTAGTGCGCCGGGCGGTAGCCCTGTTTCGCTGGTATCACGCCAGCCGACGTCAAAGCGGATGGCTGAGAAAAGTTCTTCGTGCAAAACCCGGTTGTGGAAACGTTCGGTTTCTGCGCGTCGCATCAGGGCAAGCACGGGTTTTCGATCAGCGGCGGTGTCAAGCCAGTGAAGCGTACATGAGGGGTGGGCGTAAGTAATGGCATCCAGTTGAGCACGTTCGGTGACATCAAAAGGTGGCCCCCGAAAACGAAACTGGCGGCTGGTGTGGCGCTTCGGGATTTCGTGCCACAAAGGGTCAGCTTGTGTCACGTCAGGTTGCAAGTCAACGCTTAGCGCAAGCCCGGGTTGTTCGGGGTCGGGAAAAAGCGTCATATCGGCCTTTACGCCATACCGGCTGGCGGCAATAGCGAGGTTTTCTGCCAGCGCGCCGAGCGAAAGCAGGTCGAGCACCCGCTGATATCCCGGCTGTTCCCACGCGGTACGGGTGTGGTGAACCTGGATGTGCGAGCCGTCAAGCTGAAAGCGTACGGGATGGTGGTTGTCGGCGGACGGCGCCTGGACGGCATTTTGCAGCACGCCACGAACCTGCTCCTGCGTGATCGCTTCCATCAAGCCAGCCCCAGTTGGCGGCGTGCGATGGCGATGGCGATCCGATTGAGTGGATGGCGGTTGCCACCGGGGCGCCAGGTATGGGCGAGCTGGTTGCGGTAGCCGTCGAACTGGATGCCGTGCGGTGCGCTCCAGACCTTGCCGCGTTGCAGCAGGATTTTGACTGCTTCGCTGGCCGCCACGCCTGCGCATAACTGACATGCAATCACGGTTGAGGGGCCTTTTCGCTGTTTCAGGTCGACCTTGTTTTTGTCGGCGAGGTAGTGGCGATGCAACAATCCGGGCGCGAGTCCGACGAGAAAACGCACGGCTTTTTCCAGTTCGCTCCGACCTGACAGCTGAAAGTAATCTTCGAAACCCATGCCGCCAGGAAGGAAGTTCAGTAATGCCGCACTCATGCCCAAGGGCGCAACGGTGATGGCAGGAATACGGTGTTCAGCGCAGTAGGCAAAAAGCTGTTCGCGGGCATCGAAAGCAAAAAAGTCCAGACCATCCACATAAAGATCGACATCCTGGAAAAACCGCTCAAGATTAGATGCGTTCACCCCGTCAGGGAAACGCCTCAAGTCACTTTCCGGATTGATGTCGCGCACCATCTCTTCAAGCGTGTCGACTTTGGGGCGATTGAGACTGGACATGCTGGCGCCCGCCTGACGGTTGAAATTGGCTAATTCAAAAACGTCGAAGTCGGCGATATTGAATTTTTCTATACCCAGCCGCGCAAATGTCAGCAGATGGGAGCCGCCGACTCCACCCATGCCAGCGATGGCCACGCGTTTGTGTTTCAGTTGCTGCTGCTCGTTGTCGGTAAACCAGCCTATGTTGCGCGAAAACGCAGCGTTGTAATCGAAACTCATGCTGATTCACCCAACACGCTAGCCCCCATGAGTAACACGATTGGTAATGCCGATTTCGTCTGTTTTGCTGAAAAAGTAAGGGTATAGCGACCGTTCGCCGTGTGCGCTTTCGGTTTTTCCGCCGAGCAACTCGATTTGCTGGTCAACATAGTCCAGTTCCAGTCGCAGCAATACGGCAGGCGCATTGACACGGCTGCAGATGCGTTCCGGGCCGAAATCGGTAAAGCCCAGCATGCGTTTGTAGAATGCAGAATGGCGTGGGTTAACCTCAATTACGACATCCGTATAGCCCTGCATCACCCGGCCATAGATGTAGGCAATATGAAAGAGCGACGCCAGAATGTGTTTTGAGCCGTGTGTTTGATCAACGGCCAGCTTGGTCAGTTCGCAGACTTTACGGCCAGCCTGACGCAAGTTATCTATTTCCTGCTTGTATAACTCTTCAACCAACAATCCATGGGGGGTGTCCAGGCCCAACGTCAGGGTTCCGATGACTTTGTCATCCTGGGACGCCATCAAGGTAATGCGCTCTGGGGCTTTCTGAAAGTCGTTTGCAATATAGCCGCGACCGGCATATTTTCGCTGCACAAGCATGCTGGCCGAGCTCACCCGCTCGTTGGAATGTGCCAGCCGGATCTTGAAAGCTTGCTCTTCGATTTTTTCGCCCTGCTGAGGCGTGGCACTTTGTGGTTCGGGTAAAACCAGGTCAGTCAGCCGATACGGAGAAATGGCGACAATTGTTTTGTCCCATTCTTCCGCAGCCTTGTTGCGCTGTCTAAAACCGGTAAAGCCCTTGGGTATCTTGACGGACATAAATTAAGCCGGAATAAATGAGATCGTAGTTAGGATTGCCATGTTAGCCACTCGTTTGTCATAGCTGGCAACCTTTTAGTGATTGCGAATGCAAGGGCTAACACGAATCAGTTTTGCCTAGGCTTTGATCCAGCGCGCGGCATCGCGTGCAAAGTAAGTCAGAACGCCATCTGCGCCCGCACGCTTGAACGCCAGCAAGGCTTCCAGCACGCACGCCCGTTCATCCAGCCAGCCATTCTGCGCAGCTGCCTTCAACATAGCGTATTCGCCGCTCACCTGGTAGGCAAAAGTTGGCGCACCATAGGTGTCCTTTATGCGGCGGATAATGTCCAGATAAGGCATCCCGGGCTTGATCATCACCATGTCGGCTCCTTCCTGAAGGTCCATTCCGACTTCCCAAAGCGCTTCGTTGCTGTTGGCGGGATCCATCTGGTAGGTGGATTTGTCGCCTTTTCCCAGATTGGCAGCGGATCCCACGGCGTCACGAAACGGGCCATAGAAACTGGATGCATACTTGGCTGCATAGGCCAGAATCCGGGTGTGGCGGTACCCCGCACCTTCGAGGGCGGCCCGGATGGCGGCAACGCGACCGTCCATCATGTCCGAGGGGGCGACGATGTCGGCGCCCGCCTGGGCGTGAACCACTGCCTGTTTGGCCAATACAGTTACGGTCTCGTCGTTCATGACATAGCCACTTGCGTCGATCAGGCCGTCCTGGCCATGGCTAGTGTAAGGGTCGAGCGCAACATCGGTGATGAGGCCCAGTTCGGGGAAGCGGCTTTTCAATGCGGCAACAGTACGCGGCACCAGTCCATCCGGGTTGAGCGCTTCTTCAGCGTCCAGTGTTTTCAAATTGGCGCCGATTACCGGAAACAACGCCAGTGCGGGGATACCCAGTTGCACGCATTCTTCGGCCACGGGGAGCAGCAAGTCGAGAGACAGCCGCTCAACGCCTGGCATCGATGCGACCGACTCCCGTGCCTTCTGGCCATCCAGCACAAAAACCGGATAAATCAGGTCGTTTGCCGTAAGTGTGTGCTCACGCATCAGGCGACGGGAAAAGTCATCACGCCGCATGCGGCGCATACGAGTGGCGGGAAATGAGCCAAGCGGCAGGTTCACACTCTGTCTCCAAAAAAATTTTACTGAATGAACTGGAACTATTTCAAGGCCGGTCGTCTCTGTACTGTAGACGGTGTTGCACCGTCCCCCGCTTCTCCTCCCTGAGCGGGGTGCCTTAACCCTTAAGGCATCTTTTGGCCCCGATCCTTCGTGTGATCGGGGCTTTCTTTTTGTTGGGCATCCGATTCGATCAGGGATTCAGCCGATTGCGGCTTCCCCTGTTGAGCCTGGACGAACCAGCCTTCAAGCAAGTCCGTCGCATCCTCCGCCCCCAGGCGCGACAAGCTGGAAAACAACTGAACCGAAACGTTGTCGAATGTTGCGAGGGCTTGCTTGACGTTGCGCAGCGTTAACACTTTTTCGCTATTCGATAGCTTGTCCGCCTTCGACAGCAGGATGTGTACTGGTTTGCCGGTGGGGGTGAACCAGTCGAGCATTTGCTGGTCCAGCGGGGTAAGCGGGTGGCGGGCGTCCATGATCAGCACCATTCCGGCCAGTGCGTCGCGTTCCCGCAGGTAGCGCGACAGTAAACCCTCCCATTTTGCCTTGACTGCGGGCGGCACTTTCGCATAACCGTAGCCCGGCAGGTCAACCAGATAGGTGTCTGCATCCACCGCAAAAAAATTGATCAGCTGGGTTCGCCCTGGTGTTTTAGAGGTGTAGGCCAGGCGGTTTATTCTGGTTAACAGATTGATTGCGCTAGATTTTCCAGCATTGGAGCGCCCGGCAAACGCAATTTCGGCGCGGCTGTAAGGCAGGTCACGCAGTTGGGCGACCGAGGTATGGAATTGAGCACGATTGAGCACAGGCTTGGCAGTCATATTAGTTGCCGCTAAACTACCCGCTTCACCAAATTTTGCAATCCCCTGGTTTTGCAAGCTTTCAGGAGCTCTAGATGAAATTCGTCGTCTCTTTGGTTGCCGCTTTGGCTGCCACTTCTGCTTTTGCCAACGCACCTGCTGCCACTCCGGCCAGCAAAGGCGACCCCAAGGCGGCAGAATCCATCGTAAATCAGGTATGCGCGGCTTGCCACGCAGTCGACGGCAATAGCGTTGCCGCTGCCAACCCCAAGCTTGCGGGGCTGAATGCGGAGTACATCAACAAGCAGCTGACCGAGTTCAAATCGGGCGCCCGTAAAAACGCCATCATGTCGGGCATGGTCGCGAACCTGACACCGCAAGACATGTTGAACCTGAGCGCGTATTACAGCGCGCAGCAGCCCAAGCCCGCCACGTCCAAAGACCAGGCGCTGGCCCTGCAGGGTCAGAAAATCTTTCGCGGCGGCGTGATGGGTGCAGGCGTGCCAGCGTGTGCTTCGTGTCATGGTCCGCAGGGAAAGGGCATTCCCGCCCAGTTCCCGCGTCTGGCTGGCCAGCACAGTGATTACATCTATGCCCAGTTGAATGCGTTCCGCGTCGAGGCACGTGCCAATGACGCAGCCAAGATGATGCGCACCATCGCCGCCAAGATGACGGATGCTGACATGAAGGCCGTTGCTTCTTATATTCAGGGGCTGCGTTGAACCGATTGACCATGATTGTGTCCACTCAGTCTTGAGTCTGTTCAAAGGGTGACGCAAGTCACCCTTTTTACTTGTGCCCCCTGGGAAATGTCGAGCAAATGAATACCGCCCCCCACTCCTTCGGCCGATCCGTGTTCGAATTGATGAGCTCGATGCGCTTTGCCATCAGCTTGCTGTCCATCCTTGCGGTTGCATCGATTGTGGGCACGGTGTTGAAACAAGCCGAGCCATACGGCAACTATCTCATTCAGTTCGGCCCTTTCTGGTTTGACGTGTTTGAGAAGCTGGGGCTGTACGATGTTTATCATGCCGCCTGGTTTTTGCTTATCTTGACCTTTCTGGTTGCCTCGACCAGCGTCTGCATCAGCCGCAACGCGCCAAACTTCGTGCGCGAAATGAAAAGCTTTCGCGAACACGTCAGCGAGCAGTCGCTCAAAGCGTTCAAACACAAGCACGAAGCTGCAACCGAACATACGCCCGAGGCGCTTGCCGCCAGTGCGCAACGCTATCTCGAAGGGCAGGGCTACAAGGTCAAGAACCTGCCGCGTGAAGATGGCGTGTTGCTTGCCGCCAAGGCGGGCAGCTGGAATCGCCTGGGCTATCTGCTGGCGCACTCGGCCATTGTGTTGATCTGCATTGGTGGCCTGATGGATGGCAATCTGGTGTTCAAGGTGCAGCAGTCGCTCGGCTACAAAAAAATCGAGACGCGTGACATTCCGCAAAGCCAGGTGCCGGCGATTTCGCGCCTGAGTCCGTCCAACCCCTCGTTTCGTGGCAGCGTGCAGATCCCCGAAGGCTCCAGCGCCGATGTCGCATTTCTCAATGTCGCCGACGGCTATCTGGTGCAGGAGCTGCCTTTCACGGTG
The DNA here is from genome assembly GCA_018831045.1 of Gammaproteobacteria bacterium. Lineage (GTDB taxonomy): Bacteria > Pseudomonadota > Gammaproteobacteria > Burkholderiales > Thiobacillaceae > Thiobacillus. The sequence continues at coordinate 41,806 of JAHJRA010000006.1, read as the reverse complement.
GGGCTGAAAAAATTCCGCATCGAGCACTACACCACCGGCCAGCCAAAAAGCTTCGAGAGCGATATCGAGCTGTTCGACAAGTCCGGCAAGAAGATCAAGGAAGCCACCATCGCCGTCAACCACCCGCTGGTGTTTGACGGCGTAGCGATTTACCAGGCCAGCTTTGCCGATGGCGGCACGCGCATGACGCTGCGCGGCTGGAATTTGTTCTCACCGACAGCTTCATCGTTCCCCGTCGAGGGAGTGGTCCAACAAAACACCACGCTCACCAGCGAGGCGGGTGAATACACCCTGGAATTCACCGATTTCCGCCCATTCAACATCGAGAACATGGGCGGCGACATTGCGCCTGCCGGCGACACCATGGGGGTGTTCGGCGGCAGCTCGGTAAGCGACAACAAGCACCTGCGCAATGTCGGCCCGAGTTTCCAGTTTAAATTGCGCGATGCGCGGGGTCAGGCGCGCGAGTTCAGCAATTACATGCTGCCATTGGAGCTGAATGGCCGCTGGTACATGATGTCGGGTGTGCGTGAATCGCCCAATGAAGCCTTTCGCTACATGCGCATGCCACTCGATGCCGAGGGCAATATCGACAGCTTCATGCGGCTGCGCGGCGCGCTGCTGAATGCCGAGATGCGACCTGAAATCGCCGCCCGCTTCGCCCGTCAGGCACTGCCACAAAATGCCTGGGGCACCGAGATTGAAGACAAGCTGAAATTCAGCGCAACGCAAATGCTGACGCTGTTTGCGGAGGGCGGATTTCAGTCGCTGGGACGATTTATCGAGGAAAAAGTCCCAGAGTCGGAACGCGACAAGGCGGCCAGCACCTATCTGCGCATCATCGAATTGGCCGCGTTCGAGGCTTTGCAAGTCGCCAACCAGCAGGCCGGACTGCCTGCGCCGTCCACCGATGACGCCACCGGCTGGCTGGTGCGCGATACGCTCAACAGCATCAGCGATATGTTCATCTATGGTGCACCGATCTATCTGCAACTTATGCAATACGACGAAGTCAAAGCCAGCGGTCTGCAACTGACCCGTTCGCCCGGACAAAATGTGGTCTATTTCGGTTCGTTATTGCTGACGCTCGGCGTGTTCTTCATGCTTTACGTGCGCGAGCGCCGGGTATGGTTGCGCACCAGGCCGGGTAGCGCGCTGCTGGCGATGTCGTCGGCCAAACAGACTATCGACTTTGAAAAAGAATTCACCCAGCATGCACACGCGCTCGACACGCTTGCCAAATAAACAGTCGCTTGTGAAGCAATCCGGAGATACCCAATGGAACTCGCCCTAAACCAACCCGCCCCGCTGTTCAAACGCTTGTCTTGGTTTGACTGGCTGTTTGCCGCCATTGTTACAGCAGGCGCCCTGTTTGCCCTGTCGCGTTTTGGCGAGTTCATGGACATCTATGAAAAAGCCATTCTGCTGGCAGCGATTCCCGCGCTGACAGCATTTGGCTGGTTCTGGAAGCCATTTCGCCAGCTGTTCATCGGGGTGGGGATCATCAGCCTGTTTGCGATCAGCCAGTATCAGGGCGATCTCGGACGAATGGAGCTTGCGTTCTTCCTTAAATACCTGATTTCAAGCCAGGCCGCGATCATGTGGATGTGCGCGCTGTTTGGGCTGGCCACGCTGGCCTACTGGGCGGGTTTGCTGGCGCGTTCCGAGTTCCTGATGAAAACCGGCAGCACCCTGAGTTGGGCCGCCATCACGCTGGGCTTTGTCGGCCTGATGGTGCGCTGGTACGAGTCCTATCTGATTGGTGCCGATGTAGGCCACATTCCGGTATCCAATCTGTATGAAGTGTTCGTGCTGTTCTGCCTCATTACCGCGATGATGTACCTGTATTACGAAGCGCGTTACCAGACCCGCCAGATGGGGGCTTTCGTGCTGCTGGTGATTTCCGCAGCGGTCGGCTTCATCCTCTGGTATACCTTTGACCGGGGCGCGCATGAAATCCAGCCGCTGGTGCCTGCGCTTAAATCCTGGTGGATGAAGCTGCATGTGCCCGCCAACTTCATCGGCTACGGGTCATTTTCGCTGTCCGCCATGCTCGGCGTCGGCTATCTGCTGGCCGATCGCGGCATCCTCGCCAGCCGGTTGCCCAAGCTCGAAATCATCGATGACATGATGTACAAGGCCATTGCCATTGGTTTTGCCTTTTTCACCATCGCGACGATTCTCGGCGCAATGTGGGCGGCCGAAGCCTGGGGGGGGTACTGGAGCTGGGATCCGAAGGAAACTTGGGCGCTGATCGTGTGGCTGAACTACGCGGCCTGGCTGCATATCCGGCTGGTCAAGGGGTTGCGCGGACCCATGCTGGCGTGGTGGGCGGTGGTCGGTCTGTTCGTCACCACCTTTGCATTTCTGGGTGTGAACATGTTTTTGTCGGGCCTGCATTCCTACGGTGAATTGTAGGCCGGGCAGGTTCACCGGACGCACGGTTGGACTTGGCCGAAATTTGCCAGATCCGGCATGACGCCATGAACAAAACCCTGCTCTACGCCATTCCCCTTGCACTTGCACTTGCTGCACTCGTCGCAGGCATCTGGCTGGCGCAATCACGTTATGCACCGCAGGAACCGGCAGCGCCCACCGACATGCTGTGGCAACTCAGCTTTCCGGATGATCAAGGCCGTCCCCAGAGCTTGTCGCAATGGCGTGGTCAGGTGTTGGTGCTGAACTTCTGGGCGAGTTGGTGCGCGCCCTGCCGCGAGGAAATGCCGGATTTTGTCGCTTTGCGCGCGCAGTTTCAGCCCCGGGGCGTTGAATTTGTCGGGCTCGCGATCGACAGTTCCGCCAACGTCATGCAGTTTTTACACGATCAGCCGGTTAACTACCCGATCCTGATCGGCGAAGGCGCAGCCAATGATCTGGCGCGGCAACTGGGTAACCCAAGTGGAGCGCTGCCCTATACCCTCGTGATTGATCGCGACGGCAAGATCATCCTGAAGCATCTGGGACGCCTTCCGCGTGCGGAACTCGAAGCAGCGCTGAACAAAATCGGAGCGGCCTGAATTCAGAACATAGATGCGATTTGGCGTCAATATCTGGACAATTCACCCCTATCTACGGCAAACTCGCCGCCATGACGACTAAACGAACCGGCCGCGTTGCGGCCAAATCGGCCCCCAGTCTGCATCCGCATGTCCTGGTTATGCACGGCCCCAACCTGAATTTGCTGGGCAGTCGTGAACCCCGGCATTACGGACACGCCACACTCGACGATATCAATCGGGCTCTAGCCAGCCGCGGGGATGCGGTCAGTGCGTTTATCGAAACTTTCCAGCACAACCACGAAGGTGCGCTGGTCGACCGGATCCACCAGGCCAGCCGAGATCACGTTGATTTCATCGTGATCAACCCGGCGGCTTATACCCACACCAGCGTGGCAATCCGCGATGCGCTGGCCGCAGTCGCCATTCCTTTCGTCGAAGTGCACCTATCCAATATTTACGCACGCGAACCATTCCGCCACCACTCGTATTTGTCCGACCTCGCGGTTGGCGTGGTGTCCGGTCTGGGCGCGTACGGTTACGAACTGGCGCTGGAATATGCGCTGCATCACCTTCAAAACAGGACGCCTCATGGATCTCAGAAAACTGAAAAAGCTCATTGACCTGGTGGAAGCCTCCGGCATTGCCGAGCTTGAAATCACCGAGGGCGAAGAAAAAGTCCGTATTGCAAAAAGCATTGCGGGCGCGCCGATGATGATGCATGCGCCGCAGCAAATGATGCATGCGCCCGTGCCCGCGGCACCAGTCGTGGCGCTCGCGGCTCCAGCGGAAGATGCATTGCCTGAAGGTCATGTCGTGCGCTCGCCGATGGTCGGAACGTTCTATCGCGCGCCCGCACCCGGTGCCAAAAACTTTGCCGAAGTGGGGCAGAGCGTGAGTGCCGGGGATACGCTGTGCCTTATCGAGGCAATGAAGCTGCTGAACGAAATCGAAACGGACGAGAGTGGCGTCATCAAGGCCATCCTGGTCGAGAACGGCCAGCCGGTGGAATACGGCGAGCCGCTGTTTATTATTGGGTAAGGCAACAGGCGTCAGGAGCCAGGCGCTAGCGCCTTCACCTTTCTCCCTCACCCTTCACCGAGTGTCACGTCACCATGTTTGAAAAAAATCTTATCGCCAATCGCGGCGACCTGTTGCCGCGAGGCCGCACAGCGACGAAGTCAAACCGCTTCGCAGCCGCAGGCTGCGTGGGTGATTCTGCTGCGAGACCCCGCCATGTTTGAAAAAATCCTGATTGCCAATCGCGGCGAAATCGCCTTGCGTATCCAGCGTGCCTGCCGAGAAATGGGCATCAAAACGGTCGTTGTTTATTCGGAAGCGGACCGCGATGCCAAATATGTGAAGCTGGCCGACGAATCGGTGTGCATCGGTCCGGCAGCCTCAGCGCAGAGTTATCTGCACGTGCCGTCGATCATCGCCGCAGCCGAGGTGACCGACGCCGAGGCGATTCACCCTGGATATGGTTTCCTTTCGGAAAATGCCAATTTCGCTGAGCGTGTCGAATCGTCCGGTTTTGCTTTTATCGGCCCGCGCCCCGAAAACATCCGCCTGATGGGTGACAAGGTCACCGCCAAGCAGGCGATGGTCGCAGCAAAGGTGCCGTGCGTCCCCGGCTCCGAGGGGGCGATGCCGGACGATCCCGCTGAAATCCTTAAAACGGCCGCCCAGATTGGCTACCCCGTTATCATCAAGGCAGCAGGCGGCGGCGGCGGGCGCGGTATGCGCGTGGTGCACAGCGAGGCTGCGCTATTGAACGCCGTGGCCATGACCAGCTCGGAAGCGCAGAGCTTCTTCGGCAACCCCATGGTTTACATGGAGAAATTCCTGCAGACCCCGCGCCATATCGAAATCCAGATCCTTGCCGACGAGCATGGCAATGCCGTGCACTTGGGGGAGCGCGACTGTTCGATGCAGCGTCGTCACCAGAAAGTGCTGGAAGAAGCGCCTGCCCCAGGGCTTGACCCCAAGTTGCGCGACAAGATCGGCGAACGCTGCGCCGAGGCCTGCCGCAAAATCGGCTATCGTGGCGCCGGCACATTCGAGTTCCTGTACGAAAACGGCGAGTTCTATTTCATCGAAATGAACACCCGCGTACAGGTTGAACATCCGGTGACCGAACTCATCACCGGAATCGATATTGTGCAAATGCAGATCCGTGTTGCTGCCGGTGAAAAGTTGCCGTGGAAGCAAAAGGATATCCAGTTCAGGGGCCATGCCATCGAGTGCCGCATCAACGCCGAGCACCCGAGCACCTTTGTTCCCAGTCCTGGCAAACTGACCAACTACCATGCCCCCGGCGGTCCCGGCATCCGTGTTGATTCGCATGTCTACCACGGTTACTACGTGCCGCCGCACTACGACTCGATGATCGGCAAGCTGATTGCCTACGGTGACACGCGTGACCAAGCGATCGCGCGCATGCGTGGCGCGTTGATGGAAATGGTCGTCGAAGGCATCCATACCAACATTCCGCTGCACCAGATTCTGATGCACGACGCTGCGTTTATCGCCGGCGGCACCAGCATTCACTACCTGGAACACAAGCTGGCGGAGGAAAAGGCGGAGGCAAAGAGCTGATCGGTTAGCTGTGAGCGGAAACCCCGCTCACTGTTTACCGCTCACTGTTTACCCCTCACCCCCCATGCCCTGGCAATCCTTACGCATCCTCGTTGATTCCAAAACTGCTGAGCCGCTCTCTGATGCACTGATGGAGGTTGGCGCGCTTTCGGTATCGCTGGAAGATGCCGACGCGGGTACGGCAGACGAAACCCCGCTGTTCGGCGAGCCGGATTACCCGACTGCCGAACTGTGGCCGCACAGCGTCGCGGTCGTGCTGCTGGAGGCGGATGCCGATGTGGCCGCCACACTTGCAGCGGCGGCCGCAATGGCCGGCATCACCGCGCCCACTCAGTACACGATTGAAACGGTCGCGGATCAGGATTGGGTGCGGCTGACGCAATCACAATTCGATCCGATCCCGATTTCGCCGCGTTTGTGGATCGTTCCGACCTGGCACACCGCGCCCGACAGCAGCGCGATCAACCTCAAGCTGGATCCCGGTCTGGCTTTCGGCACCGGCAGCCATCCCACGACACGACTCTGTCTGCGCTGGCTCGACGACAACCTGCGCGGCGGTGAAACCCTGCTCGACTATGGCTGCGGCTCCGGCATTCTCGCCATCGCCGCGGTCAAACTGGGGGCCGCGCGGGTGGATGGCGTGGATATCGACGCGCAAGCCGTCACCGCCTCGCGCGATAACGCCGCGCTGAATGAGGTCAGTGCGCATTTCTGCCTGCCCAATGAGTTCGCGCCGGGGCAATACGACATTGTCGTCGCCAACATCCTCACCAATCCGCTCAAGGGCATGGCACCGCTTTTGGCGGGGCGTGTGCGCGCAGGCGGGCACCTGGTTTTGTCGGGCATCCTCGCCGAACAGGCGGAAGATGTGATGGCGGTGTATCGCGAGTGGTTTGTGTTTGATGCGCCCACGATTGACGAGGGCTGGGTGCGTCTGTCTGGAATCAGGCAGTGAATTTTCGTACGACTTGCCCGGCATGCGATAGCGTGTTTCGCCTCGGGGCGGATCAGCTCGATGCCGCGCAGGGATGGGTGCAATGCAGTGTGTGCGGCGCCGCTTTCGATGCCCGCCTCAGCCTGCTGATGGAGGATGGCTCGGCGCTGGCGACCGAGCCGCAAGCCGAGACTGAAACCGAACCCGCAGTCGCAGCGCAGCCATCCGCGTTTCCGTTCACGAAGCACGATCCTGATGAGGTACGGGCGATCGAGCAGGCGGCTCAGGCTGCCGCCGTCGCACCGGTTCCCGGCGGCATCACTCGGCGCGAAAGTGCGATCGAACTGCCGTCGATCATTCTCATTGACCCCGATATCCCCGTGCCGGACGATTTCGGCCCGTTGCCGCAAATCGATTCCGAACCCGCTGCTTCCAGCGTGCCCGTTTTCGCGGCACCGGAACGGCCTGCCGCACGCATCGAATATGCCGCGCCGCAGCCGGTTGCCGCGCTTGTCATGCAATCCGTGCCGCGTCGTGCCAAGCCCTGGGTGTGGAGTCTGGGCAGCGGGGTGCTGTTGTTGGTGCTGCTTGCGCAGATGAGCTATTTCCTGCGCGACAGCCTGGTCGGGCGCTGGCCGCAGGCTCGCCCTGCATTCGAACAGGCCTGTGCGGTATTGGGTTGTGGCTTGTCCTTGCCACGCAATCTGGCGCAACTCCAGATCATCGGATCCGACTTGCAAACCGAAACCCGCAGCCGCCTGAAACTCGTGCTCACTCTGGGCAATCGCGCCGATCAGGCACAAGCCTGGCCGATGCTGGTACTTACCCTGACCGATCAGCGCGAGCGTCCGCTGGCACGCCGCAGCTTTGCTCCCAGCGAGTACCTCGACGATCCCCAGCGCATTGCCGCCGGTATTCCGCCACGCAGTGAACAGCCTTTGAGCCTCCCGCTGACAATCCGTGATGTGTCGCCCATGGGCTTTGGTTTGAAGCTAACGTATTGAACGGTTGGGTCGATTGAGCACTGCTAGCCGGTCCGATGCTTCTTCGGTATAGTTCGCCATCCCGTTGCGGGAGAGTGCATGCGCAACATGCCGCCGAAGGCGTAACCCACCCGGAATCGCTCAGGCAAAAGGACCGCAACACCGGAACACTCTGGAGAGCGTGACTGCTGTTTTCAATTGAAAGCCAGCCGGTTCACCACCGAAGGGGCAGCGGGCACATCAGGCTTAACCCAGATGAGCCTGTAATCTCTCAGGTACCAAGGACAGAGGGGTGGAGCGCATCCGCGCATCCCTTTTATTTTTGGTCACTGTCATGTCAAATCAAGCCGCGTCTACTCCTGCAGCGCTCAAGCAAACCCCGCTCAATGCAACCCATCGCGGCCTGTCGGCCAAGATGGTCGATTTCGGCGGCTGGGACATGCCGGTCAACTACGGTTCTCAAATCGAGGAACACCATGCGGTGCGCAGAGGGTGCGGTCTGTTCGACGTTTCGCACATGCTGCCGCTCGATATCAAGGGCAGCCATGTCCGCGCGTTCCTGAAGCGACTGGTCGCCAATAACGTCGATAAATTGCAGGTTTCGGGCAAGGCGCTGTATTCGTGCATGCTGAACGAAGCGGGCGGCGTGATCGATGACCTCATTATCTATTTCATGGACGAGTCCTGGTTCCGTTTGGTGGTGAATGCCGGAACGGCCGAGAAAGATCTCGCCTGGATGGAAAAAATGAACGCGGACTGGGGCATGGGACTCACCCTCACGCCACGCCGCGATTTGGCCATGATTGCGATTCAGGGCCCCAACGCGACCCAGACATTGAACCAGGCCTTGCCGGGTGTCGATTCCATCACCGCCAATCTCAAACCCTTCAATGCCGCCGCGATGGGCGAGATGTTCATCGCGCGCACCGGCTACACCGGCGAGGACGGCTTTGAAGTGATGGTGCTGGCGAAATCCGCCCCGTTCTTCTGGCAAGCGTTGATGGAAGCCGGCGGCCAGCCGATCGGCCTGGGCGCGCGCGACACGCTGCGGCTCGAAGCGGGAATGAACCTGTACGGCCAGGATATGGACGAAACCACCTCGCCGCTGGAGTCCGGCCTGGCGTGGACGGTCGACCTGAAAACCGAGCGCGATTTTGTCGGCCGGGCTGCGCTGGAAAAGAGCGAAATTACCCAGCAGTTGGTCGGCTTGGTCTTGCTCGACAAGGGTGTGCTGCGCGGGCATCAGAAAGTGCTGACGAAAAACGGCGACGGCGAAATCACTTCCGGATCCTTTTCGCCGACGATGGAAAAATCCATTGCGCTGGCGCGCGTTCCGCTCGGCATCGCGCCGGGTCAAGAAGTCGAAGTGGAAATCCGCGACAAAAAACTGCGCGCGAAAGTGGTGAAATACCCGTTTGTGCGCAATGGCAAAGTGCTGATTGAAATCTGATTGACCGGCGAAGGCGCACGCGAACATATTTCGTGCGCCTTCGCCGCTGAACCCCTATTTACCAGGAGCAAACCATGAGCATCCCCGCAGACCTCAAATACACCCCCAGTCACGAATGGGTGCGCGTCGAAGCCGACGGCACGCTGACCGTCGGCATCACCCATCACGCGCAGGACTTGCTGGGCGACATGGTATTCATCGAAAACCCCGCTGCCGGTCGCGAGCTGAAAAAAGGCGAAGAGTGCGCGGTGGTCGAGTCGGTGAAAGCCGCATCTGACGTCTATGCGCCGGTTGCCGGCGAAGTCGTCGCCGCCAATGGCGACGTCGAATCCAGCCCGGAAGCGATCAACAAGGATGCGTACAGTGCCTGGATGTTCAAGCTCAAGCCGGCCAATGCCGCCGATGTCGCTGAACTGATGGATGCTGCGGCGTACCAGAAGCTGGTCGAATCGGAAGCGCATTGAGGGGGCCGGATTCAGGGGTCAGGGATCAGGGCATGTGCGGCTTTGCCGCCAACCTGGACCGGGCACTGAGTCCCCCCTGAATCCTGACCCTTGAATCCTGATCCCTGACCAACATGCCCTTCATTCCGCATACCCCCGAAGACGTCTCCACTATGCTCAGCGCCATTGGCGCGGCCAGCATCGAAGACCTGTTCGACGAAATCCCGTCCGCGCTCAAAACCGGCAAGCTGAAGGACGTGCCCGACGGCCTGCCCGAAATGGCGGTGACCCGGCTGATGCAGGAGCGCGCCTCGCAGGACGGTTTCTGGTCCAACTTCATCGGCGCAGGGGTGTACGAGCATCACATCCCGGCCGCGATCTGGCAGATCACCACGCGCGGCGAGTTTTACTCGGCCTACACGCCGTATCAGGCCGAAGCCTCGCAGGGCACGCTGCAGCTCATCTATGAATATCAGACCATGATGACGCGGCTGACCGGACTCGACGTGTCGAACGCCTCGCTTTACGACGGCGCGTCGGCGCTGGCCGAAGCGGTGCTGATGGCGGTGCGCGCGCACAAGACTTCGCGCCGTGTGCTGGTGCCGAAGACCGTGCATCCGATCTACCGCAAGGTGGTGCTGACCACAGTGAAGAATCAGGGCATCGAACTGGTCGAGTTCGATTACGATCCGGCTACCGGCCAGACCGTGCTGCCGGCCGATCCCGGCGCGTTCGCTGGTCTGGTGATCCCGCAGCCCGGTTTCTTCGGCGTGCTGGAAGACGTCCATGCGATGACCGACTGGGCGCACGCCCAGGGCGCGCTGGCGATCGGCCTGGTCAACCCGACCACGCTGGCGGTGCTCGAAGCACCGGGCAAGTGGGGCACCAAAGGCGCAGACATCGCCGTGGGTGAAGGCCAGCCGCTGGGCGCGCCGATGGCTTCGGGCGGGCCCTACTTCGGGTTCATGTGCTGCCGCCAGGAGTTCGTGCGGCAGATGCCGGGGCGCATCGTCGGGCGGACAGTCGATCTGGACGGCAAGCCCGGCTTCACCCTGACGCTGCAGGCGCGCGAGCAGCACATCCGCCGCTCCAAGGCCACCTCCAACATCTGCACCAACCAAGGGCTGGTGGTCACCGCCGCCACCCAATACATGGCGTTGCTGGGGCCGCAGGGTCTGGCGAAAGTCGCGTCGGCCAGCCACGCCAACACGGTGTCGCTAGTCGACAAGCTGACGGCAATCCCCGGGGTGACGCGTGCCTTCGCTGCGCCGTATTTCCACGAAGTCGTGCTCAGGCTCACCGACAACGCGAAAGATGTGCTGCGCGCGCTGCAGGCGCAGGGCATCCTCGGCGGACTGGATATTTCCGGCTGGTATCCCGAACTCGGGCAGGCGATTCTGGTCTGCGTTACCGAAACCAAGACCGCCGCCGACCTTGACCATTACGCGCAACAATTGGAACGTATCCTGTCCAAGCGCCGTGAAGCGCCGCCGTGCGCGTATAAAAACTGATCGGAAAACCATGAGCGACATGCCGCAAGACAAGGAATTTTACGAACTCGCCGACGCGCACATCGCGCTGTGCAACACCCACATGGGCAAGGTCAAGCCGGCCAGGGTGAGCGCGGCCATGCTGTTCGCTGCGGCACGCTTCAATGCCTTCGTGATCTATGCCAGCAGTGAGAACAAGGCGCAGTTCCTGCTCGAAAAAGAATCTGCAATTGCTTACTTCATGCAGGAATATGAAAAATACCTGCGCGAGAATGTCGACGAGCATTTGTCGCGATACGAAGACTCCGCGGGCTGATTGCCAGACTGATCGACCCCGCATCCCTACGTTTGTTTATTCAGGAGAAACATCATGGCAGTGACCCTAGGCGGCAACCCCATCGACGTATCCGGCAACTTCCCCAAGGTCGGCGACACCGCGCCGGACTTCAAACTGGTCAGCGGCGATCTGTCCGATGTCTCGCTGGCGGATTTCGCCGGCAAGAAAAAGTTGTTGAACATCGTGCCGAGCCTGGACACCGGCGTCTGCGCGACCTCGACCAAAAAATTCAACGATGCGGCCCTGAACGGTGCCGTGCTGATGGTGATTTCGGCCGACCTGCCGTTTGCGCAAGGTCGTTTCTGCACCGCCGAAGGCACCAGCAATGCGGTGACGCTGTCGACCATGCGCGGCACGGAGTTCAAGCGCAACTACGGCGTCGACATCACCTCCGGCCCGCTGGCCGGCGTGACCGCGCGCGCCGTAGTGGTGCTGGATGAAAACAACAAGGTCCTGCACGCTGAACTCGTTCCCGAGATCAAGCAGGAGCCGGACTACGATGCGGCGTTGGCTGCTTTGAAATAAGGGATCAGGGGTCAGGATTCAGGGATCAGGGGTGGAGCGGCTTCGCCGCGTCAGTCCGATTCCGGTTTCCCTGGCCCCTGAATCCTGAATCCTGACCCTAAAAAACATGCTGATATTTGACCATTCCCGTCCCGGCCGCACCGCCACCTCGCAACTTCCCGCCACCGGCGGCAGTCTCGACGATCTGCCAGCTGCGCTGCGCCGCAAGGCTGCGCCTGCGCTGCCGGAGGTCTCCGAGCTCGACGTGGTGCGCCATTACACGCGATTGAGCCAGAAGAACTTCTCGATCGACACCCAGTTCTACCCGCTCGGTTCGTGCACCATGAAGTACAACCCGCGCGCGTGCAATTCGCTGGCGATGCTGCCGCAGTTTCTGGCGCGCCACCCGGCGAGCCCGGACGAGACCGGCCAGGGGTTCTTGGCCAGCATGTTCGAGCTGCAGGAAATGCTGAAGGACGTGACCGGCATGGCCGGGGTGTCGATGGCGCCGATGGCAGGTGCGCACGGCGAATTTGCCGGAGTGGCGATGATTCGTGCTTATCACGATGCGCGGGGCGACACGGCGCGGCGCGAGATCATCGTTCCCGATGCCGCGCATGGCACCAACCCGGCCACTGCGACGATGTGCGGCTATACGGTGAAGGAAATCCCCACCGATTCCACCGGCGCAGTCAACCTGGAGGCGCTGCGCGCCGCCGTTGGCCCGCAGACTGCCGGGCTGATGCTGACCAACCCGTCGACGCTGGGTGTGTTCGAAAAAACCATTACCGACATCCAGAAGATCGTCCACGATGCCGGCGGCTTGCTGTATTACGATGGCGCCAACCTCAACGCCATCCTCGGCAAGGTGCGCCCGGGCGACATGGGCTTCGACGTCATCCACATGAACCTGCACAAGACCTTTTCCACCCCGCACGGCGGCGGCGGCCCGGGCGCGGGTCCGGTGGGCGTGTCGCAGCGGCTGCTGCCGTTCATGCCGATTCCGCTGGTGCTGAATGACAACGGGCTGTATCGCCTGGCGACCGAAACCGACCTGCCGCAATCGATCGGCCGCTTGTCGGCCAACATGGGCAACGCCGGCGTGCTGATGCGTGCCTATGTTTACGCGCGCCTGCTCGGCGGCGAAGGCATGCACCGTGTGGCCGAGTACGCCACGCTCAACGCCAACTACCTGATGGCGAAACTGCGCGAAGCCGGCTTCGACCTGGCCTTTCCCGAGCGCCGCGCCAGCCACGAATTCATCGTCACGCTAAAAAAGCTCAAGGATGTCACCGGCGTGTCGGCGATGGACTTCGCCAAGCGCCTGCTTGACTACGGCTATCACGCACCGACCACCTACTTTCCGATGCTGGTGCCGGAGTGCCTGCTGATCGAGCCAACCGAGACCGAAAGCCGCGAAACGCTGGATGGTTTTGTCGAGGCGATGAAAACCATCAAGCACGAAGCTGAAACCAACCCCGAACTGGTGAAGGGCGCGCCCTACAGCCTGCCGGTGCGACGGCTTGATGATGTCAAGGCAGCGCGCGAGCTCGACCTTGCGTACCACGTTGCGGAATCAATGCCTGCCAGGGTATGAGCGAACCGGTTAGCCCATACAAGGGTAAAACGGGCCTTCGGCGTTTGTTCAATGCCGTCGGCTACACCTGGGATGGCCTGCGTGCGGCTTTCCGGCACGAGGATGCCTTCCGCCAGGAAGTGTTTCTGGCGCTGCTGCTGATCCCGCTGGCGGTCTATCTGGGCGAAAGCGGGGTTGAGCGTGCCCTGATGATTGCCGCCGTGCTGGGCGTGCTGATGGTGGAATTGCTCAACTCGGCCGTCGAAGCGGCGGTGGACCGTATTTCGCTGGAACACCATTTGCTGATCAAGCGCGCCAAGGACATGGGCAGCGCAGCGGTGATGATCGCGCTGGTCAACGTTGTGGCGGTGTGGGGGCTGGTTTTGTTGGGGTAAACTCAAGCTCGATCAAACAAAAATAATGCCAATATGCAGATACTTCCTCAAGTTGCAGGCTTTCTTGCCGGAATAGATGCGTGCCGTCTATTCCCGTGATCGTGTGAATTTCAAATCCGTTTGTTTCCTGCTGAGCCTGTGCCATGCCGGCTCCGTCACCGCCCTCGGGTTGGGGGATGTCAGCGTGCGCTCGCACTTGGGGCAGCCGCTGCATGCTGTCGTCTCGCTGATCGGCATGACATCCGCGATTACGACCGACTGCCTCAGCCTTGTGGGCAGCCCGGGCGGCATTGCGCCGCTGCCGCCAGCCAGACTGAGCATCGAGCAGGTTGGCGACCAGTCGCTGTTGCATATCCGCACCGCGCAAAGTGTAAATGATCCGGTGACGCAGTTTGTGCTGGTCTCTGACTGCGAGGCCCATTTACAGCGCGAATATGCGGTGTTGCTCGATCCGCCAGAAGAGATCGAAATGGCGAGCGGACGCATCGTCACCGATGCCGAGGCGCAGCAAGCCTTGACCGGGCAGGAGGCAGCGATCGCACCGACCGAGTCTGTGCGCAGCCGTCCGGTGCGGATCAAGCCTGAGGCGCCGCCGGCCGCTGCCCGTGCGAGTGCAATGCGTTCGCCTGCCTCAGCGGCTAAACCGCGGCAATCCACGGCGCAACCGAAACCACGCCTGGTGCTGTCGGGCAAGCGCGGCAGCGTGGGATCACCCCTGGCGTTGCGCCTCGATACCACCCTGTCTACGCCGGGACAGCGCCGTGCCGAAGCAGTGATGAATCCCACCGATCTGTCGGACGAAAATACGGCACTCAACCACCGGATTGCGTATCTGGAAACCCAGCTGCTGGCCCTGCAACAACGCAACGCCAGTCTGGATCGTTCACGCACAGCGACACCGGTCGCAGTTGCCCCGCCGCCGAAACCGTCCTCGCAGTGGCTCCTGTATCTGCTGCTGGCGGCCGTTCTGACGGGTGTGGGCGCACTGGTCGTGAGCTGGCGTCGCCGCAGCGGCGGACGTTCCTCTTCGGTCATGCGCATCGGTGAACCCTGGGACCAGCCGGAAGCTGCCTCCACGGATCAAGCTTTCGGACCGGATACGGTGCCCTTGGCGCCTGCTCCGCTACGGATGGCGGAAATTGCCGCGCCACCCGGCGATGATGGCACCGAGCTTAAAGAAGACATTCTGGATCAGGCCGAGGTCTTCATGGCCCACGGCCACGGCGAGCTGGCGATCCATTTGCTGCAGGAGCACTTGCGCGATGCGCCGGCCGAATCGCCGGTGCCCTGGCTGCTGCTGCTCGACTTGTTGCACCGCGCGGGTGACACCGCGGGCTATGTTGCTGCCAGTACGGAATGTCGGCGTTATTTCAACGTCAACCTTGATGGGCGCGCTTTTTTCAGCGAGGGCGACGATGGCCAGGGGCTGGAGGCCTACCCCCATTTGCTGGAGCAAATGGTGAAAGTGTGGAACACACCCGATATCGCGGCCTTCTTTGAAGATCTGGTGTTTGACCATCGCGGCGGCACCCGGATCGGCTTTGAGCCCGGCGCCTATCGCGACATCCTGCTGTTGCGCAGCATTTCACACGATGTCGCGCAGGTGCGGCAAGCGGCCTGAAACAGCGGTTTGTCTGGCTCGCTTTCGATATTGAATACAGCGTAAATTGTATGGGCGGAAGCAAACGCACCCGCATCACGCATACCTCAGCGAGCCCGGACGAATGCAGGGGCATCAGTACTGCACTACGACCGGGTCGAGGCTGCGCCATAGATACCAGGTGGCAACGGTACGCCAGGGCGCATGGCGCTCGCCGTGCTGAACCAGTTTTTTCGGGGTGGGCCGTTCGCCATCGAAATAGAGCAGTGCGACAGCCTTTTGCAGGCCAATGTCATCCAGCGGCCACACATCCGGGCGGCGCAGGCTGAATATCAGGAACATTTCGGCAGTCCAGCGGCCGATGCCGCGCACGCCGGTGAGTTCGGCGATCACCGCCTCATCTGTCATCGCTTCCCAGCGCATGGGTTCAACCCGGCCATCGACGAAATGCCCGGCCAGATCACGCAGGTATTCTGCCTTGCGGCGCGACAGCCCGCAGGCCGCGAGCGCGTCCAGTTCCAGGGTGGCGATGTGTTCGGGATGCAGGGTTTGCGCGTAGCCGGAGAAGCGCGCCCACACGCTGTCGGCGGCTTTGACCGAGATTTGCTGACCAACGATGGCGCGCGCCAGGGTCTGGAACGGATCGCCGCGATTGGCGAGGATGGCGTCAGGGTAGCGCTCGATGAGTGCGGCTATCACCGGGTCGGCGGCGGCCAGTTCGGCACAGGCTGTGGACCAGTAGGCGGGCGGGCGCTTGTTCATGCCAAACCTTTTATCTGCGAAGTACGCGGGTAAAGCCCTCTCGACTCACAGCAGGATGATGTCGTACTGTTCCTGCGGATAGCTGGTTTCGACTTGCAGGGATACCGGCTTGCCGATGAACTCGATCAGCTGGGCGAGACTGCCGGACTCTTCGTCGAGGAACATGTCGATCACGCTTTGTGCGGCGGCAATGCGGTATTCGCGGGCTTCGAACTGGCGTGCCTCGCGCAGGATCTCGCGCAGGATGTCGTAACATACGGTTTGCGCGGTCTTGATTTCGCCGCGTCCGCCGCAGGTGGGGCAGGGCTCGCACAACACGTGCGCCAGCGATTCGCGGGTGCGCTTGCGCGTCATTTCGACCAGTCCCAGGGCAGAGAAACCACTGATGCTGGTGCGGGTGGGGTCGCGGGCGAGGGCTTTTTTCAGTTCGGTGAGCACCGCTTCCTGGTGCTCGGCATTGTCCATGTCGATGAAGTCCATGATGATGATGCCGCCGAGGTTGCGCAGGCGCAGCTGGCGGGCGATGGACTGCGCGGCTTCGAGATTGTTTTTGAAAATGGTGTCGTCGAAGTTGCGCGCGCCAACGAAGCCGCCGGTATTGACGTCGACCGTGGTGAGCGCTTCGGTCTGGTCGATGATGAGATAGCCGCCCGACTTGAGGTCGACCCGGCGTCCCAGCGCCTTGGCGATCTCGTCGTCAATGGCGTGCAGGTCGAACAGGGGACGAGCCGCACTGTAGTGCTGTAACTTGTCGAGTACGGCATGGGTGTAGCTGTGCGCGAATTCGGCCATGCGCTGAAAGGTTTCACGCGAGTCGATGAGAATGCGGCTGGTGTCGCGGTTGACAAAATCGCGCAGCACGCGCAACGACAGGTCGAGATCCTGGTACAGCAGGCAGGGCGCAACGCAATTGCCCCGGGACTGGATGTTGGTCCACAAGCGCCGCAGGTAATCGATGTCGGCCCCGAGCTCTGCATCCTCGGCTGTTTCGGCCATGGTGCGCACGATGAAGCCGCCGTGGGCGCCTTCCGGCATCAACTGGTGGAGTTTCTGGCGCAGCAGCTCGCGCTCTTCTTCGCCTTCTATTTTTTGTGAAATGCCGATGTGGGTTTCCTGCGGCAGGTAGACCAGATAACGCCCGGCAAAACTGATCTGGGTAGACAGGCGCGCACCCTTGGTGCCGATCGGGTCCTTGATGACCTGAACCATCAGAGTCTGGCTTTCGTGCAGGATTTGCTCGATCGGCCGCTCGGGATCGCTGCCGTGACGCTCTTCCCAGATATCGACCACATGCAGGAAGGCTGCGCGTTCCAGGCCGATGTCGATAAAGGCCGACTGCATTCCCGGCAACACGCGCACCACACGCCCCATGTAGATGTTGCTGACCAGCCCGCGGCATTGCGCACGCTCGATATGCAGTTCTTGAACCGAACCCAGATGCAGCACGGCGACACGGGTTTCCTGCGGAGTGACGTTGACGAGGATTTCTTCGCTCATGGTGGGCGGATCCGCACGTTCAGACGGCGAAACCAAAGGCTCTCAATAAAACAGCAGTGCCATATAACGGCAAACCCATGACGCCGCTGTAGCTGCCTTCGAGATGTTCGACGAATGCGCCTGCGCGCCCCTGGATCCCGTAGGCCCCCGCCTTGCCGACGTATTCGCCGGTTTCCAGATAGCGGGTGATGGTGAGGGGGCTGAGTTCGGCGAAGCGGATCACACTGGATGACAGGCACTGTTCGATCCGCTCTTCCTGCTTGACCGCGACGGCCGTATGCACCAGATGCAGGCGACCGGACAGTCGCGTCAGCATGGCTTCGGCTTCGCTGCGATCAGCCGGCTTGCCGAGAATGGCGCCATCCAGTTCCACCACGGTGTCCGCACCCAGCACCGGAAACCGCAGCACGTGGCGTGCATCCACCGCGCGCCAGCCGCACGCGGCCTTTT
The DNA here is from genome assembly GCA_018831045.1 of Gammaproteobacteria bacterium. Taxonomy (GTDB): domain Bacteria; phylum Pseudomonadota; class Gammaproteobacteria; order Burkholderiales; family Thiobacillaceae; genus Thiobacillus. The sequence continues at coordinate 23,791 of JAHJRA010000006.1, read as the reverse complement.
CGATCGCCATGCGCTGGGCAAATTCAGGCGCGGTTTCGTCGGCGCGCGGGATTTCGATGACGTCCATGCGACCCGCCACTGCGCGCAGGGGCAGCACGTCAAATGCCACGCCGAGCTGTTTGAGCAACTCGCGCCGACGCGGGGATTGAGAAGCCAGGTAAATGCGTTTATCAACCAGCATGTTGAGCCTTTGAACCTCGATTAGTCGCGGTGATAGGGGTGCCCCTTGATTATGCACACGGAACGGTACAGTTGCTCGGCCAGCATCACCCGCGCCAGGGCATGCGGCAGGGTCAGCTTCGACAGCCCCAGCAGTTTGACCGCACGCGTCTTGACGCTGTCGTCGAGACCGTCCGCTCCGCCGATGACAAAGGCGGGTGACACGCCCTCTGCCATCCAGCCCTGCAACCAGGCCGCCAGCTCGCGGGTTGTCACCTGCGCGCCGCGCTCGTCGAGCACCACCGGCACGCAGCCGGCAGGCAGGGCGGCGAGGATGCGTTCGGCCTCCAGCTGACGGGCGCGCGCGCCGTCTTCGCCTGCCACGCGATGTCCCGGTTTGATCTCGGTCAGCAGCAGCGGCAGATCAGGCGGCATGCGCCGTGCATAGTCGTCGTAACCGGTGTTGATCCAGCCCGGCATTTTGTGGCCGACGGCGATCAGGTGCAGCTTCAATTAGTGGTCTGCTTGGATATGCCGGGCGCGCGCTGCTTCGGCCGCTCCCCAGAGTTCTTCCAGGTTGTAATGCGTGCGCGTGGTGGGCAGCATCACATGCACGATCACGTCGCCAAGGTCGAGCAGCACCCATTCGCCGCTGTCTTCGCCTTCGGTGTTGCCGACGTATTCGCCCGCCTCTTTTACCTTGACGTGAACGTGGTCGGCGAGGGCGCGCGTTTGACGGTTGGAGGTGCCGGTGGCAATGACCATGCGTTCGAACAGCGCGGTGAGCTTGCTGGTATCGAGCACGGTGATGTCTTGCGCTTTGACGTCTTCAAGCGCGGCGGTGATCAGTTTGATCTTGTCTTCAATGTTCATGGGTGTGTATAGAGTTGATGTTGATGAATGTAGTCGAGCACGGCATCGGGCAGCAGATAACGTGCGCTGATTTGCCGTGCCAGGGTGGCTCGGATACGGGTAGCTGAAATGTCCAGCGCCGTCATGTTCTGCAATACCACTGCACCAGCGGGGCCCGTAGCCGACCCATTTTGCACCTGGCGTTGCGATAGTTCCTGTTTCAATTCCTCCGGCAGATTGCCGGTCTGGATTCCTGCTGTATCGGGGCGCGTGGCGACGACGATATTGGCCAGCGCGAACAGCTGCCGCCATTGGTGCCAGCCCGGCAATCCTGCAAACGCATCCGCGCCCAGCAGCAGCCACAGCGGCTGTTCGTCGCCCAGTTCGGCGCGCAGCGCAGTCAAGGTATCGACTGTGTAGCTTGGGTCCGGGCGCTCTACTTCGCGTGCATCCACCGCGAAACGCGGGTTGCCGGCGATGGCGCGGCGCACCATCTCCAGCCGGTGGACGGCCGCGGTGCGCGGCGCCTCCCGGTGCGGCGGCTGCCCGGCGGGGATGAACCGCACCTGGCTCAAACCGAACCCCTCCGCCATTTCCTCAGCCAACCGCAAATGGCCGAAGTGAATCGGATCGAAGGTGCCGCCAAAGACGCCGATCGGCTGCATTGCTTATGCGCGCACGTGGCCATCTCCCAGCACCACCCACTTCTGGCTGGTCAGCCCTTCCAGGCCGACCGGGCCGCGCGCGTGGATCTTGTCGGTGGAAATGCCGATCTCCGCGCCGAGGCCGTATTCGAAGCCGTCGGCAAACCGTGTCGAGGCGTTGACCACGACGCTGGCCGAATCGACCTCGCGCAAAAAGCGGCGTGCGCGGCCGTAGTCCTCGGTGACGATGGCGTCGGTGTGCTGCGAACCGTGGGTATTGATGTGGGTCATCGCGGCGTCGAGGTCGTCGACCACCTTGACCGCGATGATGGGGCCGAGATATTCCTCGGTCCAGTCGGCTTCCACTGCGGCTTTTAACTTGTCTGTCGCAATGCCGGCGCCCTGCAGGATCGCCAGCGCTTCCGGACAGCAGCGCATTTCCACGCCCTTGCCGGCCAGCATGCGGCCGATCTCGGGCAGCGCCGCAGCCGCGACGCCACGCGCCACCAGCAGCGACTCGGTGGTGTTGCAGGTGCCGTAGCGCTGGGTCTTTGCGTTTTCGACGATCTTCACCGCTTTGGCCAGATCAGCGCGGTCGTCGACGTAGACATGGCAGTTGCCATGCAGGTGCTTGATTACCGGCACCCGCGCCTCGCCGGTGATGCGCTCGATCAGCCCCTTGCCGCCGCGCGGCACGATGACATCGACGTAATCCTTCATGGTGATGAGTTCGCCCACCGCGGCACGGTCGGTGGTCTCGATCACTTGCACCGCTGTAGCGGGCAGGTCCGCAGCGGCGAGACCCTCGCGCACGCAGGCGGCGATCGCCTGGTTGGAGTGCAGCGCCTCGGAGCCGCCGCGCAGGATCGCCGCGTTGCCGGATTTCAGGCACAGCCCGGCCGCATCCGCGGTGACGTTGGGACGCGCCTCGTAAATGATGCCGATGACGCCGAGCGGCACCCGCATCTTGCCGACCTGGATGCCGGAGGGACGATATTTGAGGTCGGTGATTTCGCCGACCGGGTCGGGTAACGCGGCGATCTGCTCCAGCCCTTCGGCCATCCCCGCCACGCCTTTGTCGTTGATCTGCAGGCGGTCGAGCAGTGCGGCGTCGAGCCCGCTGGCGCGCGCATGCTCCATGTCGCGCGCGTTGGCTTCCAGCAGTTTGGCCGCGTCACGGCGGATCGCAGCGGCGATGGCCAAGAGTGCACGATTCTTCTGGTTGGTGTCGGCGCGGGCGATCGCGCGCGAAGCTTCGCGCGCCTGTTTGCCCACCGTTTGCATGTAGCTTTTAACGTCCATCATCTTTTTCCATTGCTTGCCGGCTCAGCCAGCGTCATCCCCACGCGCAGCAGCGTGTCCCAGGGATCGCCCACCCGCTCCAACCCCTTGGCCTGGCGGTCGATCAGCGCCAGATCGGCCAGTGCGGATTCGACACGGCTCAGGCTCAATCGTTTCAGCGCCCGCTCGATTTGCGGCGCGCGCTGCTTGTCGCGTCCCCACAGCGTTCGCATCACGCCGGGCAGACTGTCGCCTTGCGCTACCGCTGATTTTAACCGCAGCAGCAGCTGTACCGCCGATGACACCTGCCACAGGATGGCGGGCACGGCTTCGCCGCTGTCTTTCAAATCGGCCACGATCTGCGCAAAGCGCGCGGCATCGCCTGCATACAGCGCATCGGCCAGCGCATCGGCCTCCAGCCGGCTGACATCGACCACCGCGTGCTCGACGTCGGCCAGCGTCACGTTTCCCGGCGGCAGCAGCAGTGCGAGTTTGTCGATTTCCTGCTGCGCGGCAAGCAGATTGCCTTCCACCTGGTCGGCCAGCCGTTCCAGGGCGGCGCGTTCGGCGCGCAGCCCCTGTTTGGCCAGCCGCCGCTCGATCCAGCCGGGCAGGGCGGTGCGGTCGATGGGTTTCGCCTCGACCACCACGCCGGTTTTCGCCAGCGCAGCAAACCAGCGGCTTTGCTGCGCTTTCCAGTCGACTCCCGGCAGGCTGATCAGGGTGAGGGTGTCGGCGGGCAGCTTGGCTGCGTAAGCCTCCAGCGCCTTGGCGCCATCGACGCCGGGCTTGCCGGAGGGGATGCGGATTTCGGTCAGGCGGCGCTCGGCGAACAGCGACAGGTTGTCGCCGCTGGCAAAAATGCCCTGCCAGTTGTAGCGTCCCTGCACGGTGTAGACGTTGCGTTCGCTGTGCCCGGCCGCGCGCGCCGCCGCACGGATGGCATCAGCGGCCTCCTGCGCCGCCAGCGGCTCGTCGCCCACCACGACGTAGAGCGCGGCAAGACCGCGAGCAAGTTGGTCGGGCAGGCGTTCGGCTGGAATGTTCACTTGCCGTTGTCGGGTTTCAGCGTCTGCATGCGCCGCACGATCCGCAACGCTGCATCGTCGTCCATGTCGCGATACAGCAGTTGCTCTTCGGCGCCCTTGGCCAGCAGCAGCGCATCGTTGTACGTCATGATGCGCTGCAGTTCGAGGCTTTCGGGTGCAGCCAGCACGCGTCCGTCCCGGGCGAGGACGACATAAGCGAGTTTCAGGCTAAGCCGGTACTCGGACACGCGACCGCCGCCGGTCAGGGTGAGAATCGATTTGATGCGTTCTTCCTGGGTGATCTTGAGCACGGCCTCGGCTTCGCCTGCCGTGTCGGTCAGGCGGACGGCCTTGTCGGTTGCCAGCATGACGCGCAGACGCTGGGTGACCGCGCTGCCTGGTGCATCGATGTACAGGCTGCCGAACGGCAAGCCGTCGTAACGGCGCAGTTGAAAGCCACAGCCTGCGGCCAGCGCAGCGGGAAGGAGGGCAAGAAACAGGCGGCGCTTCATACGACGATATTCACCAGGCGACCCGGCACCACCACCACTTTTTTCGGCGGCTGGCCTTCGAGATATTTTTGGACCGACTCGCTGGCCAGCGCGGCGGCTTCGATGTGGGCCTTGTCGGCGCTCGCGGCGACGCGGATCTGCCCGCGCAGTTTGCCGTTCACTTGCAGCATCAGTTCGATTTCATCCTGCACCAGGGCGGATGCGTCTACGGTCGGCCAGGTCATGACCGCACCCGGCCTGAGTTCGGCATAGAGCGCCTCGGCAATGTGCGGCACCATCGGTGCGAGCAGGGTGGCGGCGGCTTCCAATACTTCCTGCCGCACGCTGCGCGTGGTGGCATCGTCGCCTTCCAGTTTGGCCAGTGCGTTCATCAGTTCCATTACCGCTGCAATCGCGGTATTGAACTGCTTGCGGCGCTCGATGTCGTCGCTGACTTTCTGGATGGTCTGGTGCAACTGGCGGCGCAGGTTTTTGGCTGCATCGCTCAACTCGCCTCCCGCGTAGGCGGCAACCGCGCCGGCCTGCAGGTGCTCATGGCCGGCCTTCCATAAGCGGCGCAGGAAACGGTGCGCGCCTTCGACCCCAGCATCCGACCATTCCAGGCTCTGTTCCGGCGGCGCGGCGAACATGGTGAACAGGCGCGCGGTGTCGGCGCCGTACAGGTCGATCAACGCCTGCGGATCGACGCCGTTGTTCTTCGACTTCGACATCTTTTCGGTGCCGCCGACGACCACCGGCTGGCCATCTGTTTTACAGGTTGCAACGCCATCGCGCAGTTCGACATCGGCCGGGTTGAACCAGGTCTTTTTGCCGCTGGCGTCTTCGCGATAAAACGTGTCGGCGATCACCATGCCCTGCGTGAGCAGGTTGACGAAGGGTTCGTCGCTGGAAATCAGTCCTTCGTCGCGCATCAGCTTGTGGAAGAAACGCGCGTACAGCAGGTGCAGGATCGCGTGCTCGATGCCGCCGATGTACTGGTCGACCGGCAGCCATTTGTTCGCCCGCGCATCAAGCATGCCGCCGTCGAAATCGGGGCAGGCGTAGCGCGCGTAGTACCACGACGACTCGACGAAGGTGTCCATCGTGTCGGTTTCGCGCCGCGCCGGTGCGCCGCATTTGGGGCACGTGCAGTTGACGAAATCGGCGCGCTTGTTGAGCGGGTTGCCGGAGCCGTCGGGCACCACGTCTTCCGGCAGCACCACCGGCAGTTGCTCGGCCGGTACCGGAACGTCGCCGCAGACATCGCAATGGACGATCGGGATCGGACAGCCCCAGTAGCGCTGCCGCGAAATGCCCCAGTCGCGCAGGCGGAACTGGGTTTTCTTTTCGCCGAGGTTCAGCGCGGCGAGGTCGGCGGCGATGGCATCGACCGCAGCGATGTAATCGAGGCCATCGTATTTTCCTGAGTTGACGCAGCGACCACGTGTTTTGTCGCCGTACCATTCGGCCCAGCTATCGGTGGAGAACGTTTCGTCATCCATCCCGATCACCTGTTTGATCGGCAAGTCGTATTTCTGCGCAAAGCCGAAATCGCGCTCGTCGTGCGCCGGCACCGCCATCACCGCGCCGTCACCGTAGCTCATCAGCACGTAGTTGCCGACCCAGACGGGGATCGATTCGCCGGTGAGCGGATGGGTGACGGTGAGGCCGGTGTCCATGCCCTTCTTTTCCATCGTCGCCATGTCGGCTTCGGCCACGCTGCCTTGCTTGCACTCGGCGATGAAGGCGGCGAGCGCGGGGTTGTTCGCAGCGGCACGGGTAGCGAGCGGATGCTCGGCGGCCACGGCACAGAAGGTCACGCCCATGATGGTGTCGGCGCGGGTGGTGAATACCCACAGCTTTTCATCCTGACCGTCAAACTGATATGGGAAAGCGAAGCGCACGCCGACGCTCTTGCCGATCCAGTTGGCCTGCATGATTTTCACGCGCTCGGGCCAGCCCGGCAGGTTGTCGAGGCCGCTCAGCAGCTCGTCGGCGTACTGGGTGATGCGGAAGAAATACATCGGGATGTCGCGCTTTTCGACCAGCGCACCGGAGCGCCAGCCGCGCCCCTCGATCACCTGTTCATTGGCCAGCACCGTCTGGTCGACCGGGTCCCAGTTCACCGTCGCCATCTTCTTGTAGATCACGCCTTTTTCGAACAGGCGGGTGAACAGCCACTGCTCCCAGCGGTAGTAATCCGGCTTGCAGGTGGCGAGCTCGCGCGACCAGTCGATCGCCAGGCCCAGCGCCTGCAGCTGCGTGCGCATGTGGTCGATGTTGGCGTAGGTCCAGGCGGCGGGCGGCACGTTGTTGGCGATCGCCGCATTCTCGGCCGGCAGACCGAAGGCGTCCCAGCCCATCGGCTGCATCACGTTGAAGCCGCGCATCGCGTGGTAGCGCGCCAGCACGTCGCCGATGGTGTAGTTGCGCACGTGTCCCATATGCAGTTTCCCCGAAGGGTAGGGGAACATCGACAGGCAATAATATTTGGGGCGATCGGATGTTTCGCTGGCGCGGTAGGTCTGGCTGGCGGTCCATCGCGCCTGCGCGGCGTGCTCGATTTCCGTTGGAAGGTATTTTTCTTGCATGAAAACTGCTCAAATGAATGGACGTGCCGGTTCGCGATTATACCTAGCCCCCTCTATTAAGTAGCCACCTGCCGCGTGTTGTGTTAACCCTCGCCTGGAAACCCGTCATGTCAAACCGGATTGCCCGATTGCTTTTGATTATTCTGCTGGCCGGATGGCAGGGCGCCTGGGCCGAAACCGGGCTGTCTGCCGTTCCCGAAGCGGACGCGGAAGAAGCGGAAGCCCTGCGGCAAATGCAGGCCGCCCCGTCACGCGGGCTGCTCTTCGCCGTCAGCAAGAATGGACAAACCGCGTACCTGTTCGGCACTCTCCACGTCGGCAAGGCGGACTTTTTTCCGCTGGACCTCACCGCCACGCAGGCCATGGTGCAATCGGGTGAACTGGTGTTGGAGATCGATGCCAGCCAGGCCGATAAGATGCGCGCCGGCTTGCAGCGCCATGCCATGCTGCCGCCACCGCAAACGCTCGACGCCACGCTGCCACCCCAGCTTAAACAGCGCCTGCACACCCGGCTCGATGCCCTGGCGATCCCCCGTGCATCGGTACAGACCCTGAAACCCTGGATGGCGACGCTGACGCTCACGGTGGGCGCGCTGAAACAGCAGGGCTACGGCTTTGAATACGCCACCGAGTTTTATTTCACCGGCATCGCGCAAGCGCTCAACAAGCCGGTTACCGAGCTGGAAGGCATCGACTATCAATTTCAGTTGTTCGACAGCATTCCGCTGCGGGATCAACTCGTTTATCTGGAGGAATCGCTCGACACCCTGGAACAGCCCGGCATGCCGGCAGACACCCAGGCGCTCATCGACGCCTGGCTTGCCAGTGACGCCGCAGCGTTGCAGCAGATCACCCTCAAGTCGTATCAGCACGCGCCGCGTTCCGCGCACTGGATCAAGCAAAAGCTTTTCAGTGAACGCAACCAGCGCATGGCGGCTAAAATCGAACAGATGCTCGGCGAAGGCCGCACGCCGTTTGTGGCGGTCGGCGCGCTGCATCTCACCGGTGTGGATGGCCTGCCCGCATTGCTGGGAAAACGCGGCTATCGCGTCACCAATCTCTATCCCTGAATGCATAAAGGAGACCGTCATGATGAAATCACTGCTTTGGATTTCGGTGTTCGTCGCATCCCTTCCCTCCCACGCCGCCCAGCCCGATGTGCTGCCGGTCAAGCAGATCGGCCTGGAACTGGCGCGCGATATCGCCATGGCCTCGGTCGAAGCCTGTCGTCAGAACGGCTACAGCGTTTCGGCCGTCGTGCTCGATCGCGCGGGCAACGTGCAGGTTGCGTTGCGCGACAGCCTGGCGGCGCGCCACACCCTCGAAATCGCCGAGCGCAAAGCCGGCATGGCCATCATGTCGGGGGTGGATACGACCGAGTTCCGCGCTTCGCGTGGCGACATTCGCCCCGAACTCAATCACATCGACGGCCTCATCGTCATGGAAGGCGGATTGCCCGTCCGTGCCGCCGGCAGCCTGATTGGCGCGGTAGGCGTGTCCGGTGCGCCGGGTGGTGACAAAGACGCCGCCTGCGCTGCAGCTGCGTTGGCAAAACTGCAAGAACGGCTCGAATTTGCCCTGTAAGCCAGCAAGCCGCGCCGCGCCGCGCGGGTGACAAGGCCCGCCCTGCGCGGGTAAAATGCTGCGGTTTCGCTCAATTCTTACTTACCCATCCATCAGGGAGTCCCAGCATGTCCAAGAAGCATCCCGTCATTGCGGTCACGGGTTCGTCCGGCGCCGGCACCACCACCGTCAAGCGCGCGTTCGAGCACATTTTTTTCCGTGAAAAAATTAATGCAGCCGTAATTGAAGGCGACAGCTTCCACAGCCTGTCCAGGATCGACTTCAAGGAAGCCGTCAAAAAGGCCGAAGCCGAAGGCAACATGTCGTTCAGCCATTTTGGCCCGCAGTCCAACCACTTCGCCAAGCTGGCCGAGCTGTTCGAAACCTACGGCAAAACCGGCGGCGGCAAAAAGCGCTTCTACATCCACAGCGATGCCGAAGCGGCCGAACACAACAAGCGTCTCGGCAGCAGCCTCAACCCCGGTGAGTTCACCCCGTGGGAAGACGTCCCCGCCGGCTCCGACGTGCTGTTCTACGAAGGCCTGCATGGCCTGGTGAAAACCGACGACATTGACGTCGCCCAGCACGTCGACCTCGGCATCGGCGTGGTGCCCATCGTCAACCTCGAATGGATCCAGAAAATCCACCGCGACAGCGCCGAGCGCGGCTATTCGGCCGACGTGATCGTCGACACCATCCTGCGCCGCATGCCGGATTACGTGCACCACATCACCCCGCAGTTTTCGCGCACCGACATCAACTTCCAGCGCGTCTCCACGGTCGACACCTCCAACCCCTTCATCACGCGCGACATTCCGACGCCGGACGAAAGCTTCATCGTCATCCGCTTCCGCGAACCCAAGGGCGTCGACTTCCCGTATCTGCTGAACATGATCCCGAATTCCTTCATGTCGCGCCGCAACACCCTCGTGGTGCCGGGCGCCAAGATGGGCTTCGCCATGGAGCTGATCCTGGCACCGATCATTCAGGACATGATCGCGAACAAGAACAAGTAAGCGGTTGTAGCCACAATAAAAAACGGAGCCAGGTTGGCTCCGTTTTTTATTGTGGCTAATGGCTGAAATCGACCCGATTCGGCCATTGGCTTTTGCTACCTGAATGGCCAGCTTGGCAATTATTGCTTTGTGTCTGACCCGGCGAGCTTGCGAAGCATTCCTGTCAGCAAGCTTATCTCGTTGGCCTCCAGTATGCTGCGCACCCACGCGCTGGACGTGGCTGCCAACTCCCTCATCGCTTTTTCCACCAACCGTTTTCCAGCCGGGGTGAGTTTGATGGGCTTGACGCGCTGGTCGGTCTGATGACGCGAGCGAATAACCAGATTTCTGGTTTCCAATTGCAGCATGACCTTGGTCAATCCACCCGATGTGATCAATAAAGAATCCTGGAGTTGTGTCGGAGTCAGTTCGTGAGGTGCGGGAGCATTGCGCAACGTGGCCAGCACGTCAAACTCTGCAGGAGCCAGGCCATTCCGGGTCCAAACAGTCCGCGCCAGAGTGAAGGATAGACCCTGCGCGTGGTGCAGGAACAGCACCATGGGCATCGTTTCCGGTTCATGGCTTTCAGCCCATTCATGTCGTGGCAATTGCTTGGAGGATGTCATGACCTAACCTTTTACGAAGTCTGCCGTAATTGTAACGAATCGTTATTTATCTTGCTAGAAAGATATATTGCCCCTATACTTTATCGGCAATCGCCCGAGGAGTTGATGATGCATATTCAGCGTGAATGGGTGACACCGGTCGCGGCAGCAGGGGCCTTACTGCGCAAGCAGATGCAGATGCAGGTGTTAGGAGCGTTGTTTGCCGAGGCAAAGTGATCCGGGATTTTCGCGCCTTGCGGTCGGAAATCGATACGTGATTGATGCTTGGCGGGGATCGCTGACCTTGGTTTGCTTGGCCGACAGGATGATGATGCGCATGGTAACGACAACGAATCGATTCACCCGCGTGCTGATCATGCTCGCCGGGCTCGGGCTGGCGGGGTGTGCCGCGGTGGGGACGGAGTATGCCCCGCCGACAACCGTCTTGCCGACAGGCTGGAGCAACCTCGACCCGGTGGCAAGCAGCGAAACACCGGCTGACCTGAGCCTCTGGTGGCAAGGCCTGAACGATCCGCTGCTGTCCCAGCTGGTCGCCGAAGCCCTGCAGGCCAGCCCCGATCTGCGCAGCGCGCAGGCGCGACTGCGCGAGGCGCGCGCCCGCAGCACCGTGGCCGCCGCCGCGCGCTTCCCCGACGTGACCGCATCGGGCAGCGCCCGCCGCAGCCGGTCGAGCGAGGAGACCGGCAGCGGCAACGCGCGCAATGCCTTCAGCGCCGGCTTTGACGCCAGCTGGGAGATCGACGTGTTCGGCGGCGTGCGTCGCAGCGTCGAGGCGGCCGAGGCTGACGTCGAAACGTCGGTGGCGAACCTCGAAAATGCCCAGGTATCGCTGGCGTCCGAAGTGGCGCTGAACTACGTCGAGGTGCGTGCTCTGCAGACTCGCCTCGGCATTGCCCGCGCCAATCTCGCCAGCCAGTCCGAGACGCTGCAGCTCACCGACTGGCGCGCGCAGGCCGGACTGGTCAGCGGCCAGGATGTCGAGCAGGCACGCAGCAACCGCGAGCAGACCCGGGCGCAGATCCCGAGTCTAGAAACCAGCCTTGCCGAATCGGAACATCGCCTGGATATCCTGCTGGGCCGTGCGCCGGGCGCGTTGCATGCGCGTCTCGCCGCGACCGACGAACTGCCGACCGTGCCGGCGCAGATCGCCGTCGGCATCCCGGCCGACACCCTGCGCCAGCGTCCCGACGTACGCGCAGCCGAGCGCAAGCTGGCGGCGGAAACCGCGCGGGTGGGCGTGGCCGAAGCGGCTCGGTATCCATCCTTCACGCTCTCGGGGTCGATCGGTCTCGAAGCGCTGACCCTGGGCGCGCTCGGCAACAGTGGCGCCGCCACCTCATCGCTGCTTGCCGGCATCACCAGTCCCGTCTTCAATGCCGGACGCCTGCGCGCCCAGGCCGAGATCCAGGATGCGGTGCGCGAGCAGGCGCAGGTGAGCTATGAACAAGCCATTCTGACCGCGCTGCAGGAGGTGGAAAATGCGCTGGTGGCGCTGGCCCGCAACCGTGAGCGCGTCGAGGCGCTGGCGATCGCAGCCGAATCGGCGCGCAACGCGGCCGAACTCGCGCGGCAGCGCTACAGTGCGGGGCTCATCGATTTCCAGTCGGTACTCGACACCGAACGCAACGTGCTGTCCGCCGAGGACAGCCTCGCCAGCAGCCGCGCCGATGGCGTGCTGGCGCTCATCCGTTTGTACAAGGCACTGGGTGGCGGATGGTTGCCGCAGGCCGACATCCGCCCGATTAGCAAGGACGCGCCATGAATGATTCCAACACTTCGCAAGCTAGGCAGGCTCCTGCCCTGAAGCAGCTTCTCGCAACCAAATCCGGCGGCCTGTTTTCCGGACGCTGGCTGTGGCTGTGGCTGACTGGCGCACTGGTCGTGATTGCCGTCGCGGCCTGGCTGTTGTTGCGTTCCGGCGAAGACAAGACCGCGCCGCGCTACACGACCGAAGCAGCCACGGTCGGCACACTGGTGGTCAAGGTTTCCGCCACTGGCAACCTGCAACCGACCAACACGGTCGATGTCGGCAGCGAGCTCTCGGGCATCGTCGACAAGGTCATGGTCGACGACAACGACGAGGTGAAGAAGGGGCAGGTGCTGGCCCGGCTGGATTTGTCCAAGCTGCAGGATACGGTGGTGAAGTCGCGCGCATCGCTCGCCGCGGCCGAGGCACAGGTACTCCAGATGCAGGCCACGGTGGCGGAAGCGCGCGCCACGCTGGCCCGCTACCGGCAAGTGTCGCAACTGTCCGGCGGCAAAGTGCCGTCTAAAACCGAGATGGATACGGCGGAGGCCAACCTCAAACGCGCCGAAGCCAACGTGGCCAGCGCCCGCGCCAGTGTTACCCAGGCTCGGGCGACGCTGCAAACGGATGAAACCAATCTCGGGAAGGCCAGCATACGCTCGCCCATCGACGGTGTAGTGCTGTCGCGCGAGGTCGATCCCGGCCAGACCGTGGCGGCTTCCTTGCAGGCACCGGTGCTGTTCAAGCTGGCCGAGGATCTGACCAAGATGGAGTTACAGGTCAACGTTGATGAGGCCGATGTCGGCGGGGTGAAGGCTGGACAGCGGGCCACCTTCAGCGTCGACGCCTGGCCCGGCCGCGAGTACAGCGCCGTCATCACCCGGGTGGGCTTCGGAGCCAGCGAATCGGAAGGGGTGATTTCCTACCTCACCATCCTCGAAGTCGCCAACGACGATCTCAGCCTGCGGCCCGGCATGACCGGTACCGCCGACATCACCACCCTCACACGCGAAAACGCGCTGCTGGTGCCGAACGCCGCGCTGCGCTTCATCCCTGCGGCCACTGATGTCGCCGAGAAGAAATTGAGCGGCGGTGTGATTGGGGCGTTGATGCCACGGCCGCCAACCCAGACGAAGAAAACCGAGGCGACTGTCAACAATGGCACTCCGCGCGTATGGGTGCTGCGTAACGGCCAGCCGGTCGCCATCGACGTGCAGACCGGAGCCACGAACGGCCGCGTGACCGAGATCACGGGCGGGGACATCAAGGCCGGCATGCAGGTGGTCACCGAGGTGCTGGATACGCAGCCATGAGCGAAGCGGTCGCATTGATCCGGTTGTCCGGCATTACCAAGACCTACGGCAGCGGCCAGGCAGCGTTCCAGGCGTTGAAGGGCATCGATCTCGCCATCGACGCCGGCGATTTCGTTGCCATCATGGGCCCCAGCGGCTCCGGAAAGTCGACCGCAATGAACATCCTCGGCTGCCTCGACACGCCCAGCAGCGGCAGCTACGAATTCGAGGGCGTGAAGGTCGAGCAGCTGTCGCGTAACGAACGCGCGCTGCTCAGGCGCAACTACCTCGGCTTCGTGTTCCAGGGATTCAACCTGCTGTCGCGCACCACGGCGCTGGAGAACGTCGAGCTGCCGCTGATCTACCGCGGCGAGCCCGCTGCCGCACGCCATGCCGCGGCGCGCGCCGCGCTCAGTCAGGTCGGCCTCGAGGGCTGGGAGCATCACACCCCGGCCGAACTCTCCGGCGGCCAGCAGCAGCGTGTCGCCATCGCGCGCGCCATCGTCACCCGGCCCGCGGTGCTGCTGGCCGACGAGCCCACAGGCAACCTCGACACCCATACCGGCGAGGAAATCATGGAACTGATCAGTGCGCTGAACCGTGACCAGGGCATCACCGTGTTGATGGTCACCCACGAACCCGACATGGCGGCCCATGCCAAGCGTGTCATCCGCTTCGTCGACGGCAGGGTCGACAGCGACCGCCGCAACGGGGAGGCCGACTGATGCTCTGGAACACCCTGCTACTCGCACTGCGTTCGATCCGCCGCAACCTGATGCGGTCCTTCCTGACTATCCTCGGCATCGTCATCGGTGTGGCTGCCGTCATCACCATGGTCACGCTAGGCAACGGCGCGACGCAATCGGTCTCGGACCAGATCTCCAGTATGGGCAGCAACCTGCTGATCGTGATGCCGGGCCAGCGTTTCGGTCCCGGTGCGGAGGCGGGCGCCCCCTTCAAAAGCGCCGACATCGAGGCTATCCGCAACCAGATCACCAGCGCCCGGCTGGTCGCGCCCATCGTCAGTAAGAGCGCCACGGCGGTGTACCAGGCCAACAACTGGTCGACAGTCGTCACCGGCACCAGCAACGATTACTTCGAGGCTGGCAACTGGGAGATCGCCGCCGGCCGCACCTTCACCGAAGCCGAGGAAAAGTCCGGCAAGGCGGTATGCGTGGTCGGCGAGACCGTGCGCGACAAGCTGTTCGGTCGCCAGAACCCGGTCGGCAGCGAAATCCGCATCAAGCAGTTCGCCTGCGAAGTCATCGGCCTCCTGAAGGCCAAGGGCCAGTCGTCGATGGGGTCCGACCAGGACGATTCGGTGGTGATGCCGCTGCGTACGGTGCAGCGCCGCCTTTCCGGCAGCCAGGACATCAACCGGCTGACCATCTCGGTGAAGGAGGGCGCTTCCATCGATGCGGCCAAGGAACAACTCACTCGGCTGCTGCGCGAGCGGCGCAACATCGCCGAAAACGAGGACGACGATTTCCGGGTGATGGACACCCGGCAGATCGCCGAGACGCTGACCAGCACCACCAAGATCCTGACCATGCTGCTCGGCGCCGTGGCGGCTGTGAGCCTGCTGGTGGGCGGCATCGGCATCATGAACATCATGCTGGTGTCGGTGACCGAGCGCACCCGCGAAATTGGCATCCGCCTGGCCATCGGCGCACTGGAGCGCGAAGTATTGCTGCAGTTCCTGATCGAGGCGGTGGTGCTGTCCAGCCTGGGCGGACTGATCGGTATCGCCATAGCCACCGCAGCATCCATTTTCCTGGCCGGCCTGATGAACGTGCCCTACCTGTTCGACCCCAGTATCAACCTGCTGTCTTTCTTCTTCGCTGCCGCCATCGGTGTGATCTTTGGTTATTTCCCGGCACAACGGGCTGCCGGGCTCAACCCGATCGATGCCTTGCGGCACGAATGAGAGAGAAAACACCTGGAATTCAGGGTGATATTTTGCGGGTCTGGCCACGGCCGGATTCTGCCGTCGCGTAATGACCAAAGCTGCCGATCGGAACAGTTTCTTGGTTGATGAACAAAGATACTTCTTTTACAGGCGTTAATGAATAAGGTGATTCCCGACAGCAACGCATGAGCAGCGGCAGTTCGCGCTGCACCGACCCAATGACCGGAACGAGGCGGGTCGGGAAGTTGACAGGTGGGCAAAGCGGATGTTCGCGACTGTCCGCTTCTAAGGAAAGGCCGATGTCGGCTACGGCCGAGTTTCACGCGTAGTCTGTTCGGCAGATTTCAGTGTGGAGCAGTCGGTCGAATGACTGCTCTGTGGCATTCACGAAGGACGCATCCTGGCCGACTTCTGCCAGGATGCGTCCGCGATTGAGTGCCTGAGTAAACCGATTCTCCGACCCCGATGAGCCCTTCAGAAAAAGAAAAACAGTGATCTGTCGACGGTTTTTGCTTTGGCTATCCTGGATAGCAGCGACAATACGCCATGAACACCGTTGCTAAACCCGATGCCCCCCTGAGCGCCGAAACGCATTCCGACGTAGATAATCGCGCCGTTATCGCCGAAGAGGCGGTCACGTCGATTGCATCCCTGCCCGCCGCCCGGGTGCAGGCTGACGTACGCAACCTTTCTCTCACGGTGCTCACCGTGCTGGCAGTCATTTTTGTGTTGCACTGGGCGCGCGCATTTTTCATCCCGCTGATGCTGGGCATCATGATCAGCTACGCCTTTTCCCCGCTCGTCAATCGGATGCAAAAATGGCGGATTCCTCGCGCCATCGGGGCTGCCGTGTTATTGGCCGGCATTGTGGGCGGAGCAGGTTCTCTGGTCTATTCTCTTAGCGACGATGCCATCCAGCTGATCGAAACCCTGCCTGAGGCTGCACAAAAATTCCGCAAAACCCTGCGCAGGGAATGGGGGACGACCGAAGGCGCGATGGACCAGATGCAACAGGCGGCGGTTCAACTTGAACGCGCGGCGAGTGAAACGATCACCCCGGATGCCACGGCCCCGCAAGGCGTGACCCGGGTGCTCATCGAAAAATCCAAACTGAATGTTTCGGATTACCTCTGGACGGGAACGGTGGGTGCGACCGTGTTTGCCGGGCAGGCGGTCATGGTGCTGTTTCTGACCTATTTCCTGCTGGTTTCGGGCGACATTTTCCGCCGCAAGCTGGTCAGGATCACCGGTCCCACGCTCAGCAAGAAAAAAATCACCGTGCAGGTGCTGGACGAAATCACCGCCCAGATTCAACGCTATCTGCTGGTGCAGATTTTCACCAGCATTCTGGTGGGCGTGGCAACCTGGCTCGCGTTTCTCTGGATAGGGCTGGAGCATGCGGCGATCTGGGGCATCGTGTCCGCCGTGTTCAACCTGATCCCGTATCTCGGCCCGGTCGTCGTGACCGGCGGCACGGGGCTGGTCGGCTTTCTTCAGTTCGGAACCGTGGGCATGGCGCTTACGGTCGCCGGCATCTCGCTGGTCATCACCAGCCTGGAAGGCTATTTGCTGACGCCATGGCTGACCGGCCGGGCAGGCCGGATGAACGCCGTGATGGTTTTCGTTGGGGTGCTGTTTTGGGGCTGGTTATGGGGGGTCTGGGGATTGTTGCTGGGCGTGCCCATCATCATGGTGATCAAGGCCATCTGCGACCGGGTTGAAGACTACAAACCCATAGGCGAGCTGTTGGGAAAATAGAACAATAAAAACGGAGCCAGCAGGCTCCGTTTTTATGTGGGACAAACAATCTGCCCGCTGCGGCTCAAGCCATGCCGTTATGCCGCAGCAGCGCGTCGATGGTCGGTTCGCGGCCGCGGAAAGCCTTGAACGATTCGAGCGCGGGGCGGGCGCCGCCCTGGGCGAGGATTTCGCTCCAGAAGCGGTGGCCGACTTCGGGCGAGAGCACGCCGTTTTCCTCGAACAGTGCGTAGGCGTCGGCCGACAGCACCTCGGCCCATTTGTAGCTGTAGTAGCCCGCGCCGTAGCCGCCCGCAAAGATGTGCGAGAAGTTGTTGGGGAAGCGGTTGTAGTCGGGCGGTAGCATGACGGCAGTTTCCTTGCGGATTTCGTTCAGCAGATCCATTGCGCTGCGGCCGCCGTTGGGGTCGAAGTCGTCGTGCAGACGCATGTCGAAGCTGGAGAACTCGATCTGGCGCAGGGTGCCGAGGCCGGACTGGAAATTCTTCGCCGCCAGCATCTTGTCGAACAACTCCTTGGGCAATGCCGCGCCGGTGTCGACGTGGTGGGTCATGTGCTTCAGCACGTCCCATTCCCAGCAGAAGTTTTCCATGAACTGGCTCGGCAGTTCGACCGCGTCCCACTCGACGCCGTTGATGCCCGACACGCCCAGCTCCTCGATTTGCGTCAGCAGGTGATGCAGGCCGTGGCCGGTCTCGTGGAACAGGGTGATGACTTCGTCGTGGGTGAACAGCGCGGGCTTGTCGCCCACCGGCGCGGCGAAATTGCAGTTGAGATACGCCACCGGCGTCTGCGTCAACGCACCTTTTCGACGGCGGGTGATGACATCGTCCATCCACGCGCCACCGCGTTTTGACGCGCGCGCGTAGAGGTCGAGATAGAACTGGCCGACCTTTTGCCCAGTGTGGTCGCTGAGGGTGTAGAACTTCACGTCCGGATGCCACACCGGCGCCTTGTCTTCGCGGATGTGCAGGCCGTAGAGCGTCTCGACCAGCTTGAACAGCCCGGTCAGCACGCGATGTTCGGGGAAATACTGCTTCACTTCCTGATCCGAAAAGCTGTAGCGCGCGACGCGCAGTTTTTCCGACGCGTAGGCGTTGTCCCACGCCTGCAGGTCGGCGATGCCAAGTTCGGTTGCGGCGAAGGCCTTGAGTTCGGCGAAATCTTTTTCCGCATACGGCCGTGCGCGGGCGGCGAGGTCGGACAGGAATTTCAGCACTTCGGCCGGGGTGTCGGCCATCTTGGTGGCCAGCGACACCTCGGCGTAGCTCTTGAAGCCGAGCAGCTCGGCGGCTTCGCGGCGCAGCTTGAGAATTTGCGCGATCAGCGGCGTGTTGTCGAGTGCGGCCTTGCCGAACTCCGACGCGCGGGTGACATAGGCGCGGTACAGCGTCTCGCGCAGGGCGCGGTTGTCGGCGTATTGCATCACCGGCAGGTAGGACGGCATGTGCAGGGTGATTTTCCAGCCCGGCTTGCCATCGGCTTCGGCCGCCTGGCGCATCGCCGCCAGTTCATCGGCCGGCACGCCGGCCAACTCGGCGGCATCGGCTACGTAGTGGGCGTAGTCGTTGGTCGCATCCAACAAGTTTTCTTCGAACTTGGCCGAGATTTGCGCCAGCTCTTCCTGCAGGTCCATGAAGCGGGCTTTTTGCCCGGCGGGCAGTTCGGCGCCGCCGAGGCGGAAGTCGCGCAGCTCGTTTTCCACAATCTTTTTCTGTGCGGTGGTCAGTGCGGCAAACCCGGGGCCGCCAGCCAGCGCTTTGAACTTGCCGAACAACGCTTCGTTTTGCCCCAGCTCGGCAAAGTAGATGGTGATCTTGGGCAGGTTGGCATTGTAGACCTCGCGCAACTCGGGCGAGTCCATCACCGAGTGCAGGTGGGATACCTGCCCCCAGGCACGACCGAGTTTCTCGTTGGCGTCGTCCATCGGGCTGACGAACACTTCCCATTCGGCGGGCGTCGCGGTGTCCATTGCGTGCTCGACGGCGGCGCGGCAATCGGCCAGCAACTGGTCGACGGCTGGGGTCACGAACTCGGGCTTGAATTCTGAAAAACGCGGCAGGCCGGAAAAATCGAGCAGGGGATTGGTGCGCTGTTCTGGGGTGTTCATGGTTGATCTTTCATAGAAGGGGGCGCAGAGGAGATGCGACTACGTGCAGCAGATTATAATTTGAGCCCGCTTCTGCGTATTTCAACCCTGTTCCAGACATGGATTTAGCCAGCATCTCGCCGCATCACGGTATGCATCCGCAGCTCGCCTCCGGCGCGTGGGTGCATCCGCGCGCCACCGTGATTGGCGAAGTGGCGTTGGGGGTGGGTGCATCGGTATGGCCGGGCGCCGTGATACGCGGCGACGTCAATTCCATCACCATCGGCGACGCGACCAATATCCAGGACGGCAGCGTGCTGCATGTGTCGCACAAAACGCCAGCCAACCCGGCGGGCGGGGCGCTTGTCATCGGCGCGCGCGTCACCGTCGGCCATCTCGTGATCCTGCATGCCTGCACCATCGGGGACGAATGCCTGATCGGCATGGGCAGCATTGTTCTCGACCGCGCGGTGATCCAGCGGCATGTGCTGCTCGGCGCCGGTTCGCTGGTGCCGGAAGGCAAGGTGCTTGAATCCGGCCATCTTTATCTGGGGCGTCCCGCCAAACAGGTGCGCCCGCTCAGCGACGAAGAGATGGCCTATTTCGATTACTCCGCCCGGCACTATGTCGCGCTGGCCCAGTCTTATCGCTGATTTTCATTTACTGCTGATTGCTCACTTTCCCGATGAAATACGCCAAACCCGCCGCCCTCTTTGCTGTCGTCCTGATTGTGGTTGCCGCGCTCGCGTACGCGATGCTGAGCAAACCCGCTGCGCCCGCCGCCACCTTCGTCACGCTGGAGGGCCAGCCGATCCAGCTCGACAGTCTGCGCGGCAAGGTGGTGCTGGTGAACTTCTGGGCGACCTCGTGTCCCGGCTGCATCAAGGAAATGCCCGGCATGGTCGAAACCTACAATCAATACAAGGCCAAGGGGTTTGAAATCATCGCGGTGGCGATGTCCTACGATCCGCCCAGCCACGTGGTCAATTTCACGCAAACCCGCAAGTTGCCGTTTCCGGTTGCGCTCGACGTCAAAGGCGAGCTGGCGCAGGCGTTCGGCGATGTCAGGCTGACGCCGACCAGCTTCATCATTGGCAAAAAAGGCCAGATCCTCGAGCAGAAAATCGGCGAGCTCGATTTCGTCAAACTCAAGAAACTGCTCGATCAAGAGCTGTCGTAACAGCGCGTCTGCGCATTTTTATTCTCAGGATTCTTAATTCATGGCGCAATACGTGTATTCCCTCAACCGCGTCGGCAAGATCGTGCCGCCGAAGCGGCACATTCTGAAAGACATTTCGCTGAGTTTTTTCCCCGGCGCAAAGATTGGCTTGCTCGGGTTGAACGGCTCCGGCAAGTCCTCGCTGATCCGCATCGTGGCGGGGGTGGACAAGGACATCGAGGGTGAAGCCATCCCGATGCCGGGTATCCGTATCGGCTACCTGCCGCAGGAACCGCAGCTCGACCCGACGCACACCGTGCGGCAGGCGGTGGAAGCCGGCCTCGGCGAGATTGTCGAAGCGAAGAACAAGCTCGAAGAAATTTACGCCGCCTACGCCGAACCCGATGCCGATTTCGACAAGCTGGCTGAAGAGCAGGCGCGCTGCGAGGCGATTCTCGCCACCGCCGGTTCCGACCTCGATACGCAAATGGAAATCGCCGCCGATGCCCTGCGGCTGGCGCCGTGGGACGCGGTGATCGGCAATCTGTCGGGCGGCGAAAAGCGCCGCGTCGCGCTGTGCCAGTTGTTACTGTCCCACCCCGACATGCTGCTGCTCGACGAGCCGACCAACCACCTCGACGCCGAGTCGGTGGAGTGGCTGGAGCAGTTTCTGGTGCGCTATCCCGGCACCGTGGTGGCGGTGACGCACGATCGCTATTTCCTCGATAACGCGGCCGAATGGATTCTCGAACTGGATCGCGGCCACGGCATTCCGTGGAAGGGCAACTACACCAGCTGGCTGGAACAGAAGGAAGCGCGGCTGGAAACCGAGGGCAAGCAGGAAGTTGGCCGCATCAAGACCATGAAGCAGGAGCTGGAGTGGGTGCGGCAGAATCCCAAGGCGCGCCAGGCCAAGTCGAAGGCACGTCTGGCGCGCTTCGAGGAACTGAATTCGGTCGAGTACCAGAAGCGCAACGAAACGCAGGAAATCTTCATCCCGGTCGGCGAGCGCCTGGGTGACAAGGTGATCGATTTCCACAACGTGACGAAATCTTTCGGCGACCGCCTGCTGATCGACAACCTGTCGTTCAGCGTGCCGCCGGGTGCGATTGTGGGCATCATCGGCCCCAACGGCGCCGGCAAATCAACCTTGTTCAAGATGATCACCGGTCTGGAAAAGCCGGATTCCGGCGAAGTCGAGATTGGCCAGACCGTCAAGCTCGCCTACGTCGACCAGAGCCGCGATGCGCTGGTGGCCGACAAGACCGTGTTCGACGAAGTGGCCGAGGGCCGCGACATCCTCACCGTCGGCCGCTACGAAATCCCGTCGCGCGCCTATCTCGGCCGCTTCAACTTCAAGGGCGGCGACCAGCAAAAGCGCGTCGGCAGCCTGTCGGGCGGCGAGCGCGGCCGGCTGCACATGGCCAAGACCCTGATTTCAGGCGGCAACGTGCTGCTGCTCGACGAACCGTCCAACGACCTCGACGTGGAAACTCTGCGTGCGCTGGAAGATGCACTGCTGGAATTTGCCGGCTGCGTGATGGTGATCTCGCACGACCGCTGGTTCCTCGACCGTATCGCCACGCATATTCTCGCGTTCGAGGGTGACTCGCAGGTATCGTTCTTCGCCGGAAACTATCAGGAATACGAGGCCGACAAGCGGAAGCGCCTGGGTGAAGAAGGCGCCAAGCCGAAGCGTATTCGTTACAAACCCATCAGTCGGTAAGCGCGCAATGATTCTGGCGAGATTGAGTGAATCTGACCGTTACCACGGCTTGCACCCGTTGTTTGCGCGCGCCTTTGCGTTTTTGCGCGAAACGGATCTGCTGGCGCTCGAACCCGGCGTGCATGCGGTACAAGGCGAGCAGATCTTCGCCATCGTCGAGGCGTGCACTGGGCGCACGCGGATCGACGCGAAACTGGAATGCCATCGTCGTTATATCGATATCCAGCTGGTGCTCGAAGGCGTCGACGAAATGGGCTGGAAGCCGCTGGCCGAATGCGTCGAACCGGCGACGGAATATGATGCCGCGCGCGACATCCGGTTTTTTAAAGACGAACCCAGAAGCTGGATTGCCACGCCGCCCGGCTCGTTTTGCCTGTTTTATCCGGATGACGCGCACGCGCCCTTGGTGAGTGATGCCTTGATCCGTAAAGTGGTGGTGAAAATCGCCGTGCAGCCGGATTGATGCTGCTCAGTAATGCGGCGGCAGTTCGTCGCGCAGCGTATGCGTTTCGTCCGGTTGTGCGTCCTTGAATTGCTGGTGCAGCAGCCGCATCTGCTGCTGCAGTGAGTCCAGTTGCCCTTGCTGGCGGATCACGGTTTGATTGAGCGTTTCGATCAGGTCTTCGGCAAAGGCGAGCTTGGCTTCGAGTTCGTTGAGGCGGCTGTCGATGAGGGTGTCGGGGGTCATTATTGTGCTGACGGGCTTAGCAGCGGCGTCACCAGTTTCTCCAGCCGGGGATAATGCACCTGTCCGGCAATCTTGTGGCGAATATGGCCCTCGGTATCGAGGATGAATGAAGTGGGCACGCTTTTGACGTTGCCGAACGCAGCCAGAACCGATGCATTGGTCGGGCTGGCCATGAAAGCGTAATCCTTGTCTTTCATCCACTCGGCAATCTGTTCCGGCGTATCGTCGACGCTGATCGAGACGACTTCAAAGCCCTTGTCGCGATAGTCCTGCCAGAAGCGGTCGATCACCGGTTTTTCCTTGCGGCAATACTGGCACCAGGTCGCCCAGAAGTTGACCAGCACGACTTTTCCCTTCAGGGATTCGCTGCTGAGCACCTGATTGTCGGGCAAGGTGACGTGCCAGGGCGAAGTCGCCTGGTTTTCCTCGCTGACGTCGGCCGGCGGGCGAAACCACAGCCAGGCGACCAAACCCAGTAAAATCAGGGTCAGCGGACTCGGTGTCCACTTCTTAACAAAGGCTTTTTTATCCATGCTGTGGCTGAAATCGTTTCATATCGTGATGGTGGTGAGCTGGTTCGCAGGCCTGTTCTATCTGCCGCGTCTGTTCGTCAATCTGGCGATGGAAGAGAATGAGGCAGCCTACAACCGCCTGCTGTTGATGGCGAACAAATTGTATCGCTTCGTCTCGCCCATCATGTGGCTGACGCTGATGACCGGCATCTGGCTATGGCTGGCGTATTTTCCGCTCAGCATGAACTGGATGTGGCTGAAATTGGTTCTGGTGATCGGACTGGTTGGTTATCATCACGTTTGCAAGCGTTTGCTGCGTGGGTTCGAAGCCAGACAGAACACCCAATCGCATGTTTGGTTCCGCTGGTTCAATGAAATCCCGGTTGTTCTGTTGCTGGTCATTGTATTGCTCGTTGTATTGAAACCCTTTTAAGTTTTAGAAAGCCCCGTTTGAACCCCCAGTCCCCCAAATCTCGGCCACGTCCCACCAAAACCTTGCATCCCGTTCGCCCTGAACGCGAGGCGCTGCCGCCGGCCAGCCATTTCGCCACCTGCCCGCGTGGGCTGGAGGCCTTGCTCGAAGCCGAGCTCACCGCGGCCGGCGGACAGGTGGTGCGCCAGGTACCCGCCGGCGTGCTGTTCATGGCCGATGCTGCCGCCGAGATGCGCGTCAACCTCACT
>JAHJRA010000005.1:0-19373 GCA_018831045.1 Gammaproteobacteria bacterium | reverse complement strand
GCGGCTGCATCTGTCGGTGCAGGGCTCGGCCACCAGCTACGAGGCGGTGAATTTCTACCGCGAACACTTCGGCATCCAGCGTGCCGTGCTGCCGCGCGTGCTGTCGCTGCCACAGGTGGAAAACGTGGTGCAGCACACCGACGTCGAGATCGAGCTGTTCGGCTTCGGCGGCCTGTGCGTGATGGTGGAGGGACGCTGCCTGCTATCGTCGTATTGCACCGGCGAGTCGCCCAACTCGGCGGGGGTGTGCTCGCCGCCGAAAGCGGTGCAATGGACCGACACGCCCGCCGGGCTGGAATCGCGCCTCAACGGCATGCTGCTCGACCGCTACGGCAAGGACGAGAAGGCCGGCTATCCGACGCTGTGCAAGGGCCGCTTCGAAGTCGGCGGTGAAACCTATTACGCCATCGAGGAACCCACCAGCCTCAACACCCTCGACCTGCTGCCCGAGATGCTGAAAATCGGCATCGCCGCGATCAAGATCGAAGGCCGCCAGCGCAGTCCGGCCTACGTGACGCAGGTGACGAAGGTGTGGCGCGCCGCCATCGACGCGGTGAAGAAAAATGCCGATCGCTTCAAGCCCGCACCTGCCTGGCAGGCCGAGCTCAACAAGCTGTCGGAAGGGCAGAGCCATACGCTCGGCGCCTATCACCGGCCATGGAAGTGAGCGTTGAGCGGCGATGCGTCCGCTTTTTCTTTCATCTTGTAACTTGAAACTTGCCCCAGTGAAATGAACCTCAGTCTTGGCCCTCTGCTGTATTACTGGTCGCGCGACGACATGCTTGCCTTCTACGCTGAGGCCGCAAACTGGCCGGTCGCGCGGGTCTATCTGGGCGAAACGGTTTGCTCGCGCCGTCACCTGTTGCGCCTGCCGGACTGGCTGGCCATCGCCGAGCAGTTCGCCGCCGCCGGCAAGCAGGTGGTGCTCGCCAGCCAGACCCTGATCGAGTCCGAATCCGACCTCAAAACGCTGCGCCGCATCGTCGGCGACGGCCGTTTTCAGGTCGAGGCCAACGAGTGGGGCGCGGTGCGGCTGCTGTCCGAGGCGGGTGTGCCCTTCGTCGCCGGGCACACGCTCAATGTCTACAATCCGGACACGCTGGACGTGCTCGCCGGACTGGGCGCACAACGCTGGCTGCCGCCGGTGGAAATGTCGCGCGCCACGCTGACGTCGCTGCTCGAACGCGCGCCGGCCGCAATGGAAACCGAGGTTTTCGCCTATGGCCGGTTGCCGCTGGCGTATTCGGCGCGCTGCTTCACCGCGCGCCACTACAACCTGCCCAAGGACGATTGCCAGTTTCGCTGCCTCGACCACCCGGATGGCTTATTGTTGTCAACCCGTGAGGGCGCGCCTTTTCTGACGCTAAACGGCGTTCAAACCCAATCCGCCGGTGTCTACAATTTGATCAACGAACTGCCCGCCCTGCGTGAACTCGACGTCACCAGCCTGCGTCTGTCGCCGCAGTCGCGTCAGATGGGCCGCGTGATCGACGCTTTTCAGGCGGCGCTGGCGGGCGAGCACGAGGCCGCCAGCGCACTGGCGCGCATCATGCCCGGACAGGCGGTCGACGGCTACTGGCATGGCCGCGCGGGCCTTGAAAACAGCATGGAGCAACACGCCTTGATATGTCCGGACACCTGAAATGTTGATCACGCGCAGACTGGAATTCGACGCCGGCCACCGCATCCCCCATCACGCCAGCCAGTGCCGGCATCTGCACGGGCATCGCTATGCCATCGAAATCACCCTGTCCGGCGAGATCATCCAGACCGAGGGAATGGCGGAGCAGGGCATGGTGAAGGACTTTTCCGATGTGAAAAACATTGCCAACCGCGTACTGGTCAACCATTGGGACCACGCCTTTCTGGTGTACCAGGGGGATCGCAGCGTGGTTGATTTTCTGGCAAGCCTGCCCGACCATAAAACAGTTGTGCTGACAGTGGTGCCGACCGCAGAAAACCTCGCCGCCGAGGCGTTCCGTATCCTCGACGCAGCCTACCTCGACACTTACGGCAACCAGCTGCGGCTGCAACGGGTGCGTTTATACGAAACCCCCAATAACTGGGCTGACGCCGTGCGTTAAGGCAGCGACCCTTTTTCAGGAATGAAACCATGTTGAATTTCGTTTTCCCCGCACCCCTGGCCAAGCGGGTCAACCAGCTTCCGGTTGCGCCGCCTAGCCGGGTTTTCTCAATGCTGGCAAACCGTCTGCTGTGGCCTGCGCTCAAAACATTCGACTGGCAGCCGCTGGTTGGCCGACGCTACGCCATTCGTGTCAAAGACCTCGGACTCAGTCTGCGCTTTACCGTGACCCAGCACGGGTTCGCGCCGGATAGTGGCGCACCCGACCTCACCATCAGCGCGACGGCCCGCGATTTCCTGCTGCTGCTCAGCCGGCGCGAAGACCCCGATACGCTGTTCTTCAGCCGCCGTTTGGTAACCGAAGGCGATACCGAACTCGGCCTCACGGTCAAAAACCTGCTCGATGCGCTCGATCCCGAGTCGGTACTGCACCATCTGCCCAAGCCGTTGGCACATGCCGCGCGGCGTTTGATGGGCGCTTAGATCTCGCGATTTATCGCCCGAACCGGGTTGGCCAGGTCACAAGGTGCCGGGCAGCGTCTGGCTGCCTTGCCCGGCACGCTTCGCCGCTTAATTTGGCTCTGCATTTGCCGTTATCAACCGTGCTACGTTAACAACGCGCACTGGCAAGGGGCCTTTTTTGAACCGATTTACCGCAAAACTTGTGCACGGATTTGGCCAGCTGGCCTTTTGGCGCAAGCCGATCGCATCGATCACGGAAGAGCCGGCGTCCTCCACCGGCCCGGAGCCTGCAACAGACCATCAGGCAGAAGCGGAATCAAGCGCGGCCGCTGAGACGCCCGTGCTGCAAACCAGCTGGTTTGCGCGCCTGAAAGGCAAACTCCGTCGGCCACCCAAATCAGAACAGCCCGAAGCAGACGAAGAGACGCCTCAAGCCAGCGCGCCTGAACCCGCCGTTGCGGAAGAGGCAGTGGATGAAAGTCGAGTTCAGCGCGTGCGTGCCGTCCTTGCAAACAAATGGGTGGTGATATCGGGGGGCAGCGTCATGCTGATTGCAGTCGTCGCCACTCTGGCGGGGATGCTGCTGCAGTCCGGTCAGGAGAAAAAACAGCTTCAGATCGAACTGGTTGCGGCACAGCAAAAGCTCAAGCAGGTTGACGCGAAGCAGAAGCCCGTCAGCATCAAGCCCGCCCCGCTCAAATCCGCCGTCCATCCGACTGTCGCAATTGCCCCGCCGGCCCAACCTAGAGCTGCTGCGGTGGGAGGGGAGTGCGAGCTGTCCAACCCGGAAAATGCCGCCGAAAACCTCAAACGCTGCATCGACAGCTTCAATGCCATGTCTGAGTGATCGCCTGCCTTGCGATGGACGGGCGAACGCGGGCGGACCGCGATGCCCGTTTATCCATCAGGCGGTTGGCGTTTCCTTGGCAGGTGGAATCAGCAGCACCGGCACCCATGATCGCCTCAGCGTCCATTCGGCTACGCTCCCGAGCATGAGGTGCTGAAAGCCGCGGCGACCGTGCGTTCCCATTATCAGCAGATCTGCGCCCCAGCGCGCAGCATGCACCACGCGCAATCTGGCCGGCAGGGACTGAGCCAGTTCAATGGCCTGTTGCAATGCGTGCCGCGACAGGTCGCTTTCGTCCATCGCCATCAGAATTTCGGGTACATGGACTCACTCCCGGGTTGAACTGGGAACCGCACCGCCCGACTTGAACGATGCGCCTGTTGACAGTGGCAGCGCCTGGGTGCGCAGCAACAACTCACGCAGCGCATCGACAAAACGACGATTGTCTTCGGACAGTGCCGTGGTGATACGCATGAAGCCCGGACCAAGCGCCGGATCGTTCAAAGGCTTGATCAGGATGTCGCGGCTACGGAGCTGGTCGGCAATCTCGGCCGCGTTGTGCGGCGCAAGATCGGCGAGGAAGAAATACGTGTGGGTTGGATAGGTCTTCACGCCCAGTGTGCGCAAGGTGGCGGCGAGTTCCACGGTCCATGCGTGCAGTTGCGCGGCACGGGCGTGAATCTGGTCTTCGTGCTGCAGCGTGGCGATGGCCGCCGCCTGGCTGGGGCGGGCGAGCGGATAGGCGTCGTTGTGGCCATTGAGGTCGTCGGCGATGGCCTCGGGAAAGACGCCGTAACCGACGCGGAAGCCCGCCAGGCTGTGGGCTTTGGACAGGGTGCGGGTCACCAGCAGGTTCGGGTGATCGGGCACCCAGTGTGCCACGGATTGT
Source organism: Gammaproteobacteria bacterium (assembly GCA_018831045.1). Lineage (GTDB taxonomy): Bacteria > Pseudomonadota > Gammaproteobacteria > Burkholderiales > Thiobacillaceae > Thiobacillus. The sequence continues at coordinate 15,092 of JAHJRA010000005.1, read as the reverse complement.
CCGGCCAGGCCGATGAAGGCCTCGTCGACCAGAAAGCGTGTCGTCGGATGACGGCGCAGCAGATCCGGCAGGGGCGCCATGTCGAAGATGCCGCCATTGGGATTGTTGGGGTTGACGATCACCACCAGCGTGGTGCCCGGCGGAATCACCAGATCGCGCAAGTCGAAGGCAAAGTCCTTGTCCTCGGGCAACCGTGTTTCGGTGTAATGCTGCGCGATTTCGGGGAACAACACGTAGGTTGGCGTCAGCAGGTGAACCTGCTGGCCAAAGCGGTCGAACAGCTGGCGCAGGATCAGTTCGGAACCGGCATTGATGTGAACCAATCGTTCGGCCACGCCGAGCTGTTCGCTGATCAGCTGGCGCAACGGCGCGGAGTAGGGCTCGGTGTAATAGTTTCCGTGCGCCGCTTCGGCACAGGCTGCTGCGACCGCCTCGTCGATGGGTGGCAGCGGGTTTTCGCACAGCAGGAGCTTGATGCCGTGGAAGGTGCCGCCGCCTTTTTCGTGTGTGCTGCTCATGATTTCTCCTGATTGAGACTGCCATAGCAAGTCGTCATGGCCAGCCCGCTTCGCCTGCGGCAGTCAATCGTCTACGCGGTTCAGTTACCCGCAGCCGGCGCTCAGCTTTGGCTTTCAACGCCCGGGTTCGGCAAACCTGCAAGCTTGCAGAGCATCTGGACGAGTCTTGATGGAACATGTCGTCATAAACCATAGCAGTTCAACGGCAGTTTATTTGCCCGTGGCGCGTGCGTGGAAGAGCAAAAAAAAAGCGGGTCGCATGACTGCGCCCGCTTCGACAATTTACGCTGACTTTATAGCGGCCGTGTGATCACGATCGCGCCGCGCAACTCGCCTGCGCTGTATCCGGTTGCCCGGTCCAGCGGATATTCGGTGCTCAGGCGCGCTCTCACGCCTTCCGGAATCGATTCGGATGGGCCGTGACAGGTCAGGCACATTGGCTGCATGGCGATGGCCTTGGCGTAGCGCATGTGCTTGCCGGACGCATCGGTCACCACTTCGGCAAACTCCATGGTGTCGGCTTTTTCGCCCTGCTTCATGCGTGCGGCAAACGATGCCAGCGCCTCGGCTTCCCAGCCCTTGGCCGGGCCGGTTTCGGCATTGCGCGCACGGGTTCCCACGCGGCTGACGGTCCAGCCGGTTTGTTTCGACAGGTCGTTCGCGATCTGCGGGGCAATGTTTTTGCAGACGCTGACGGCTTCTGCCGGGCCGCTAGCCGTCATGGCCTCTTTCAGCTTGCCGCCGAGTTGGGTGCCGAGCGCCTTGGCGACAGCACGGGTTTCTTCGATCTGCTTGGGTTGCGCCGCTTCGACCTTGGTGACGGTGCTGGTTTCGGACGTGGCGCAGGCGGTCAACAGCAGCGTCAGGGTAACAATCAAGGGGGTTTTCATGGTGGCGTATTCCGGTTGGTTTAAAAAAGGATTCAACTGGGGAAACAGGCATGACACGGTTTAATGGCCCTCGACACGGATTTCCTAGCGGGTTACGGCGTCGACTCCTGAGTTAAAGCGATGCATCAGGTCCTGGGGGCTGAGGGTGCAGCGCGCATGAAAAACGCTGCGCTCTGTTTCAGGCTTATTCGCCGAACTGCGTCGTTTCGCGTTCGACCGGCAGATTGGCCTGTGCCCAAGCGTCAAACCCGCCATGAATCGAACGCACGCCGACATAGCCCATGCGCTGCAGATTCAGCGCGGCCAGTGCTGCGCGGCCGCTGGTTTTACAGTAGACCAATATGTCGCGATCGCGCTGCGACAACTGCGGGTGATCACCAATTTTGAACTCCAGCAGGCCGCGTGGAATGTTGATCGCACCGGGTATGTGGCCGGCATCAAATTCGGCCGGCTCGCGCACATCCAGCAGCAGGGCATGCGGCATGGCATTCCGGGCAGCCGCCAGATCGATTTCGGTAATATGCGTTTTGGCTTCGGCAACCAGATCAAGTGCAGACATCGGCATAACAAACTCCTGAGTAAAAATGAAAAAGGGCAGCGGGTGCCCGTTGATTATTTGGCTGCTACTTTGCCGCACGCCAGATTCGCCGGAATCGCGATATCCATCAGCTTGGGATTGTCCAGAACCAGGCTGTTCATCAGCTCGATGTACGCTTCCCGCGAGCTATTGGCCAAGCGCGGATTATGGCGCTTTTCCTCGCCGATGCTCGATGCGGTCCAGCCCTTGTAGTCATGCGCCGGGTAGACCAGCGTGTCGTCCGGCAGGGCAAACAGCTTATCGACAATGGAGTCCCACGATTTGCCCGCATCGCCGGCCTGAAAGTCGGTGCGCCCGGTGCCGCGGATCAGCAGCACGTCGCCGGTGAACACCGCCTGCGGCTGGTCGGGGTTCAGCAGAAAGCTGAAGGACTCATTGGTGTGGCCGGGCGTGTAGATCGCGCGCAGCTTGACGCCGTCGACGTCGATCAGGTCGCCTTCGCGAACGTGGTCGGAGACGCATTCAGCCTGGGTGAACTCGCCCATCAGGGTGGTGCAGCCGGTCGATTCGCGCAGGTCGCCCAGCCCGGTGACGTGGTCAGCGTGGGTGTGGGTGTCGATGGCGCGCACCAGCTTCAAATCCAGGTCGGATATGGCTTTCAGGTAATGCGGCACCATTTCCTTGACCGGGTCGATGATGAGGGCTTCGCGGCCGACACCCGATGCGATCAGGTAAGTGTAGGTGCTTGATTCTGCGTCGAAGAATTGACGGAACAGCATGTTTATCTCCTTGTCTGGGGCCAAAAACTCAACTTTGGCGTTTGATCCGGCAGCGCCGGATCACGTGTCACGAAATAGGATTGTTTAATATTGACAAAAACACTCAGGAATACAGCAGGCCTTATGCCAAGTTGGTCCGATTCGGACGGAATTCAATATCGGTTGATTTGTTTAATCTAAGTTGGGAAGCACGCGATGCATACAGACGCGGCTTTCGGAGATCAAATAGCTGTCATAAACGGCAGCCATTTGACCGGCCAACCCCCGCCTCAATCCGGGCGGGGCCCATGCGCTTACAACGACTTCGTGCAGAAATACCAGTCGGTGCACTCGTAGCCTTCACCCATGCGGGCCTCGGCGGCGTCGACGTCCTGCGGCGGCGGCACGATGACCTTGTCGCCGGGTTGCCAGCCTTCGGGCGTGGCGACCTTGTGGGCGTCAGACGTCTGCAGTGCGGCAACCAGGCGCAGGAACTCGGGGATCGAGCGACCGTTGGTCATCGGGTAATAGACCATCGCACGCAGAATGCCTTTGGGGTCGATGATGAAGGTTGCCCGCACCGCCGAGGTGTCGCCGGCACCCGGGTGGATCATGCCGAACGCACGTGCCACGTCCATCGACAGATCTTCGATGATCGGGAATGGAATCTCGACGCCGAACTTCTCCTTGATGTTGCGCACCCAGGCAACGTGTGAGTAATAGCTGTCGATCGACAGGCCGAGCAGGTCGCAGTTGAGTTTCTGGAACTCGGGATAGTGGCGCGCGAAGGCGGTGAACTCGGTGGTGCACACCGGAGTGAAGTCGGCGGGGTGCGAAAACAACACCAGCCACTTGCCTTCGTAGTCGGACAACTGCTTTACGCCGTGCGTGGTGCGGGCCTTGAATTCGGGGGCGCGCTCATTGAGGCGCGGGAACTGAGCAACAGCTTGAGTGGTTTCGGTCATGGCAGTTTCCTTTTCTGGGTTGGTTGAGTATTAGAAAACTCTAATATGGAGTGAGTGTAGGCACGTGGCCGTCAAGCATCCAATTGATTGTTTGCCAGGCATTGATCGATCGCGTCAATCGGTCCATTAAACGCAGGGAAGTGGCGATGTGGGCATAGCGAGTCTCGTCAAATTAATGCAAGGCGACGTGATACGCCGCGAGTCCGTTTGGATAGCAAAAGGATGTTCAAGGCCATGACGGCTCAGGCCGCAACCGCTTCGTTGGTGCAGGCATGGCTGGCATCGCCCTGGTTGCGCATGTGGTCGGCCAGCTTGGCGATGGCGTCATACAGTTCGCGGCGCAGCGCGGCGTCGGCTACCGTTTCTTCCAGCGCAAGCTTCATGCACAGCAGCCATTGATCGCGTGCGTCGCTGTCGACCTTGAACGGCAGGTGACGGCGACGCAGCATCGGGTGGCCGTATTTTTCGATGAACAGTTGCGGGCCGCCCATCCAGCCGGAGAGAAACTCGAACAGCTTTTCCGCCGACCCCGACAGGTCTTCGCTGTGCATTTTGCGCAGGGCGTAAGTTTCAGGCAGCTCGTCCATGATGTCGTAAAAGCGGAGCGTGAGCTGTTTTAGCGCGGCTTCGCCGCCGATGCGTTGATAGTGGGTCAAGACGGCTTGTCCGGTTGCCATGGTTTTTACCTTGAAAAATATTGAACATAAAAAACCAGCGCCACGCCCATGCCCAGCCAGGCGACCAGCGGACTGAACACGATGCGAAAAATGCGGTTGCGCGGGACGAATCCGATGCCGTGCACGAATCCGGCCGACATGCCCCACATGACGAGCGACAGCAAGCCGTGGCTGATGGCGCTGCCGTCGAGCGTGGTGAGGCCGCGTGGCATCAGGGTGATGAGCAGCATCAAGGCGATGGCAGCGGCCAGTGTCGAGCCCCGTACCCAACGGTTGTCAAACCAGCGGTTCATGCGCGGTGGGGCTTGCGGTAGGGCCGCAGGTATTGCCATTCGAAGAAGCGCTTGGCCCAGTGGAACAGCCGGCATGGCGGCAGGATCAGCGCGCGCTTTTCGTCGCGATAGACCAGGATGCCGCGGTCGAGCGTGTCGACGATGCAGATCAGTTCGGGCTTGAAGTGCGCAACCGGCGGTTTGCCGGCCAGCGCCAGCAGCAGGTTTTCAGCGGCGGCTTTTGCCTGCAGGTCAGCGATGTGCGCCTGCTTGGGCAGCCAGTCGGGGCCGGGGTAGCTGCCCGAGTCGCCTGCGACGTAGACCGTGTCTGCGCCCCCCACCTGGCAGTGAGTGTCGGCCCGGAAGAGGCCGCCGTCGGACAGCGGCAGGCCGGCCTCGCTTGCCCAGGCAGGTCCCGTCATGCCGGGCATGAAGAGGATCAGGTCGACGGGTATGTCGCCGCCTTCGGTCTTGACCTTGTCCGCTTCGAAGCCGGTGAGCTTGTGGCCGAGATGGGTGGCGATGCCGCGCTTCTGCATTTCGCGCAGCAGGCCCACCACCGCCTTGTCGCCGAGCCGTTTGCCCGGTTCCTTGGCAGCGTTGAAGAACACCAGCTTGAAGCGCCCGCGACGGCCCTGTTTTCTCAACAGGGTATCGATGCCGAACAGCAGCTCGAACATCGGCCCGCCGCGCATCGCGCCCTGCTCTTTCGGATTGGAGCCAAAGCCGAACGCGATCGTGCCGCCATCCATTTTGGCCAACCGCTCGCGGATCGCTTCGGCTGCTACCGAGCCTTCACAGATCGTCAGCGCGTGCTCAATGCCAGGCATGGCCTTGAGAAAACGGCCACCGCTGGCAATGAGCAGCGCATCGTTGGTCAGCGTGCCGCTGTCAGTCAGCACCGTTCGGCCACCATCCTGCAAGCCGGTGACGCGCCCGGCGTGAAATTCGACCCGCTGCTCGGCCAGAAATCCGGAGACGTCGAGGTGCAAGTCGGCACCGCGCCGCAACCCGGACGGCACCCAGATCAGACTGGGGTAATACATCAGTTCGGCCTTGGGCGCGACGAGCGTGATGCGCACATCCGGGCTGCGCCGGCGCAGTTCACGTACGGCGGTGAGCGCGGCGAATCCGCAGCCGAGGATGGCGATGTGTGCGCTCATGCTGCGTCATCTCCGGCTTGCTTGCGCGCGTCGTCGAGCGCGCATTCCCTGGCGTCGCACATCATCGCGCTCATCGAGGCGAGCAGCACGGCCATCGTGACGCCGAGTATCCAGGCGAAATACCACATGGTTGGTCCTTTCAGTAGTCGAGATGCAGGGTGACGGCCGCACCGGGCTTGATGTTGTCGAGGTTGACGGTCAGCGTGGCGGCTTCGGCCGGCACGCACAGCATCAGGGGCAGCATCAGGGGCAGGGGCAGGGGCAGGGCGAAGCTGTAGCGATTCAACAGCGTGGCATTCAGCATGGCGGGTTCCTTGAGCGGAGCGTTAATAGACGGTTTTGTCGTTGGCGGCGACGAACTCGGTGGTGACCTTGCCCCACATCACCTTGTAGGCCCATGAGGTATACATCGCGATTAGCGGCAAAAAAATCACCGTGGCGCCCAGCATCAGGCCAAGCGTGAGCGGCGACGACACGGCGTCGTATACGGTGAGGCTGGAACGCGGGTCGGTGGACGACGGCATGATGAAAGGGAACATCGACACGCCGGCGGTGCCGATGATGCCCGCGCAGCCGAGCGACGACGACCAGAATGCCAGCCCGGCTTTTTTCAGTTGCGCGAACACCACCCCCAGCCCCAGTCCGATGAAGGCGACAACCGGCACCGCGATCGCCCAGTCGTAGCGGTTGTAGTTGAGCATCCACGCGCCTTGCTTGATGGCGACGGTTTTGAACAACGGATCGGGCTGGCTGTTGCCGTCGATCACGCTGGTGATGACGTAGCCGTCGATGCTGCTGGCCACCCAGACGCCTGCCAGGGCGAACAGCATCAGGGTGAGTGCGCCTGCCAGCATGCCGGCGGTGCGCGCGCGGCGGTAGATGTCGCCTTCGGTGCGCATCATCAGGTAGTTGGCACCCTGGAACGTGATCATGCCGAGGCTCACAAGACCGGCCAGCAACGCGAACGGATTGAGCAGCGCCCAGAAGCTGCCGGTGTAGGTCGACATCATCAGGTCGTTGAAGTGGAATGGCACGCCCAGCAGCAGGTTGCCGAAGGCCACGCCGAAGATGATCGGGGGCACCGCGCCGCCAATGAACAGCCCCCAGTCCCAGGTGCTGCGCCAGGTGGCGTTGTGAATCTTGGAGCGGTAGGTGAAGCCGACCGGGCGGAAGAACAGCGCCCACAACGCGGCCATCATCGCCCAGTAAAACCCGGAGAAAGCGGTGGCGTAGACCAGCGGCCAGGCGGCAAAAATGGCACCGCCCGCGGTGACGAACCAGACCTGGTTGCCTTCCCAGTGCGGCGCGACGGTGTTGATGACGGCGCGCCGTTCGAGATCATTGCGGCCGACGAAGGGCAGCAGGGTGCCGACGCCCATGTCATGGCCGTCCATGATGGCGAAGCCGACCAGCAGCACGCCGACCAGCAGCCACCAGATCAGTTTGAGGGTTTCGTAATCCATGTTCGCTCCTTAAACCTTGTTCGCCACAGCGCCTGCGGGCAATGCGCCGCCAGCCGCCTGTTCACCGTGGCTGCCCTCACCAAAATACTTGCCGGTACCCAGGCTGGAGGGGCCGAGTCGGGCGTATTTCTGCATCAGATACACCTCGACAATCAGCAGCACGGTGTAGAAGAAGACGAAGCCTGCCAGCGAGCCGTAGATATTGCCGACCGAAATGTTGGACACCGAGATGTGCGTCGGCAGCACGCCGTAAATGGTCCACGGCTGGCGGCCGTATTCGGCGACCACCCAGCCGAGTTCAGCGGCGATCCACGGCATCGGGATGAACCACAGCGCCCAGCGCAGCAGCCATTTCTTTTCGATGAAATTGCCCTTGATCGAATAGAACAAGGCCAGACTGAACAGCAGCAGGAAGGCAAATCCGAGCGCGACCATGATGCGGAAGCCCCAGAACAGCGGCGCGACGCGCGGGATCGTGCTGTCTACTGCCTGCTGGATCATTTGCGGCGTGGCTTGCGAGACGTCCAGCGTGTACTTCTTCAGCAGCAGGCCAAAGCCGAGATCGGCCTTGTGCGCCTCGAATGTGGCAAGTGTCTGCGCGTCGTCGCGGCTTTTGCGCAGCTGTTCCAGCGCGACCACGGCATGAATGCCGGACTCGATACGCTCGCGATTTTTTTCCTTGATTTCCTTGATGCCGGGCAGGGTCTCGGTGAAAGAACGCGTGCCGATCAGACCCAGCGCATAAGGAATCTGCAATTCGTAATCGTTGGTTTGCGTGGCCTGATTCGGCAACGCGAACAGCGTGAATGGCGCGGGGGCCGGTTCGGTTTCCCACATCGCTTCGATGGCCGCCATCTTGGCTTGCTGCGCTTCGCCAACGGTGTAGCCGGACTCATCGCCCAGCACGATCACCGACAACGCCGAAGCGAAGCCGAACCCCGCCGCGATGCGGAACGAACGGCGCGCGAAGTCGAGGTCGCGGCCCTTCAGCAGGTAGTAACTCGAAATCCCCAGCACGAACAGCGATGCCGTGACATAACCCGCCGACACGGTGTGGACGAACTTGGCCTGCGCCACCGGATTGAACACGATGGCCCAGAAATCCGTCATTTCCATGCGCATGGTGATGAACGAAAACTCGGAGCCGATCGGGTTCTGCATCCAGCCGTTGGCAATCAAAATCCACAGTGCGGACAGGTTCGACCCCAGCGCCATCAGTACCGTCACCATGAAGTGCTTCCATTTGTTGAGCCGGTCCCAGCCGAAGAAGAACAGGCCGATGAAAGTCGATTCAAGGAAGAAGGCCATCATGCCTTCGATCGCCAGCGGCGCGCCGAAGATGTCGCCGACATAGTGCGAGTAATACGCCCAGTTGGTGCCGAACTGGAACTCCATGGTGATGCCGGTGGTGACCCCGAGCGCGAAGTTGATGCCGAACAGCTTGCCCCAGAAGCGCACCATGTCCTTGTAGACGGGACGGTCGGTGATGACGTAGGTCAGCTCCATCACCACCAGAATCACTGCCAGGCCGATCGTCAGCGGCACGAACAGGAAGTGATACAGCGCGGTGACGGCGAATTGCAGCCGGGACAGGTCTACGAGTTCTTCGGTCAGCATGGGCGTTCCTTGGGGTCAGTGCGAGGGGCGTTGTTGTGAATTGACAAGATGATCCGCCACGCTGTCGGCATCCGGGTCAACCGCGTGGCCATCGAAGAAGGCATAGAAGATCGCCACGATCACCAGCAGCTTGATGGCGATGGCCAGCGCGATCTCGCGACCGAGTGGTTGTTGCAGGAATTTGGGCAGGTTTTTTTTCATACAGGTCGTCTCTATTAGCGCAAGGCGCGTGCCAGCTCGGAAAACTGTGGCCGTCAAATTTATTATCGGAATATCAATAGCATAGGCTGTTTGAGTACATGCGCCAGTAGAGGCTGCTGACATATATGGCGACAAGCGCTAGAGTGGCATGACATAAATGGCAGTCAGGCTATCTCAAGATGTCCCCTACCAACGAACTCATCAGCTTTCTCGAAACGCATCCCGATGCCCAAATCGTGATGGATGCCCATTACCACATTCTGGCTGCCAATGCAGCCTATCGCCGCATCTATGCGGGGGGCCGCGACGTGGTCGGCCAGACCTGTTACGCGGTGTCGCATGGTTACAACCGGCCGTGTGACGAATGCGGCGAGTCCTGCCCGCTGGCGGCCAGTCGTGCCAATGGCGAACCGAACCGGGTGCTGCATCTGCACCATACGCCGCGTGGCGAAGAGCATGTGGATGTGGAGTTGACGCCCATCGTCGGCGCGTCGGGCAAGATCGAATATTTCGTCGAGCGCATGATGACGGTGCGCGAGGCCAGCAGTCTGCCGGCGGAAAAAGGCCTGGTCGGCAAGTCGCCTGCGTTCAACCGCATGCTCGAACTGGTGCGCCGGGTGGCGCCGTCCAATACGGCCGCCTTGCTGCTGGGGGAATCCGGTACCGGCAAGGAACTGGTCGCCCAGGCGATTCATCAACAGAGCGGGCGCGAGCACGCCCCGTTTGTGGTGGTGGAGTGTTCGGGCCTCACCGAAACCCTGTTCGAGAGCGAACTGTTCGGCTACGAAAAAGGCGCCTTCACCGGCGCCAACCAGCGCAAGATCGGGCTGGTCGAATCCGCCTCGGGCGGCACCTTGTTTCTGGATGAAGTCGGCGACATTCCGTTGAGCCTGCAGGTCAAGCTGCTGCGCCTGCTGGAAACCGGAACGTTTCGTCGGGTCGGCGGAGTGGAGACGCTGCGCGCCGACTTCCGCCTGATTGCCGCCACCCACCGTGACCTCAAGGGGATGGTCGAGCGCGGCAGTTTTCGCCGGGACCTGTATTACCGTCTGAGCGTGTTCCCGATATTTTTGCCGGCGTTGCGCGAGCGCCGCGAGGATATTGCCCTGCTGGCCGACACCCTGCTCTCCCGGCTGGCGCCGGGGCGCGCCTACAGCCTGAGTCCGCAGGCCCTGGCGCGGCTGCAGGCCTACGATTTTCCGGGCAACATCCGCGAACTACGCAACATCATCGAGCGCGCCATCCTGATGGCCGACGGCGACACCCTGCTACCCGAGCATCTGCCGCCGGAACTGGCAGGGGAGGCGGTGGCGGGGGTTCCGGACATGGACATCGTGCCGCTGGAAATGGCCGAGCTGCGATATTTGCAATGGGCGCTGGCCAAACACAACGGCGATCGCAAATCGCTCGCCGAGCAGCTCGGCATCAGCGAGCGAACCCTGTACCGAAAACTGGCGGCTTGAGCAGCCGCTCCCGGTCAGGCCGCGTCGGGCAGCGCGATTTTCTGGTCGGTGCTGAACTGGTAGTCGTGGAACACGTGCTCGGCGGTCAGCAGCTGGTAGCTGCCATCCTCTAGCCGGCGGGTGGTGTCCTTGAGGCGGTCCGTCGTCTGGCCGCAGGTCCAGATGTCGAAGTTGCGCATGTGGGTGCACAGGCAGGTCTTGTCCTTGACCGAGATTTTCTTTACGCCCGGGTGCAGCGCCACTTCGCGGTTCCAGGCATCGATATAGGCGCAGTTGCCCTTGGCGTCGAGCAGGTAGCCGTAGGCTTCGCAGTTGGGGCGAATACCATCGCCGATGCCAGGGCTGCCCTTGAGCATGCGCATCGGATAGCCGGTCGGCGAGATCGTGTTGACCTCGATGTCGTCTTCGCTGGCCTTGAAATATTCCTGCTTGATCTTGTCCGGCAGGCCGCATTCCTGGGTGACGGTGAAGCGCGTTGCCACCTGCACCGCCGCCGCGCCCTGTTCGAGGAAGGCCGCCGCATCACTGCCGGTGAAAATGCCGCCCGCAGCGATCACCGGAATGTCGAGGTGCTCGGTCTTGAGGAAGGCCAGCACTTCGCCCACAAGGTTGCGCAGATCGTATTTCCACCAGTCCTCGATGCCGAAGCCCAAATGGCCGCCGGCAAGCGGACCTTCCACCACGATGTAGTCCGGCAACCGCTGCAGCCGCGCATTCTTGCGCAGGAACATCCCCAGCGCGCGTGCCGACGACACGATAATGCCGAGCTTGGCGTCGCGAAATCGCGGATGATCTTCGATCAGCGCGAACGAGCCGAGATGCAGGCCGGCCGACAGCGTGATGCCGTCGATGCCGGCGTCGAGCGCCGCCGACAGACGCACGCGCAGGGTATCGCGCGGCGCGTTCATGGTGAGCTTTTCCATGCAGTTGATGAAGATCAGCCCGTCGCCGTGCTTGGCATCCATGGTGCGGCCCACATGGCTGCGCGTGGCTTCTTCAAGTACCGCGAGGTTGAAGTGCACGTCGGATTTGTCGCTGCTGGCGACGTTGGCCTTGTACTGTTTGAGCTTCTGGCTGACAAATTTGGTGTCGAAGCGGGTATCGGACACGGTCTGCACCATGGCGTCGGAGATATGGCCGATGCCGCCGAGGCGCGCCACTTCCAGCGCCAGTTCTGCGCTCGAGATGTCCACGCCCATGCCGCCGATGATGATCGGAACCAGCTCCTGTTTGCTGCCTTGATTGGGGAAGCGCAGGCGGAAATCATCCACACGTTTCATTTTGATCCTTTGTTTTTGTTGGCAGGTCTAGCCGGTAGTCAGGCTTGGCGCTCCACTTGAAGGGGCAAATTGTATCCATATCCACCCGGATCACAGCGGAATAATTCCGGGTCTTGCCATCGTGTCTCGCTGCGCGCAGCTCACTGCAACGCATCAGCCGAAGCGACCGCCATGCTGCGCAAACCGCCGCGTGGCAGACAACAGATTCCACCCCAGCAGCAGCGCCGACAGAGCCAGCACGCTCCCTGCCATCCAGGCCAGATTCGGCCTCGCTGCGGCGACGATTAGCAGCGCCATGGCGCCAAGGTGGAGGCGGAACTGCACGCGTGTCCAGCGTCCCGCGATCATGTCTTTCATGGTGGGGATGCTGCCCGCGCGCGCCTGCAGCTGCGCCTGCAGATGAAACCAGGCGAGGAAGGGCGCGATCTTGTAGAGCATGCCATTGACCACGCTCACCGCAAAGCCGCCGACGAACAGCACCCCCAGCAACAGGGGATAGGCGTCGCTGCCGGCCCATGCCGGGCTGAATTGGGCGACGAGCCAGACGGCTACGCTGGCGATCAGGCTGGCCATGGCGAAGCGCCAGAAATCCAGGGTAACGTCCGGCAGTTTTCTGCGGCGGCGCGACTGTAGCCGCAGGGTATGCAGGGCGAAGGTCAGGATCACTGCCGCAAGTCCGCTCCCGGCGAGCAGGGTGGCAGCAGCAGCTGCCGGCTCGGGCAACAGCGGCGCCACTGCGTGCAGGCACAGCAGCGCGAACGCTGCGCCGCCCAGCCAGCGGCTCAGCCGGGGCGGGTAGGGCGGGGTGATCTGGAACATTGGCACTACCTGGTAGGCGACGCCGATCACCAGCAGCAGCACCCAGCCGAGCAGGCCGAAGCTGACATGCGCGTCCCTCACCGCATCGGCGGCGGGCAGTGCCCACCAGCCGCTGCGCAGCAGGGCAAGTGCCACCCCGAGCAGGATCGTGATGCCCAGACTGAGGAGCGCGAGCCGCATACCGTTGACGGTGGCGCTGGCCACGGCACGGGTGAGGCTGATTGCAGCCGCCGCAAGAAACACCACCAGCCCGCTGCCCAGCAGGACGATGCTGGCACCGAATGCGACTGGACTGGTCGTCAGAAAGCCGCCGATCAGGGCGATGCTTCCCAGCGTGAGCGCAACGTGACTGAGCCAGGCAACCAGGCGTGGGGCGGGCAGCGGTGCGCCCGCCACCACCGGCAGCATCTGCAGCAGCGCGCCCAGCATGGTCATGGCGAGAAAGCCCAGCGTGAGCGCATGGGTGAGCGCGAGCGCCTGCGGCGTCCAGCGCGAGGCCAGCGTGTCGGGCGAAAACATGAGCAATCCGGCAGCGGCGAGCAGAAACAGCGGCGCAGTCAGAAAAAACCGCAGCGGCAGCGCGAACGGTGGGGCTTGCTCAAAGGAGAGGCCGGCTTGCAGACTCATTGCAGGCAACAAGTCATTCGGACGGCGCGCCGGACTGACGGATCAGGATGACGTAGCTGCCATCGGCTTGAATTTGCGTCTCGTGGCCATAGCCGCGTGCGGCGAGGATGGGATAGAGCGGAAACGGCTCGCGTGGCAGCAGCAGCCGGATCGACTGACCGGGGCGCAGCAGCGCCAGCGCCTGCATGACCTTTTCCAGCGGCTCCGGCGGTTCCAGATCGCGGGCGTCGATGTGGATGGCATCAGTGGTGAACATGCTTGACTGCTAAGAGGTCACCGCTTCCACGGGAACAGCTTCCATGGATTGGATCAGGCTGGCGCACTCGCCGCCCAGCACCCGGTCGGACATCGGGTAGAGCATGTTTTCCTCCTTCAGGTTGTGCTGCTGCATCAGCATGTTGAGCGTTTCCGACAGGCCTAGATAGTCGTCTTGATGCGTCGCTGCCACGGCGTGCGCCATTGCCTGCAGCAGCTCACGCATCTGTTCGTGCTCCATGCGCATGACCTGGGTCGGTCCCATGATGTTGCCGGTGCGGGCTTCGAACGCAGGAAACAGCACGGTTTCCTCCATCGTTAGATGATGGGCCATGGCAGTTTGAAAGCGATTGAACAGCGTGCGTGCGCTGTCCCAGTTCTTTTGCGCCACGGCTTCTTCGGCGGAGGCGAACAACTCGTCGCAAGCGTGATGATCGCTGCCCAGAAATTCCACAATCGTGCTCATTGTTTTCTCCTTTGTTTACTGGAACATGAGTGTATCAGGACAAGCAAACCTTAAAATCATCTTGATATTTTATCTACATGTTGTATGGTTGATTGGCAGCAAACACAAAATGTAGATAATAGAGGAGATGGAGATGACGGACGTGGAAATGGGTACGGTGGTGTCGATGGCGCCGCGCGAAGTGGTCAAGCGCGATGGCCAGCGGGCTGATTTCGATGCGGGGAAAATCCGCTCGGCGTTGTTGCGTGCGGGGCAGGCCACAGGTGAGTTTGGCGAGGCCGAGGCCGACTTGCTGACCGCCCAGGTGGCGAAGGTGCTGATCCACAGCTTTCGCAATGCGCCGCCCGACATCGAGCGCATCCAGGACGTGGTCGAGCAGAGCCTGATTGCCGCCAACCACCTCGCCACCGCACGCGCCTACATCGTCTATCGCGAGACGCACAAGAAGCTGCGCCAGGACCGCAAGACCGTGGTCGACGTCGAATCGTCGATCAACGAATACCTGTCGCGCCAGGACTGGCGGGTCAACGCCAACGCCAATCAGGGCTACAGCCTGGGCGGGTTGATCCTCAATGTGTCGGGCAAGGTGGTGGCCAACTACTGGCTCAACCACGTCTATTCGCCCGAGCTGGGCGAAGCGCACCGCGACGGTTCGCTGCACGTCCACGATCTCGACATGCTGGCCGGCTACTGCGCCGGCTGGTCGCTGCGCACCCTGCTGCACGAAGGCCTGAACGGCGTACCGGGCAAGGTCGAGGCCGGGCCACCCAAGCACATGTCGAGTGCGGTTGGCCAGATCGTCAACTTCCTCGGCACGCTGCAGAACGAATGGGCCGGCGCGCAGGCGTTCTCCTCGTTCGACACCTACATGGCGCCGTTCATCCGTAACGATGGCATGAGTTACGAAGCGGTCAAGCAGTGCATCCAGGAACTGATCTACAACCTCAACGTGCCGTCGCGCTGGGGCACCCAGACGCCGTTTACCAACCTCACCTTCGACTGGACCTGCCCGGAGGACCTGCACGAGCAGGTGCCGGTGATCGGCGGCAAGGAAATGCCTTTCACCTACGGCGAGCTGCAGGTCGAGATGGACATGATCAACCGCGCCTACATCGAGGTG
>JAHJRA010000045.1:0-26616 GCA_018831045.1 Gammaproteobacteria bacterium | reverse complement strand
TGGCCTTGCCGAGCATTCGCAATCTGCCGCCCGGCGTGACGCAGACCACGATCGGCGACGCCGAAGCGATGAACGAACTGTTCGCCAGTTTTGGCCTGGCGATGGCGACCGGCGTACTGTGCATCTACATCGTGCTGGTGCTGCTGTTCAAGGGTTTCGTGCAGCCTGTCACCATCCTGGCGGCGCTGGTGCTGTCGATACCGGGGGCCTTCCTGGCGCTGTTCATCACCCAGACCGCGCTGTCGATGCCGTCGATGATCGGGCTGGTGATGCTGATGGGGATTGCCACCAAAAACTCGATCCTGCTGATCGACTACGTCATCCTGGCACGCCGCGACCACGGCCTGAACCGCTGGGATGCGCTGCTGGACGCTTGCCGCAAGCGGGCCAGACCCATTGTGATGACCACGATTGCCATGGGTGCGGGCATGCTGCCGATTGCCATCGGTATCGGCACCGACCCGAGCTTTCGCGCGCCGATGGCGATTGTCGTGATTGGTGGGTTGATTACCTCGACCTTCCTCAGTCTGCTGGTGATCCCGGTGGTATTCACCTATGTCGATGACTTGATCAACTGGAGCAAACGCTTTTCCCGACCTGCACAACCGGCACTGAAAGCATCGCCAGTGCGTGAACACCCATAAAAAAAACGGCCAGAAAACCTGGCCGTTCATGTTGCCTGTAGCGGGATGCTTATTGGGCGGCTTCTTTGGCCTTGTCGGCCACGTCCTGTGCTGCATCGGCAGTATCCTGGGCCGCCTCGGCTGCTGCATCCTGGGTTGCCTCTGCAGCTGCGGCGGCGGCTTCACCCGTAGCGTCGGCGGCAGCGCTGGCGGCATCAGCAGCGGAACTTGCAGACTCGGCGGCAGAGTCTGCGGCCGCTTCTGCGGCTTCCTGAGCCTGTTCCATGTCAGGGGCGGCGGCTTCTTCCGCTTTTTGACAAGCGGTCAGCGCCAGTGCGGCGAAAAGTGCGATGAGCAGTTTGGATGGCAATTGCATGGTGTCTCCCTGGTGAAAGTGAACATAACGTAAAAGGCATGCGAACCTGTCAATTCACACTATTTATTAATAACGCGAAAGTCGTTCTTATACAAGCACTTGTCGTGTTTTTGCCAAGACGGGCTAGAACTGTTCCTCCTCGTACAAATAGCGCCACTGGCCCAGCGGCAGGTCGCCCAGCCGCACGCGTCCGATGCGCACCCGCTTCAGCCCCACCACCTTCAGGCCCACCAGCTCGCACATGCGGCGGATCTGCCGCTTGCGGCCTTCCTTCAGGATAAAGCGCAGCTGGTCGGCGTTTTGCCAGGTCACGCTGGCGGGGCGCAGCTTTTTGCCGTCGAGCGACAGGCCGTGATTGAGCAGTGCAAATCCGCGGTCATCCAGCGGACCCTCCACCCGCACCAGATATTCCTTCTCCACGTCCGAATCGTCGCCGATCAGCTGCCTGGCGACGCGCCCGTCCTGCGTCAGCACCAGCAGTCCGGTCGAATCGATATCGAGCCGACCTGCAGGTGCCAGGCCTTTCAGGTGTTCACGTGAAAAAGCTGGCCCGGCGTGTCCGTCCTGCCACAGCGTTTCCGGACGGATCAGCACTACTGCCGGCTGGTAGCCCGGCTCCGGCTGCCCTGACACGTAGCCGACCGGCTTGTTAAGCAGAATCGTGACGCGCTGCTGCTGCTGCGCACTGGCTGCGCGGTCGAGCCGGATCGCACAGTCGGGATCGACCTTGGTGCCGAGTTCGCTGACGCGTTTGCCGTCGACAAACACCAGGCCGCGTTCGATGTAGCTGTCCGCCTCGCGGCGTGAGCACAAGCCGCGTTCGGACATCAGTTTGGAGAGACGGATGGGATCGCTCATGTCACCGCCGCGCCAGCACCGGCTGCAAATAATGCCCGGTATGACTGCCCTTGCTTGCCGCCACGGTTTCCGGCGTGCCTTCCGCGAGGATCATCCCGCCACCCGCACCGCCTTCGGGACCCAAGTCGATCAGCCAGTCGGCGGTCTTGATGACGTCGAGGTTGTGCTCGATGACGACGACGCTGTTGCCGGCGTCGGACAGCCGCTGCAATACTTTCAACAGTAAATCGATGTCGGCGAAGTGCAGGCCGGTGGTGGGCTCGTCCAGAATGTACAGCGTGCGGCCGGTGTCGCGTTTGCTGAGTTCCAGCGCGAGCTTGACGCGCTGCGCCTCGCCGCCCGACAGCGTGGTGGCGGACTGGCCGAGGCGGATGTAGCCGAGGCCGACGTCGAGCAGGGTTTGCAGCTTGCGCCTGACCACCGGCACGACGGCGAAGAATTCGTGCGCCTGTTCGATGGTCATTTCCAGCACGTCGCGGATGGTCTTGCCCTTGTAGTGGATTTCCAGAGTTTCGCGGTTGTAGCGCGCGCCGTGGCAGGTGTCGCACGGCACGTAGATGTCGGGCAGAAAATGCATTTCGACCTTGATCACGCCATCGCCCTGGCAGGCTTCGCAGCGGCCGCCCTTGACGTTGAAGCTGAAGCGGCCGGGGCCGTAGCCGCGCATGCGCGCTTCCGGCACGCCGGCGAACAGTTCGCGGATCGGGGTGAACAGGCCGGTGTAGGTGGCGGGATTGGAGCGCGGGGTGCGGCCGATGGGACTTTGATCGACGTTGATGACCTTGTCGAAAAACTCCAGACCGCGGATTTCGCCGTGCGGCGCGGGTTCGGTCGAGGAACCATACAGATGGCGCGCAACGGCGGCGTACAGCGTGTCGTTGATCAGCGTCGATTTGCCCGAGCCGGAGACGCCGGTGATGCAGACGAACAGCCCGACCGGCAGATTCAGCGTGACGTTCTTGAGGTTGTTGCCGCTGGCGTTTGTCACTACCAGTTGCCGCTCCGGGTCGGGCGCGCGGCGCTGGGTGGGGAGGGCAATCGAGCGGCGTCCGGACAGATACTGGCCGGTGAGCGAGTGTTCCGACAGGCGGATTTCTTCCGGCGTGCCTTCGGCCACCACTTCGCCGCCGTGCACCCCCGCGCCGGGACCCATGTCGACCACGTAATCGGCGGCGCGGATGGCGTCCTCGTCGTGCTCGACCACCAGCACCGAGTTGCCGATGTCGCGCAGATGCTTGAGCGTGGCGAGCAGGCGGTCGTTGTCGCGCTGGTGCAGGCCGATCGAGGGCTCGTCGAGCACGTACATCACGCCGGTGAGGCCGGAGCCGATTTGCGAGGCCAAGCGGATGCGCTGTGACTCACCGCCCGACAGGGTGTCGGCGGAGCGGTCGAGCGACAGGTAATCCAGTCCGACGTTATTCAGGAAGCCGACGCGGGCGATGATTTCCTTGACGATCCGGTCGGCGATCTGGGCGCGGTGGCCTTCAAGCGTCAGCGCTTCGAAAAACACCAGCACCTGTTTCAGCGGCATCGCGCTGACCTGGAAAATCGGCACGCCGCCGACCATGACGTGGCGTGCTTCCTCGCGCAGGCGGGTGCCGTGGCAGGCCGGGCAGGGCTTGTTGTTCTGGTATTTGGCGAGCTCTTCGCGCACCGCCGTCGAATCGGATTCGTGGTAGCGCCGCGCCATGTTGGCGAGCACGCCCTCGAACGGATAGCTGCGCGTGGTGAAGCCGCCGCGCGGCGCCAGCACCTGAAAGGCGATGGCTTCTTTGCCACTGCCGTTGAGAACCACCTCGCGAATGCGTTCGGGCAGGCTGTCCCACGACGCGTCGAGGTCAAAGCCGTAATGCATCGCCAAGCTTTGCAGCAGCATGAAAAAGAACTGGTTGCGCTTGTCCCAGCCCTTGATTGCGCCGGAGGCCAGCGACAGATGCGGGAAAGCGACGACGCGCGCAGGGTCGAAAAAGGTAATCTGGCCGAGGCCGTCGCAGGTGGGGCAGGCACCCATCGGGTTGTTGAATGAAAACAGGCGCGGCTCCAGCTCGGGCAGGGCGTAGCTGCACACCGGGCAGGCGAATTTGGCCGAGAACAGATGCTCCTTTCCGCCGTCCATTTCCACCGCCAGCGCACGGCCGTCGGCGTGGCGCAGCGCAGTCTCAAAGCTTTCAGCCAGCCGCTGTTTGGCGTCGGCACGCACTTTCAGACGGTCCACCACCACTTCGATGGTGTGCTTCTTGTTTTTGTCGAGCTTGGGCACGGCATCGATTTCGTAGACGATCCCATCCACCCGCACCCGCACAAAGCCTTGCGCGCGCAGCTCGTTGAATAGTTCGACGTTCTCGCCTTTGCGCCCGACCAGCAACGGCGCCAGGATCATCAGTTTGGTGTCCTCCGGCAGCGCCAGCACCGCGTCAACCATTTGCGAGATAGTCTGCGCCGCGAGCGTGATGCCGTGTTCCGGGCAGCGCGGATCGCCCACGCGGGCATACAGCAGGCGCAAATAATCGTGAATTTCAGTGACGGTGCCAACGGTCGAGCGCGGATTGTGGCTGGTGGCCTTCTGCTCGATGGAAATCGCCGGGGAGAGGCCTTCGATCAGATCGACGTCGGGTTTTTCCATCAACTGCAAAAACTGCCGTGCGTAGGCCGACAGCGACTCGACGTAGCGGCGCTGGCCTTCGGCGTACAGCGTGTCAAAGGCGAGCGAGGATTTACCCGATCCCGACAAGCCCGTGATCACCACCAGCTTGTTGCGTGGCAGGTCGAGATTGACGTTTTTCAGGTTGTGGGTGCGGGCGCCACGGATGCGGATGTATTCCATATTTGAGGCAAGGGAGCGTAATTCGCAACCTGCTAATATAACGGACTTCCGCTGCCCACCGAATTCTCCGCTGTGTCCGAACTCGAATTGACCGAATCCATGACCCGCAGCGAAAAGCGGGCGGCATCCGGGTTGGCCGCCATTTTCGGCTTGCGGATGCTCGGCATGTTCCTGATCCTGCCAGTGTTTGCGCTCTACGCCGAGCACCTGCCGGGCGGCGACAATCACACGCTGGTCGGCCTTGCACTCGGCATGTATGGCCTGACCCAGGCCCTCCTGATGATCCCGTTCGGCATGGCGTCCGACCGCATCGGGCGCAAAAAAGTCATCATCTTTGGCCTCATCCTGTTTGCGCTGGGCAGTTTTCTGGCCGCCACGGCGACCGATATTTACTGGACCATCGCCGGTCGTGCCTTGCAGGGCGCGGGTGCAGTTTCCGCCGCTGTCAGCGCGATGCTGGCCGACCTTACCCGCGAAGAGCACCGTACCAAAGCCATGGCGATGATCGGCTCGACCATTGGTGTCGCGTTCGCCGTGTCGATGGTCGCCGGCCCCGCGCTCGCGCATGTGATCGGCGTGCCAGGCATTTTCGCGCTCACCGGCGTGCTCGCGCTGGCAGCGATCTGGGTGGTGAAGGTATGGGTGCCCGACCCCGCGTCCAGCCACTTTCATGCCGACGCCCAGGCCAACCCGGCCAATTTGATCGACGTGCTGAAAAACAGCCAGCTGGCACGGCTCGATTTCGGCATCTTCGCGCTGCATGCGGCGCAAATGGCGATGTTCGTCGTAGTGCCGGTGGCGCTTAAAAATGCCGGGCTGACGGTGGAACACCACTGGATGGTGTACTTGCCAGTGCTACTGGGCTCGCTGGTGTTGATTGTCCCCGCCATCATTTATGGCGAAAAGCGCGGCAAGATGAAGCCGGTTTTTGTCAGCGCGGTGGCGCTGATGCTGCTCGCGCAAGTCGGCCTGGCGCTGGGCATTACCCATTTCTGGAGCATCGTTGCCGCGCTGTTCGTGTATTTCGTGGCCTTCAACCTGCTCGAAGCAAGCCTGCCGTCGCTGATCTCCAAACTGGCGCCGGTGTCGGCCAAGGGCACGGCCATGGGCATCTATAACACCGCGCAGGCGCTGGGGCTGTTTTTTGGCGGCGTGGTCGGCGGCTGGCTGGCGCAGCACCACGGGTTTCAGGCCGTGTTCCTGTTCTGCGTGGCATTGATGGCGGTGTGGCTGGTGGCCACCCTGTCGATGCAGACGCCGCCAGCGATCAAGACCCGCATGTTCCGCGTCGGCACCATGCCATCCGATCAGGCCGCGCTGCTCAAAGGGCAACTGGCCGGGCTGGCCGGCGTGGTCGAGGCGGTGGTGCTGGGCGAAGAAGGGGTCGCCATGCTCAAGGTCAGCATCAAGGGCTGGGACGAAGACAGCGCGCGCAGCCTGCTGGCTGGCCGGGCTGTTTAGTGGGACGTGCGGGTGAATCGCAAGGCCTGTCCTTGCCGGCCATCCTGATAGAATCCACACACAAAAAACGCACAATCAATCCAATCTCAATTCGGGGAACAACATGGCATCCGTCAATAAAGTGATTCTGGTCGGCAATCTGGGGCGCGATCCCGACATGCGTTACCTGCCGAGTGGCGATGCAGTCGCCAATCTGGCGCTGGCTACCACCGATAAATTCAAGGATAAAAGCGGCGAGATGAAAGAGGCCACCGAGTGGCATCGCATCAGCTTCTTTGGCCGCCAGGCTGAAATCTGTGGTCAATACCTGAAAAAAGGCAGCCAGATTTACGTCGAAGGCTCGCTCCGCACCCGCAAATACACCGACAAGGATGGCGTCGAAAAATATGCGACCGAAATCCGCGGCGACCGCATGCAGATGCTCGGCAGCAAGGGCGGCGGCATGGCGGACATGGATGACGGCGGCTATTCGCAGGTTGCGCCGCAGGCCGCGCCAAAACCACAAGCCCGCCCCAGTGCGCCTCCCAGCCGCCCGGCATCAAGCGGGTTTGATGACATGGAAGACGATATTCCCTTCTGACCGTCTGCCAGTTTCAACACATAATAATCAAGCGGGGAGTGACGGGTGGGGGTACGCAACGAGCCATGGCTCGGAGTAGCGTGGGCTGTCCTGTGCGCATCGGCGCAAGCCGCTGCATTGAGCGAAGCCGACTTTCTGGCCGAGCTTCCGCTGGTATTGTCGCCCTCACGCCTGCATCAATCGCTGGCCGATTCGCCTTCTGCGGTCACGGTGATTGATCAGGACATGATCCGGGCGGCAGGTATTACCGAGTTGCCCGACGTGTTCCGGCTGGTGCCGGGGTTTTCCGTAGCGCGCCAGGATGGCCATATTGCCACCCTGAGTTATCACGGATTGGGTGATGGCTATTCCCGCCGCTTCCAGGTGCTGATCGACGGACGCTCGGTTTACAGTCCCGACTTTGGTCAGGTGTACTGGCGCAACCTGCCGCTTTCGCTGCAAGATATCGACCGCATCGAAGTGATCCGCGGTCCCGCTGCCGCCAGCTATGGTGCCAATGCCTTTCTCGGCGTAATCAACATTCTTACCCGATCAGATGCGGGTGGCGCCCGCATGGGCGTCATGGCGGCAGTGGGCGAACGTAGCTATCGCGAACTGAGTGCGCGGGTGGGCGCGTCGGGCGAAGCCGGGCAGTGGCGTCTGTCAGTCGGGCAGCGCGCCGATGATTATTACGATGGCGTGCCCGATGACGTGCAGGATCAGTATGCGGATGGGCGTGGCGACTGGCGCATCAGCGATGCCGATACCTTGACCGTCATGGGCGGCGTGGCGAATTCCCGGCTGGACGAGGACGCGGCTGCTGGGATGGTTTATCCCGTCAAAGTGCAGTCAACTTATGGTCAGGTGGTCTGGCAGCGCATTTTTGAAAGCGGCGCAGAAACCCGCCTGAGCTATAACGTCACGCAGCAGGACTATGGTGATTTACTGGATCTGGGCGCGGCCCCGCTGAATCTCGGGTTTTCGACCCGGCGGCAGAACCTGACCGCAGCCTGGAACCTGGCCCTAGGCTCCGCTGCGCGAGCCGCGCTGGGCGCCGAATACCGCAGGGACGAAGTGCAATCGGCTTTCTACTACAACCAGGCGGCCGCGATCGAGGAAAGCTCGTGGCGTGTCTATGGCAACGGTGAGTTTCGCCTGGCGCCGAAATGGCTGGTCAATGCCGGCGCCATGCTGGAATCGACCCATGCCGGGCGGCGCGAACTCTCCCCCCGTCTAACCCTGCATTATCAGCCGCGCCCCACCCAGTCCTTCCGTGTCGGCTACAACCTGGGCTACCGGGTGCCGACCTATTACGAATTGCTCGGGCAAAACGTGGCGGATTTCGGCTTTGGCCCCGATGCGCTGCTGATCCTGCCCGACTCGCTGAAGTCCGAGCGTATTGTTTCGCGTGAACTGGGTTGGTGGCAGGCCTGGCCAAGTGCCGGACTGACGCTCGATATGCGGGCGTTTTATGACCGTTACAGCCATCTGATCGATTTTGCCGAAGTGCCCTTCGCCGATGGGCAGGACAATCTGGCCTATCAGTTCTTCAATGCGGGCGACGCCACGGTGAAAGGCGTCGAGTTCGAGCTCGAATGGAAACCCGCCGCGCGCACCCGTATCCGTTTTGCGCCCGCCTGGGTGCGCATTCAGGCCGACAATCCGGACTGGCGCCACTCTGCGCCCCCCTACTCGTTCAACCTGCTGGCCGAACACGGGTTTAATCCGCATTGGTGGTTGAGCAGCCTGTGGAACAAAAGCGGCGCGTTCAGCTGGCTGGGCGCGGGTGGCCAGATCAAAGGTGAAAACCGCCTCGATCTGCGCCTGGGCTGGCGCGGAAAAGCGTCCGCTGTCCCGCTTGAAGTCGCGCTCATTGGCCGTCGGCTGCTGGGCGGCGACGCAGAGTTTGACCCCCTGCTCAAAACCGAACCTCAGGTCTTGCTGCAATTTTGGGCAGGGTTTTAATCCGATGGTGTCAAATTGCTGCAAAATCGGCGCATCTCCTCACTCATGAGCACCCCCTTGGCCAGCGCGTTCATTTCAGTCGTCAACAATATGCTGCGCGGGTGCGGCGTCGCGGTACTGTTCGGGTGGTCGTTGCCCGCCGCTGCGGCTGCCCTGAGCGAGACCGATTTTCTCGACGAAATGCCCGTGGTGCTGTCGGCCTCGCGCCTGTCGCAGCCGGTGACTGACGCGCCCACGGCCGTCACCATCATCGATCAGGACATGATCCGCACCTCGGGATTCCGCGATATCCCGGACCTGTTGCGGCTGGTGCCCGGTTTTACGGTGGCTTATAACAACGCCAACACCTGGGCTGCGGGCTATCACGGCCTGGGCGATGGGTTTTCGCGGCGCTTTCAGGTGCTGGTTGATGGCCGCTCGATTTACAGCCCGCACTATGGCGCGGTGTACTGGAGCGATCTGCCGCTTTCCATCGACGATATCGAGCGCATTGAAGTGGTGCGCGGCCCCGATGCAGCGGTCTATGGTGCCAACGCATTTGCCGCAGTGATCAATATTATTTCCAAAACGGCATCACAAGTGCCGGGTGAGTTTGTGTCGATGCAGATGGGCGAGCAGGACATGCGCGGGCTGACCGTCCGCCACGGCGGCGGCGATGAAGCCATGCGCTACCGCATCACCGCATCGGCACAGCAGCGTGATCGCTTCGAGCGTGATGTCGTGGGCAAGTTGTATGACAACGGCCAGGTCCATGACGATAACGGGCAATATTTTGAAGCGAGCAAAACATACTTCGTCAACGGCCGCGTGGATTGGCAGCTTACGCCCGACTCGGATGTGATGGCGCAGTTCGGTCTGTCGCAAGGCAATTGGGATTCGGGGAGCAGCACAGCCAGTCTGATTTCCCTGGTTGAGCCTGCTGAGCAGGATTCACGTGCGTTGTTTCTACAGCTGGCTTATCACAAGGTGGAATCTGAGCAGCGTGAATGGCGGTTGCAGGCTTACTTTACCCAAAATCGTTTTGATGCCAACGTAGTGGCGGACTTGAGCGGACTGGGTATCGGCACGGTAGTGGTCAATCAATACATGCGGGAGACACGAAGCAGTATCGAACTGCAGGTTAATGATCGGTGGGCGCCTACTTTACGTGCTGTGTGGGGGGGCGAGGTGCGGCAAGAGACAGTCAACAGCCCGCAAAGCTATCCGTCCAATAACACGCTGAGCGGTGAGCTTGCACGCGTATTCGGAAATCTTGAGTGGCGCGCACACGAGCGCGTGCTGCTGCAAGCCGGCGCCATGCTGGAGCATCATTACTTCACTGGCGCCGACATCTCGCCGCGTGCTGCTGTCAATTTCACGTTGGTCCCCGGACATGTGATCCGGCTGGGGGTCTCGCGTGCGTACCGCTCGCCGACCTTCTTCGAGGAAGAGGGCAATCAGCGTGTAAGGAACGAGACAGGAGGGATCATTGACACCGTGACGGTACCTTCTGATGGTCTTGAACCCGAGCGCATTTTGTCACGCGAAATCGGCTATGTGGGGAACTGGCCTCAGGCACGGCTTGATCTGGACGCGCGACTTTATCGCGATCACATCGACAACTTTATTGGACAAGTCAGAATTCGGCCTAACCCGGCTTTTGACGCGGGCTCTTTCCAGCCCAAGGTGTTCTTTGCCGACAACATCGGTTCGGTGGATGCTCACGGCGGGGAAATTCAGCTGCGCTGGCGCCCCAGTCAGGCAATTGATGTGAGCGCACACTACTCGCGGGTATTTCTCACCACCGACACCCTGGACACCAATTTTGCCAAGGATATTCCGCAGTCTGCGCCGCGTAACATCTGGGGGATGCTTGCCCGTTTCCGTTTGGGGTATGGCTGGGAAACCAGTGTGTTTGCCCAGCGTGTCGATATCCAGAAATGGTTGACCGAAGGCGACCTTACACAGGACTTTAATCGTGTGGATGTGCGTCTGGCACGGCGCTGGAAATGGCAGGGACGCGACCTGGAAGCGGCCGTTGTCGGACAAAACCTGGGCGATGATTACGCCGAGTTTCGCGATACAAACGTCTTCAGTAAGCGGGTGTATGGCAGCCTGAGTCTGGCATGGTGAGTCTGGCGGGGTTGACCTCGCTCTATGGGTACTTGTACTGGCCGTTTCGGTATAATCCCGCAACTTATTGATTGTCGGAGAACTTTTATGCCAATCTACGCTTACAAATGTACGTCCTGCGGCTTTGCCCAGGATGAAATGCTGAAAATTTCGGACGCGCCCCTGAGCGTGTGCCCATCGTGCGGCAAGGCTGATTACGCGAAGCAGGTCACCGCCGCCGGTTTTGCCCTCAAGGGCAGCGGTTGGTACGCCACCGATTTCAAGGGCAGCGGCAGCAAGCCTGCTGAAACGAAACCCGCTGAAGCCAAGCCCGACGCGCCGTCTTCCGCATGCGGCACGGCCGCGTGCCCGGCAAGTCACTGAGGCTGAACCGCGACCTTGGAAGCGGGCGGTGTAAGCCGCCCGCTTCTTCGTTTGTAAAGCCAGCTTCGTAAAATAGACAACCCCATGAAACGTTATTTCATTACCGGCCTGTTGATCTGGGTGCCCCTTGGCATCACGCTGTGGGTACTCGACCTCTTGATCGGCAGCATGGATCAGACGCTCACCGTGCTGCCGGCTGCGTGGCAGCCGCACGCCTGGCTGGGCATGCGGATTCCCGGCCTGGGGGTGATTCTGACCCTGCTGGTGATCGTGCTGACCGGCGTGTTCGCCACCAATTTCTTCGGCCAGAAGCTGATCGACTGGACCGAAGCCCTAGTGGCGCGTATTCCGGTGGTGAAAAGCATTTACGGCAGCGTCAAGCAGGTGTCCGATACGTTGCTCTCGGGCAACGGCCACGCGTTTCGCAAGGTGCTGCTGGTGCGCTATCCGCATCCGCAGGCGTGGTCGTTGGCGTTTCAGACCAATGTACCGAATGAGGTGGCGATCATGCTGCCCGAAGCGCATGTGGCGGTGTTCATTCCCACCACGCCGAGTCCGGTTAACGGTTTTTATTTTTACGTGAAAAAGAGCGAAGTGATCGAACTGGATATCCCGGTCGATCGTGCGCTCAAATACATTATTTCAATGGGCGTGGCCTCTGGCGACACGCGCCCCGGCATTCAACAATAGAAAGCAATCAGGAATCAGCATGCGGACTCATTACTGTGGCGCGGTCAGCGCCGACGACATCGGCAAAACCATCACCCTGTGCGGCTGGGCGCATCGCCGGCGCGACCACGGCGGCGTCATCTTCATCGACCTGCGCGACCGCGAAGGCATGATGCAGGTGGTGATCGACCCCGACACCCCGGCTGCGTTCAAGCTGGCCGAGGAGGTGCGTTCCGAATTCGTGCTGAAGATCGAGGGCAAGGTGCGCGCCCGCCCGGCCGGTACCGAAAATGCCAACATGCCCACCGGCATGGTCGAAATGCTGACGCTCGATCTGGAGGTGCTGAACGCGTCATTGACGCCGCCGTTCCAGATCGACGACGACAACATCAACGAAAACATCCGCCTGCAGTATCGCTACCTCGACCTGCGCCGCGACACGATGCAAAAGAACCTGCGCCTGCGTTATCGCGTGTCGAAAATCATGCGCGACTATCTCGATACCCATGGCTTCATGGAAATCGAAACGCCGATGCTGACGCGTTCCACGCCTGAAGGCGCGCGCGATTACCTGGTGCCGTCGCGGGTGCATGACGGCATGTTCTACGCGCTGCCGCAAAGTCCGCAGTTGTTCAAGCAGCTGTTGATGGTGGCGGGCTATGACCGCTATTTTCAGATCACCCGCTGCTTCCGCGACGAAGACCTGCGCGCCGACCGCCAGCCGGAATTCACCCAGGTCGACCTGGAAACCTCGTTCATGGACGAAGAATCCATCATGGGCATGGTCGAGGGCATGATCCGCGACATGATGCTGAAGGCGCAAAGCATCGAGCTGCCCGCTGCGTTCCCGCGCATGACCTACCACGAGGCGATGAACCGCTACGGTTCCGACAAGCCCGACATGCGGGTGACGCTGGAAATCACCGAAGTGACCGATGCCATGAAGGACGTCGCGTTCAAGGTGTTCTCCGGGGCGGCCAACGACCCGAAAGGCCGCGTCGCCGCATTGCGCATTCCTGGCGGCGCGGCGCTCAGCCGCGGCGAGATCGACGGCTACACCGAGTTCGTCAAGATCTACGGTGCCAAGGGTCTGGCCTACATCAAGGTCAACGACGTGACGCAGTTGAACGAAACCGGCCTGCAGTCGCCCATCGTCAAGAATCTTTCCGAAACCTCGCTGCGCGCGGTCATGGAGCGCACCGGCGCGGCCAATGGCGACCTGATTTTCTTCGGCGCCGACAAGGCCAAGATCGTCAACGATGCACTCGGCGCGCTGCGCCTGAAGATCGGCCACGAAAAAAACCACGTCGATGGCCGCACCTGGGCGCCGCTGTGGGTGGTCGATTTCCCCATGTTCGAATTCAACGAAGGCGAAGCCCGTTGGGATGCACTGCACCATCCCTTCACCGCGCCGAAGGATGGTCACGAAGATTACCTCGCCACCGATCCGGGCGCGGCGCTGTCCAAGGCTTACGACATGGTGCTCAACGGCTGGGAAGTCGGCGGCGGCTCGGTGCGTATCCACAAGCAGGACGTACAGGACAAGGTCTTCGCCGCGCTCAATATTGGTGAAGAGGAGCGCCGCGAGAAGTTCGGCTTCCTGCTCGACGCGCTGCAATACGGCGCGCCCCCGCACGGCGGCCTGGCGTTCGGACTGGATCGGTTGGTCACGCTGATGACAGGCGCCGAGTCGATCCGCGACGTGATCGCCTTCCCCAAAACTCAGCGCGCCAGCTGCCTGATGACCAATGCGCCGAACGTGGTGGACGACAAGCAGCTGCGCGAACTGCACATTCGCTTGCGCAGCCCGGTGTCGACCGACAAGGCGGCTTAACCCTTTTCATCCGCGAAGCACGACGCGAAGGAAACACGCAGTGTTCTTCTTCGCGTGTCTTCGCGGATCAGGATTTTGAAATGAAATTCGCCGACACCCTGAAAACCCTGCCCGAGTTCGCGGGCGGACATATCGTTCTGACTGACAGCAGTGGCGCAGAAATCGCTGCGATCGCCAACGCGCCCGGCACGGCAGGCTCGTTCCGCGTGTATGCCTATCTCGCGCAGCAATACGGCGCGATCAACGCCGAGGCGGCGGCCGAAGGTCTGGCGATTTTCGCCGAACACACCGAAGACGCCAGCCTGCACCCCGGCAAGCATCCAAATATCGATCGCCTGATCACTGTCCTGACCACCGGCATTCCGCTCAATGCCCGCCTTGAAGCCGCATAAAGTCCCGGTTTCCGTTCTGGTCGTCATTCACACGGCGGACGGCCAAGTGCTGTTGATGGAGCGCACCGATGCGCCGGGATGGTGGCAATCGGTCACTGGCTCGCAGGATCCCGGCGAAACGCTGGCGCAAACCGCGATCCGCGAAATCCGCGAAGAAACCGGTCTCGACGCCAGCCAGTTTGCGCTCACCGACTGGGGCATCGAGAACCGTTACGAAATCTATGAACGCTGGCGCCATCGTTATGCCGCGGGCGTGACGCACAACACCGAGCATGTGTTCGGTCTTTGCCTGCCCCGCACCTTGCCCGTGACGCTGGAGCCGCGTGAACACCTGCAATACCGCTGGCTCCCGCGCGATGCTGCTGCAGCGGCGTGTTTTTCACCCAGCAATGCAGCAGCGATTCGTCGCTTGCCCGCTTTATAATCAGCCCATGAGCACTTCGCTGCATATTGCCAGTTACAACATCCACAAAGGCCTGTCGCAATTCAACCGGCGGCTGACGGTACACGAGCTGCGCGACCGTCTCAGCACGCTGGGAACCGACATCGTGTTTTTGCAGGAAGTGCAGGGCGGGCACAACCTGCGTCTCGGCCGTTTTCCGCTCTGGCCGAAAGAGCCGCAGCACGAGTTTCTGGCGGGGCATGTCTATACCGAGTTTGCCTACGGCAAAAACTGCGTCTACGACACCGGCCATCACGGCAATGCCATCCTGTCGCGCCATAAAATCCTGTCGTGGGAAAACGAAGACATCTCGGCACACGCCTACGAGAGTCGGGGCATGCTGCATTGCGAAATCGAAGTGCCCGGAATGGAGATGCCGGTCCATTGCATCAACGTTCACCTGGGCCTGACCGAGCGCGGCCGCAACCGCCAGCTGCAAATGATCGCTGCCCGCGTGCGCGCGATGGTGCCGGACAATGCGCCGTTGATTCTGGCGGGCGACTTCAATGACTGGCGCGCGCGCGCCGGAGACTTTTTTGAAGACGAGCTGGGGCTGATCGAGGTGTTTAAAACCCACCATGGCAAGACCGCGCGCAGTTACCCCTCCTTCATGCCGGTGTTCCAGCTCGACCGCATTTACATCCGGCGCTTCAGCATCCAGTCCGCACATGTTCAAACCGGTAACGCCTGGCACCGCATTTCTGATCACGCGGCCTTGACGGCTCAACTCCGCCCAGCCTGATGGCCGCGCGCAATCGCTGGCGCCCCTTTTTCTTCGGCGGCGTCGAGCTGATTTCAGGCAACCGCCTTCGGCTGTTGCAAAGCGGGGCAGATTTTTTTCCAACGCTGATTGCCGCCATCGATTCCGCGCAGCATGAAGTCCATCTCGAAACCTACATTTTCAATCCCGACACCAGCGCCGAGGCCGTCCAGGCCGCGCTGATTCGCGCAGCGCAGCGCGGCGTCCTGGTGCGGCTGATGATCGATGCTGTCGGTTCGCGCCTGCTGCCGGTCGACTGGCTGGACCGCATGAGGGCGGCAGGCGTCAGGCTGCTGGTCTACCGTCCGCTCATGACGGGCCGTCTGACCAGTCCACACAATCTGCGCCGCCTGCATCGCAAGCTGGCCGTGATCGATGCGCGCATCGCTTTTATCGGTGGCATGAATCTCCTGGATGACTTTGAACCGGTGCGCTTTGTCGCGCCGCGCCTCGACTTCAGCGTCGAGATTCAGGGCCCGTTGCTGGCCAGCATCCATCAAAGCATGCGTCGCCTGTGGCAACTGGTCATGTTGACGCAGTTGCGCAGCGGCGAACCGGCGACCTGGGCCGAGCCGTCTTGGCCGACCGACGGGCATGTGCGTGCCGCCTATGTGGTGCGCGACAACTTTGCCCATCGCCGCGACATCGAGCGGGTGTATCTGGTTGCGCTCGCGCGGGCGCGCAAGCAAGTCGTCCTCGCCAGCGCCTATTTTCTGCCCGGCCACCGCTTCAGAAAATTGCTGAAAAATGCCGCCGCGCGCGGCGTTCGGGTGCAACTGCTGGTGCAGGGCCACACCGATCACCCTTTTTATCAAGCCGCCGCCCGCGCCTTGTACCGCGACCTGCTGCTTGCCGGCATCGAAATCCACGAATATCAGGCGAGCGAGCTACACGCCAAAGTGGCGGTGATCGACGGCTATTGGGCAACCGTCGGCTCCAGCAATATCGACCCCTTCAGTCTGCTGATGGCGCGCGAGGCCAACATCGTCGTCGACGACGCCGGATTTGCGCTCGACCTGCAACAACGGCTGCAACAGGCCATCATCCAGTCCACCCCGCTCGACATCGCCGACTGGCAGCGCCGCCCCTGGCCACAGCGCATGCTGTCGCGGCTGGCGTATGGGCTGGTGCGATTTGGACTGGGACTGGCTGGATTCGGGCGCTGGGTGTAGCCCGCTGCCTCGCATGAACCAAACGGTGAGCGGGGCCGGCTGGTTTTCTTACAGCCGCGCCGCCTTGAAGGTATCGCACTGCCCCGGATCACCTGTTTGCATGCCGCGCTGGAACCACTGCATCCGCTGTTCCGATGAGCCGTGGGTAAAGGATTCCGGCACCACATAGCCCTGCGCCTGTTTTTGCAAACGGTCGTCGCCCACGCCGGCGGCTGCTGCCAGCGCTTCCTCGGCGTCGCCCGGCTCCAGAACCTGCCGCTGCCGATTGGCGTGGTGCGCCCACACCCCGGCAAAGCAGTCCGCCTGCAATTCCATCCGTACCTGCAAGGCATTGCTTTCGGCTTCGGACGCCTGCCCCCGCGCCGCGTGGACCTTTTGCGACACGCCCAGCAGCGTTTGCACGTGGTGGCCGACTTCGTGTGCCACCACATACGCCTGGGCAAAGTCGCCCGGCGCGTCGTGGCGCTGCGCCAGATCGTTGAAAAAGCTCATGTCCAGATACAGCTTCTGGTCGCCCGGACAGTAAAACGGCCCCATCGCCGCCTCGGCATGGCCGCACGCCGATTGCACCGAGCCGGAAAACAGCACCAGTTTGGGGTGTTGATACGTCTGCCCCGAACCTTCGAACAGCGAGCCCCACACATCCTCCGTGTCCGCCAGCACCACCGACAAAAACTCCTTCAGCTTTTCTTCTTCCGGGTTGAAGGGGACAGCTTGCTGCTCCGTTTGCGTGGGCGCCTGATTGCCCACCTGGTTCAGCACCACCGACGGATCCACCCCGAAATACATCGCCACCAGCGCCAGCACGATCGTTCCAATGCCGCCGCCCAGTATCCCCTTGCCCGTTACGCGCATGCCGCGCCGGTCTTCGATGTTGTCACTGCGTCGTCCTTTTTCCCAGCGCATGCTTTCTCCTGAATCAACCCGAGCGGGTGAATGCTATTTTAATGGTGGCACGCAACGATTGAACGGCTGTAATCGATCGCCAGCGACCGGGCATTCCGGTACAGGAGCACAGCCTGTTGCCTCAGTGCAACAAAACAACACTTTTCCGTCTGCTCAACAGAAAAAACAACAAGTTTGCTTGCTGCCCCGGTGTCAGTCTGGATAATCAACCCCCGTCCAACTCGCACTTAACCAAGTGGGACAGCTCTGCAGAGCTTTAGCCTTAACGGGTTTTTATGCCCTCTGGGTACTTAATTTTTACTTTCTTAGGAGTAAAGCAATGAAAAAATCACTGATCGCTCTGGCTATTGCCAGCGCAGTATCCGCCCCCGCTTTTGCCGCAACGGCCAACGTTGACATCTACGGCCGCATGGCTTTCTCGCTTGACTATGTCGACACCAACAACCTCATTGGCGACGGCGCTGACGTCGTGACCGGTCGTGACAACGTGTCGCGCTTCGGCATCAAGGGTACTGAAGATCTGGGCAACGGCCTGGCCGCAATTTGGCAGGTTGAAATGGCGTTGAATGCAAACTCCGCCGCCGGTGCCACGTCACTGCGCAACACCTTTGTCGGCCTGTCCAGCAAGTCCCTCGGCACCGTGATCCTGGGTCGTCACGACACCCCGTACAAAATGGCTACCGGCAATCTGGACATTTTCTCCGACACCGCTGGCGACTACAACACCATTATCGGCACGACTTCTGCCGGCACGATTTATGACAACCGCGCTACCCAGACCGTCGCCTACATGTCGCCGACCTGGACGGGCTTCAGCTTTGCTGCTGCTTATGTCGAAGCCAAGAACGTTGAGGCGGGTGCTGCAGATAACGTGCAGGCAGCCAGCGCCATGGCCAAGTACGTGAACGGCCCGATCTTCGCCAGCCTGGCGTATGAAACTTTCTCCGGTGCTGCTGGCGGCGGTTCCACCACTACTGCTGAAACCGAAGCCTACAAAGCGGGCTTGGGCGTCAAACTGGGCGCGTTGCAACTCGGCGCTGTCTACGAAATCATTGACTCCGCTGCAGCAGCCAGCGCCAACGAGCGTGATGCCTATTACATGAATGCCATGTACAGCATCGGCGCCGTGGATCTGAAAGCTGCCTATGGCATGGCTAAAGATGGCGAATCCGCTGCCAGCACCGAGATGGATTACTACGTCGTCGGCGCTGACTACAACCTGAGCAAGCGCACCAAGCTGTTCGGCTTGTACACCAGCCTGGCCAACGGTAATGGCACGGCACTTTCGCAGTCCACCACCGGCTACACAGCTGAAGCTGGCCAGGATGTTGAAATTGTCTCCTTGGGCGTTGTCCACACCTTCTAATCACTTGCCGGTGTAAACCGGTTTGTGACCAGAAGTAAAAACGGGTTCCTGCGGGAACCCGTTTTTTTTGCTTAGTCTTCCTTGATCTCGAAGTCGTGGGTGATCTCGGCTGTCTTGCCGAGCATGATGCTGGCCGAGCAGTATTTCTCGGCCGACAGATGCACGGCCTGTCCGACGCGCTTGGGATCAAGCCCCTTGCCGGTGACGGTGAAGTGGACGTGGATTCGGGTGAACACCTTGGGGTCGGTGTCGGCGCGGGTGGCGTCGATGTCGGCAACGCAGTCGGTGACCTGCTGGCGGCCTTTGCGCAGGATCAACAGGACATCGAACGCGGAACAGCCGCCCAGACCCAGCAGCAGCATTTCCATCGGCCGCACGCCGAGATTTTTGCCGCCCGATTCGGGCGCGCCATCCATGACGACGCTGTGGCCGGATTCGCTCTGGCCGACAAAGCTGACCCCTTCGATGAGTTTGACACGGGCTTTCATGGGCTTCCTTCAGGCAAAAAATGAGCGGAGTTTGTACCATACAATGCCGAGCCATTCGTGCAGGGCAAAGGTGCTGTCGCGCAGCCCGGCAGTCGTGGGCAGCACATCGAGGATGGAGTCGAGCCGCGTGCTGGAAAACTGGATTCCGGCGGGGATGACGCTGAGGCCGTGTGCCTCGAACAGCGGCGCGGCGCGCCGTAAATGCCAGGCGTGGGTGACTAATATGACGCGCTGCATCTGGCTCGGTTTGAGCTGTTGTGCGGACAACCGGGCGTTGTCCCACGTGGTGAGCGCGGCGTCTTCGACCCAGTGGGTGGCGATGCCGTATTCCTGGTGCAGGACGTATTGCATGATGCGGCCTTCGGCCAGCGTGCCGCCACCGGGCTTGCCGCCGGTGACCAGAATGGGCAGGTTAGTGGCGCGATGCAGGTGGGCACCGTAACGCAAGCGTTCCAGGCTGATGCCGTTCAGGGTGTCGCCGCCGTATTCGAGCGCGTCGATGCGCCGGCCGCCGCCCAGTATGATGATGGCGTCCGCCTTGCTTATCGCATCGGCGCTGATTGGACGGCTGATTTCCAGGGTTTTGAGCAACAGGCCCCCGACCCATGGCGTGGAGAGGGCATAAAGCGCGGTAGTGGACAGCAAGATGAGCGACATGGCCAGGCGGGGACGACGAGAGTGGAGAGTCAGCCCTGACGCCAGCAATAGCACCAGTAACAAAGGCGGCAACAGGGTGGCAGCGATTAAGTTTGTGGCAAGCCAGGCTGACATGGCGAAGATTGTATGCCGGCTTGATACTAAATTCTCACGCAGTGTTTGACTTTGTCCGGGCTGCGCGGGTAAACTACCCGGCTTTCCAAGATAGTCCTCTGTGCAGAGGTTGGGTCATGAAAACCTTTTCCGCTAAAAGCCACGAAGTTCAACGCGACTGGTTCGTTGTTGATGCTGATAACAAAGTGCTGGGCCGTCTGGCTTCTGAAATTGCCCGCCGTTTGCGCGGCAAGCATAAGCCCGAGTTCACCCCGCACGTCGATACGGGCGATTACATTGTTGTCGTCAACGCATCCAAGTTGCGCGTGACCGGCAACAAGGAACTCGACAAAAAATATTACCGTCACTCGGGTTATCCGGGCGGCATCTACGAAACGACTTTTGGCAAGATGCAGGAGCGTTTCCCCGGTCGTGCGCTGGAAAAAGCAGTCAAGGGCATGCTGCCCAAAGGCCCGCTTGGCTACGCCATGATCAAGAAAATGAAAATTTATGCGGGCGCGGATCATCCGCATGAGGCGCAACAGCCGAAGCCGCTGGAAATCAACGCTCAAATTTAAGGCCACACCATGATCGGTATTTACAACTACGGTACGGGGCGTCGCAAATCATCCGTTGCGCGCGTGTTTATGAAGGCTGGCAGCGGCAAGATCGTTGTGAACGACAAGCCGGTGGACGAGTATTTCTCCCGCGAAACTGGCCGCATGATCGTGCGCCAGCCGCTGGTGCTGACCGACAACCTGAACACGTTTGACATCATGGTCAATGTGTCGGGCGGCGGTGAATCGGGTCAGGCAGGTGCGGTGCGTCATGGCATTACCCGTGCGCTGATCGAGTTTTCGCCCGAGATGAAGCCTACGCTGAAGGTTGCCGGTCTGGTGACGCGTGATGCGCGTGAAGTCGAACGTAAAAAAGTCGGTTTCCACAAGGCACGCCGCCGGAAGCAGTTCTCCAAGCGTTAATCGCGTTGGGAGCAACCGCTTTTGCTGCCAAAAAAGCCGTCCATTCGTGGGCGGCTTTTTTCATGGCACTTATCGGGCGTGTTCTACAATAGTGTCCATTCTTTTCAGGGAAGCTCGGCATGATCAAAGTCGGTATTGTTGGCGGCACGGGTTACACCGGAGTCGAATTGCTGCGCCTGCTTGAACGCCATCCGCAGGTGGAATTGAAGGCGATCACCTCACGCAAGGAAGCCGGCATGCCGGTGGCTGAAATGTTCCCCAATCTGCGCGGGCGGGTGCACCTGGCTTTTTCCGCCCCGGAAGACGCCGGGCTGGAGAACTGCGATGTGGTGTTTTTTGCGACGCCGAATGGCGTCGCGATGCAGCAGACCCGCGCCTTGCTCGATGCCGGCGTCAAGGTGATCGACCTGGCGGCGGATTTTCGCATCAAGGACATTGCCGTATGGGAGCATTGGTACAAGATGGAGCACGCCTGCCCCGATCTGGTGGCTGAAGCCGTATATGGCCTGCCTGAGATTAACCGGGCGGCAATTAAAAGCGCACGCTTGATCGCCAATCCGGGTTGCTATCCTACGGCCGTGCAGCTGGGGTTTTTGCCGTTACTGGAATCAGGCGTGGTTGATGTCGGCTTTCTGGTGGCGGATGCCAAGTCAGGCGTTTCGGGCGCCGGGCGCAAGGCCGAAATCGCCACGCTTTTTGCTGAATCGGCAGACAACTTCAAGGCGTATGCCGTGGGTGGACATCGTCACTGGCCGGAAATCAAGCAAGGCCTGGAATCGTTTGCGGGCAAGCCTGTGGGATTCACGTTCGTGCCCCATTTGCTGCCCTTGATCCGGGGCATTCATGCCACCCTGTATGCAAAAGTCAGCGCCGATATCGATTTGCAAAGCCTGTTTGAAAAGCGTTATGCGGACGAACCTTTCGTTGACGTGTTGCCTGCGGGTTCCCATCCTGAAACCCGCACGGTGCGTGGTGCAAACATGTGCCGCATCGCGGTGCACCGCCCGTTTGGCAGCGACACAGTGGTGGTGTTGTCGGTGATTGACAACCTGGTCAAGGGCGCGGCGGGGCAGGCGGTGCAAAACATGAATATCCTGTTTGATCTGCCCGAAGACACAGCGTTGGATGCGGTGGGGATGTTGCCCTGAGCGTGCGGGCTCAGGCCTTCATGCGGCTGGAACTCCCGTGCCAAAATAGGGTCTTTGCTTGACGCAGCGTGGGTGATGCGGATAATTAGCCCACACTTATTTAAGGAGCATCAACATGAATGCAGCAACCGAAATGGATATCCCGCTGATCTTCACCGATAGCGCGGCCAGTAAGGTCAAAAGCCTGATCGACGAAGAAGGCAACCCTGACCTGAAGCTGCGTGTGTTCGTCTCTGGCGGGGGGTGTTCCGGCTTTCAGTACGGCTTCACTTTCGATGAAGCACAGAATGCCGATGACACCGCGATGGTGAAAAACGGCGTGACTCTACTGGTCGATTCGATGAGCTTTCAGTACCTGGTTGGCGCTGAAATTGATTATTCGGAAGGTCTGGAAGGCGCGCAGTTTGTCATCAAGAATCCGAATGCCACGACTACCTGTGGTTGTGGATCGTCATTCTCCGCATAAGCATTTGCAGCGCATGAAAAAAAGGAGCCTCGGCTCCTTTTTTTCGACCAAACAAACGCTTAAGCCGGATAAATCGCGCCCAGGATGCGTTCGCCGCGTGCGCCGGTGACAGACGGCAAATTGCCCGGCGCATGGTGCATGGCCTGCCGGGCGAGCCAGGCAAAGGCAAGCGCTTCCACCCAGTCCGGGTCAACGCCGAGTGCGGTCGTGCTCATTACCTGAATGCCGGGCAAGCTGGCGCTGATCCGCTGCATCAATAAACCGTTATGGGCACCTCCACCGCAGACATACAGTTCCTGTGTGCCGTTGCATTCCTGTTTTACGGCGTTGCACAGACTGATGGCAGTGAACTCAAGCAGGGTGGCCTGTACATCAGCGGTTGTGAATGGCTGATTTGCTTCGTCCAGCAGTGCGTCCAGCCAAACCATATTGAATTGCTCGCGTCCCGCACTTTTGGGAGGGGGCTGTTTCAGAAAATCGTGGCTCAACATTCTATCCAGCAGCTTCGCTTGAACGGTTCCGCTTGCGGCCCAGGCACCGTCGCTGTCGTAGTGTTTACCATGGTGTCGTTTGATCCAGGCATCCAGCAGCATGTTGCCAGGCCCAGTATCCCAGCCACGAACGGCTCCATTGGCAGGTAAGTCGCTGATATTGGCGATGCCGCCTATGTTGGCAATGACGCGATGAATGTCGGGGTGCCGCATTTGAACGTGAAAAGCGGGAACCAGTGGCGCACCCTGGCCACCCGCGGCGATATCACGGCTGCGGAAATCCGCAATCACCGTGATGCCGGTGAGCTCGGCCACCAAGGCGGCGTTGCCGATTTGCAGGGTGTAGCCGTCAGCGGGTCGGTGGCGCAGGGTTTGGCCATGGCAGCCGATGGCGCGAACGACTGCAGGGGTGGCTTGTAACAGCTCATTGGTTGCCTGTGCGTACAGGCGTGCCAAGTCGTTGGCCGCGCAGGCGGAAAGATGGATTTCGTCAGGCTGGGGGGCATGCAGCGCCAACAGCTGCGAACGCAGGCTGTCGGGGTAAGGCAGGTAGTGGGAATGGATAAGCCGGGTTTGGCCTGTGGGGTTTATTTTGGCGAGAACCGCATCAACACCATCAAGACTGGTGCCGGACATGAGGCCGACATAGTGTTCGGCATCATGCCCGGAAAGTATGCTCAATCGAGTGCGGCAAGATTGGTGCCGCGCAACATCGCCAGTTTTTCAGACCAATTGGCCGTTTGCTGCAGGAAGCGTGCACGCTGTGCCACGTCCAGCGGGGTTGACCCCGGCAGCTTGATGGTCATCGGATTGTACGGCTTGCCGGTAATACGTACTTCGTAGTGCAGGTGCGGTCCGGTCGATGCGCCAGTCGAGCCGACGTAGGCAATGACGTCGCCCTGACCAACCGAGCGGCCCGGGCGAATGCCGGACGCAAATGCGCTGAGGTGCGCATAGTAGGTTTCGTAACCACTGTGATGGCGCAGAATCACAAGGTTGCCATAGCCGCCTTTGCGTCCGGCAAAGGCAACTGTCGCGTCGCCCGTCGCCTTGACTCGAGTGCCTGTTGGCGCACCGAAGTCCACGCCTGTATGCGCGCGGTGGAAGCCGAAAACCGGGTGCTTACGCGAGTTGCTGAAGCTGGATGTAACCCGGGAAAACTCAAGTGGCGAGCGCAAAAATCCCTTTTTCAAGGATTCGCCTTCGGGTGTGTAATAGTCTTCGCGGCCAAGCGGGTCGCTGAACAGAACCGCCTGGTGCGGTTTGCCTGCATTGACGAACTCCGCAGCAAGCAATTTGCCGGCACCCATAGGTTCGCCATTACGATAGTTAACGGTGTAAATGACCGAAAAAGTATCGTTACGGCGCAAGTCGTTACGGAAGTCCAGGTTGGTAGAGAACGTTTCAGCCATCTGGTCGGCGATTTTGTCAGGGATGCCTGCGCTGTCAGTCGCTCCGTACAGCGATGACGTAATACGTCCTGATCGCATCACAACGCGGGTCTCGGTCAGTTGGTCGCCTTCTTCGGCTACGAACGCATCTCCTTGTCGACGTATTGCCAGATCGGGCGCGTTGCTGCGCTGAAACTGAATGGCCAGTAATTGCCCATCCTGCGCCGTGGTCGCTTGAATGCGCTTGCCAGCGCGGATGCTGGCAGACAGTTGATGGACTGCATCGGTAGACAGCAAGCGCTGAATGTCCAGGTCGTCGATTTTCATGCGCGACAAGGCGCTAGACAGCGTGTCGCCGGACTGGGTTACCGTTTCGCGTACAAATGTCGAGCTGCTGGCTGTTGCCAGTGCGGGCAGAGTAATGGCTTCGGTAATGGTTTCCGGAGCGGTGTCGAGGGTGCTGGTGTCAGGCGTGAGGCCGAATGCGGCAACAACCCCAAAAAGTGGCAAGCTAGAGAGAGTAACCAGTGTACGCAGGCCGAAGCGACGTTCCGCCCCTGTCAGGCGATAGGTTAAGATTCTCAGTTTGGTTAGCGGCATAGACCGGTTCCCTTCCGTAATCGAACCCCATTATACCATGAATGATTTTGGGGGATTTGTCTGTCCAAACAGCGACTTGCGCTGCGTTGGGCGAAGTGGCATGTAGTCTCTACGGTCATGGGCGGGCAAACTTTATTTTCACAGAACAGAGAGGAAGTTGATGCAGGGCGCTTTACAGGAAATCAAACGTGGAGCACACGAGCTGCTGGTTGAGGCGGAGTTGGTCGAGAGGTTGAAATTGAACCGCCCATTGCGGATTAAGGCGGGGTTTGATCCCACTGCACCCGATCTTCATCTGGGCCATACGGTGTTGCTCAACAAGCTGCGGCAGTTCCAGCTTTTGGGTCATCAGGTGGTGTTCCTGATAGGTGACTTCACCGGAATGATTGGCGACCCAACGGGGAAGAACGCAACGAGACCACCATTAACGCATGAGGCTGTTATCGAAAATGCACAAACCTATCAGGACCAGGTGTTCAAGATTCTTGATCCGGTGCTGACTGAAGTGCGCTTCAACTCGGAATGGATGGAAAGTCTGGGTTCGGTCGGGATGATTCGGTTGGCGGCCACGCATACCGTTGCCCGTATGCTGGAGAGGGATGACTTTCATAAGCGTTACGCAAGTCAGCAACCGATCGCGATCCATGAGTTTTTATATCCATTGATTCAGGGTTATGACTCGGTGGCGTTAAAAGCCGATGTGGAACTGGGGGGCACAGATCAGAAATTCAATCTGCTAATGGGGCGCGAGCTGCAAAAGCAGCATGGCCAGCCCCCGCAGAGCATTCTGACGATGCCATTGCTGGAGGGTTT
Organism: Gammaproteobacteria bacterium; assembly: GCA_018831045.1. Taxonomy (GTDB): domain Bacteria; phylum Pseudomonadota; class Gammaproteobacteria; order Burkholderiales; family Thiobacillaceae; genus Thiobacillus. The sequence continues at coordinate 807 of JAHJRA010000045.1, read as the reverse complement.
GGACGGCATAAATAAAATGTCGAAATCCCTGGGCAATTATATTGGGATCAATGAACCGCCACAGGAGATATTCGGCAAGCTGATGTCGGTGTCGGATGAATTGATGTGGCGTTACATCGAGCTCTTGTCATTTGAGTCGCTACAGACGATCGCCTCTTGGCGGCAGCAAGTTGCCGATGGTGCCAATCCTCGCAATATCAAGGTTGTCTTTGCGCAAGAAATTGTCACCCGTTTCCATGGCGCGGGTGCCGCGCAACAGGCGCTCGCAGATTTTGAGGCACGTTTTCAGAAGGGTGCGCTGCCAGACGACATGCCGGAAATCAGTCTTGCCAGCGCGGGCGCAGGAATGGCCGTGCCGTTGTTGTTGAAACAAGCTGGGCTGGTTGCAAGCACATCAGATGCAATGCGTCAGATAGCCGGAGGGGGAGTGCGTCTGGATGGTGAACGCGTGGTTGATAAGGGCATGCTTGTTTTGTCTGGTGCGACTGTTATTGCCCAGGTGGGCAAACGACGATTTGCGCGTGTCACAATTATTTAAAATTGTTTTGCTGAAAGTGTTGACGGGGCGATTTGGCCCTGTAGAATGCGCACCTCTTTGAAGCGCAACGCAAGACGCGGCTTCGAAAAAGCAGTACCGAGCAATTCAGCAAGCCAAGAAATTTTGAAAAATAAGTGTTGCATTGTTCATTAAGTTCTGTAGAATGCGCACCTCTCGAAACGACGAAGCAAGCAGTTAGTGTTGAGTTAATCGATTGATCTTTAACAATTTACAGCCGATAGGTGTGGGTGTTGTTGCGGTAGTTGGGT
>JAHJRA010000044.1:0-114324 GCA_018831045.1 Gammaproteobacteria bacterium | reverse complement strand
GGTATCGGTCATCTTGAAATCCGCTTGCGCCCACGACGTTGCCAGCGCCAGCACCAGCCCGGCCAGCCACATCGGATAAAATCGCTGTCTTTGTAACATCTGCATCGAGTGTTTCACCATGAATGAATATCGTATCGAGAAAGACTCGCTGGGCGAGGTCCAGGTTCCCCAACAGGCCTGGTACGGCGCACAAACCGCGCGTGCGGTGGCCAATTTTCCCATTTCCGGACGGCTTCCGGATAAGGATTTCGTACTAGCCCACGTGCGCATCAAACTGGCGGCCGCGCGCGCCAACTGCCAGCCGGGCTGGCTGGGTGCCGACAAGCGCGACGCCATCGTCGACGCCTGCGAAAAAATCATCGGCGGCGCGCATCTCGATCAATTCGTGGTCGACCGTTTTCAGGCCGGTGCAGGCACCAGCCACAACATGAACAGCAACGAAGTCATCGCCAACCTCGCCAACGTGGCGCTGGGTTTTGACAAAGGCACCTACAAGCCCATCAACCCCAATGACGACGTCAACATGGGGCAATCGACCAACGACACCATTCCCACCGCCATCCGCCTCACGCTGCTGGCCAAGCTGCCACGCCTGGTCGCCGCCGTGCATGCCATGGCCGCCGAGTTCACGCGTCTGGCCGAGCGCGAAAAAGACACGGTGAAATCCGGCCGCACCCACTTGCAGGATGCGGTGCCGACCACGCTCGGGCAGGAATTCGCCGGCTATGCCTGGACGCTGGGCCGCTGCGCGGGCGCGCTCGAAGCGGTGCGCCCGGCGCTGTGCGAAACCGGGCTGGGCGGCTCGGCCGCCGGCACCGGGCTCAACACCTCGCCCGACTACCCGGCGCGCGTCGCCGCCGAACTGGCCACGCTCACCGGCGAGCCGATCCGAGTCGGCCAGCTGGTCGCGCAGATGCAGTCGATGAACGATCTGGCGCGACTGTCGGGCGAAATCCGCAATCTGGCGCTGGAACTCACCCGCATTTCCAACGACCTGCGCCTGCTCGCCAGCGGCCCGCGCACCGGCCTCGGCGAAATCCAGTTGCCGCCGGTGCAGCCGGGATCTTCCATCATGCCGGGCAAGGTCAATCCGGTAATGTTCGAAATGCTCAACCAGGTCTGCTTCCAGGTGCTGGGGCAGGACGCCGCCGTGAGCTACATGGTGCAGGCCGGGCAGATGGAATTGAACGTGATGATGCCGGCCCTGGGCAGCGCGCTGTTCGACGCCATGGAGTGGCTGACCAACGCAATGAACGCCGCCACCGAGAAGAACCTGAAAGGCATCGTCGTCAACCGCGAACGCTGCGCCTTCTTCATCCACCAGAGCGTTGCGCTCGCCACCCTGCTCAACACCCAGATCGGCTACAACCAGGCCGCCGAAGTCGCCAAGGAATCGGAAAAATCCGGGCGCCCGGTGCGCGACATCGTCGCCGAGCGCGGATTGATGCTGGCCGCCGACTTTGACGCCCTGGTGCTGCAAGCCGCGCACGGTGTCGGCAGCGGCGGTGGAGCGGGCTGATGAAACCCCATAAAAGACTCGAGCCCCTGATCGAAGACGGCCTGATCGACGAGGTCGTGCGCCAGCTCATGAGCGGCAAGGAGGCGATGGTGTTCGTGGTGCGCTGCGGCGACGACATCCGCTGCGCCAAGGTCTACAAGGAAGCCAACAAACGCAGCTTTCGCCAGGCTGTCGACTACACCGAAAACCGTAAAACCAAGAACAGCCGCCAGGCACGCGCCATGGCCAAAGGCAGCAAATTCGGACGTGAGAAGCAGGAAGAAGCCTGGCAAAGTGCCGAAGTCGATGCACTGTACCGGCTGGCCGCCGCTGGCGTGCGCGTACCCACGCCGTACAACTTTCACGAAGGCGTGCTGCTGATGGAACTGGTGACTGATGCCGACGGCAACGCCGCGCCCCGGCTCAACGATGTGTCGTTCACCGCCGACGAAGCCCGCCAGCACCATCACACCCTGATGATGGAAGTCGTACGCATGTTGTGCGCCGGCATCATCCACGGCGACCTGTCCGAATACAACATCCTCGTCAGCGAAAACGGCCCGGTCATCATCGACCTGCCGCAAGCAGTCGACGCCGCCGGCAACAACCACGCCAAGGCCATGTTGACGCGCGACGTCAACAACCTGACCACCTACTTCGGCCAGTTCGACCCCGTGCTGTTGACCACGCAATATGCCGAAGAGATCTGGTCGCTATATGAACACGGTGAATTGAATCCGGACGTCAAACTCACCGGCCATTTCGAATCCATCCTGCCGCCAGTCGATCTGGAAGGCGTAATACGGGAGATCGACGATGCGCGTGAGGCCGAGGCGGCAAGATTGTTGCGCTTGCAAGAGCTGAATGAGTGATGCCGCCACGGCAATATGCGCAAACGCTTATAATCCAGCATGACCCATCCCCACCCGCCCGTCCCCGACTCGCCTCCCGCATCCGCTGAAACGGCCGATCCGTTCAGTACCGCCTTCGATCTGCTGCCGCTGCCGCCCGCCATACAGGCAAACCTGCGGTCGCTGGGCTATCTCAACATGACGCCGATTCAGGCAGCCAGCCTGCCGATTACGCTGGAAGGTCATGACCTGATCGCGCAGGCCAAGACAGGTAGCGGAAAAACCGCGGCCTTCGCGTTGACGCTGCTGGCGAATCTGGATCTGCGCTACTTTGACGTGCAGGCGCTAGTACTGTGCCCGACGCGCGAGCTGGCCGATCAGGTGACGCAGGAGATCCGCCGCCTGGCGCGCGCCGAAGACAACATCAAGGTGCTGTCGCTGGTGGGCGGCAGCACGATGCGGCCGCAACTGGCCAGCCTGGAACACGGCGCCCACATCGTGGTGGGCACGCCGGGGCGCATCATGGATCACCTGCAACGTGGCAGCCTGAATCTGGATACCCTCAACACGCTGGTGTTCGACGAAGCCGACCGCATGCTGGACATGGGCTTTTACGACGACATGGTGTTCATCGCGCGGCAGTGTCCGCAGAAGCGCCAGACGCTGCTGTTTTCCGCCACCTACCCCGAAGGCATCGAGAAGCTGGGGCGGCAGTTTTTGCACCAGCCGCGCACCGTCAAACTGCTGGAACAGCACGAGAGCGACAAGATTCGCCAGCGTTTCTACGAAGTGGCCAACGAAGATCGCCTGCAGGCGGTGGCGACGCTGCTGCGCCACTACCGGCCGGTCAGCACGCTGGCGTTTTGCAACACCCGCCAGCAATGCCGCGATTTATTGGAGGTGCTGCGCGAGCAGGGTTTCCAGGCGCTGGCCCTGCACGGCGAACTGGAACAGCGCGAACGCGACCAGGTGTTGATCCAGTTCGCCAACCGCAGTTGTTCGGTGCTGGTGGCGACCGACGTCGCCGCGCGCGGCCTCGACATCGCCCAGCTCGAAGCGGTGATCAACGTCGACGTCACGCCCGACCCCGAGGTCTACATCCACCGCATCGGCCGCACCGGGCGCGCCGACCAGGACGGCTGGGCGCTGAGCCTCGCCAGCAGCAACCAGATGCGGCGCGTCGACAACATTGCCAAGGAGACCGGCACCGAAGTGGAATGGCATCCGATCGCCGAGCTGGCGCCTGCCAGCGACGAACCGCTGCTGCCACCGATGGTGACCTTGCAGATACTCGGTGGCCGCAAGGAAAAAATCCGCCCTGGCGACGTGCTGGGCGCGCTTACCGGCGAGGCTGGGTTCAGCAGCGCCCAGATCGGCAAGATCAACATCACCGAATTCCACACTTACGTAGCGGTGGCGCGCGAGATCGCGCAAAAAGCTTTGCGCTGGCTGGCGACCGGCAAGATCAAGGGCAAGACGGTGAAAGTCCGCGCCATGTCGGTTGAAGACGACGCGCAGGACACGCCTTCGCGCGCCAACGCCAACCGTAATCGGCGACCGCCGCCTTGATGCGCTGAAGTCCATTGGCGCACGCTTGAGCGCCCAGCGCCTTACCGTCTACGGCTTTTCCAGGTCGCGCGGCACATCCCATGCAGATACTCAAGGGCACGCTCCATATAGGAATCGGGCCAGTTGGGATCGGTGTCGGCGAGGCGCTCTTCCGCTTCGCGCCGGATGTCGTCCGACCAGGCCCGGCGCAGATCGGCGCGCTGCGATTCGGGCGCATGCTGGTCGACAAAACCGAGCACGGCCTGCGAATCAAACCCGCTGCTGCGGAAGATGCGAGTGACTTCCTTGGCCTCTTTCAGCAGCATCGAGGCCTTGGGCGGCAGCCCCGTCGCCAGCAGCAGAAAGACGGTGGCCAGCACCTGGGGGTCGTCCGACTCGCCGCGCGTCACGCGCTGCCATTCCTTGGCCACCAGACGGTCATATTCGCTGACGTCTTCGTCCAGGCTTTCGCCGACAAAGTAAGGCTGGGCGGTATCCCCATACAGCAGCTTGTCCGCCGTGGTGTCGTCCGCGCGAATCTGCGGCAGGTCCTGTTCGACAAAGCGTGCCATCGCGCGCTGGGCAAGCTGCTGGAACGCGGCCGGGGCATCAGCGAAAAACGCCTGGAAACGCGCCGCGTCGAGCCTGGCCTGGGGGCGTTTGGCGGCCTTGACCAGATGCACGAAACCGCTGCGCGTCGGCAGCGTCAACGCAGCCTTGTCGACAAACAGCACCAGCATGGCGCTGCGGATCAACGCTTCGGCATCGTCATAATCGCCGCGCGCGACGCCCATTTTTCTGGCCAGCCACAACGAAAAATCAATCGTATCCTGGCTGACCTGCCGCGCCGCGCGTTCAGCCCGGTATTCGGCAAGCGTGAGCGGATGGGCTGCGGTCTTGTCGTCCAGATAGGCGCGCTGACTCTCGGGCGACACGATATTCCCGATCATCAGGCTGCTGTCCGGCATTGCCTGCAGCCGCTTCAGCATGTCCGACCCACCCTTGGAATGCGACAGCAGGGTCTTGTCACGCAAGGATGCGGCGGCAACGGCCACCGCCCCTCCTGACACGTCTTCCAGATACAGACTCATCAGATAAACCATGCGGCGCACCGCCTGCTCAAGTTCGGGGCGCAGATACGCGGTGCCAAAATAATTGGCGATCTGCACGATGCCCTTCGCAAAGTCCGCCTCAATGGCGCGCAGGCGCTCGGATGAAATGATTCCCTGCTTCACGCCGTGATGCAGCGCCTTGTCGAAAAAAGGCCGGCTGTCGAACGCGGCCAGTCCGGTCAAGCCCGTTGCCATCGCTTCACCCATCATCAAATGGCGGACTCTTCTTCGCCGCCGCTGGGTTCGCCTGCCTCGGCGGCCAGCAGCATGGCGTTAAGCGCTTCCACATGCTTGGCTACGCGCGCGCGCAGCACACCCATCAATTCCTCGAACGCATCGGGAAACTCGTAGCGCAGCAGCCAGGCGGTTTCCATCCAGTCGCCATCGGCCACTTCGGCACGCTGCAGCAGCGGCCGCGAATCCTCGATGTGGTTGCCGAAGCCCAAGCTTTCGTCCAGTTCCTCCAGCTTTTCCATCAGCCAGGTGGTGTGCACCTGTATCCCGGCATCCTGCTCGTATTCCGGCGCAAAGCGCCCGCTGGTGGCAAAGCTCAGCACTTCGTCATAACGGTCTTCAAAGTAATCGGCCAGCGTGTTGATGCCGCCTTCCGTATTGACGAGCACATCGAGGTATTCGCTGACCGTGTTTTCGTCGCGGTGGATGACGGCGTTCACCATGGCGCGCAGGCGCTCGCTGGTGCGCTCGCCGTACTGCCGTTCCAGCACGATGGAATGGGCAAACTGCTCCGGCGTCACCAGCATGTTGACGATGGACTCCTTGGACGAATCGAACTCGCGCATGATGGCGAGCAGATCCTTGGGGGGCAAATCGTCCATCAGGCTGACCAGCGCGTGGTCGCCATGCTGGTCGGCCACGGCCACGAGCGTGCGCTCGGCGCCCACGATGTCGCCGGACAAAATCAACTGCGAGGATTTCAAAACTACCGGGTGCATGCTGCGTCCTTCTTCAGTGTTGTCTGCTTGGTGGTCACTCATCACGGTTATCGAATCCCTGCTCCGACAGCCAGTCCGAACCGGCTTCGCCGAGATCGTCTGCCTCGTCATCGTCGCCCTCGTCGTCTTCACCGTGCTCGCTTTCATCCTCCTGCCTGGGCGCCGGCGCGGCAAACGCATCCTTGTTGCGCAAGAATTCCAGCGCGGCGGTTGTCACCAGAAACGCATCGCCCCCCTGAACGTTCAGCGTCACGGCGATCAAGGGCTCGGCCCAGGGGGCAACCGTCAGGCTTTTCTCAAGCTCGGACCAGGCAAGAAAACCAGCGTGTTCAGGTTCGTTCAACACCAGCTTGTGCATCACATCGGCAGATGGAAAACCAAAGGCATCATAAAAAACCACCGCCACCATTTCAGGGCTGTAGTCGATCATCGCCAGAATGGCATCCATTTCCTGACGCTTGTCCTTCAACCGCCGTTGCAGCACCGATTTGCCTTCGGAGTCGGTCACCAGATCATCGATTTCATCGAGATAGCTTCTGAGCAGGTCCGTAAAGTAGTTTGATTTTTTCAATTGAGAATTCCCTGGATGTATTTAGCCGCCATTTCCTGCGCAACCGCGACCGGGTCGTCGATCAGGCTGCGCTGCCGGTATTCGTCGTACGCTTTTTTCCGCTCGGGATCGGACAGCACTTCATACGCATCCTGGACTTCGCGAAAACGCAACACCGAATCCTCGGCCGAATTCTTGTCCGGATGGTAAAACGCAGCTTTTTTGCGGTACGCGAGCTTGATTGATTCGGGGGGAGCTGAAGGCGGAACGCCCAGCTTTTCATAGTGATCCTGCATTCAATTCCTTGTCATGACCGTGTAGCCACACGTTCCAGAGTGGCGCGAATTATAGGGTTATTCACCCCCGTCAGTCGTTATTTGATTGATTAAACAATGCGTTAAGGCGGGGGCTAGGGGATAATCCCGTTTTTACCCCATTCCCCCACCCCCATGGCGATCCAGTGGTTCCCCGGTCATATGACCACCGCGCGCAAAAAAGCGGCTGAAACAATGGCGCTGGTCGATGTCGTCGTCGAAGTGCTCGACGCGCGGCTGCCCGAGGCCGGCAGCAACCCGATGATTCACGAGTTGCGCGCGCATCGCCAGCGTCCCTGCCTCAAGCTGCTCAACAAAGTTGACCTCGCCGATCCCGAAGCCACCCGCGCCTGGATCGACTATTACAACAGCCTGCCGAATGTGAAGGCGGTGGCGATTTCCGCCAAAAAGCCCGGCGATGTCGCCAAACTGGCGGCGCTGGCGCAAAAGCTGGCTCCGCATCGCAACGATCCGATCAAGCCGCTGCGGCTGATGATCATGGGCATCCCCAACGTCGGCAAGTCCACCCTGATGAACACCTGGGTCAAGCGCCGGGTCGCGGCAGTGGGTGACGAACCCGCCGTGACCAAATCGCAGCAGCGCATCAACATCTCGCCGCTGCTGTCGCTGGTCGACACGCCGGGGATGACCTGGCCCAGAATCGAACATGATTCCGACGGCTTCATGCTTGCTGCCAGCCACGCCATTGGCCGCAACGCCGTCATCGACGAACAGGTGGCGGTATTTTTGGCGGACATCCTGCTGCAACGCTACCCGGCTTTGCTGACAGCCCGCTATGGCTTCTCGCTCGACGGACTCGATGCCACCGGCGTGCTCGAAGCCGTCGCCAAGCGGCGCGCGTGCGTCATCAAGGGGCGCGGCGGCGAACTCGACCTGGAAAAGGCAGCGATGATTTTTCTGACTGATTACCGCTCCGGCGCCCTCGGTCGCATCAGCCTGGAAACCCCTGCGACCCGCCAGGCGATGCTGGATGCGGCTCGCAGCAAGGCCAAGCTGGAAGCCGCACGCAAAAAAGCCGAACTGGATGCGGTCCGCAACCAGGCAGCGCTGGATGCCGAACATCACAAAGCGACACCCGCCATCAACGACAATCCCGAAGCAATGGAGTGATTGCAGCTTGCGCGATTACAGCTGCCAGATGCGGAAAAGGCTTCGGCCTGGCCCCCCTTTTTAGCTGGAAGCCCCCACTCTACTCACTTCACTGCGCCAAACACCTGCCGCAATAAATCACTGCCAGCCTGCATCGGGTTGGCACGGATGGCCTGTTCTTTCTCGCCGATCAGGCGATACAGGCGATCCAGTGATTCCCGCGTCACATACTGCTCGACGCTGGCCTGGTTTTGATCGATTAGATTGAACTGCGCGGCTTGCCCTGCATAGCGGTTGTATTGCTGCGCAAGGCTCGTTTTGTCGGTAATGCCCTTGACGATGGGGCCGAAGCGTTCGGTGAGCTGCGCTTCGGTTTTGGCGCGGAAATAGTCGGTGGCCGAGGTTGAGCCGCCGGTCAGAATGCCGCGGGCATCTTCCACTGACATGCTTTTCACTGCGTCAACCAGCAGGGTCTTGGCCTGGGGCACGGCAGCCTCGGCGGCGCGGTTCATCGCCAGGACCAGTTCATCGGCCTGCTTGCCCATGCCAAACATGCGCATGGCCTTGTCGATTTTTTGCAGGCTTTTCGGCAGCGGGATTTTGAGCGCGGGATTGCCGTAAAAACCATCCTTGACACCCAGTTGCGCGACGGCCGAATCTGCGCCGCGCGTCAGCGCCTCTTTCAAGCCTGCGTTGATGTCGGCATTGGACAGGGCATCCACGCCCGATGAGGTCGGGGTGCCTGCGGCCTGCCCAGTGGCTTTGCCCATCGCCTCCTTCAGCGCCCCGCTCCAGTCGAAAGCCATGGCAGGCGGGGTAAGGATCAGTCCGGCGACGAATAAAATGGCTCCGTTTTTCATGGTGCGCTCCTGTGTTGAATCAATAGGTGGCGTTTAACGACGCTTGACCTTCGGTTTTTCCAGGCGCTTGCTATGCCGATTCAGGCTGCTGGAAAGCTGGGTAATGATTTCTGACGAGGCCTGGATGATCTGGCTGGTGCTGAATCCGGTGGTGGTCATTTCACGAAAAAACGACTTGGCCAGAATCCGCGCCAGCTGATCCGGATTTTCCACGGCTTTTTCCAGTGCCACGCCCAGATTGGCCTTGGCTTCACGAACCAGGGCCAATTGCGCAAAGCGGGAGGACAGGACGTTTTGCAGCTGAACCACCTGCATGGATTTGCCGACCAGCATGCCGATCATGCCAAGCCATTCGAGATCACGCTGGTCCAGCGGGCGCCCCGACTTGTGCCCGCTGGCACTGATGAGGCCGACGATCTTGCTGTTGATATGGATCGGCGCGGCAATCAGGCTGTTGAAACGATCCGGCTGCGGGTGCCTGAGGTTCGCAAAATCTGCCTCCTCCAGTTTGCCGATCAGTTCCGGCGCATCCGCTGCGACCACCCGGTCGAACACGATCGCATGCCGGCTCTGCGGATCGTTGCTGATGCGGATGACCTGATCTGCGCCGATGGCGAATACCTTGAGCATGGCGATCTCTTCGCCCACCTCGGTCTCGCCGAACAACAGGATGACGCTGCCGTGGACATCCAGCAGTTCGGCCGTCATCTTCACGCATTGCCGCAGGCTGTCCTCCAGGTTGGTGGCAAGTTCGGGCTGGGCAGCAAGGTGTTGCAAACGGTTCAAGAGAGTGTCCATGGCTCGGTTCTGTTTGGTTAAAGCCAGCTGATCCAATTACCCAGTTGCGCCAGTCCCCGGTTTACGCCCTGCGCGACCAGGGGCACCGCCCAGATCCAGGCAGCCATCAGGCCGAGCGAGGCGATGCCCAACCCCACCGAAAACATGTCCAGTCCGGGCGTGGTGCGCGCGACGATGCCAAAAGCCAGCTGGATCAGCAGCGCCAGCGCCAGCAGCGGCAAGGCCAGTTGCACGCCGGTGGCGAACAGCCAGCTGGCGGCCTCAGCCAGCTGGCGCAAGTCGGCTGCAGTGGGCAGCACCGCAACCGGCATCGCGGTAAAGCTGTCGCGCAAGGCATCGACCACCAGTAAATGGCCGCTGCCCCCCAAAAATGCCAGCGCGGCCAGCCAGCCAGCCAGCGCACGCCAGGCGGCGTCGGCCGGCGCGGCCTGTTCGGCAGTCAGGTTCAGCAGGCCGCCGCTGGCAGTGTGGCCGGTCCACAGCAGCGCGGCGCTCATCGCTGCAAACACCAGCCACACGCACAACGCCAGTGCCGCGCCCCAAGCGACTTCCAGGCTTAAGCCTAGAACACCTTGCACGCTAAACGGGTCGATGGCCTGAAGGGTGAGGCCCGGGGTCAGCACGGCGGCCAGCACGGCGGCGATCAGCAGGCGCAGCGACAGCGGCAGACGTCCGGTCAGCGGATCGAACAGCGTCCACCCGGCGAGACGGGCAAAAGCAAACAGCCAGGCGGTCAGGCTCGCTTCGGCCAGGGGCACGGCTTCACTCGATCAGGCCAGGAAAGTCGGTCAGCATGCTGCGCGCAAACTCGACCAGTTGACCGCCCATCCAGCTGCCTAACAGGGCCAGCACGAGCAGCATGACGATGAGTTTCGGGACAAAGGACAGGGTCGGTTCAAGGATTTTGGTCGCGGCCTGAAACACGCTGATGGCAAAAGCGGTGAACAGGCCCGCCAGCAAGATGGGGGCGGCCAGCAAGGCCACCAACCAGAGCGCGTCGCGGGCAAGGCCTTCCATCAAAAGCTTCCGATCAGCGAGCCGACCAGCAGATGCCAGCCGTCCACCGTAACGAACAGCAGCAGCTTGAGCGGCAGCGATACCAGTTGCGGCGGCAGCATGATCATGCCGAGTGCAGTCAGCACGGCGGCGACCACCAGGTCGATGACCAGAAACGGCAGGATCACCATGAAGCCGATCTGGAATGCGGTCTTGAGTTCGCTGGTGAGGAAGGCCGGCGCCAGTGCGGCGAGTGGCACGCTGTCGGCCCGTTCGGGATCGATGGTGGCGGGATCGAGGGTGGGATCGCTTTCGGTGAACAGGCTGAGGTCTTCGGCGCGGGTTTGCCGCAACATGAAGCTTTTGAGCGGCGTGGCGGCCTGCTCGGCAGCGGCGTTGAAGCTGAGCGACCCGGCAAGATAGGGCTGATACGCCTCGGCATTGATGGTTTTGAGCACGGGCGACATGACAAATATCGTCAGCAACACCGCCAGCCCCATCAGCACCAGATTCGGCGGCGCGGTCTGGCTACCCAGGCCCTGTCGCAGCAGAAACAGCACCACGGCGATGCGGGTAAACGCAGTAAAGGCCAGCAACAGGGCGGGCAAAAACGGGAACAGCAGCAGCCACGGCAGGCTGGTGCCCGGCACCCCGATCACCTGCCCGCCTGCGCCGGGGATCACGCTCAACAGCGGCACACTGGTTTCTGCGGCGAACGCCGGCAGGCTCAAGCCCAGCGCCAGCAGGTTCAACCCCACCGCAAGCCACACGCCGGTTGTTTTCATAAATGGTGCTCCGTAGACGCGGGAACCTGATCGGGCTTGGGCAGGGTATGCAGCAGCCGCACATTGCCGCCCCCAACGCCCAGCAGCAGCCAGGTGTGCTCAACTTCGATCACCACCACCCGCTCACGGCTGCCGACTGCAGTGCTGGACACGACCTTGACCGCGCCTTGCGTGCCCATGCCGGGCAGATAGCGCCGGGCAAACCAGGCCACGGCGACAAAGCCGCCCAGAATCAGGCCGAGGCTGAGCAACACGGTCAACAGGCTGCCCGCCGTGTCAGGCGCGGCCCACGCCCATCCCGGGATCAGCAGCAACCCCATCGCTGATCTGCGGGGGATCAGCCTGCTGGTTGAGTTTGAATGCGCGGGTTTAACGAACATGCTGGATCACCTCGCGCGCCCAGCGCGTCATATCGGTTGGTTGGAGCGGCAACTGCAGGGCAAGGCCGGCTGTGCCGAGCGGGGTCGCAATCTGCCACGCCAAGGCAGTCGGCAGCGCGGTCATGGGCGTATCGAGCCAGCATTCCGCCAGCGCCGCATTCAGCGTCAGCAGCAAACTCCTGGGCACAAACGACGCAGCGCCGCTCATACGTTGTCCGCCGAGCCGGCGCACCAGCCACAAGGTGGAAAGCGCGACATCGGGCTGCCAGCCTGGTAGGCCAGGCGCCAAAGCAGGCTGGAGCGGGACGACTTGCATGGAGACCTTGACCGGCACGCGCAGGCTTGCCGTCAGCGTGGCCGCAAGTTTTTGGCTGAAACGCGCGTGCAGGCTGTCCGGCGTGACATCAGGCAATGTCAGAAAAGCGATTTCAGCCGGCGTAAGGGCAAGCAGCTGCATCAGCTGAGGTGTCCTGATTCGCGATGGTGAGCCAATTCCACCAGCTCGTCATGCTGGCGTTGCTCGATTCGTCGCTGCTGGACGGCAATCTGTGCCAGGTGGCGCTGCTCAAGCAGCCGTAGCGCCCTGACGCGTTGATCCAGCTTGATCCATTCGGCCAGGTGGGCCTGCCAGTCACGATGAGCAGCATCGATGCTGGCTTGCGCGGCCTGCATTTCGGCCGCCTGCGCAGTTTGCAGCCGGTTTTTTTCCTGCAGCTGCGCAGCCGGGATGCCATCGCGCAGCTCGACCGCCAGTTGCGCGATGTGGGCGTCACGCAGGGTGGTCAATTGCACCAGCCTGCCGCGCGCACGCAGCCAGATACCGTGCGCCAGCTTGACCGTGCGCGCCTGTGTTTCGCTGCGCCCCAGCGCCAGCTGCAGCACCCGCGCCAGCGCAAACGGTTTCATCCAACCACCTCTTCGAGACCGCTTCGAGCGGCATCCATCGACGCGCGCTCGCGCATGCCCTGCATCAGATAACCCTGCATGCGGGGATACAGCCGCACGCCTTCGTCCAGCACCACATCGGCGCCCGGCACGTAGGCACCGACCGCCAGCAGGTCGCGGCTGCGCATGTAGCGTGAGTAGAGGTATTTGAACCGGCGCGTCCGCTCCAGCCCCTCGTCGCTCAGCAGATCGGGCTGCACCCGGCTGATCGAGGCTTCGATATCGATCGCGGGGTAATGCCCGGCATCGGCCAGATCCCGACTCAACACGATATGGCCGTCGAGAATCGCGCGCGCCGCGTCGGCAATCGGGTCCTGCTGGTCGTCGCCTTCCATCAGCACGGTAAAAAATGCGGTGATCGAACCGCTGCCGTTGCGGCCATTGCCCGCGCGTTCGGCCAGTTGCGGCAGCTTGGCGAACACCGACGGCGGATAGCCCTTGGTGGCGGGCGGTTCGCCAATCGCCAGCGCCACCTCGCGCTGCGCCATCGCATAGCGGGTGAGCGAATCCATGATGAGCAACACATGCTTGCCCTGATCGCGAAAATATTCGGCAATCGACATCGCATACGCCGCGCCGTTGAGCCGCATCAGCGGCGGATGGTCGGCAGGGGCGGCGACCACCACCGCGCGCGCCATGCCTTCGGCGCCGAGGATGGTGTCGATGAATTCCTTGACCTCGCGGCCGCGTTCGCCGATCAGGCCCACCACCACCACGTCGGCTTCGGTGTAGCGCGCCATCATGCCGAGCAGCACGCTTTTGCCGACGCCGCTGCCGGCGAACAGACCGAGCCGCTGGCCGCGCCCCACCGTCAGCAGGCCGTTGATCGCGCGCACGCCGACATCAAGGGTTTGCCGGATCGGCGCGCGCTCAAGCGGATTGATCGGACGGCTGTACAGCGGCACCCGCCGCTCCAGCAGCAAGGAGCCGAGGCCATCGAGCGGTCGCCCGGCGCCGTCGAGCACGCGGCCCAGCAAATGCTCGCCCACCGGCACCTGGCGCACCCGGTCCTGGGCACGCCGGCGCAGGATGTAGCGCACGCCCAAACGCGGCGGCTGTGCCGCCATCGGGTTTTCGGGAACGACCCGCGCGCCCGGCATCACGCCGTAAATATCGGAGGCCGGCATGATGAACAGATGGTCGCCGGAAAAGCCCGCCACTTCGGCCTCGATGTTCTGGCCGCCCGGAATCTGGATTTGGCACTGGCTGCCCACCGGCAAACGCAGCCCCACGGCTTCCATCACCAGACCGGATACGCGGGTGAGACGCCCGCTGCCCGAAATCGGCGTGGCGCCGCTGACGGCGCGCCGGCACGCCGCCAGGTATTCACGTAATCGGACGGTGCGATCCATGGCCTATTCGAGCCAGTTCTGGTTGGAGCCTAAAACCTGCACCACCTGGCGCCAGCGCGACGGCAGGGTGGCATCGAGGTCGCCCTGCGGGGTTTCGATCAGACAGCCGCCCCGCACGATACGAATATCCTCAACAATGCGCAGCCGGTTTTTATCGAGCACCTGATCCAGATACGGCCGCACCAGGGCAGCATCCTCCGGATTCAGCAACAAACGCGCGCCACGGCTCGATTCGGCCATCAGTTTGAGCGCCTGATTCACCACGTCGAGGAGGTGTTGCGGGCGCACCGCCAGCTCACCCGCCACCACCTGACGCGCCACATCCAGCGCCAGTTCGAGCACCATGTCGGCGATATGAAAATCGAGGTTGTCCAGCGTGTTGTCGAAGCTTTCGGCCAGCTGTTTCATCTGCCCGCATGCCTGCTCGGCCTTGGCCCGCCCGGCAGCCAGGCCTTCGGCGTAACCTTCGGCGTGCGCGGCCTCCCGCAGCCGGGCCAGCTCAGCCTCGTGATGATCGGGTGCGGCCGCATTCGCCGGCGCAACCAGTTCCACTACTTCCCACTGCTCGAATGCAGTGGCTTCCTTCACCCCGCTTGTCCCGGGCCCGCTTTCCGTCAAGCCGCTGTCGTCCCGTGTGCTCATGCAGCCTCCTCTTCCGGGAACAGAATCGCTCCCTCCGCCGCCAACCGCCGCAGGGTTGCACTGGCTTCCTCCTGCGCCGTCTGAATCGCCGTAACCGGCACCGCGCCGAGCGTATCCAGATCATCGCGCATGCGCTGCGCGGCTGTCTGGCTCATCACGGCGGTAAGTGCATCCAGCACCCGGCCGTCGCTGCCCTTCAAGGCCAGCAAAAGCGTACGCGCGCCGACATTGCGCATAAAGGTTTTGCGGCTGGCCTCGGGCAAGCGGGCCAGATCTTCAAACGCGAGGTGACGCACGCGCAATCGCGCAGCCAGTTCAGCGTCGTTGTGATCGATCTGGCTCAAGGCAGCCGCTGCGCTGCCCTCGCTCATCTGTCCCAGCAGGCTGGCGACAGCCGCTTCGCCCTGCGACGAATCAGCCGCATCGAAGCTGGCCAGCCACTCGTCCAGCTCGACCAGCATGTCGGGATGCGGCGCATCGCTGTGCGCCAGACTCAGCAGGGTCTCAGCCCGAATGCTGCCCGGCAGCACATCGAGCACAGCAGCAGCGACATCGCGCGGCAACTGCAGCAGCACCATGGCAATCAGTTGCGGCGGCTGTTCTTCCAGCAGGCCGGCGATCTCCGCCGGTTCGCGCCCCGCCAGCCTGCCCTGCGCCTGAACGCCCGCTGCGCCCAGCCGGTGCAGCATCGCCTGCGCGCGCTCGGGACTCCAGGCCAGCTTGAGGCTGTCATCGAGAAAACGCCCGGCATCGGTGGCAAACCCGGTCTGCTCGGCGGCTTCGGCCGCGTAATCGCGCAGAATGAGGCGCACCCGCTCGCGCGGCAGCACGCCCATCTCGCGCATGGCGGTGCCCAGGCGGCTGACTTCCAGTGGACTCAGATAACGGAACACCGCAGCAGTCGCCTCTTCGCCAAGGGCCAGCAACAAGGCAGCAGACTTTTCGATTCCGGCCTGGCTCATGCGCGCATCCACAATTTGATGACATCGGCCGTCACGCGGGGGTCGCCCACCACCTGATTGCGCACCGCGTCGAGCTCGCCGTCAAAATCGTCAACCGACAGCTCAACCGGCTGGGGTCGACGCCCCATCCACCAGCCGATTACGCCCAGCAGCACGATGGCGCCAGCACCGGCCGCCAGCCATCCCGGCGACCAGGGGAACGCGGAGCGGTTCGACGCGGGTGGCACCGGTTGTGGCTGCACCCGCGGGATCGAATCGGGCGGGCTTGAAACGGCAGGCGCAGAGGGTGTCGGCGCACGGGGCAAGGCCACGGCTGGCTCCACGGGCTCCGCACCCGTCTTGCGGGGCAAGGCGTAGACCGTCACGCTGTCGCCGCGCGCAGGCATCAGCCCCAGCGCCTGACGGGTCAGTTGACCGGCGCGTTTAAGCTCGGCCGCACTGGCGTCAAAACCCAGAATCACGATGGCGTTGACCCGCTGGATGCGGCCTTCCGGAACCCGCGTGGTGAGCACCGTTTTTTCCTGCGCCCGCCCGCCCGCTCCGGTATTGCGCACGCGCTCGACGGTCTGCCGGGTTTCACTGTCTTCGAGGAGGGCCGTGATCTGCACGCTGACGCGATCCGGCCCTAGCCACGGCGACAGCACCGCCAGCGCGCGGCGCACCATATCCTGCTCCAGCGCCGCTTGCGGCGACGGCACCCGCTCGGGCGCGCTTGCACCGAGCACCATCCCGTGCTGATCCAGCACCTGCACTTCTGCACGCTTCAAGCGCGGCACGCTGGCCGCCACCATCGTCTGGATGCTGCCCACCTGCGCAGCCGACAGCCGGGCGCCGGGCCGCAGACGCAGCAGCACGGCGGCGGTGGCAGGCGGTGCATTGCGCAAAAACGGCGACACTTTGGGCAAGGCAAGATGCACCCGCGCAAGCTCGATGGTTTGCAGTTTCTGGATCGAACGCGCCAGATCAATCTCAAGCGCGTGCTGATAGCGTTGCTGTTCCTGCAGGGACGACGCGCCGAAACTGGGCGCGCGATCGATCGCATCCTCGGCGTCGGCATCGGATTGGGGCAAGCCCAGCGCGGCCAGGCGATAGCGCGCCAGATGCAGTTGATCGGCCGCTACTTCAATACGGCCATTGTCGGCAGACAGGCGATAGGGAATGTCGAGCTGTTCGAGCGCCGTAATGACCTCGCCACTCGCGCGGTCGGACAGTTGCGGATACAGCACGCGGTAAGCCGACGGGTTCAACCACCAGTAGGCGGTAGACAAGGCGACCAGCGGCACCACCACCAGCAAGGCCAGCATGAACCGGCGCACGGGCGTCGCTTCCACGACCAGATCGCGCAGCGCGCTCAACCAGGCTGACATGGCGTCATCCTCATCGGCATGGCCGGATGCGGCGGGATGGCCTCGCACGGGAAGGCCTCACACGGGTTGCGTTGAATAATCACATGGCGATTATAACCAGTCAGGCCCGGCCACTGCGCGCAAGACCACCTGCAATTCGCCCGCGCGTTCGCGGCTCACAAACCACCAGATCCCGCCTTTTTTCACCGGCAGATCGCCGCTCTGGTTCGCCAGCAACTGCATCGCCACCTGCCCCAGCGTCGGCTGGTGCCCGACGATCAGCACCGGATGAACCGAATCCGGCCAGTCGGCCACGCGCAGCAAATCAGCCGCACTCGCGCCCGGCTCAAGCTCGGGTACCAGTTCGTAATCCCGCCCCAGCGCCTGCGCCGTTTGCCAGGCGCGCGTAGCCGGACTCGCCAGCACCCGGATATCCGGCGGCAAACGCGGGTTGAGCCAATCGGCCATGCGCGATGCCTGTTTGCGTCCCCGCCCCGTCAACTTGCGTTCCAGATCCGGGCTGGTGTCTTCCGCCTCGGCGTGCCGCCATAAAATCAGTTCCATCCTGCATCCTCAAAAAAATTCGGCTTTCCAAAATCCATCCGCCATTGTCCGGCAGCCCTGGTACCGGAATATGACAACCGGGTCCCGACGGCATTGCCCTCGCCGCTGCTACGATTTCACAGCGCGCAGCGCCTGCAGCAAGGCCTGCACAGACTGTTCATTTTCCCTGGGCACAGTTTCAGCCTGCCGCGCTGCCAGCCATCCGCGCACAAACATGGCCACCGGTAGCGCATTGGCCGGCGTTGCGTCCAGCAAGTGGTTCACCACCCGCGCATCATTGCTGCGCCCGAGGCTGTCCTGCGCATTGCGCAAGGCAACCTGTGCGCGGTCGTTCCGACGCCCGCCGATCAGGTCCTGAAAAAACTCGACGGCATACCGCTCGCGTTTGATGGCAATGCGAAGGCGATGACGCTGCTCCATGTCCATCCCGGCAAAGGCCTCTGCACCCCGCATCACCCGACGCCGCCCTTTTTTCAATGCCTGACGCGCCCAGGGTGCCAACGGCGACAGCTGCCCGAAGCGCTGCGCTTCGGGCGCCGCGCCGCCCGCCGGGCTCAAGCGCCAGCCCCGCTGCAGCAACCAGCGCTGAAACGCCAGCAGCCACGCCCCTGGATGCGCCTGCAACAGCGTGGCCCGCATGTCGGCGCGCGCAGCGGCGCGCTGCGCCTCCCACGCGTCCAGGCCCCGCTGCCAACCTGCCGCATCGGGATAATGCGCGGCGACCGGCGGCACGGTTTCGCTGCACAACACATCCCAGTCGCGTGCCGGCCCCAATGCGGCCACCAGTGCGCGCAGGGGCAACTGCAAATCCTGCGGCACTTCGCATACCTGGCGAAACAGGCGCAACCCCGCGCGCAAGCGCCGCAACGCCACCCGCGCCTGATGGACATATTCAATGTCGTCCGAATCCAGCACGCCGGGCAGATTCGCCTGAAACTGCGCCAGGCAGGCCTGGCACACTGCAGCAAACCCCGCTTCCACACTCAGGTTTTTGTTCAAGGCCAGCGGCAAGGACTTGACCGGCTCCGGGCTGAGGTGATACGCCAGCCGTACGCCGCGTTCCGCCTTGCTGAGGTCCAGCGGCAGGGCGTCGAGCTGCGCTGCCCAGCCCAGCGCCAGCGCAAACAGCGCATCCGGCTGGCCGCTTTTCAGTTCGAGTTCGATTTCGCATAGCGGCTGGCTTTGCGCGGCGGCGCCTTTGCGCTTCGGGACGCGCACTTCGCCGATGTCCAGCGCCACTTCGATGGTGCTTCCGTGTTCGCCTGCCAGCAGCCACAAGGTGCGCTTGAAGTCGGTTTCGAATACCGGAACCAGCTGCGCGCGCAAGGCTTGCGGCACCCGATCCTGCGCCTCGGCGGGAAAGCGGCTCCAGTCCGGCGTGCGACCGCTGATCGCCACTTCGTATTCGGCACGCCGCGACAGGCCGCCGCTGCGTTCCCCTTCGGTTTTCAGGGTTTGCAGCCAGCGGCGGCCGACGCGCCGCACCCGCAGCGCGATCCCCTGCTCGCTCAGGGCAAAATCCGGCGTGTCGAAATAGCGCGTGAGCAAGGCCTGCTCCACCGCGGGCGGGCGTCGCCGCGCCATCAGTTTGATAAAGCGTGCGGCCTGCTGCGGCGGCAGCGCCAGTTTGAGCTCGACTTCAACGGGGTGGGGTGTGTTCATATAATTGTCACATTTGGGATCGGGCTGCCGTTTATCATGGCAAGTCATTCCGGATACTAGACCATGAATCTTCCCAGTCCCGACACCCTCATCAACCGTGAACTCGGCATTCTTGCCTTTCATCGCCGCGTACTGGCGCAGGCTGAGGACCCCGAGGTGCCGCTGCTGGAACGCCTGAAATTCCTCTGCATCGTATCCAGCAACATAGACGAGTTTTTCGAGGTGCGGATGGCCGGGCTCAAGGAGCAGATCCGCGCCAACTCCACCCAGCGCTCGGATGACGGCCTCACTCCGCGCCAGCAATATCGCGCCGTGGCCGACATGGCGCACGAGCTGGTCGCCAGGCAATACGAAGTGCTCAACCACGACGTGATTCCCGCGCTGGCCAAGCGCGACATTCATTTTTTCCGCCGCACCCACTGGACCGAAACCCAGGCGGCATGGATACGCGATTATTTCCTGCGTGAGTTGATGCCGGTGTTGACGCCGGTGGGGCTCGACCCTTCGCACCCCTTCCCGCTGGTGCTCAACAAGAGTCTGAACTTTGCGGTCGAACTGTCCGGCCGCGACGCCTTTGGCCGCAACTCGGGCGCCGCCGTGGTGCAGGCGCCGCGCGCGCTGCCGCGCTTCATCCGCATGCCCGAAGAAATTGCCGGCTGCGAATACGGCTTTGTGTTCCTGTCCTCGATCCTGCACGCCCACGTCGGCGAACTGTTCGCCGGGATGACGGTGGAAGGCTGCTACCAGTTTCGCGTCACCCGCAATTCCAATCTGTTTGTCGACGACGAAGAAACCAAGAACCTGCGCCAGGCGCTGCAGGGCGAACTGCCGCAACGGCATTACGGCGCGGCCGTGCGGCTGGAGGTAGCGGACAACTGCTCGGAATCGATGGCGACGTTTCTGCTCGAACAATTCGAGCTGGAACGCGACGACCTCTACCAGGTCAACGGCCCGGTCAACCTGGTGCGCCTGATGCAGGTGCCCGACTGGGTCGATCGCCCCGAACTCAAGTACACCCCCTTCACTCCCGCCCTGCCCACCCGGCTCGCCAACAAGGAAGACATCTTCGCCCAGATCAAAAAGGGCGACATCCTGCTGCATCACCCGTTTGAATCGTTCCAGCCGGTGATCAACTTCATCGAGCAGGCAGCAGTTGACCCCAACGTGGTCGCCATCCGCCAGACGGTTTACCGCACCGGCACCGATTCCAAACTGATGATGGCGCTGATCCGCGCGGCGCAGTCCGGCAAGGAAGTCACCGTCGTGGTCGAACTGAAGGCGCGCTTCGACGAAGAGGCCAATATCAACTGGGCAGCCAAGCTGGAAGATGTGGGCGCACACGTCATTTACGGCGTGGTCGGCTACAAAACCCACGCCAAGCTGGCGCTGGTGATCCGCCGCGAAGACGGCGAACTCAAGCGCTATGCGCATCTGGGCACCGGCAACTACCACGCCCGCACCGCCCGCATGTACACCGACTTCGGCCTGATGACCTGCGACGATGCCATGACCGCCGACGCTAACAGCCTGTTCACCCAGATCACCGGACTCGGCAAGGCCGGCAAGTTGAAGCGCCTGTGGCAGGCGCCGTTCACCCTGCACAGCGAAGTCATCGCTGCGATCAAGCGCGAGACCGAGCTGGCCGCCGCCGGCAAGCCTGCCGCCATCGTCGCCAAAATGAATGCGCTGCTGGAGCCGCAGGTCATCGCCGCCCTCTACGCCGCCTCACAGGCCGGAGTCAAAGTCGACCTCATCATCCGCGGCGTGTGCGCGCTGCGCCCCGGCATTGCCGGGCTGTCGGAACACATCCGGGTGCGCTCGATCGTCGGCCGCTTCCTCGAACACACGCGGATTTTCTACTTCAGGAACGACGGCGACGAGCTGGTCTATCTGTCGTCCGCCGACTGGATGGATCGCAATTTCTTCCGCCGCATCGAAACCGGCTTTCCCGTCCTCAACCCCAAGCTCAAAAAGCGCGTCATCGCCGAAGGCCTGAAGCCTTATCTGCGCGACAACGTGCAGGCCTGGGAAATGCAGTCCGACGGCAGCTACCGCTGCCGCAAGCCCGGCCGCGCCAACCCCTACCAGGCGCAAAACGTGCTGCTGGAGCTGATTTCGCGCTGAGCCCCGAGGGGCCTCCACAACGGGCCAGGTCGTCAACAAAGCTTCACCCGGCTGCCACGCCGCTGTCATCTGGGCGTGGCCTGATAGCGTCATGTTGAATCGCGTCACGAACCGGCTCCGCGCACGCCCGGATGCCCTGCACCAACAGCCAGCGGGTGCCCCGCCCTGGTCTGCCAGCCTCTCCGCTTCCCCGCCTTTCGACCCGCCCGCGGCTGACGTGCCCGCCCGCCACTACCGCACGCTGTGGATTTCAGACATCCACCTCGGCACCGCCGGCTGCCAGGCGCGCTACCTGCTCGATTTCCTCAAGCACAACGAATCCGACACGCTGTATCTGGTGGGCGACATCATCGACGGCTGGCAGCTGCGCAAGGGCTGGTACTGGCCGCGCTCGCACAACGACGTGGTGCAAAAACTGCTGCGCAAGGCACGCAAGGGCACCAAGGTGATCTACGTGCCGGGCAACCACGACTCGATGGCGCGGCAGTTCATGGGGCTGGCGTTTGGCGACATCGAAGTGGCCGACGAGGTGATCCACGTCACCGCCGACGGCCGGCGTTTTCTGGTCACCCACGGCGACCTGTTCGACGGCGTGATGCAGCACGCGCGCTGGCTGGCCTATCTCGGCGACAGCGGCTACACCCTGATCCTCACGCTCAACCGCTGGTTCAATGGCATGCGCACGCGCATGGGCTATCCTTACTGGTCGCTGTCGCAATACATCAAGCACAAGGTCAAGAACGCGGTCAGCTTCATCACCGCGTTCGAAAAAGTGATGACCGACGAAGCGCGCCGGCGCGACTGCGACGGCGTCATCTGCGGCCATATCCACAAGGCCGAAATCCGCATGCTCGACGGCCTGCTGTACTGCAACGACGGCGACTGGGTGGAAAGCCTCACCGCGCTGGCCGAAAACGCCGACGGCACGCTCGAAATCATCCACTGGACGCACTGCCTGGATGAATCCAGGGCGCCGGCCAAAGCCGCCACCCCCGCCATGGAAACTTCATGAAAGTCATGATCGTGACCGATGCCTGGTCGCCCCAAGTCAACGGCGTGGTGCGCACGCTCACCACCACACGGCGTGAAATGCAGGCCATGGGACACCAGGTGGACATCCTCACCCCGCTCGAATTCCGCACCCTGCCCTGCCCCACCTATCCGGATATCCGCCTGTCGATGCTGGCCGGCAACGCGGCACACAAGCGCATCCGCGAATTCGATCCGCACGCGCTGCACATCGCCACCGAAGGGCCGCTTGGCCTCGCCGCACGCCGCTACGCGATCAAAAACAAGCTGCCGTTCACCACCGCTTACCACACGCGTTTTCCCGAATACGTCCAGGCCCGCACCGGCATCCCGCTGGCCTGGACCTACCGCTTTCTGCGCTGGTTTCACGGCCCCGCCAGCGCGGTGATGACGCCCACCCAGGCGGTCAAGACCGACCTCGAAGCTTTCGGCTTCGACAACGTGGTGCTGTGGTCGCGCGGCGTCGATCTCGACGTGTTCAAACTGCAGCCCTCGCATCGGCTGGACAGCGAACACCCGATCTTTCTCTATGTCGGCCGGGTGGCGGTCGAAAAAAACGTCGAAGCGTTTTTGCAGCTCGACCTGCCCGGCTCCAAATGGGTGGTCGGCGACGGCCCGGCACTGGCCGGCCTGCGCGCGCAGTATCCCGACGCCCACTACCTCGGCGTGATGAAGCAGCCCGAGCTGGCCGAAATCTATGCCGCCGCCGATGTCTTCGTGTTTCCCAGCAAGACCGACACCTTCGGCCTGGTGCTGCTGGAAGCCATGGCCTGCGGCCTGCCGGTCGCGGCCTACCCGGTCAGCGGGCCGATCGACGTACTGGGCAACTCCACCGCAGGCGTCATGCACGAAGACCTGCGCACCGCCTGCCTGGCCGCGCTCGACATCGACCGCAGTCACGCCCGCGCCTATGCGGAAACCTTCTCCTGGCGCGCAGCCACCGAGCAGTTCGTCGGCCATCTGCGGCCATTCGGGACCGAAACCCGGCAAGCCGAAACCTCAGCGGCCTGAACTCACCGTTCACGCCGCCGCATCGCGGCCCCCCAGCGCTTGAAATAAACCCACGCCGCCCCAATATGCCGTCCCATCGTTTGAACCATGGAGAGACGGCATGTCCACCACTACCAAAGAAACCCTGGGCTTTCAGGCCGAAGTCAAACAACTGCTGCAGTTGATGATCCATTCCTTGTATTCCAACAAGGACATATTCCTGCGCGAACTGATTTCCAATGCTTCCGACGCCTCAGACAAGCTGCGCTTCGAGGCACTGTCCGATCCCGCCCTGTTTGAAGGCGATTCCGAGCTGAAAATCCGCGTCGCCTTCGACCGCGAGGCGCGCACGCTGACCATCAGCGACAACGGCATCGGCATGAGCCGTCTCGAAGTCATCGACCACATCGGCACCATCGCCAAATCCGGCACCCACGAATTCTTCTCGCAACTGTCCGGCGACCAGCAAAAGGACGCCGCGCTGATCGGCAAGTTCGGCGTCGGCTTCTACTCCGCCTTCATCGTTGCCGACCGCGTGACGCTCACCACCCGCCGCGCCGGCCTCACGTCCGAGCACGGCGTGCGCTGGGAATCCGAAGGCGCCGGCGACTACACGCTGGAAACCGTCGACAAGCCCGCGCGCGGCACCGAGATCGTGCTGCACCTGCGCGAAGGCGAGGATGAGTTCCTGTCGGACTGGAAGATCAAATCGGTCATCCGCACCTATTCCGACCACATCACCCTGCCCATCGTGATGAAGAAAACGGAATGGAAAGACGGTGTCGAAACGCCGACCGACGAGGATGAAACCGTCAACCGCGCCTCGGCCCTGTGGGCGCGCGCCAAGAAAGACATTTCAGAAGACGAATACAACGAGTTCTACAAGCACGTCGCGCATGATGCCGAAGCGCCGCTGGCGTGGTCGCACAACCGGGTGGAAGGCAAGCAGGAATACATTTCGCTGCTGTATCTGCCGGCGCGCGCGCCGTTCGACCTCTACGACCGCGACCACCGCCACGGCATCAAGCTCTACGTGCGCCGCGTCTTCATCATGGACGACGCCGAACAGCTGATGCCGCAATACCTGCGCTTCGTGCGCGGTGTGATCGACTCGGCCGACCTGCCGCTCAACGTCTCGCGCGAGATCCTGCAGTCGAGCCGCGACATCGACGCCATCAAGGGTGGCTCGGTGAAAAAAGTGCTGGGCCTGCTGGAAGACCTGGCCGAAAACCAGCCGGAGAAATACGCCGAATTCTGGAAAGCCTTCGGCAAGGTGCTGAAGGAAGGCCCGGGCGAGGACTACGCCAACAAGGACCGCATCGCCGGCTTATTGCGCTTTGCCTCCACCCACACCGACAGCGACGCGCAGATCGTCTCGCTGAAGGATTACATCGGCCGCATGAAGGAAGGCCAGAGCGCGATCTACTACATCACCGCCGACAGCTTCGCCGCCGCCCAGCACAGCCCGCACCTCGAAATCTTCCGCAAGAAAGGCATCGAAGTGCTGCTGCTGTCCGACCGCGTCGACGAATGGCTCTCCGGCAACCTCAGCGAATTCGACGGCAAGCCGCTCAAGTCCGTCGCCAAGGGCGGGCTGGATCTGGGCGAACTGGAAGACGAAGCCGAGAAGACCGCGCAGAAGGAAGCCGAAGACGCCATGAATCCGCTGGTCGAGCGCGTGAAAACAGCGCTCGGCGAGCGCGTCAAAGAAGTGCGCGTCACCCACCGCCTCACCGACTCGCCCGCCTGCCTCGTCACCGGCGAAGCCGACATGAGCGCCAACCTCGAGCGTCTGCTCAAGGCCGCCGGCCAAGCCGCGCCCACGGTGAAGCCCACGCTGGAGATCAACCCGTCACACGCATTGGTCACACGGCTGAACACCGAGTCTGACGAAGACCGCTTTGCCGACTGGGCCAACCTGCTGTTCGAGCAGGCGCTGCTGGCGGAAGGTGGCCAGCTCGACGATCCGGCGAGCTTTGTGCGACGGTTGAATGGGTTGTTGGCGATGCTGCCGGGCTAAACAAACCACTATCAGTTCGTTGAACATAGCGCGCATGAATGATCCGAAAACGGGTCATTCATGCGCGTTTTTATTTGGGGTATGCTCCGAACGGTAAGCCAATTAAAGCTGATCTCTTTAGTTATTGTTGTCATGGAGCCGCGTCAATGGAACACAACTTTGAACGACTGAAAACGCACATACTGCCGCTATCCAATTCGAAGGACTTTAACTCCGCACGGGCTGAATGGAGGCTGGTTGGGGTAGAGGTCAGCGAAGAATTCGACCATTGCCCATGCGGCCAGGAGATTAAAGAACACTGTTACATTCAAAATCAATTGAATGGCAACACGACTTATGTAGGAAATGTCTGCGTCAATAGGTTTATTGGCATTGAAACAGGAAATCTCTTTTCAGGACTTAAAAGAATCGCAGAAGACGAAACTGCAAATGCAAACGAAGATCTGATTATTCATGCCTACAGGTTTGGCTACATATTCGAGAGCGAATATAAATTCCTCATGGAAACACGGTTGAAGAGAAAGTTATCGGCCAAGCAGATCGAGTGGAAGAAAAAAATAAATCGCCGAATAATCAACAAGGCTGTTGTACAACGTCGCAGCCAAACATAAAGATGAAATGGCTTTGCGCCTTTGATAAGGATAACGGTGAAAATAAGACTACTTGAAAATGGATTGGACTCTTTGAAGAAGGGTTTTGAGAGCCTTAAAAAATATGAAGAAATGTACTTTTTAGATGGATGCGGTACTGAGCGTTATCTCGTACTAAAGGATTCAATTCTCGCCATACATCACGGAATCGAAATACTATTTAAAGAAGTTCTTGTGAAAAATAATGAACTACTTGTCTTTTCGGAAATAGACAAAAAATTAAAAAATGCTTACGTAGAAAAAAGGCAAAGGTCTTTAGAAAGTTTATTTGAGGCAGATCAATCACTACACACAGTTACATATTTAGAAGCCATAGATCGTGTTCAAAAAATTTGTGGCCATGTGATAACCAAAAACTTCTCCATCAAATTAAACAAACTTCAAGAATATAGAAACCAAATCACGCACAGTGAGGTTCTTATTGAGGAAGCACAGATCAATGCAGTGTTTGAAGGACTCGTGGATGATGTCGACACCTTCTTCATGGATTCCATTGGAGACAGTTATTCAACAGTGACGGGATATTCTCAATTAAAGTCAAACTACAATGAATACTTAGAAAAGCTTGATGAAAACAAAAATAATATAAAGAAAGAGGCTCTAACTAAATTCCTACAGGCATTTAGGCAATGCTCGATTTCTATGGGCGAAAACGAATTCAAAACCATATCCGACATAAATGTCGCCACCAATCTAATAAAAACCCTTTACGACTCAAATCTTAGATTTGGCACAGATCTCTACAACGGGTATTGCTCCGGCGACGTTAGCGAAATTAAAAGAGTTGATGGAAATAGATTGTCTTTATTTACAAAAGACAATCGGGCTGAGTACATTTTTAAATTTAAAAGTCTTTTAATTTACATGCCAGAGGTTAATAGTGAATTCTCACCAATTATGTTTTTTGAGGCCGACGATGACGTTCTTAATGAAAGCCTGAAAAAAAACATAAAAGAAGACTTATACGGACGAAACACTATTTCTGGAATTTATTTTATTGAAGAAAAAAGAGTCGAATGGGATTCGGAAAAAATAAATGAATTTTATTATTCAGCGGATTTTGATGAGTATTTTGTGATTCCTGATCATTACCGAATCGAACAGTTTTTAAGTTCTGGCGTGTTTTGTTTCATCAATGTCCAAATGCTCAATTACGGACGTATGAATACAATCCTTCATGATTTTGGAAAGCTGCCGCTTAAAACTATTGAACTACAGCTAAGAAGAGCTTCAGATTAAAAGGCAACCCTCGAAGAACAATCGGTAACAACAATTGGGGACAGACCACGGTTTTCGCACCCCACTTTCTCTCCAGTTAAAGGGGCCAGGCTCGAGTACTTATGCGCATAGAGGGCACGCTTACAAAATGGAACGATGATCGCGGCTTTGGATTCATCACGCCCACTCAAGGTGGGCCAGAAGTATTTGCCCACGTCTCCGCCTTTCCCAGAGACGGCCAGCGCCCCCGACTTGGTGAGCGTCTCGCCTTCGATATCGGAACTGGCAAGGACGGGAAGCAGCAAGCAAAGCACATCTTGTATCCCGCCCGACCAACCGAAAAACCGTATCGCCTGAGCGAACCCACTCGTCGCCCAAACAAGCTACGTCTGTTAGGTCGCCTCATTCCACTTGGATTTATGATCGCCCTGGGCGCCTACGGTTATACCGAGTACACCCATCGCCCAGTGCCACAAGCTGCATCCGAAGCACCCTCCCTCGAGGCAACAGCCCCAAGCCCTTTCCATTGCGACGGTCGAACCCATTGCTCGCAAATGACCTCCTGCGCCGAGGCAGAGTTCTTCTTGAATAACTGCCCGAACGTCGAGATGGATGGGAACAACGATGGCGAGCCATGCGAGCAACAGTGGTGCAATTAACTAAAAGCAACGCAGCAGACTCAGGCTTTGCATTACCGTATTGCACTGCAATAGCAGACCCCGACTTAGACTTTCAGCTCACACGTTCTAAAGACAATACGCATGGAATTTTTTAGCGAAATCCAACACCCCCACCTCGACATCCCTGCGCTCAAGAATCTCCTGACCATCGACAATCTGCCAAGTCTGTGCGCCTCCATCAGCTCGGCCACGTCGGACAGCGACAACGCCGGCAATATCTACTGCCTCTGGGGCGCGTTCAGTCTGCAGCGCGACGAGATTCGGAACGGTGTCCGTTATGCGCTGCTCGACTGCCCGCATGCGCTGACATGGACGATCACCGCAGATGAGGCGAATGAGGCGCTGATCGTTCACTGCACGATCGACAAGACGCAACCCGATCCTGAATTCGCCGAGTCGATCGAGATGTTCGTTTCGGACTGGTCTGATGGCATGCGCAACGCGCTGGCCGGGCAAGCAGCCTGCTTTGCGCCCGGCGTGGCAGGATCATTTATCCAATCAACGGGGGCGAGTTCGAGCTGATCTTGACATGGAAATCAGTCGAACCTGGCCTCTCCGGCCAGCCGTCGTTTCCTTGTTACCCGGCAAGCGACGGCGACCGGCCCGGCAGGCAGTCTGCTGATCCGCATCCTCATCCTGCGCGAGGCGTGACGCCTGGCCAGGACTGCTTGCGCGTGGTCTGACTGCTTCGCGCGGGTGACCTCGGCAGCGTCAGCCGTTCTCCATCTCGTCCAGGTAGGCGCCGCGCATCGCCAAACTATTGAGACGTGCGCGCTTGAGCAGCGCCTGCTGGGCCGCCTGGACATGCTCGGCCTTGCCGCCCCACGCCTGCAGCGCAGGCTGTTGCAGGGCACGTCCATACGAGATATTGAGGTGCCAGGGAGACGGTCCCTTGCCCTGGTTCAGGGCATTCAGGTTGGCGGTGGCCTCTTCCGGCCCTTGGCCGCCGGACAGGAAATGGATGCTGGGCACCGCAGCCGGAACCGTGCGCCGCAGCACGCTGAGCGTGGCGTCGGCGACGGTTTTCGGGCTGGCCTTGGGCTGCAGTTTGCCGGGCAGCACCATGCTGGGTTTCAGCAGCATCCATTCGAGCACAATGCGATGGCGATGCAGTGCGTGGAACACCGCATGCAAAACGGCCTCGGTGACCTCGGCGCAACGCGCCAGGCTGTGGTCGCCATCCATCAGCACTTCCGGCTCGACGATCGGCACAAAGCCTTCGTTCTGGCACACCGCCGCATAACGCGCCAACATTTCCGCATTGGCTTCGATGCCGCTGGCGCTGGGGATGTGCTCGCCGATGGTGTAGACCTCGCGCCACTTGGTAAAGCGCACGCCCTGCTCGCGGTAAATCGCCAGCCGCTTCGCCAGGCCGTCCAGCCCCTCGGTAATGTCGTCGCCCGGGTGCAAGGCTAGCGGTATCTTGCCTTTGTCCACCTTGATGCCGGGAACGATCTTCTGCGCCCAGGCGGCCGCGGGCAGCAGCGTCGCCGCATCCGTTTGCTGGGTCACGGTTTCCTCGTACAGGATGACGTCGCTGATGAATTCACCCAGCCCCGGCGTCGTCAGCAGCAGGGACCGGTAGGCACGCCGATTTTCCTCGGTGGACTCGGCGCCGATGGCCTGGAAACGCTTGGCGATGGTCGGTGAGCTCTCGTCGGCGGCGAGAATGCCGCGCCCTGTCTGCACCAGGTCGTCGATCGTGGTTTGCAATACGTGTTCGTGGTTCATGGGATCACTCCTTTGTGACGGCGGGCGACGGCTCGCTAGATTCCGGCGACCTGGGCGTGGCCTCTACGGGTGGAATTCGAATCGTAGACCACCCTGATCAGGTGGGTGTGTCCACCCTGTCGTGCCAGTTCCGCTGGCCTGACCTAAACTGAACTTTCCCCTTGTCGTTCACCCCAGGCGGCCTGGCGCTTCATGCGGACGTCGTCTTCTGGCGCCTGGATGGCTGATCGGCGTTACCTGATTCAAAGGAGAAACGAACATGGCAAATCCTTTCATGCATGTCGAACTGCATACCGGCGATCTCGCCAAGGCCAAGGCGTTTTATTCCACGCTGTTCGACTGGAAACTGCAGGACCTGCTCATGCCAGACGGCAGCGCCTACACCATGATCGATGTCGGTGATGGCGTCGGCGGCGGGATGATGGGTATGCCGGCCGCGGACGTGCCACCACACTGGCTGGCCTATGTCGGCGTGGACGATGTCATTGCCGCCACCGAGAAGGCCAAGTCGCTTGGTGCATGCATTTGCCAGGATGTGATGGAGGTGGCGGGGTATGGCTGGCTGAGCATCCTGACCGATCCCACCGGCGCCACTTTTGCACTGTGGCAGGCGAAAGCAGTTGAACAGGGCGATTAAGCCTTCGGGATGAACGCCGGGGAAGCAAACCCGATCCTGTTAAAGCGATCGCTGCCCCGGGTGTGATTTCACAGCTGGGGGTTCACTCGGGGCATACCCAGGGAACTGGGGCGGGGGCAGCGTGCGCACCGCCTGCAAACGGCTGCGCCGTTTCCCCGAGGAAGGTGCGGACGGACTCGCCGATCGCGCTTCCCTAGCGTTCAATACGCTCAACCAGTTTCTCCAATTGCTGGGCGAGCGCATCCCACACACCCATTGGGCCAGCCCCTTCAATCATTTTTTCCTGCATATCGGCAATAGACCCCTGTTTCAACGTATCAATGTGCTTGGCGTACTGATCGCGTTCATTTTTCAGGGTCGTTATCTGTGCGTGGATATCCGCATGTTCCGGACGATTGGTTACGCCTTTGCTGGAGCGTTCCAAAAGTTCATCGATATGCTTCAGGTGTGATTCATAGAAATCGAATTTCTGTTCGATACGTTGGTTTTGGCTCATGTGTTCACTCCTTTGGCTGAATTGACTACTCAGAATAGCCTACGAATTCGTCGTGTATTTCGAGAAATCGGACTCACGAAAAATCGGGACCGGCTCTTGCAATGCGGTACGGCAATGCATGACCCGATCCCGCGTTCAGGCTTGAAGGGTGATCACTCAGCGCGGATGACGGTTTTCTGATCAGGCTTCCCCAGCCGCACTTTATTGCCTGCCCATGCAACGTTCCCCGCGTCCAAGCCACGGGTTATCGGCTGGCTTGCGCCTTTTTCCACGCTGCCGGCGGCATGCCGACCATGCGCTTGAACGCGCGCGAAAAGGCGGCTTCGGACTCATAGCCCACTTCCAGGGCAATGGTCGCCACGGTGCGATTCGATTCCCGCAACAGCCGGCTGCCTCGCTGGATGCGCCAGTTGGCCAGGTAGTGCATCGGCGGATCGCCCAGGTATTGCATGAAGCGCTCATGCAGGGCGGAACGCGACAAGCCGACTTCACGGGCGAGATCATCGACGGTCCAGTCGCGATCGGGATGCGCGTGCATGAGTTCAAGCGCCTTGCCGACAAAGCGGTCGCGCAAGCCGGCAAGCCAGCCCGTCGCATCCTCGGGCAGATTGTCGAGATAGCGGCGGGCGGCGTCGACGAACATCATCTCCGCCAGCCGTTCGAGCACGGCGTCGCCGCCGGGCCGTGGGCTGTTGGACTCGACGACCGCCTGTTCGATCACGCGACCGGCCCAGCCGCTGGCGCGCTCTGCCGGCAGATGCAGGACGCGCGGCAGCGCCGTGATCAAGGGATTGAACGGCCGCAGGTCGCAGCCGAGGAAGCCGCATATGGCAACCATGTCTGCCGCTTCGACGGGTAGCGGTGACCCGGGCTCGACCACGCCATGATGAAAGGCTATCGGCATGGGCTTGGGGACGTTGCGGGTGGAAAAAACCCACTCGGCCGTGCGGCGCAGCGGCTCGATGCCCGGTGCGCTCGACAGGACGTGGCGATCGCCCTGCGGGAACATGACGATGTCCCCGGCGCCCAGTTTCACCGGCGGCTGGCCCGAGACCGCGGCCCAGGCGCTTCCCTTGGCGATCATGTGGTACTCGATGACATGCTCGCAGCCCGGCATCACCGCCTCGGCGATCTCGCTGGCCGGCGGCGCCTCCGTGGACCACGGCTCGCTGCAACTCACGTAATAGAACACCGCACCGCGCACACGCACGGCACGCAGCAGATCGGAAAGTGTGTCTCGGCTCATGGGCAGGGTCCTTTCGACGGACGTTCGATCAGAAAGCGCGGACACGCAATCAAGTGGCCCGCGAATCCCGGACGCCCGGGCATGTTTGCGCGACGCAGGGTGAAGTATCAATAAAGCATATTCGAGACAATGGTGTCGCTGGTTGAGCGGCGATGACGCAAGGACAACGCAGCCTGTGAAGCCTCACCGGGAACACTCGACGGCACGCAAACAGGCCGGCCCGACAACGAAAGACCGGCCCGGCCAGCCCCATTCATCCGAACAAGGAGAGTCATCATGAAAGCAACCCTGGGAAACATCCTGGTAGACGTCAGGCAGACGCTCAGCCAGCAATCCGGCGACGAACTGGTCAGCGAACTTGGCTGCCTGCAGGGCGTCAGCCGGGTATGGGTGAGCCCGCGGACGTCGCGTCTGCTGCTCGTGGACTTCGATGCGGAGCAGACCGACACGCAGCACATCCTCCACGCCGTCGTGCGCCGCGGATTCGACGCCCGCCTGGTCGGCATGTGAGCACGGCAAATCATCAGTCAGCAGGTTTTTTCCACTCATCAGGAGAATCAAAATGAATCACGAACTGAATGCTTGCACCCCGGCCGCATCAGGCCGGACCCCTCCTCCCGGCCAAGCCCAAGTTGATTTCAGCGCGATCAAGCAGCGCCAGCAGGCCACTTGGGCCAGCGGCGACTATGCCATCGTCGGCACGACGCTGCAGATCGTCGGCGAACATCTGGCGGAAGCGGTAGACCTGTGCGCCGGCGAGCAGGTGCTGGACGTGGCCGCAGGCAATGGCAATGCCACGCTGGCGGCAGCGCGCCGCTTTGCGCACGTGACCTCGACCGACTATGTGCCGGATCTGCTCGAAAGAGGCGCCGAGCGCGCCCGCGCCAATAGACTGGATGTCCGGTTCCAGACAGCCGATGCAGAAGACTTGCCATTTGCCGACGGTGCCTTCGATGTCGCGCTGTCCACGTTCGGCGTGATGTTCGCGCCCGACCAGGTAAGCGCGGCGCGCGAATTGACGCGCGTGGTGCGCAGCGGTGGCCGCATCGGCCTGGCGAGCTGGACACCCGAAGGCTTCATCGGCGACCTCTTTCGCCTGATTGCCTCCTATGTGCCGCCGCCGGCAGGCCTGCAATCCCCGATGTTGTGGGGAACCGAGCCGCGCATCGTCGAGCTGTTCGGCCCGGATGCCACCGACATCCGCAGCGAGCGGCGCCGATTCAACTTCCGCTATCAATCTCCCGCGCACTGGATCGAGGTGTTCCGCAACTTCTACGGGCCGACCTACAAGGTGTACGCCGCGCTTGATCCCGATCGTCAGGCGAGACTGACCCAGGACATCGGCGCGTTGCTTGAGCGCCTGAACGTCGGCGGGACACACTCGCTGGTTGTCCCCAGCGAGTACCTGGAAGTGGTAATCACGCGGAAGTAACCCAGCAACGCCGACGGGGTCGCCGGTCAAGCGGCCCGCCCGCCGGCACATGCAAGCAGGAGGCATCATGCTCACACGTACACAGACCCACACAACCCGGGAACAGCAGGCACAGGCCCTCTTCGAGCGACACGTCGCAGCCTTCAACGCCGGCAACCTCGACGCGGTAATGAACGACTTCGGTGAACCCTCGATCGTGATCACGCCGGATGGCGTATTCGAAGGCCTGGAGCAGATCCGCGCACTCTACGGCGGCCTGCTCGCGGAGTTCGGCATCATCGACAACGGCGACTCGCCGGGGCTGACCCTCGATACGCTGCACGCCCGGCACGACATGATCGTCATCACATGGCACGCCGAGTCGAAGCATCGCGTCTTCCCGTTCGCGACTGACACCTTCATCTGCAAGGGGGACAAGTTAGAACGGCAATCCATCGTTTTCAGCTTGCCGCATCCCAAGAAAGGCACGGTCGGGTAAGGACGTGCGCGTCACCCCACCGACCCGCCCGCCTGCCTGGTCACTGACGAAATTCAAAGGGGCCAGACTGAATTGATTTTCGCCATGAAAACCATTCGAGCCTGGCCTCATGACTGATGGCACTTTCCTGGTCTGTGCAGTCGTTTGCGCAGTCTGGCTGAGTTGCCGTCCCCTCCCTCGCCTGCCCCGCCGCCAGTGCATGCAAAGCGTGCGCGATGGCAATCAAACAGCAGAGGCGGTGACTTGCATTACGGAGAGCCGCATCGGAAAAAAGTGCATGCCCCATTCCCTGCGCGAGCCTGTCAGGACGATAATCAATGCGTTCCGACGTAAACGCCCGCAGCATGCCAACACTTTTTTCCCTGATCGAATCCCCCTTCCCACCCGACTTCAGTGCCCTGTACCAGAAGCTGGACATCGTGGCTGAGCGCTTCGACACGGCGCGCAATCTCCACCGGGCGTTGCAGAAGCAGCCGCCCGATTTCTTCGTCGGGGAATTCGTCTACGGCTGGGGCAACAACTACGCCGGTGCAAACGTCTCGAACCTGGACGTCACGATCCGGACCTTGCAACGCTTTGCGCCGCAGGCGAAGGTGATCGTGTTCGTGCAGCCTCGCGAAGAACCCCATATCGGCAAGCTGCTGGAGCTGTTTCCCATCCATGCCGTGTTGACCTATCCGGTGTCAGAGCAGGCAATGAAGGCGGCATTGCAAGCCCCGGCGTAGTTCCGTTATCCGGTATGCATTCATGGGGTAGCAAGCCTTGTCTTGATGCAGTTAGGGTAAGCAGCTAAAGACTCGACTCAGCCCGGCCTTTGTCTGTCTCCTCAAGAACGCCGGGTTTGACGCGTTAACACGTTACATCCAACGATGCCGCCAACCGACGGCATCGTGTCCCCGGAAGTTCTTTCCCTTCAAGCCAAGGAAACCCATGCACTCCATCCGTTCTACCGGCTTGGTTTCTTCATTCCAGCCCAAACTCACCCTGACCTTGTTGCGGGCCGCACTATATGTGGCCTGCCTTGCCCCGCTGGCAGTCGGCGCATCCGAATTCACGCCACTGGGCGATCTGACAGGCGGGGGATTTACAAGTTATGCCACTGGCGTGAGCGATGACGGCACCGTTGTGGTGGGGCGCAGCACCGGTGCCAGCGGCTACGAGGCGACCCGCTGGACGCAGGCGGGCGGCATGGTGGGCCTGGGCGATCTGGCGGGAGGAATATTCGAAAGCCTGGCCAACGGCGTGAGCGGCGATGGCGCGGTGGTGGTGGGACGTGGACGCAGTAACGCGGGCAGCAACTTTGAGGCGTTCCGCTGGACGCAGGCGGGCGGGATCGTGGGCCTCGGCGATCTGCCGGGCGGACAATTCGAAAGTGAGGCTTTCGCCACAAACGGCGATGGGTCGGTCGTGGTGGGATATGGCAAAAACGGCAGCTTCGCCTATGAGGCGTTCCGCTGGACGCAGGTGGGCGGGATGGTGGGTCTCGGCGATCTGGCAGGCGGAAGCTTTTACAGTGTCGGCCTCGGCGTGAACGACGATGGCTCGGTCGTGGTGGGAATGGGCCGCAGCGCCAGCGGCTATGAGGCATTCCGCTGGACCCAGGCGGGCGGGATGGTGGGCCTCGGCGATCTGGCCGGCG
The DNA here is from genome assembly GCA_018831045.1 of Gammaproteobacteria bacterium. Lineage (GTDB taxonomy): Bacteria > Pseudomonadota > Gammaproteobacteria > Burkholderiales > Thiobacillaceae > Thiobacillus. The sequence continues at coordinate 78,726 of JAHJRA010000044.1, read as the reverse complement.
GGTCTTTCTTCAGTGAAGCCTTCGGCGTGAGTGGCAATGGCTCGGTGGTGGTGGGATATAGCACGAGCGCCAACGGCCAGGAGGCGTTCCGCTGGACCCAGGCGGGCGGGATCGTGGGCCTCGGCGATCTGGCTGGCGGGGTATTCGACAGTGTTGCCAATGGCGTGAACAGCGATGGCTCAGTCGTGGTGGGACGCGGCGTTAACGCCAGCAACCACCAGCAGGCGTTCCGCTGGACGCAGGCGGGCGGGATGCAAAGCGTGACCGACTGGCTCTCGGCCGCAGGCGTGACTGTCGCGCCGGGCTATCGACTGGCCAGTGCCACGGACGTTTCGGCGGATGGCAGTACGGTTGTCGGGGAATCGTACGGCGGCCCGTCTGGCACCGAAGCCTTTCTGGCGCGCGTGTCGGCTGTGGGCAGTGGCTCGGTCAGCCTGGCCGGCTTGCAGCAAAGTCTGCTTGAAGCCAGCCGTGCGGGCGACATGACGCTTGGCATGAGCAATCTGGTGATGCATGGCGAGCACAGCCGGCCGCTGGCGCGCCGGGTGGCCGCGGGGAAAAAGGTTATCTGGGTATCGGGCGATTGGGGCACAGACAACCACGACACGCGCGACGGCGATCTGGGTGCGGCCGAGCTGGGGGGCGGGGCAAACCTGGGCAGCGTGCAGCTCAATCTGTCGCTGGGGCAAGCCTGGAGCAAACAAAATTTCGCGCTGGCGGGCGAAGCCCAATCCGATGGCACCTATTTGATGGCCGAGGCCTTGCTGCCGCTGCCGCAGAAGCTATGGGCGACATTTGCTGCCTACGGCATGTGGGGCGAGGCGGAGGTTCGCCGCGGCTATCTGAATGCGGGTTTGCCGACGACGTCCGACGGCAATGCCGATACGTCCACCTGGGGACTGCGCGCCCGGCTCGACTGGGATGCTGCGCTGTCGTTCGGGCAGATCAGCGCCACGCCCTACGCCGACCTGAGCCACAGCGAAACGCGCACGGATGCCTACACCGAAACCGGCGGCGGCTTTCCGGTGGCTTACGACGCGCGCACGAACAAGGCGACGCAGTTGCGCATCGGCGCCAATGGCAGCCATCCGCTTGCCGGTTCCATGCGGCTGATTGGCATCATCGAAGCCGCCCACCTGTTTCAGGAAAATCAGGCCAACACCCGGGGTCAGGTAGTGGGTCTGTTCGGTTTCGATATTGCCGGCACCGACAACAAGCAAACCTGGCTGCGCGCGGGCGGCGGCGTGGAAGGCAAGCTAGGGCGAGGCACGGCTTCGCTCATGCTGAATGTGACGACCGAAGGCGCAGCGCCCGACATGTGGCTGGCAACGGCTTACCATATGGCGTTTTGAACGGTGAATGAGTCAATGAAGCGGACGGCAGGCCCTTGCATCACACCGGTTCCGCCTGGCGCTGTGCGCAATGTGCTTCGCCTATTGATGCCCTTTGCCTTACGTGTACGGGTGACGCCCACGCCATGCAAGAAGCCCGAGGCCCACTAACATCATCGCGCTAGTGCGTGGCTCAGGCACGGGCGGGAAAACCAAGGGTAGCCCCGATGAGGTGGCGGCCGAAAACCCAGACGGTAGCTGCATCGAAATCGACGCCGTATTGTAGAAATCGACGACACCCTCATTCAAGCCAGGCAGGGAAAGGCTGGCGATAACCTCGGCAGTCATCGGCAAGGCTGAACCTGGACCGAAATAGCGGAAATTCACATTGCCGTTGAAGGTTTGTGTAAACGCCCCGGTAGTGGAAATCGAGCCGTTAACACTGAACAGGGTTGAGGGAGATATCCCTGCGTATAAATCACGTACCGACAAGCTGTAGTCCAGAAAACGGTTAAATTGAAAACCGTACAATGCCCCGGGAGAAATGTTGCCCCCCAGCGTGAGTGAGACGGGAATGCTGTACGTTCCATTAGCCAAACCTGCTGGTGGCGTAAGCAGCCAATGGTCGCTGTAATACACTTGTGCTGCAGCTTGACTGCTACCCAACCCGTTGCCACTCGACGTCGCGCGCAGGCCGATCGTACCGGTCGCCGCCTCTCCATGCAGATCGACGCTGGATGAAGTGCCCAGACAACCGGTCGCTCCGTTGAGCACAAAGGTATCCTGCTGGGTGTTCAGCGGAACCAGCTGGCTGAAATTACAGGCACCAGAGCCTCCGACGAGGGACACCACCCCGCCGAGTGTGGCGGTCGCATGGGCCTGATTGCCGACGAGAACTGCAACGGTAACAAGCGTGAATCCGAACAATGTTCGATGCAGTTTCATGGCGTGCCCCTTGAATAACGAACTGGCCCAATGCAACAGAAAAACCCAAATGCGAAATCAAGCATAGTTGGCGTAAATATGTTTACAAGCCCCATAACCAGTACATCGTTAAAGTTTCGAATAAGCCAGAAAAATGACGGTTTTCGCACTAAATTAGCGCACACCATAAGCTGTCTGGACCATAGTCAATGAGCATCACCCCATTCCAGGCACTGGCCTGTCCGCTGGACGGCACACCCTTGCATTGCACCGGTTCCGCCTGGCGCTGCGCGGCCGGCCACAGTTTCGACATCGCCAGCCAGGGCTACACGAATCTGTTACCGGTGCAAAACAAGCGCTCACGCGACCCGGGCGACAGCAAGGAGATGATCGCGGCGCGGCGGCATTTTCTGACGGCCGGCTTTTACCAGCCGATTGCCGCAGCGGTGAGCCGGGCGGTTCTGGCCGATCTGCCTGCTGACGCAAGCATCAGTTGTCTCGATGCTGGCTGTGGCGAGGGCTATTACCTGCGCCAGTTGGCGGCAGCGGTGCCGGAGGGTCAAACGCTGGCATTGCTGGGGCTGGATATTTCCAAGTGGGCGGTGCTGTCGGCGGCCAAACAGGACAGGCGACCTAACTGGGTGGTGGGCAGCAACGCCAATCTGCCGGTGCTGCCGGGCACGCTGGACCGCGTGCTGTGCATGTTCGGCTTCCCGGTATATGCGGAGTTTGCGCGGGTGTTGAAGCCGGGCGGTCGACTGTTGCAGGTCGACGCCGGGCCGGACCATCTGCGCGAACTGCGCGAAATCATCTACCCCAGTCTGAAACCGGAACGCACGGCCGAGCTGCACACGCCCGCAGGCTTCAGCCGCTTGCCGACGGAATCACTGCGCTTCTCGATCGAACTGACCCATGCCGAACAGATTGCCGATCTGCTGACCATGACGCCGCATCTCTACCGTGCCAGCGCCGAGGGCCGCGCACAGGCCGCTGCGCTGACGGCGCTGTCGCTCAGCGTGGATGTGCGGCTGACGGGTTTTGCGCGGAGCGAGTCAGTCTATGCATGACAAGTGTTTCCCGCCCATTGCCGACTTGCACGCGCGGGTGCTGATTCTCGGCAGCCTGCCCGGACAGGTATCGCTGCAGCGGCAGCAGTACTACGCCCAGCCGCAAAACGCGTTCTGGAAAATCATGGGACGCCTCTTTGATGCAGGCCCGGAATGGCCCTACGCCGATCGCATGCAACGCCTGGTACAAAACAGGATCGCCCTGTGGGATGTCTGCGCTTCTGCGCAACGGCCGGGCAGCCTCGACGCCGCGATCGTGCATTCGAGCGTGGTGCCGAACGAACTCGCTGCGTTCATCGAATCCCATCCGGATGTCGGTTTGATCTGCTTCAACGGCGGCAAGGCGGCCGACCTCTACCGGCGGCTCGTGCTGCCCGGCTTGCCCGCCACCCTGCGCGCCATCCGCTACGCAACGCTGCCGTCCACCAGTCCGGCCCATGCGGCCATGCCGTTTGAAGAAAAGCTGACACGCTGGGCGACCGTGCTGCAAAATCCGGATCAGCCAGACCCGAATATTTCTGGTCGTGGAACAAATCGACTGTAGCGAGCTGAAACACACCAGGCATTTCCCTAGGATAATGGCGGTTTCTGTCCCGACTCATCCAGGACGAGCATTGCATCCGATGCAGCAATCGACCTGGCAGCACACAAGCCACCCCCATGAATGCCCCCCTGATAATCCTGACGATCTCGTGTTTTGTGGCCCTGGCCATGGGCGCGATCCTGTTCACGATTGCGAAGACCTATCCCAAAAACATTCGCGGTCTGACCGAATGGAGTGCGGCCGCGCTCGTCATCGGACTCAGTCTGCCGCTGTTCATTGCCAGGGGCGTGATTCCGGACGCATTCAGCATTGTGTTGGCCAATCTGATGATCCTGATCGGCTTCATGATGATGAATCAGGGCGTCAGGAAGTTTGCAGGGGCGCCACCCCGGTCGAACCGGGTGGCGCTGGTTTTGTTCGTGCTTGCCTATGTTTCGCTGTTTGTGTGGTTCACCTTCATCCACTCGAATATCGGGATGCGGATTGCGACGATGAGTGCATTCACCCTCGTCGTCATTCTCGATCAGCTGGTTTTTGTGCTGAAGAAACTGCCCCCAACGACAGGACGCCATATTCTGGTTGCTTCGCTGGTTATCCTGATCGTGCCCAAGCTCATCCGGCTGGGCGGCTTGATGCTGGGATTCGACCCGCCTGTTGGTGTGTTCGACCCATCGATTCCGCAGCTTGTCTATCTCGCCATTCCTTCCATCACGATTCCGCTCGGAACGATCAGCCTCATCTTGCTCGCGGCTGAAAAACTGCACCGGGACCTGGAATTCATCAGCCGCTACGACGACCTGACGCAATGCCTCAACAAAAAAGCGGCGATGGAGGAATTGCAGCGGGAAATTGCCTGGACCAAACGACACGGCAACAAGCTGTCGATCATGCTCATCGATCTGGACAATTTCAAGAACATCAACGACACGCACGGCCATCTCGAGGGCGACAAGGTGCTGGTCGATTTTTCCGGCAAGGCCAAAACCGCACTCCGGGAGACTGACCGGCTCACGCGTTTTGGCGGCGATGAATTCATGGCCATCCTCCCGGACACGGATGCCGAACACGCCACGCTCACAGCAGACCGCTTGCACCAGGCAGGGAAAACAGGCCAGCCGATCGCCTGGTCAGTCAGTATTGGCATTTCGGAATGGCTGGGCCAGGATGACTCGCTGGCGGCTTTGCAGACCCGCGCAGACCAGGCGCTTTACAAGGCCAAGGCCCTGGGCCGCAACCAGACCCAATCCATTTGAAACCTTGCCTCACCATGACCGACACGCCCCCCACCCAGCTCGACGCTGCACATTTCGACAGCAAGGCCCGTCTATGGGACGACAACCCGGTGTTCCGGGAACGCGGACTGAAAATCGCGCAGGCCATCCGGCAAGCCGTGCCCTTGCATCCCCGGATGCGCGCGCTCGATTACGGCTGCGGCACCGGCCTGCTGTCGTTTCCGCTCAAGGATGAACTCGGCGCGATCCTGCTGGCAGACAGTTCGAGCGGCATGCTGGAGGTGGTGAAAGAAAAAATCGCTGCGCAAGGGGTGCGCAACATGACGCCGCTGCAGCTGGATCTGCTGAGCGACCCGGCCCCCTCCGAAAGATTCGACCTGATCGTCACCGCAATGACGCTGCACCATGTGCCCGACACCGATGCCATCCTGCGCATCTTCCACGACTTGCTGCAGCCCGGCGGCTATCTGTGCATCGCCGACCTCGATCGGGAAGACGGCTCCTTCCACGGCCTCGAGGTCGACGTTCACCACGGCTTCGAGCAGGCCGACCTGGGACGGCGCGCTACACAAGCCGGTTTTTCCGATATCCGGTTCCAGCCCGTGTTCAGCATTGCCAAGGAACGCGAGCGCGGGACACGGGACTACCCGGTGTTTTTGATGACGGCCCAGCGCGCGCGTCATCCCTGATCCCGGCCACAAGACATGACATCCGTGACGCACACCCACAGCGGAATTGAATTCCGATTAACGGGACCCGCGGTTCATCCGGACATCGGGCACGGCTTGTGAGCGTCATCCCGCCCTATCAGCTCCTCGCCGATGCGGTGCTGTTTGTGCACCTCGCCTTCGTCGTGTTTGTCGTGGGCGGGCTTGTCTTCATTGTCGTGGGCAGCTGGCGCGACTGGCGCTGGGTCAGGTCTCTGTGGTTCCGTCTGGCGCACCTGGCCGCCATCACGGTGGTGGTCGCCCAATCCTGGCTTGGCGCAGCGTGCCCACTGACCGCGATTGAAATGTGGTTGCGCGCCAGGGCCCGGGAAACAACCTACTCAGGAAGCTTCATCGAGTATTGGCTGCAGAACGTGCTTTACTTCGAGGCGCCTGGCTGGGTATTCACGCTGGTCTACACCCTGTTTGGGCTGATCGTCGCAGCCACATGGTGGTCCGTCCCGCCCCGGCGCAATCAACCCTCCCTAAAAAAGAGGTTTGATTTTTTGTTCAATAACAGGCGCCAGACTGAGCTAACCTGCCCGGTACTCCCTTCAAATTCAAACCTTGATATGACCCCCAACGAAATGCGAATCGCAGACCCTGATGTCAGCCTCGTAGCCGACGAGAAAGACCTGCTCAACGAACTGCTGACCCTGCCGGGCGCGAACGTGCTCGAACTCGGTTGCGGCAAGGCGGACAAGACCCGGCTGCTTGCCCAGACGGCGGCTTCGGTGCTGGCACTGGAAGTGGACACGATCCAGCTCGCCGACAACCAGGCATCGGATGCGCCCGCCAATATCCGCTTCGAGTTTGGCGGCGCCGAGGCCATCCCGGCTGCGGACGCGTGCTTCGACATCGTGATGATGTTCAAGTCGCTGCATCACGTTCCCACCGACCTGATGGACGACGCGCTGACCGAGATTCACCGGGTATTGAAACCGGGGGGCATGGCTTATATTTCGGAACCGGTTTACGCCGGCGAATTCAACGACATCCTGCGGCTGTTCCACGACGAAAAAGCCGTGCGCGATGCGGCGTTTGCGGCAGAGCTGAAGGCGGTTTCCACACACAAGCTGTCGCTGCTGAAACAGACCTTTTTTCTGCAGCCGATGCACTTTGCGGATTTCAGGCAGTATGAGGACCGCATCCTCAAGGTGACGCACACCGACCACTCGTTATCGCCCGAGCTGATCGACACCGTGCGCACGAAATTCAATCAGCACATGACCCCCGAGGGGGTGACTTTCCACATGCCCATCCGGGTCGATTTGTTCACGAAAGCCGCATGAACCGGGGAGCCGGGTTCCACTCGGCCCGCGCCGACGGCTGACTGTTCAGGCTATCGTCGCCCCTTCTGGTCCAGAGCAAGCAGGAACACAGCGCGACCGATGCGGAACTGGGGCTGTGAGCCTGTAGCCGAGGCCGATTCAGGACCACACGCCCGGCCGCGTCGTAAAGCTGTCCAGCACGCGCAAATAACTCGCACGCGCCACCACCGAAGGATCGGGCAGGTTTTGCTGGCTCATGCTGCCTTTCAGTTGCGCGACCGATTCATATTCCTTTGCTTCCATCCAGTTCTGCAAAAACGCCAGGATTTCGGTCAGCTTGCCGGGCCCGTGCTGCAGCAGGCAGGAAGCGAGATGCACCACATCGGCGCCGGCCAGCAGCAGTTTCAGGGTTTCGTCCAGGCCGTGAACGCCACCGGTGGCCGCCAGCGTGAGGCGGGTGCGGCCATGCAGGATGGCGATCCAGCGGATGCGCAGCAGCGCCTCGTCGGGATGCGACAGATGCAGCTGATCGACCATGCGTAATGCTTCGAGGTCGATGTCGGGCTGGTAGAAGCGATTGAACAGCGCGACACCGTTCGCCCCAGCCATTTCCAGCTGCTTCACGAAATGCGGCAGCGAGGAAAAATACGGCGACAGCTTCATCACGATGGGCAGGCTGACCACCTGACGCAGTTCGGTCAGCAGCTCGATGTAGCGGGCCTCCACTTCGGTGCCGGCGTGCTGCATGTCGGCCGCCACGTGATAGACGTTGAGCTCGAGGGCATCGGCACCGGCCTGTTGCAATTCGCGGCCGAGCGCCACCCAGCCGGACGGGGAGACGCCGTTGAGGCTGGCGACCACGGGAATCTCCAGCCGCCGCTTGAGCTGATGCAGATGCGACAGATAGCGTTCCAGCCCGCCCTGAGAATCGCCGACATCGGGCAGGAACCCATCCGCCTCGCCGTGCCCGATGCCGGCGTGCAGCAGGAAGCGATCCATCATCGCGTCTTCCGCCCGCAATTCCTCCTCGAACAGGGAATACATCACCAGCGCGGCGGCGCCGGCGTCTTCCAGGCGCAATGCGGTGTCGAAGTCGCGCGACAGCGGCGAGGCCGAGGGCACCAGCGGGTTCTTGAGCGTGAGGCCAAGGTAGTCGGTGGAAAGATCGATCATGTCAGGCTCCGGGTTTCGATTCGTCGGCATGGCCCTGTGCCATGTCCTGATACATCCTGAAGCGCCGCTCGGCGTCCTGCTGCGCCTGGTCCAGAAAATGTTGCGCGGCTTCGGGGTGGCTGCGCTGCAGCATGGCGAAGCGGGTTTCCGACTCCATGAAGGCCTCGATCGGCTGGCTCGGCGCGGCGGAATCGAGCTTGAAGGGGTTGCCGCCCGCCTCCGCCAGACGCGGGTCGAAGCGGATCAGCGGCCAGTGCCCGCTCTTCACCGCCATCTCCTGCTGGCGCTGGTTGTAGAGCAGGTCGTAGCCGTGGGCAATGCAGGGGCTGTAGGCGACGATCAGCGAGGGGCCGTCGTAGGCCTCGGCTTCGTGGAACACGCGCAGGGTCTGGGTATCCTTGGCGCCGTAAGCCACCGTCGCCACATACACGTGGCTGTAGTCGCTGGCGAGCTTGGCGAGGTCTTTCTTCGCGGTGGCCTTGCCGCCGGCGGAGAACTTGGCGACTGCGCCGATCGGCGTCGCCTTTGAAGTTTGCCCGCCGGTGTTGGAGTACACCTCGGTGTCGAGCACCAGAATGTTGACGTCGTACGGCAGTGCCAGCACGTGGTCGAGGCCCCCGTAGCCGATGTCGTAGGCCCAGCCGTCGCCGCCGATGATCCACACCGAGCGGCGGATCAGCCATTCGGCGACACTGACGAGTTCCCTGGTGCGCGGGTGCTTCGACGTAGCCAGTTTGTCGAGCAGCAGCGCGACCCGGCCGCGCTGTTCGACTATGCCGGCCTCCTCGCGCTGGTCGGCGCTGACCAGCGCCTCGGCCAGGTCGCCACCGATGTCGTTCGCCTGTTCACGCACCAGCTGTTTCGCATACGCCATCAACTGGTCGGCAGCGAGCCGCATGCCCAGGCCGAATTCGGCGTTGTCCTCGAACAGCGAATTGCTCCACGCCGGACCGCGCCCGGCGCCGTTCACCGTGTAGGGGGTGGACGGCAAATTGCCGCCGTAGATCGACGAACACCCGGTGGCGTTGGCGACCAGCATGCGGTCGCCGAACAGTTGTGTTGCAAGACGGATGTAGGGCGTTTCGCCGCAGCCGGCGCAGGCACCGGAAAACTCGAACAAGGGATCGAGCAGCATCGAACCCGGAAGGGTGCCGTGTTTGATCAGGCTGCGGTCGAACTCGGGCAGGCGCAGGAAGAAGGTGAAGTTGTCGCGCTCCTGATCGCGCAAGGGAGCGACCGGCGCCATGTTCACCGCGCGGCGAGAAACATTCGACTTGTCGTGAATTGGGCAGGCTTCGACGCAGTCGCCGCAGCCGGTGCAATCCTCCGGCGCCACCTGGTAGCTGATGTGGGTGCCAGCGGGCAGGTCCTTGCTCTTCGCCGGCACGTACTTGAAGGTCGGCGGCGCACTGGTTGCGGCGTCAGCGCTGAAGGCGCGCGCGCGGATCGCACTGTGCGGGCAGACGAACACGCACTTGCCGCACTGGGTGCAAATGTCGGCTTCCCACACCGGGATTTCCAGCGCGATGTTGCGCTTTTCGTATTGCGCGGTGCCGAGCGGGTAGGTGCCGTCTGCGGGCAGCATCGACACCGGCAGGCGGTCGCCGTGGCCCTGGTAGATCGGCAGGGTGAGGTCGCGCACGAAGTCGGGAATGGGCGCGGCCGTTCCCACTGCGGGGCTCAGCTCAGGCGGTTTTTCGGCTTCGCCAGCCGGCGGGATAACAAGCTGATGCAACTCCGCCAGCGTCGTGTCGATGGCGCGGTAATTCAGCTCGACCAGGCGCTTGCTCTTTTTGCCGTAGGTCTTGTCGACCGCATGCTTGATCGCGGCGATCGCCGCGTCTTTCGGCAGGATGCCGGAGATGGCGAAGAAGCAGGTCTGCATGATGGTGTTGATGCGCCGCCCCATGCCGGCCTTGGCGGCCACGGCGTAGGCGTCGATCACCCACAGCTGCAGGCGCTTGTCGCGGATCTGCGCGCGCAGGGTCTCGGGCAAGGTATCCCACACCTGATCCGGCGGCGCCGGGGTATTGAGCAGAAACACGCCATCGGGTGCGGCATGTGCCAACAGGTCATAGCGCTCGACGAACACCGGCTGATGGCAGGCGACGAAGCCGGCCATGCCCGCCTCGATCAGATAGGTGGAACGGATCGCCGCCGGACCAAAGCGCAGGTGCGACACCGTCACCGCACCAGACTTCTTCGAGTCGTAGACGAAGTAGCCCTGCGCCTGCAGGTCGGTGGCTTCGCCGAGAATCTTGATTGAGTTCTTGTTGGCCGACACCGTGCCGTCTGCGCCCAGCCCCCAGAACACGGCGTGCTGCAGTTGGCGCGACGCGTCGGTGCGGAACGTCTCGTCCCACGGCAGCGACAGGTGGGTGAGGTCGTCGTGGATGCCGACGGTGAACTGACGTTTGGGTGCAGAACGCGACAGCTCATCGAACACCGATTTCACCATGCCGGGCGTGAATTCCTTGCTCGCCAGGCCATAGCGGCCGCCGATGACACGCGGCATGCTGCGCGCGCCGTCCGCCGCCGCCTGCGCCAGTGCGGTCACCACGTCCTTGTAGAGCGGCTCGCCGTCGGCGCCCGGCTCCTTGCAACGGTCGAGCACGGCGATGGCTGTTGCGGTGTGCGGTAGCGCGTCCAGCAATGCAGTTGGCGAAAATGGCCGGTACAGCCGCACCTTCAACACCCCCACTTTTTCGCCGCGGGCCAGCAGATGATCGACCGTCTCGTGCACCGTCTCGGCACCAGACCCCATCAGCACGATGACGCGCTCGGCGTCGGCCGCGCCGACATACTCGAACAGTTTGTAATGGCGCCCGGTGAGCTCGCCAAAGCGGTCCATCGCGTCCTGCACGAGCTGCGGAAAGCTGTCGTAGAACGGATTGGCACGTTCGCGCGACTGGAAAAACACGTCCGGATTCTGCGAGGTGCCGCGCAGCACCGGGTGCTCGGGTGACAGCGCGCGGGCGCGATGCGCCGCGATCAAATCAGCATCGAGCATGGCGCGCACGCTATCGGCGTCCACCGCGGTGATCTTCGCCACCTCGTGCGAGGTGCGGAAGCCGTCGAAGAAATGGATCACCGGGATGCGCCCGGCCAGCGTGGCCGCCTGCGCGATGACCGCGAAATCCTGCGCCTCCTGCGGCGAGTTTGCGGCGAGCATGGCGCAACCGGTGGCGCGGCAGGCCATGACGTCGGACTGGTCGCCAAAGATCGACAGTGCGTGCGTCGCCAGCGTCCGCGCTGCCACATGCAACACAAACGGCGTCAACTCGCCGGCGATCTTGTACAGGTTGGGGATCATCAACAGCAAGCCCTGGCTGGCGGTAAAGCTCGTCGCCAGCGCGCCTGACGTGAGCGCGCCGTGCAATGCGCCGGCGGCACCGCCTTCCGACTGCATTTCGATGATGGTCGGCACCGCACCCCACAAATTGGTCCGGCCCTGTGATGCCCATTCGTCGGCCCATTCGCCCATGCTTGACGCGGGCGTGATGGGGTAGATCGCAACCACCTCGTTGCCGAGGTAGGCCATGCGGGCAACGGCCTCGTTGCCGTCGATAGTGAGCGTGGTTCTTGACGCGTCAGCGTCTTTAGAACCACGGCCTACCCCTTGCGGGTGAAGCGTGGTGGTCATGGCATGCATTTCCAGGACAAATCTGTCCTTTATTCTAGCCCCGCGTGACGAATCAGCCAGTGCCGTGACCAGGCGCACGCCGATGCGCAGCGTCCAAATTGAGCGCGGCGCATCCTGTAAACTCGAAGTCATCCTCGCGTGACGGAACGTCTGCCGATTTTTTACTATGCCGCACAGTGTCGACCTCATCACCACGATTGCCGCCGCACTGGGGCTGGCGCTGGTCTTCGGTTTCATCGCCGTTCGCCTGAGGCTGCCCGCGCTGGTGGGTTATCTGCTCGCCGGCATCCTGATCGGGCCCTTCACGCCCGGTTTCGTTGCCGATACCGCGCTGGCAGGACAGCTGGCCGAAATCGGGGTGATGCTGCTGATGTTCGGCGTGGGACTGCATTTTTCGCTCGACGATCTGCTGTCGGTAAAGAAGATCGCGCTGCCCGGTGCGGTGGTGCAGATCGCGGTGGCCACCCTGATGGGCATGGGCCTGGCCACCTGGTGGGGCTGGGACCTGATGGCCGGAATCGTGTTCGGCCTGTCGCTCTCGGTAGCGAGCACGGTGGTGCTGCTGAAGGCGCTGGAAAGCCGGGGCGTGCTGGCGACGCCGAATGGCCGCATCGCGGTGGGCTGGCTGGTGGTCGAAGACCTGGTAATGGTGCTGGTGCTGGTATTGCTGCCCCCGCTCGCAGGCATGTTCGGCGGTAGCACGGCGACAGCGCACGAAGGCAACCTGCTGGCCACGCTGGCGATCACGCTCGGCCAGGTGGCGCTGTTCATTGCGCTGATGCTGGTGGTGGGACGGCGGCTTTTCCCCTGGCTGCTGTGGCAGGTGGCCCGGACCGGTTCGCGCGAACTGTTCACGCTGTGCGTGGTGGCCGCCGCACTCGGCATCGCCTACGGCTCGGCGGCGCTGTTCGGCGTGTCGTTCGCGCTGGGGGCATTCTTTGCCGGCATGGTGCTGCGCGAATCGGCGTTGAGCTACCGCGCCGCCGAGGAGTCGCTGCCGCTGCGCGATGCGTTCGCGGTGCTGTTCTTCGTCGCGGTGGGCATGCTGTTCGATCCGCGCGTGCTGATGGAGCAGCCGCTGCAAGTGCTGGCCGTGGTTGCCATCATCATATTCGGCAAATCGCTGGCAGCATTTTTGCTGGTGCTGGCGTTCCGCTATCCGCTCAACACCGCGCTCACGGTGTCCGCCAGCCTTGCGCAGATCGGCGAGTTCTCGTTCATCCTGGCCGGGCTGGGCGTCACGCTCGGCGTGCTGCCGGTAGCAGGACAAAGCCTGATCCTGGCAGGCGCGCTGATTTCGATCGCGCTCAATCCGCTGGTATTCCAGATGGTGGAGCCGGCGCAGGCCTGGATCCGCTCACGCTCCCGCCGCGCGCGCGAACTGGAACAGCGCGACGACCCGCTGGCCGAGCTGCCCGCCGACGTCGCGTCCCACTCCCTGAGCGGCCACGTGGTGCTGGTGGGATTCGGCCGGGTGGGGCAGCGCATCGCCGAGGCGCTTGACGAACGCGGCCTGCCCTATGTGGTCGCCGAGCAGCAGCGCGAGGCCGTCGAGAAACTGCGTTGGCGCGGTATTCACGCGGTCGTCGGCGATGCGTTCGAGCCGGCGGTGTTGATCCAGGCGCATGTCGCACGCGCGCAAATGCTGGTGATCGCCACGCCCGACACGTTCAAGGCCCGCAAGATGATCGAGATTGCGCGCACCCTCAACCCGCGCATCCACGTCATCGTGCGCAGCCACAGCGAGGACGAAGCCGCGCTGCTGCGCCGCGAACACGCTGTCGAGGTGCTGGTGGGGGAACGGGAACTGGCTAACAGCATGGTGCATCATGTGAGCGAGCATGCTGAGGCGCACGCCGCGGCACAGCATTGAGCGGCCATTTTTCAAGCGGTACGGCATGACACGACGATTTTGCGCACCCGCAGCGTCCCTGCCGATGGTCCGCCAAAGGAGGCGCAGGCTAAAATCAGCAAGCGGCGCATCATCAAGCTAAAACTCACGCCCATTCAACCAACCCCACACCTGAAGAAACCGGATATGTCAAAAAAGGCAGCAGCCGAGACCTTGCTCCCAGATCCCAAGCAAAACTGCCTCTTGGCAGCGCTGCCCGCGCAGGATTACGAGCGCCTATTGCCCGATCTTGAACTCGTTGACATGCCATTGGGATGGACGATGTTCGAGTCGGGTGACCATGTGAAATACCTATACTTTCCGATCAGCGGCATTGTTTCGCTCATTTATGCCCTGGAAAACGGAGGCTTTAGCGAAACCGCTCTGGTGGGCAACGAGGGGTTGGTCGGGATTTCCATTTTCATGGGGGGCGAAAGCATGCCGAGCAGCACGGAAGTGCAAAGCCCAGGCAAGGCTTATCGACTCAGCCGAAAAGTGATGCAACGAGAATTCGCGCTAGGCGGCCAACTCCAAGACCTGGCATTGCTTTTCACGCAGGCCATGATTTGCCAGACCTCTCAAACGGCCGTGTGCAACCAGCACCACACACTGGATCAGCAAATGTGCCGCTGGCTGTTGATGAGCATCGATAGACTGCATGGCAATGAATTAGAGATCACGCAACAGATGATCGGGCGGCTGTTGGGTGTCCGCCGGGAAAGCGTGACGCAAACCGTTGGGCTGTTGCAGAAAGATGGCTTGATCGAACGCGGACGCGGTCGCATCACGGTGGTGAATCGCCGCAAGCTTGAAAAGCGGGCATGTGAATGTTATGCGGCGGTTAAAGACGAGTACAAGCGCCTGCTCCCAGCCGTCCGAAGTTCAAAATGAGCAGCAAGTGATTACCGGTTGATCAGGTCTGAACTTCTACACCTGAACGTCTTCCGTTGCCGGACCGTCAAGAATCGGGCGCTTCACCGCGCCATGCCTTGAGCTTGCGCCACAATGACGCGCGGTTGATGCCCAGAATCTGTGCTGCGACCGTCTGGTTGCCCTTCACTTCTTCGAGCACGCGGTTGATGTAGGTGTGCTCCTGTTCCTCCAGGGTGGGCAGGCGCCCCTCGATCTTGCGTAAGCTGAATCCTTCTGCTTCTTGGTGCAGGGTTTCGGGCAGGTGCGCCACCTCGATGGTATTGCCCTGTGCCATGGCGGTGCCGCGTTCGATCAGGTTCTCCAGTTCACGCACATTGCCGGGAAACGGGTAGTCCATCAGCCGCGCCAGCACCTCGCTGGAGATCTGCGTCACCGGTTTTTTCATCCGGCCCGCATACTTGAGCAGAAAATGCTGCGCGAGCAGCGGAATATCGCCCTTGCGCTGTGCCAGCGGCGGAATGCGCAGGTTGACCACGTTCAGGCGGAAATAAAGGTCTTCGCGAAAGCTGCCGTTTTTAATGGCTTCGCTGACGTCGCGATTGGTGGCCGCCAGCACCCGCACGTCGCTCTTGATCGCCCGCGTTCCGCCGACCCGCAGCACCTCTTTTTCCTGCAACACCCGCAACAGTTTGACCTGCATCGACGGCGTCATTTCCGTCACTTCATCGAGGAATAGCGTGCCGCCTGCGCTTGCTTCGATCAGGCCTTTCTTCAGCGCGATGGCGCCGGTGAACGCACCCTTTTCATGGCCGAACAGTTCGTTGGTCAGCAGCTGCTCGCTGAATGCGCCACAGTTGATTGCGGTGTAGGGGCCATGGGCCCGGTTGCTCTGCCGGTGCAGGGTTTTTGCGAACAACTCCTTGCCGGTGCCGCTCTCGCCGGTGATGAGCACGCTGCAGTCAGTCGGTGCGATCTGTTTCGCCATGTCCAGCAGTCGCTGCATCTCGACATCCTGGGTAACGATGCCGTCGCCGTCCCGGTAGTGCTCGACTTCACGTCGCAGATCGGCGTTCTCGCGCCGCAGGCTCACTTTCGCCAGCGCCTCGGCCACCACCTTGCGCACCTCGTCGAGCCGGAAAGGCTTGGCAATGTAGTAGAACGCGCCGTGTTTGAGCGCCTGCACGGCGGATTCCGCCGTCGCGAAGCCGGTGATGAAAATCACTTCCGCCCCCGGCTGCCGCTCACGGCTCGCCTTCAGCACGTCCATGCCATCGACGCCTTCCATGCGCAAATCGGTCAGCACCACATCGAACTCGTACTTTTCCAGCAGCGCCACTGCTGCGGCGCCACTCCGGACGGCGGTCACCTGATAGCCTTCCTTTTCCATCACGTGCTGGAGATTGCTCAGGGCGATGTCCTCGTCATCCACGATTAACAGACGTGCATTCATTAAAACGCTCCCGTGTTATGGCTTGCGTCGGTTGCGGGCAGACGGATGCAGAACGTCGCACCCTGCCCCAGTGTGCTCTGCACGGCGATGCAACCACCGTGCTCGTCGACAATTTCATAGGCCACAAACAACCCAAGCCCCATGCCATGACCGACATCTTTGGTGGTGAAAAACGGGTCGAATATGCGCGGCAAAAGATCCGGCGCGATGCCCGGCCCGTTGTCCGTCACACGAATTTCCACCATGGTGCCTTGCTTGCCGCATCCCTCGCCGAGCGCGGTGCCCGCAGGCGGCTCGCTGGCGTGCACAAGCTGCGCGGAAATATCCATTCGTCCCTGCGGCCCCAGGCCTTCCATGGCATTGCGGATCAGATTGACGAATACCTGCTGCAAGCGCTGGGCATCGGCCGGCACGCTCAGATCCTCGGCAATGGACAACTGCACCACCGATTTGGCTGACACCTCGCCGCGCACAAAACCGACCGTTTGCGCCACCAGCGGTCGCAGCAACACGGCTTCCTTGCGAAATGCCCGCTCGCGCGAAAAATCCAGCAGCGAATGGACGATGCTGCGTGCCCGCTCAGTCTGCTGATCAATCTGCTCCAGATAGCGTCGCTGCGTCGCTGCGTCGCATTCGCCCTCCTCTTCCAGCAGGATCTGGCAGGAACTCGAAATATTCGACAACGGGTTGTTCAATTCATGTGCCACGCCGGACAGCATGGTTCCGAGCGACACCATCCGCTCCGATCGCATGAGCGATTTTTGCCGCAGGTCCAGTTCCTGCAGCATGTGGTTAAAGGCCGCGATGATGGACAGGATTTCACGATCGTTCGACGGTGCCAGCAAGGTTTCGCGGTGGTCGGCAGAAATGGCCGCCACGCTGGATTCCATTTCTTTCAGCGGCTTGACCACCCGTTGCGACAGCACGCGGCCGATCACCACGATCAACAGCGCCATGCTCAAAATGACGCCCAGCAGCAGCGTGCGAAAAGAAACCAGAGTGGATTGGATCTGGTGCCGTTCGGTTTCGGCCAGCGCCTCGGCGATGGCGACGACGCGCTGTCCAAGCTGGCGCACTTGCGGTTCGAGCGCATCGAGCTGCTGCGGATCGACGGCGGTCAGGGCTGCCATCTGGCCTTGATAGCGGGTGAGGCGGGTGTGCAACTGGCTCAGGCGTGCTTCAGGCGCAATGGCCACGAAATCCGCACGGTTGGCCATGAGCATTTCCTGCGCCAGCTGGATGTATCGGCCGTTTTCCGCCAGATCGGCAGCTTGATGATGGAGGAAATAATTACGTTCGAAACGGCGAATCTCGAGCACCGTGTTGAACAGATCCGTGGCACGCTGACCCAGTACCACGCGCGCTTCCAGCGTGCGCAGCTCGCCGACGAAAAACAGCGAGGCCACCAAAATGATCGCCGCCACCGCGTAATAGCCCAGCGTGATTTTCCCCCGCAGGGAATGGCGCGAAGGCGATTTTTGACTTGAAACCGGCGCAGGGGGCATTTATTTGCAGCAACAAAAACAATATAGATGCATTTTGCAACATTCGTTGCAAATCTTCAAATCCGTCACTAAAACTGCATTATTCCTTTAAATACATATGAATAAAAACACAGCTCAAACAGCGTGAGTTGCGTAATGCAACACAACGCATAACCGCCTCCCAGGCAACGATCCTGATAGTCATTTAGAAACAACAAGATATAAACATGGAACGCATCGTGCTTTGTTCATGACATCACAACCCCCTGGACCGAGTCGCCCCATGAACACTCTCGCCAACAAAATTCTCAATGCCCTGTCTTTCGCCAACGTCAGCAATCTGGGGGAATTCCACGCCCTGCTGCGCCAGCTTGACGCGCCAGATAGATCTCCTCCTGCTCGCGAAACCGCACGCCATAAAGTGGCGGCCCCGGGGCCCGAAGCTGCGCCGGTTCACGGATACATTCAGGGCGCGGTATAAGACATGGCTACATTTGCCGACTTTGAAACCGATTTGATGGCGTTCTCCGTCAGCGCCGCCATCGTGGCCACGTATTACGGTTTTCTCAATATGAAGGTGCGCTCGAACGCCACCTACACCATCCATGGCGTCAACGCGCTGGCGCGCAGCCTGTGGGTGGAGCACATCATGCGCACCCCGTCCAAGGACGTGATGGCGGTGCAGACCATGCGCAACTTCATCATGGGCTCCTCGCTCATGGCATCGACCGCTGCGCTGCTCATCATCGGCACGCTCACCCTGTCGGGCCAAGCCGAGAACATTGCGCAAAGCTGGCATGCATTGAGCGTCAAGGGATCATTTGCGACCGAGCTGTGGATCATCAAGGTGATGTTCCTGCTGCTGGATTTCATCGTGGCCTTCTTCGCCTTCGCCATGTCGGTGCGCCTGGCCAACCATGTCGTGTTCATGGTGAACGTGCCTGAACAAGGCGCCCACCATAACTTCACACCCAAGGCCGTTGCGCGGCGTCTGCAACGGGCGGGCAACATGTTTGCCATCGGCATGCGCGCCTTCCTTTTTGCGGTTCCGCTGGTGTTCTGGTTGTTTGGGCCGTATTTCCTGCTGCTTTCGTCAGTGGGTCTGGTGGTCGCGCTCTATCACCTTGATCGCTGCGAACCGGAAGAGGTACTGGAACCCGAGATCAAGCCTGCCATTCCCGCACAGGTCATGCAGGCGAAATACGCCAAATAAGCTGCTGGTTCAGGCAAACAGGAACTTGATCCCCACCGCGTGCCAGTGCACGGACTCGTCTTCCAGCGCGCGCTGCGTCAGGGGACGGCGCTCCAGCCAGCCCTCGGGCAAGGTAAGACGGAAACGCTTGCTGGTGGCCTCCACCTTGATGTCGGGTAAACGCGGTTCGGCTCGGTTGCGGCAAAGAATCACGGCCTGACGCAACAGCCACACCAGCAGACGGTCGCTGTCCGGCAAGCCGGCTTCCGGGGCAAATTCCGGCAGTTTGTTGAGGGCGCCCCGCTGGGCGCGCGCCAGCAGCGCCAGACGCGACTGGTCCGAGCGCGAAAACCCTGGCATGTCGGCATTTTCCAAAATGTAGGCGGAATGACGGTGATAGCCGCCATGCGACACCGACAGGCCAATTTCATGCAGCCGCGCAGTCCAGTCGAGAAACTGCACGTCGTTTTCGCTGGCCGCTTCGGCACCTGCCGCACTCAGCAGCTTGAGCGCCACGCGGTTGACGCGCGCGGCCTGCTGGTTGTCGATGTGGTAGCGGCGCATGAACTCGTCGACCGTCGCTTCGCGCATGTCCTGTTTATGAAAGCGCCCCAGCAGGTCGTACAGAATGCCTTCGCGCATTGCGGTTTCGGCCACGTCCATCTGCTCGATGCCAAGCTCGGAAAACAGACCCATCATGATGGCAAAGCCGCCGGCAATCACCGGGCGACGGTCGCGTGTCAGCCCCGCCAGGTCGAGCGCGTCGATATGCCCGGCCTTGACCATCAGGCCGCGCAGCTGCGCCAGACCCTGCGCGGTGATGCCATTTTCGGAAAGGCCGTTGAGTTCGAGGATTTCGCGCAGCGCACGTGCGGTGCCGGATGAGCCGATCGCCTGCTGCCAGTTGCCGTGGGCAAATTCCTGGGTGATGCGCTCGACTTCGGCGCGCGCGGCCATTTCGGCGGCTTTTAGCGCAGCTTTGTCGAGCACGCCATCGGCAAAAAAACGCCGCGAGAAATTGACGCAGCCCATGTGCAGGCTTTCGCGCGCCAGCGGCTTGAGCCCCTGGCCAATAATGAACTCGGTGGAACCGCCGCCAATGTCGACCACCAGCCGCTTGTCGGGAGAGGCCGTCAACGAATGCGCGACGCCCAGATAAATCAGCCGTGCTTCTTCACGTCCGGCGACGATTTCGATGGGATGACCCAGGGCAATTTCGGCCTTGGGAATGAACACATCGGCATTCTTTGCGATCCGTAACGAAGAGGTGCCGACGCAGCGGATGGCTTCCGGCGACAAGCCGCGCAGGCGTTCTCCAAAACGGTGCAGGCAGGCCAGCGCGCGCGTCTGGGTGGCTTCGTCGAGCTGTTTATCGTCGGTCAGGCCACCAGCGAGGCGCACGGTTTCCTTCAGGGAATCGAGCGGATACAACTGATCACCTGCCACCCGCACCACTTCAAGACGGAAGGAGTTGGAGCCGAGATCGACGGCGGCAAGCGTGTCGTAAGTTTTCATGCGAAGCGGGTCATGCGATGGCGCCAAAAAAGAGATAAGCCATGCCAATGGCGGCAATAATGCCCGCCGCATCGGCTATCAGACCACAGGTGACGGCGTGACGCACGCGCTTGATGCCGACCGCGCCGAAGTACACCGCCAGGACATAAAACGTGGTTTCAGTGCTGCCCTGCACAATGGAGGCGAGACGACCGGCGAAGGAATCCGCGCCGTGGGTTTGCATGGTATCGATCATCATGGCGCGCGCGCCGCTGCCCGAAAAAGGTTTCATCAAGGCGGTGGGCAGCGCGTCGACCCAGCGGGCGTCGAACCCGAGCGCCAGCACACCATCGCGCACCGCGTTCATCAACAGGTCCAGCGCACCACTGGCGCGAAACACCGCAATCGCCACCAGCATGGCGACAAGATACGGAATGATCGTGACCGCCGTGTGAAAGCCTTCCTTTGCGCCTTCGATGAACGCCTCGTAAGCGTTGACCCGGCGCCGCACCGCCATCAGCAAAAAGGTCACGATCAGGCTGAACAGCAACACATTACTCAAAATGGACGACTGCCGCGTCATCTCCGCCGCATCGAGGCTGCTGAAGTACGCCACCAGCCCGCCGATCAGCGCGGTCGCGCCGCCCAGATACGCCAGGGTGACGCGGTTCCACAGCTGCAGGCGCTGGTACATCCCGGTGACCAGCAGCCCGCACAGCGTGCCGATGTAAGTGGTGATGAGCAACGGCACGAACACGTCGGTCGGATCGGCCGCGCCCAGCTGCGCGCGGAAGGTGAAGATGGTCACCGGCAACAGGGTGACCGAGGCGGTGTTGATCACCAGAAACAGGATCTGCGCGTCGCTGGCAATATCGGGTGTGGGATTGAGTTTTTGCAGTTCCTGCATCGCCTTGATGCCCAGTGGCGTGGCGGCATTGTCGAGTCCCAGCATGTTGGCGCCCATGTTCATGGTCATCGCGCCGAGCGCCGGATGGTTGGCGGGGACGTCGGGAAACAGGCGCCTGAACAGCGGCGCGAGGCCACGCGTGAGCAGGTCGAGCATGCCCGCCCGCTCGCCGATTTTCATCACGCCGAGCCATAGTGCCATTACCCCGGTCAGGCCGAGGGCAATCTCGAATGCGGTTTTGCTGCTGTCGAACAGCGCCTTGACCAAGGCGGCAAACACCCCGGCATCACCCAGCACCAGCAGTTTGAACAAAGCAATGACAAAGGCGGCGACAAAAAAGCCCACCCACAACGCATTCAGCATGGCAGGATCAGGTCACCCATCCCGCGATCACGACCAGCAGGCCCGCCACCATCCAGATCACCAGTCCGCGCCAGATCATACTGACTGCGCTGTCGATGCTATCGGCATCCGGCTCGGTCTGGGCGCTGCCCAGTTCGGGGCGCCATACGGTTTCCCCGCCAACATTGATCGACTGCCCCAGGCGCACGCCCATCGCGCCTGCACCGGCGGCCAGCACCACGCCGTCTTCCGGCTCGAGCCAGGCCTCAGCCTGGGTACGCCAGCAAAAGGTGGCGTCCTCGAAATTGCCCGCGATGGCATAGGTCAAGCCGGTCAGCCGGACCGGCAACCAGTTGATTGCATGAAACACGCGCTGCGCAAACACGCCGAATTGGCCCTGGGTCGTGGCCCAGCGCCGCGCCAGAATCGACGCGGTGCGAAACAGAATGGCGCCGACGGGGCCGAACGGAACCAGCAGCACAAACCAGATCAGCACGCCGAACATCTGGCGGTGACTCGCCGCCATGACCTGCTCGATGGTGACGCGCGCGATTTCATCGGCGCTGAACTGGCTGGCATCGCCGCCGCGGCTGGCAATGAGCTGCGCACGCGCGCCGTCCAGGTCGCCTGCCCGCAGCAGTCGGGCGATGCGCTCGGCGTCGTCGCTGAAGTATTTGAAACCCAGCGTGAAATACAGCACAGCCACATTCCACACCCAGCCCAGGAACGGGCTGACGCCTCCAAGCAGGCGATCAATCAGCCACACACCCAGCAACAGCGGCGCCACCGCCAGGCCCCAGGCAATGGCGCCGTGACTGAACGCATTCGCATTGAAACGGTGTTCCAGCCATTGCGTGAAGCGCGCATACTGCTGATAGTGCGGCAGCGGCTGCCGCAGAGGGCGCAGATGCTCAAGGGCGACGGCAGCAAGGACGGTAAAAAAAGCCATAGGAATTTAACGATTCATTTCCAGCGTGAAATGGCCCACCCGGTTGCTCTGGCCGGCCGGCCGGTACAGCTCGACGGCCGGCATCGTGAGGGTCTTGCCTTGTGATTCCAACGTATCGGCCAGCGCCTGATAGGCTTTCGACGGCGCCAGCAAGACTGCCGCATGCACTTGCGCCGCATATACCGGGCGCGCTTCAATGCGGCCTTCCTTCAACCCGGACGGGATCGGCGCAGTTTCGCTCAGGGTGTAACCGACGTGCGCACGCACCTTGCCGTGGCTCGCCCGCGGGTCGCTCAGAATCACATTGATCGTATCGCCCGCCGCCACCTTGTCCTCGGTGAACTTTTCCAGCACGGTGCGCTGGGGTTTGCGCATATTGTTGATCGGCCCTTCGTAATCAAGATAGGCATACCGATAGGGTCCCGCTTCGGTTTCGCTCACGCTCACCGGGCTGAATCCGCCCCACCACCAGAACACCGCCACGAGCGGCAATACGAATGCCAGCACAAACGCCGGCCACTGTTTTTTGAACACGCCTGAACTCCCCGAATCAACTTTGAAGATATCACAGCACAGGCCGCCAACGGTGCCCCTCGGAGTGTTCGCATCCGGATTTGCATTCACAGCGCATGCCCATACTGTTTATAATGACAAACGCGCTTAGTTCATAAAACAATTTAATATCCGCCCTCTCGAACCAGAAGGCATGGAATCCCGAAAATGCTCTGTTCGCCCGAAGCGCTGCTGCAAAAAAACAAGGCCTTGACGGATACCTGGCAGCGTTATCTGGCGACACCCAATGTCGAAAACTTTGTCGAACTGGCCATATCGATCAACAGTTTTACCGAATTTCTGATCGACAAGGGCATCGCCGCCCTGCATCACGCCAGCCACCAGCTGGAACAGGTCACGCTGGCGCATTTTGCGCAGGATGTCACGCACCCCTTGCCGCAAGCCGCTCAGGACGACCTGAATGAGCGCATCAACGAGCTGACCCGGCTGACCGAAGCGCGTGCCCATAACAATCTCGACACCCTGTCCCGCGACCCCGTCGTCATTGCTCCGCAAAGCATGCGCAGCGTCCAGGCCTGGCTGATCGGGCGCGATCCGGACGCCTGGGCCGACTTGCTGGTGCAGCTGGGCTATTTCGGCATGGCAACCGAATTCCGAACCTGGGATCAGCCGATGGCGGAAAGCGTGGACACCGCCCCTTTGCTGCTGCTCGACATGAGTGGCCTACCCGAAGCCGAATGGCATGAGCGGATCCAGACGCTACGGCAACAGTACGCGATGGGGCAGCTGATCTGCCTCGAAGTCGAATCCGACTTTGGGCAATTGCAGCAGGCGCTGAAGAGCGGCAGCGATAGCTGCCTGCTCAAGGGCCGGCCCACGCACGCCATCGTCGAGCACATCATGGAGCTGAACGAGCGCCACGATCAGGAAGCCTACCGCGTGCTGATCGTCGAAGACTCCAAAACCGCCAGCCACCTCATCCATCGCAGCCTGGCCGAAATCCAGATCGAATCGCATATCGTCAACGACCCGCGCGAAACCCTCAACGCGCTCAAGCAGTTCAATCCGGACCTGATCCTGATGGACATGTACATGCCCAACTGCACCGGCGTCGAAGTCGCGCGCATCATCCGCCAGCACTGCGAATTTCTCAGCATCCCGATCGTCTACCTGTCGGGTGAAACCAACGTCGCGCTGCAGGTCGACGCCATGCGCCTCGGCGGCGATCATTTCCTCACCAAGCCGTTCAACCCGGTTTTCCTCAACACCATCGTCAAGAGCAAGATCGAGCGGTACCGCGCGCTACGGCGCTCGATGTACCACGACAGCCTGACCGGCCTGCTCAACCACTCCAGCGGCAAAAACATGCTGGAAGTCCTGTTGTCCGGCATCGTGCACGAGGGCGGGTTCCTATCCGTGGTGATGCTGGACATCGACCATTTCAAGCAGGTCAACGACCGCTACGGTCACCCAACCGGCGACCAGGTCATTCGCAGCCTGTCGTGGCTGCTTAAGCAGCGCCTGCGCAAGCACGACATGATCTGCCGTTACGGCGGCGAGGAATTCCTGATTGGCCTGCCGCACGCCGATGCCGAACAGGCGCTCGCCATCATGGAACGCATCCGCCACGACTTCTCGCAAATCCATCACCCGCACGGCGACAGTCACTTTTTGACCACCATCAGCGCCGGCATCGCCACCTATCCTCTCGCCCAAACCGGCGATGCGCTGATCAAGGCTGCCGACCAGGCGCTGTATCAGGCCAAGCACGGCGGCCGCAACCGCATTCACCTCAGCGACGATTAGCCGAAGATCAGCTTCAGGCCAATCAGAATGGTGACGATTTCAAACGCGCGCTTGATCCACAGGTTGCCCTTCTTGATCGCCAGGTGGCTGCCAAGGTAGCCGCCGATGATCGAACCGGCCAGCAGCGCCGGCATCCAGCCCCACGCCACGGTGCCGATGACACCCAGCACCAGCGCGCCGGTGCCGTTCCACACCAGGCCGCAGAGAATCAGCGTGTAGGCGACCGCGCGGGTGTAGTCGAGGCCGAAATAGCGGATCAGCCAGATCGTGAGAAACAGCCCCGTACCGCTGGTGATCGAACCGTTGAGAAAGCCGACCACGAACAGCCCCGCCATGCCGCCCGCGAGCGCCCTGCCCTGCTGGTTTCGAGGCGCATGGTCCATGCCGAGCCGGGGCTTGAATACCGAATACAGCCCCAGACCCAGCGTCAGCACGCCCAGCGCCAGCGTGGCGGCGTGCTCGGGAATATGCAGGATGGTGAGCGCGCCCAGCACCACGCCGGGCAGGCCGGCGCCCAGAATGATCAGCGAGAAGCGGCGTTCGAGATGCGATTCCCTGAGGTGCCGCAGCGTGGCGCCCAAACCCAGCGCGACGCTGGCGATCTTGTGGGTGGCAAGCGCGGTGCCGAAGCTCAGCCCCAGAAAAATCAGCATGGGAAACTGGATCAGCCCGGCGCCGCCGCCAGACAGGGCCGAAAAAAAATTCGCCGCCAGCGAGGCGGCGAACAGGATCAGTTGATCGAGCACAATTCAGATAGGCACGGTTCAGGTTAGCCTGCTTCAGGCAGTGATGCCCATTTCGGCAGGCAGTCTGGTGTACACCAGTTTCAGCCCGGCTTCCCCGATGGCTTGCAGCAATTGATCAGCCACGGCCGGCTCGACGAAAAACTCGACCACCACTGGCAGTTCTCCCGCCAGTTCAAAAAATCCCACATCGTGCCGACCGTGCCGCCCGAATCCCGCGATGGCCTGAAACACCGAACCGCCGGCGATCCCGATGTGCTGCGCGGTATCGAGCAGCCATTCGTAGGTGAGCTTGCCGTGATGGCGGCTGGATTCAGTGACGAAGAGTTGCAGACACACGCAGTTCATTTGAATAGCCTCATGGTGTAGAAGCCCAGCCCGGTCGCCAGGAAGGAACCGATCATGTGGGCCACGGCAATCAAGCCGCCCGTCAGCCAGAGGCCACGCATCAGCGTCGTGACCACTTCAGCGGAAAAGGTGGAAAACGTGGTGAGTCCGCCGAGCAGACCAGTGATCAGGAACAGTCGCGCTTCGGGCGGCAGCCCGGGGTGTTCAGCAAACCAGGCGATGATCAATCCAATGAAATAGCCGCCCAGCAGATTGGCGGCGAGCGTGCCGAGCGGCATGGCGGGATAGGCCGGGTTAAGCCACAAGCCCAGCCCCCAGCGCAGCCAGGCACCGAGTGCCGCGCCGATGCCCACGGCAAGGAATGCGGTCATGACGGGGAGACGGGGCGTGAAATCATGCCGGCATTTTAGCGCGGGGCCATGCCATTGATCGCGCTCATGTTTTGTTCTGGCGGCGGCAGCGATCCGCCCACACCGCAGCTTCCACGCGCGAGCGCAGATTGAGTTTCTTCAGCAGGTGTTTGACATGCACTTTCACCGTACCCTCGGCAATGTCCATGTCGCGGGCAATCAGCTTGTTGCTCTTGCCGTCGATCAGGTGTTCGAGGATGCGGTTTTCCTGGTCGGTCAATCCGGCTTCTGCCGGGCTCAAGGGGCGGCTTTTCTCGCGCAGTGAAGTCACCAGCAATTGCGTGAGGCTCGCGCTGATGGTGATTTTGCCGTGCGCCGCCTCGACCAGTTGCGGCATCAGGTCCTCCGGCTCCATGTCCTTCAGCAGATAGCCATCGGCACCGGCCTGCAGGGCGGCCATCAGGTCGTCCACATGATCGGACACGGTCAGCATGATGATGCGCGCATCGAGCCCGTCGTCCTTCAGTTTTTTCAGTACCTCGATCCCGTTCATGTCCTTCATGTTGAGGTCGAGCAGGATCATGTCGGGGTGCAGGCTGCGGGCGAGCGCCATGCCTTCCTTGCCGCTGGCGGCTTCACCCACCAGACGGAATTCGGGCGCGGCCAGGATCAGCTGGATCACCCCTTTGCGAAACAACGGGTGGTCATCGACGATCAGGAGGGTTTGGGGTTCGGCTGGATTCATGCGTTGTTGGGGTGTACAGGGTGAATGGGAATGATGGGCTCGCGGTGGCTGGCCGGCATGAAATGCAGGGTCACACGGGTGCCCAATGCGGGCAAGTTCTCGACGCTCAGTTGCCCGCCCAGGTTTTTCGCCCGCTCGTCCATGATAGTCATGCCGTAATGATGCACGCCTGCACTTTGCTGAAGGCCGATGCCGTCATCGGTGACGGTGGCCGATACCGAGCCGTCGCTGTTGCACAGCACGCTGACTTCTGCCTGGCTGGCCCGCGCATGGTTCAATACATTGGACAGCGCCTCGCGCACGATTTGCAGGGCATGGATTTCCTCGTTTGGACTAAGCGTGCAGCCCGCCAGGTGCGCCTCCAGCGTGATGGGAATCGCGCCCCGACTGGAAAATTCAGACACTGTTTTTTCCAGCGCGGCCGCCAGCCCGGTGCCCTCGATGCGCAGGCGGAAGGTGGTGAGCAGTTCGCGCAGCTGGCGATAGGCACTGTTGAGCCCTTCGCGCAGCTCGGCCAGCACGGCGCCCGCCTCGTTGCCGGCGCCAGATTGGGTCTTGACGGGGTCGGGCGCGGGCAGCAACGGCTTCAGGCGGCTGACCTGGATTTTCATGTAGGCCAGCGACTGCGCCAGCGAGTCATGCAGTTCGCGCGCCAACGCGGCACGCTCTTCCAGCAAGGACACGCGGCGGCTTTGTTCGGCGCGCCGCGCAGTGCCGATGGCGATGCCGATATGGCGCGACAGGGCATCCAGCAACTGGGTCTGCCAGGGCGCCAGTTCCTTGCCGGGCGGCATCTCCAGTTGCAGCACGCCGTAATGCTGTTCGGTGTCCCTGAGCGGTAGCGACAGTACACGCCGGTCATTCTGCAGCCGGTGTACGGTCAGGGTCTGATGCGCCATGCATTCGGCGCAACTCATCAGCCCGCACATATCGACATCGCCACTGTCCGGACGCAGCGTGCTGGCGATGATCCGGGCCTGCGTCGTGTTGCCGGCCTCGACCAGACAGGCCAGCCCGTGGCCGACGCCCAGCACGTTTTCCAGATCCTTCAGCAGAATGGCGTAGGTGTCCGGCGCCACCGGGCCGTTGTACAGCCGCGCGATCGAATGGTAGAGCAGCTCCAGCGAACGGTTGGCGATGGTCAGTTCTGCCGTTTTTTCCGCCACCCGCGCTTCCAGATTCTGATACAGCCGGGAGAGGTCTTCCGCCATATGGTTGAAAGCCTGCCCCAACCGCCCGATCTCGTCTTCGCCTGCCAGATCGGTGCGTGCCGCCAGGTCACCCTGGCCGATGCGATCAGCCAGGCCCAGCAGGTCGCGCAGCGGGTGAACCAGAATCTGGTTGACCAGATAGATGGACAGAATCACCACCAGCAGCGTGGCAATGACCGCCGCGCCGAGGATGACGCGCATGACCAGGATTTTTGCTTCAGCGGCATTCTCGATCTGTTTGACCAGATCGTTGATGCGGGCGACGAATGCAGGGATTTGATCCAGCACCGACGGATCCATTGCAGCAGACGCGGCTGCCGGATCGGCTAGTCCGGGTTTGATTTGCGTATGCCACTGGCTGACTACCTGCCGGTAAATCTGCTTCAACGGTGCGGTTTCATCGTCCGGCAGAACCGCCAGAATGGGCGCCCCATTGAGGTCATGTTCAAACCGGCCGATGGCCTGTTGCAGGCTTGCCTGGTATGCGGGTTTGCCGGTTTGCACCAAACGTTGATGGATCGAGGCCATGCGCCAGCTCTGCATCCGCAGACTGCCCGCCACGTTGATCGCCTGGCCGCTGCCCTGGGTGGTTTCCGCCACCATCCAGGAGGTGAACATGCTGGCCACTGCCAGCACGGTAATGGCAAAAAACATGCCCCCCAGCCGCAAAAGCAGCGAGTTCTGCAGTTTATTCCCCAATAAATGGCGCACGCGTTTTCTCCATGCAATCAACGCATATTCCCTGTTGCGCGGATATTGCGCTTTTTTTCCAGCTAATAAATGCAGAGTCTTTGCGCCAGCCTAGTTTCACGCCAGCGCAAACAGCCCATACCGGCGTTTGATTTTAGGTTTGCTTCTGATCCGGACGGGATGAACAGACCAATATTAATGGGTACCTCCAAAGAGGTATAGGCCCGCTATGACGTCACGCGCGAAGAAAATGTTATCGATAAAACAATAAGTTAGTCATTGCCTAACGGTTAAGTGAAAACACAGGCGGCTTACCACGCGAGTATTGGCTACCTGTCCCCCCGGATAACTCGATTTATCTATCCCAATATTTGCTAATCTGCGTGTGCGACATATTGACGCAGTAGCGGGTACATACATCCCGCCATTTTTTTACGGTCCGGATAGCTGCTTGCCATCCACGAACCGACAGTTAGCCGTTAACTTGACATAGGGAGCCAGGCAATCATGACACAGGGCGACAACAAAACACTCACCCCCCAGCCGGATATGAATCGCCGCAAATTTCTGAACACCACCGCCTTGGTGGGACTCTCCGGCGTGGGACTTTCGGTCGGTCTGACTGCCTGCAACAAGGAGTCAGCACCCACGGCAGCCGCTCCGGGCGCCCGGGTCGATGCGGCCGAAGTCAGCAAATACGAGGTGCCACCCGGTCAACTCGATGAATATTACTCATTTTCCAGCGGTGGCCATTCCGGCGAAGTGCGCATCTACGGCCTGCCATCCGGTCGCGAACTGAAGCGCATCCCGGTCTTCAACATGGACTGCCTGGTGGGCTGGGGCATCACCAACGAATCCAAGGCCATCCTCGGAACCAAGCCGGACGGCACGCCGAAATACACCACCGGCGATACCCACCATGTGCACCAGTCTTACGCCGACGGCACCTACGACGGCAAATACATGTTCGTGAACGACAAAATTCATGGCCGTCTGGCGCGCGTCCGGATGGACACCATGGAATGCGACAAGATCACGGAAATCCCCAACATCCAGGGCTTCCACGGCACCTTTACCGACAAGCGCGACCCGGTCGACGCCACCATCAATCACACCACCCGGGTGTTCTGCGGCGCCGAGTTCTCGATTCCGCTGCCCAACGATGGGCGCGATCTGGAAGACGGCAGCAAGTACAAGTCACTGTTCACCTGTGTCGATTCCAACACCCTGGACGTACGCTGGCAGGTGCTGATCGACGGCAACTGCGACCTGGTGGCGAGCTCCTACGACGGCAAGCTGGCGGCGACCAACCAGTACAACACCGAAATGGGCGTCCATTACGAAGAAACCATGTCAGCCGAGATGGATGCCTGCCTGTTCTTCAACGTGGCCCGCATCGAAGAAGCAGTGAAAGCCGGCAAGGCAACCACCATCGGCAGTTCCAAGGTGCCGGTCGTGGACGGCACGCGGGCCGCCAACCAGGATCCGAAAACCGCGCTGGTGTGTTATGTGCCGATCCCGAAAAACCCGCACGGCGTGAACATCACTCCGGACGGCAAGTATTACGCCTGCGCGGGCAAGCTTTCACCTACGGCTTCGGTCATCGAGCATGCCCAGGTGCTGAAATGGTTCGACGGTGATCTGGCCAAGGCGCGCGATGCAGTGGTGGCCGAGCCCGAGATTGGCCTCGGTCCGCTGCACACCGGCTTTGACAACAAGGGCAACGCCTACACCACGCTGTTCCTCGACAGCCAGATCGTGAAATGGAACGTGGAAGCCGCGATCAAGGCGTTCAAGGGCGACAAGGCAGCCAAGGTGGTGCTGGACCGCATCGACGTGCATTACCAGCCGGGCCACGGCTTCACCTCCATGGGTGAAACCAGGGAATCGGATGGCAAGTACTTCATTTCGGACAACAAGTTCTCCAAGGACAGGTTCCTGCCCGTGGGTCCGTTGCATGCCGAGACCGCACAGATGATCGACATCAGCGGCGACAAGATGAAGCTGGTGGCCGACCACTCGGTGTACTCGGAGCCGCACGACTCGATCATCGTCCGTCGTGACATCATCAAGACACGGCAGATCTACAACCTTGACGAGTTCCCGCTGGCGGTGATGGACCCCAAGGATTCGGGTGTTTTCCGCAACGGGAAAAAGGTGACGGTCAAGCTCACCAGCCAGGCGCCGACCTTCAGCCTGCGGGAATTCAAGCTCAAGAAGGGCGATGAGGTGACCATCATCCTGACCAACCATGACAAGGTGGAAGATCTGACCCATGGCTTCGCTATTCCAAAATATGACATCCAGTTCATCGTCAATCCGCAGGAAACCAAGTCGGTCACGTTCACGGTCGACAAACCAGGCGTCTACTGGTGCTACTGCACCAACTTCTGTCATGCCCTGCACCTGGAAATGCGCAGCCGCATGATTGTCGAGGCCTGAACAGCGCCCCCGTTCCCGGTAAAGGGGACGAGTAGTTTCGGTCATCCAGGTGGCAAATCAGCGTCCGCAAGGACGCTGCCTTTTTTGTGCTTGTTCAGTAGCGATACAGCGAGGCCTTCTGATTCTTTCATGACTTATCTCCCCGGTTTTTTTACCCGTTTCCTGGCAGGGCTTTGCCTGATCTGCGCGTGGGGTCTGGCCGTTGGCGAAAGTGGAAGTTATGAGGCGCCCCTGCCCGTCCAGTTGTCCACCGACCCAGACCTCTGCGCGTACGTCCCGTGCAAGGAGGTGCTGCCCGGCGCCGACAGCTTTTCCCACCGCATGGGCAAGCCAGCCTATGTCGAGGCCTACCAGAGCAGGAGAGGCGACCCTGGCGAGAAAGGAGATCACGGCAGGAAGAACGGTCACGACGAAAAAGAGGACCACGGCAATAAAGGCGATCCTGGGAAGGAAAACGATCGCAAGCTGATTGGTTACGTCTTTCTCTCCACCGACATCGTCGACATCCCTGCCTATTCAGGCAAACCTGTCGTGACCCTGATTGGCATGGATACCCAGGGCATCGTCACCGGCGTTCGGGTGCTCAAACACTCTGAACCGATCCTGCTGCTGGGCATTCCGGAAAAGGAGCTCACCAAGTTCATCAAGCAGTACCTCGGCAAGTTTGTCGGTTCAAAGATCGAAGTGGGCGCAGGGCGTCCGAATCAGGGCGTGATCGGCCTGGACGCCATCACCGGGGCGACCGTGACCGTGATTGCCCAAAACCAGGTCATTCTTCGCAGCGGTCTGGCCGTTGCAAAGCAGGTGGGCATCATCGAACCCACCGTGCTGCCGCAGGCGAAGTTCAGGCCGGTCGAAGGCAAACTGGATTGGGATGAGCTGGTCAAGGAAGGCAGCGTCCAGCGCATCCAGGTCAGTACCGAGGCGGTCGGGATGCCCCGCTCCGACCAGCCCTACATCGATATGCATTTTGGCTACCTCAATGCACCGGGAGTTGGGCGCAGCGTGCTCGGCGACGCCGTCTACGAAAGCCTGATGTCCCGGCTCAAGCCCAACGAACATGCCATTTTCATCATCGCCAGCGGGGTGGAATCATTCAAGGGATCGGGTTTTGTGCGCGGCGGGATTTATGACCGGGTGCAGGTGTCGCAGGATATCGACACCACCACCTTCCGCGATCTGGACTACCTCAATCTCTACGACATCAAGGCAGCCGGTGCACCCGCTTACCGGGAATCGGCCATCTTCATCATCCGTTCACCCACATTCAGTGCGGCCTATCCCTGGAGTCTGGTGTTTCTGGCCAACAAGATGGATCGGCAAACCCGCGCCAAGACCTTCGTCAACTTCGACCAGGAATACTGGCTGCCCAGCCGCTATCTGGAAGGCGGCCGGCCGGAAATCATCAAGCCGGAAGCGACCTGGGTGACCGTCTGGAAAACCCGCAAGATCGAGGTCATCCTGTTTCTGCTCTGGCTCACCGCAGCGGGAACGGTGTATGCATTGCGCGACAAGCTGGTTCGTCGCTCAACCATGAAAGACAAGCGCTGGAAGGACATCCCGAAATACCTGCTATGGGCTACGTCGATCGGATTCGTCGGGTTTTACCTGCTGGCCGTGCCGTCCATCACGCAGGTGCTGACCTGGTTCCACGCCATCCTGTTCGAGTGGCGCTGGGAATTGTTCCTGTCCGATCCGTTCGTCTTCCTGTTCTGGATTTTCATTGTCGTCTCGGTTTTCTTCTGGGGACGCGGGATGTTCTGCGGCTGGATGTGCCCCTACGGTTCGCTCGCCGAGCTGGTCTACCATGCGGCCGGCAAACTGGGCCTCAAGCGCTATCAGCGCCATTTGCTGCCGCAAAACTGGCATGACCGCCTGAAATGGATCAAGTACGGCATCTTTGCGATTTTGCTCGCGGTGTCGTTCTATTCCATCGGGCTGGCGGAAAAGCTCGCCGAAATCGAGCCCTTCAAAACCACTTTTCTGGTCGGGGTGTGGAACCGCTCCTGGCCTTTCGTCACTTTCTGGACGGTCTTGATTGTCGCTTCGGCTTTTTTCGAGCGCCCGTTCTGCAAGTATCTGTGCCCGCTCGGCGCAGCGCTTGCCGTGCCCTCGACGTTCCGCTGGTGGGGGCTCAAGCGCAAGCAGGAATGTGGCCCTTGCGCCGCGTGCCAGGTGGGCTGCGGATCCCAGGCCATCGACGATTCGGGCCGCATTGACCAGCGTGAATGCCTGCTGTGTCTGGACTGCCAGGTGCTGTATTACGACGACCACGCCTGCCCACCGCTGGCGCAGGAGCGCAAGCGCCGCACCAAGGCCGGGGAGCCGCTGACCGCGATCGGTTCGGACGGCTACTTCATTCCCATCATCCCGGTCGTCGTGGCGCCTGCTGCTGCAGCTCGGCAAAGCCTGCCCGCCTTCATCGGGCAGGAGTTCTTCGACCACGCGTTCCCCTGGAGCCGCAAGGTATTCCAGCAGCCGGTTCTGCTGCAGGCAGCCACGTTCGCCCTCACCATACTGGTGACCTGGGTGTGGGTGCTCGGTGCGGCCGGCAGTGTCGGCCCCGGCATCATCCTCGGCTGGTGGCTGGCCTGGAGTGTGTACGAAATGGTGATACGCATGCGCTGCAAACCCTACGTCAAGGACGGCCCGTGGTGGGGGCGCAATCTGGTTCCGGCATCCTGGGCTGACATGGCCGCCTACGTGGCGTTCAAAAACCTGCTGATCGCCGCCGCCCTGTTCCTGATCATGAAAGGCGCGGGGGTACTGGACTTCCTGCAAGGCCTGCCAGCATTGCAATGGCTGTATTGATGCGCTACCGCCCCCCCCCGCTTGCGGCTGCATGGTTATGCTTGCTGGCAGCGGGAAGCGGGGATGCTGCCGAACTGACCGTGCAGACAGGGCAGTCCATCGCTGCGGCGATTGCGCAGGCTTCGCCCGGTGACGTGATCCGGGTGGAAAAAGGCTATTACCAGGAGCAACTGGTGATCGACAAACCCTTGATGCTGAAAGGGATTGACCGCCCTACCCTGAGCGGCGGCTTCAAGGGCGACACGATCCGGATCACCGCAGAGGATGTGGTTGTCGATGGGTTGATCGTGCGTGATTCGGGCGATGAACTGATCGACCAGAATGCCGGCATTTTCATCAAGCCGGGGGCGCATCGCGCGGCGGTGCGCAACTGCGACCTGACCTACAACCTGTTCGGCATTTATATCCAGTCGGTCAAGAACGTCGAGATCCGCAACAATGTCATCACCGGCAAGCGCGATTATCGATCCCCCCGGCGCGGCAACGGCATCCAGCTCTATAACACCGAAGGCGCGCAGATCATCGGCAACAACATCAGCTTCGTGCGCGACGGCATCTACGTCGACGTATCGCACCACGCGGTATTCCGCGGCAACCGCATCCACCATTCCCGCTACGGCACCCACTACATGAACTCCCACTACAACGTGTGGGAAAGCAACGACTCGTACCACAACCGGGGCGGCCTCGCGCTGATGATGACCCGCCATCAGGTGGTGCGCAATAACCGCGCCTGGGGCAATTCGGATCATGGCATCATGCTGCGCACCATTCAGGACTCGGTCATCGAGGGCAACATTGTGGCGGGCAATGAACGCGGTTTCTTCATCTACGACGCCGAGTACAACATCCTGCGCAACAACCTGATCGTAGACAACACCACAGGCGTGCATCTGGCGGCGGGTTCGATCCACAACCAGGTCACCGGCAATGACTTCATCTCAAACCGTACCCAGATCAAATACGTCGCCAGCCAGGACGTGGTATGGGGCAAGGGCCGTGGCAACTACTGGAGCAATTATGTGGGCTGGGATCGCAACGGCGACGGCATCGGCGACGTGCAATACGAGGCCAACGACCTGGTCGACCGCCTGTCCTGGCAACACCCGATGATGAAGCTGCTGCTCGCCAGCCCGGCGGTACAGACGCTGCGGCTGGTCAGCCAGCAGTTCCCGCTGTTGCGCGCGCCAAGCGTCGTCGATCCCACCCCCGTGATGCAACCGTACCAATCTGACTGGGGCCAATGGCGTAGCCGTTACTTCCATTATGCAAACTGAGACACAAACTGAAACGGGGACTGCGGTCATCGTCGCGCGCGGCGTGCACAAGCACTACGGGCCGATTCATGCGGTCGATGGCGTCGACCTCGATATTCGCGCCGGTGAACTGTTCGGCCTCATTGGCCACAACGGCGCCGGCAAGAGCACGATGTTCAAGATGATGCTCGGCCTGATCCCCGCCACTGCGGGCGAAATCCGCATCGATGGCGCACAGGTGAGCGGCGGCAATTTTCGCGCGGTGCGGCGCACAATTGGCTACCTGCCGGAAAATGTCGTGCTCTACGACAACCTCACCGGGCTTGAAACGCTGCATTTCTTTTCGCGCCTGAAAGGCGTGTCACCGGCCGAAAGCGGCGCGGCGCTCGAACGCGTCGGTCTGGCGCAGGCGGCCCGGCGGCGGGTGCGCGAATACTCCAAGGGCATGCGCCAACGG
Source organism: Gammaproteobacteria bacterium (assembly GCA_018831045.1). Lineage (GTDB taxonomy): Bacteria > Pseudomonadota > Gammaproteobacteria > Burkholderiales > Thiobacillaceae > Thiobacillus. Next base: position 42,880 of record JAHJRA010000044.1, on the reverse strand, counting down.
CTCGGCTTTGCCCAGGCGCTGCTCGGCAAGCCGCGCATCCTGTTTCTCGACGAGCCGACTTCCGGACTCGACCCGGAGGCGATCCGCAGCTTCTACGCGATCCTGCGGCAGCTTCGCAGCGAAGGCGTGACGATGGTGATCACCTCCCACATCCTCGCCGAGATCCAGGAACGGGTGGATCGCCTGGCCATCATGACCGCCGGCAAGATACAGGCCAGCGGCACGGTGCAGGCCTTGCGCGAGCAGATGGAGCTGCCGCTGTGGTTTACCGTGCGCACCGCGCCGGAGGATTTCGCTGCAGTGCGCGCAGCGCTTGCCCATCTGCCTGTCGGCGCAATCGAGACGCACGCCGATCATCTGACCGTGCCCTGCCAGCGCGAAAACAAAATGGCAGTGATCGAAGCACTTGCCGCACTGGGTGGACGCGTACGCGACCTGAGCGTGCGCGAACCCTCGCTCGAAGACGTGTTCTTCGGCTTTTCGGACTAAAGGGCGGGCATGGAAATCAAACAAATCACCACCCTCGCCAGCAAGGAATTCTGGGACCGCATCCGCAATCGCTGGGTGCTGGCCGTGGCCCTGGTATTCACCGCCTTCGCACTGGTCATCGCCTACTTCGGCGCGGCGCAGCAGGGCTCCGTCGGCTTTCACGCGATCGACGTCACCATTGCCAGCCTGGTGAGCCTCGTCATTTATCTGATCCCGTTGATTGCGCTGATCCTGGGCTTCGACGCCATCGTAGGGGAACGCGAACGCGGCTCGCTCGACCTGCTGCTGTCGATGCCGATCACCCGGCTGGAAATCCTGCTCGGCAAATATTTCGGGCTTGCTGCTGCGCTGACCTTTTCCACCGTGGCCGGCTTTGGTGTGGCGGGAATCGTACTGTCGCCGCAGCTCGATCTCAATGCGCTGTTCCATTACGTCGGCTTCATGTTCAGTTCGGTATTGCTGGGCTGCGCCTTCCTGAGCCTCGCGGTGATGCTGTCGGTGTTTGCCAGTGACCGCACACGCGCTTCCGGGCTCGCGATTGCACTCTGGTTTTTCTTCGTGCTGGTGTTCGACCTGCTGCTGCTCGGCGCGCTGGTCGTGACCGGCGGTCAGTGGGGCGGCGAGATTTTCCCCTATCTGCTGCTGGCCAATCCCGCTGACGTGTTCCGCATCCTGAATGTCTTTGCCCTCGACGACGTTCGCACCCTGTATGGCCTGACGACTGTTTTCCCGCCCGCCCTGGCCAACCCCTGGCTGCTGGGTCTGGTGATGCTCGCCTGGATAGCCGCGCCCCTAGGTATTGCAAGCTGGAGATTCCGCAAATGAAACCTGTACGACATAAGTTTATTCTCGCCGCCTTTGCTGTCACCGCACTGGCGGGTTGCGGGCAATCCGCAACCGAAATCGCAGTGGTTCCCCTCGCGATCAATCAGGGCACATCCTGCAGCCTGGACGGCATGCTGCTCGCCGACTATCCCGGCCCCAAGGCACAGATTCATTATGCCGGGCAGGCCGAGCCGGATTACTTCTGCGACACGGTGGAAATGTTCCACATGTTTCTCAATCCCGAACAGGTTCGGGCCGTGCGCGGTATTTTCGTGCAGGACATGGGCAAGACAGACTGGGACCAGCCGCGGGACCACTGGATCGACGCAAAGACCGCCTACTACGTGTATGGCAGCAAACGGCTCGGCTCCATGGGGCCAACGATCGCCAGCTTCGCGCTGGAAAAAGATGCCACCCAGTTTGCCGCCGAGCATGGCGGAAAACTTTATCGTTTCGCCGACATTACCCCCGACATGGTGGTGCTCGACGGCGGCGCCCTTCACGACAGGAGCATGTAAACATCATGGTCGAATTCTTTGAACACGTCGCGTTCGAGACCGCAACGGAAATCGAACAGTTGTCCCGGCTGGCCTATGAGCTGCGGGAAAATCACCATGCCATTCTCAAGCAGCATGATGCCGAAAACGAGATGGATCTGCTGCAGCAGATCCAGTCTGGAAAAGTGACTGAGCATCCGGCCTATGAGCACTATCTGGCAGCCAGAATTCTTGCCGACACCCGCGAAGAAGTCCGTGCCACGCTCGCCGAATGTCTGAAGGAGGCGAATCAGAAATGAGCCTTCATCTTGAACTCGGCGTAGCAATCGATGCGCACTTTGGGAACGATCTCGAGTTCCCGGTCGAACAGAAACAGGACGCCATGATCATCCGCCTGAAAAATGGCGTGACGCTGGAAGTGCGCTATGCCGCAACCGATGCCTATTCGCTGCGCTGGGTCTATGGCGATGCGACCTCCGGAATCGACACCGCGCCCTTGCACCAAGGCCTGGCCACTTTTCCCAACCATTTGCACGATGCGGCTGGCCACATCGTCGCAGACCCAATCACCCGCGCCGACACGTCCCCGGCAGACAACGTGAGTAGTCTGATCCGCGCCTTGCTCGACGACCCCATGCTCGGGATTCCGGCGCTCTCTTGATGCGGCTCGCCCCATCACGGCTGGAATGGCTGGGCATCGGTTTCGCCGCCGCCATCGCTGCCGTTCTGCTGTTGCCGCAAGACAACCTGGCAAGCCGCCACCCCGATTCGATCGACAACGAGCTGTGCATTGTTGCCCCGGCAAGCCCCTACGACCCGGCTTCCGGCCTGGCCATGCTCGATGCCCGACCAGCCCCCGCCTCTGCCCGCTGCCCGGTATGCGGCATGTACCCGGCCCGTCACCCGCGCTGGGCTGCGCAAATCATTTTCAAGGAGGGTGCAAGCCATCACTTCGACTCGCCGGTAGACCTGTTTGCTTTTCTGCAACGCGTTGAGCGTTACAACCGGGGGCACACGCTCGATGACGTCGCCGTCAGCTATGTAACCGACTTTGAAACCGGACGATCGATTGACGCTAAAACGGCCTGGTTCGTGTATGGCTCCAGTGCCTTTGGACCGATGCGCAACGCTGATCTTCCCGCGTTTTCCAGCCAGGAGTCAGCCGCCAGCCTGACCCGCAGCAAGGGGGGAAAGGTTTTATTGTTCAACCAGATTACGCCTGATCTGTTGCAACACCTGAACCATAACGTGCACCACGCTCACTGACGCCTCTGCGCTCAATCAGGACAGGCCGATTTGTACCGGGCATCACTTGATGTGAATTCTCCCTGGCCGCAGCTATTCGCTGACCGGACACCCCATGCAGCGAATCGACCATAACCGCATGGCAAGGGGTAGCCATAAAAAAAGCGGGGGAGACGAATGTCTCCTCCGCTTTTTTGCTATCCCGCCACACCCGGGCGCGTTGACTGCTTATTTTGACAGCTCGACCATATAGTCCACGGCAGCCTTGACGTCGTCATCCGACAGCGTTGCGGATCCGCCACGTGCAGGCATCACGCCTTTAGCACCAGTGAACCCTTCTATCGCGTGTTTGTGAAGCATATCCATGCCCTGCGCGATGCGCGGTCCCCAGTCAGCCTTGTCGCCGGGCTTCGGCGCGCCTGCTGCGCCAGACGCATGGCACATTGAGCAGACATTGCCATATGTCTTTTTGCCAACAAGGTTCTCGGCAACCGGTGCCGGTGCTTCCGCCATGGGCGCCACCGGTGCGGGTGCTTCCGCTGCTGCTGGAGCGGGGGCAGGCGCCTCCGTTACAGCAGCTTCCTCCTTGCCGCAGGCACTCAACAAAACCGCAAGTGAAGCGGCCAGAATGATCGAAGTTTTATTCATTTGTTCCTCCAGGAGTGTCGAGGCATTTGGACGACCTCGGATAAGGGAGCCGATGATTGGGTTGCCACCCTTATTTGCATGGGTGTGGGTCAATAAAAGCCGGACACGCATCATCGGCATGGCTGAAATATAGCACGCACCGCATTGCCTCCTGACAGCGCCGAAGGACTACCTCCAACGCGCCAGGCCTGCGTATCCACCTGTGCCTCCGCAACAACTTTCAATTAACAAACAATGTGTTAGCAACACAACACCGCTACCCATTCAGAGGTAGATCAGGCCAACCATCCTCCTTTTGTGGGCTTTTCATCTTCCTGCAAAGGCATACAGTGCAATCAGCTCTTCGGACATGCACATCTTAAAGTTTACTGGTTGGAGGGATCATGGCAACGCAGCATTACAAGGCATGGTCGGTCGTCATCATGAGCACACTGGCATTCACGGTGTGTTTCATGATCTGGATGATGTTCGCCGTGATCGGCGTGCCCATCAAACAACAACTGGGATTGAATGAAACCGAATTCGGCATCCTGATCGCCACCCCGGTGCTGACCGGCTCGCTGATCCGCGTGCCGCTGGGCATGTGGACCGATAAATTCGGCGGCCGCATCGTCTTCTTCATCCTGATGCTGGCGACGGTCATCCCGATCTGGATGATTTCGTGGGCGACGCAGTACTGGCACTTCCTGGTGACCGGACTGTTCGTCGGCATGGCGGGCGGCTCGTTCACGGTGGGAATTGCCTACTGCGCGCGCTGGTTTCCCAGGCAGCGGCAGGGCCTGGCAATGGGCATCTTCGGCGCCGGCAACACGGGCGCGGCACTCACCAAGCTGCTGGCGCCCATCATCGTGGTCGGCTACGGCTGGACCATGGTGCCGAAGGTGTACGCGGTGCTGATGGGGGTGACCGCCATCGTGTTCTGGTTCTTCACCTACAGCGATCCCGGGCACACGGTGGGCAAGTCCGTCACTCTGCGCGAGCAGCTTGCCGCCTTCAAGGATCCCAGGGTGTGGCGCTACAGCCAGTATTACTCGATCGTGTTCGGCGGCTATGTGGCGCTGGCGTTGTGGATGACCAAGTACTACATCAGCGAATACGGCTTCGACCTCCAGACCGCCGCGCTGCTGGCGGCTGCCTTCAGCATTCCAGGTGGGTTGCTGCGGGCGGTCGGCGGCTATTTCTCCGACAAGTTCGGCGCCCACACCATGACGTGGTGGGTGTTGTGGATTGCGCTGATCTGCCTGTTCTTCCTGTCCTACCCGCAGAGCGACATCACCATCCAGACCGTCAACGGCCCGTTCACCTTCCACTTCGGCCTGAACGCAACGCTGTTCACCCTCATCCTGTTCAGCCTCGGCGTGGTGTTCGCCATCGGCAAGGCTTCGGTCTTCAAGTACATCTCCGACGACTACCCCGACAACATCGGCGTGGTGTCCGGCGTGGTCGGTCTGGCCGGCGGCCTCGGCGGTTTCCTGATGCCGATCCTGTTCGGCGCGCTGGTCGACCTGACCGGCATCCGCTCATCGGCCTTCATGCTGATGTTCGGCGTGGTGTGGGTGTCATTGATGTGGATGTACTGGGCGGAAGTGCGTCCGATGGATGCGGCACGGGAGTTGAAGCGGGTCCAGCTTGCAGACCGGATGGAGTAGTCAAACCCGGAGCGGGCGATGTCCGGCTCCGTTGGTCAATTAACAAGGGGAAGTCAGCATGTCTACCAACATCAAGGAATGGAATCCGGAGGACCCGACCTTCTGGGAATCGACCGGCAAGAAAATTGCCTACCGCAATCTGTGGATTTCGGTGCCGGCGCTGCTGTGCGGTTTTGCCGTGTGGCTGATGTGGGGAATCATCGCGGTGCAGATGTCCAACCTGGGATTTCCTTTCAGCAAGGAAGAACTGTTCACCCTGACGGCGATTTCCGGCCTGGCCGGCGCGACGATGCGGATTCCGTCGTCTTTCTTCATCCGCCTGGCGGGTGGGCGCAACGTCATTTTCCTCACCACCGCAATGCTGCTGGCGCCTGCCATCGGCACCGGCATCGTGCTGCAGCATCAGGACTGGCCCTTGTGGTCGTTCCAGTTGATGGCGCTGTGGTCAGGCGTGGGCGGCGGCAACTTCGCCAGCTCGATGAGCAACATCAGCACCTTTTTCCCCAAGCGCCTGCAGGGCACCGCACTGGGACTCAATGCAGGTTTGGGCAACTTCGGCGTCACCACCATGCAGATCATCATTCCGCTGGTGATGACAATCGGCCTGTTCGGCACATTGGGCGGCGAGCCGATGACGCTGGTGAAAGACAGCGGCTGGATCTTCGGCAAGATTCTCGCCGGCACCCCCACCTTCATCCAGAACGCCGGTTTCGCCTGGGTACTATCGCTGGTGCCGCTGGCCATCATTGCCTGGTTCGGCATGAACAACCTGCGGCCGGTCTCGCCTGATGCAGGCAATACCCTGGCGGCCTTCATCAAGGTCACCTGGCTCTACACCCTCGCCTTCGTCCCCGCCATCGGCGGCCTCTATCTCTACCTGCCCGCCCCCACCGGCCTCGGCGTCCTCAACATGTGGCTTGCGATGCCGCTCATCATCGTCAGCACACTGATCATCATGAAGCTGGCGGCCTTCGGCGCGATGAAGGAAAACATCAGCAAGCAGTTCGCCATATTCAGCAACAAGCACACTTGGTCGATGACGGCGCTTTACCTCGTCACCTTCGGTTCCTTCATCGGCTTTTCGATGGCGCTGCCACTGTCGATCACGGTGATCTTCGGCGACACCCACACCCTCAATGGCGCTACCGGGATGTGGGAGCACATCAAGAACCCCAATGCACCTTCCGCGCTGCAATACGCCTGGATCGGCCCCTTCGTCGGCGCACTGATCCGGCCGGTGGGCGGCTGGATTTCGGACAAGGTCGGCGGTTCCATCGTCACCCAGATCATCTCGGCCATCATGGTCGCGGCTTCTGCCTACGCCGGCTGGATCATGCTGCAGGCCTACCAGTCGGCCACGCCCGAGATGTACTTCACCCAGTTCATCGTCACCTTCGTGGTGCTGTTTGCCGCCACCGGCATCGGCAACGGCTCCACCTTCCGCACCGTCGGCGTCATTTTCGACCGCGTGCAGGCTGGGCCGGTGCTGGGCTGGACCTCGGCGGTAGCCGCCTACGGCGCCTTCATCGCCCCCGTGGTGATCGGCGAGCAGATCAAGGCCGGTTCGCCGCAGTACGCGATGTATGGCTTCGCCATTTTCTACGCCGTGTGTCTGGTACTGAACTGGTGGTTCTACCTGCGCAAGGGTTCGGAGATTAAAAATCCGTGAGCGGTAAGCGGTGAACGGGAAACGGTAAAACCACTCCCCCCCACCGCTCACTGCTCACTGCTAACCGCTCACCATGAGCGACAAAGGAGCGAAACAATGAGTCACTTTCTCGATAGATTGACCTTCTTCAAGAAGACCGTCGCCGAATTTTCAGATGGCCATGGTGCCGTCGTTAAAGAAGACCGCAGCTGGGAAAACGCCTACCGCAGCCGCTGGCAGCAAGACAAGGTGGTGCGTTCGACTCACGGGGTGAACTGCACCGGCTCGTGCAGCTGGAAAATCTTCGTCAAGAACGGCCTCATCACCTGGGAAATCCAGCAGACCGACTATCCGCGCACCCGCGCCGATCTGCCCAACCATGAACCGCGCGGCTGTCCGCGCGGCGCCAGCTATTCCTGGTACGTGTATTCGGCGCAGCGCGTGAAATATCCGCTGATCCGTGGCCGCCTGATGGAGATGTGGCGTGAGGCAAGGAAGACCATGGACCCGGTGGAAGCCTGGAAATCGATCAGCCAGAAGCCCGAAAAGGCCAGACGCTACAAGTCGGTGCGCGGCCTGGGCGGTTTCGTGCGCGCCAAGTGGGACGAGGTGACGGAAATGATCGCCGCCGCCAACGTCTTCACCATCAAGGAATTCGGTCCCGATCGCGTCGCCGGTTTCTCGCCGATTCCGGCCATGTCGATGGTGAGCTACGCAGCCGGCTCGCGTTATCTGTCGTTGATCGGCGGCACCCCCTTGTCGTTCTACGACTGGTACTGCGACCTGCCGCCGGCCAGCCCGCAGGTGTGGGGCGAGCAGACCGACGTGCCGGAATCGGCCGACTGGTACAACTCGACCTATCTGATGGTATGGGGCTCCAACGTGCCGCAGACGCGCACCCCCGATGCCCACTTCTACACCGAGGTGCGCTACAAGGGGACCAAGACGGTGGCGGTGTCGTCGGATTATGGCGAGATGGTCAAGTTCGGCGATATCTGGCTCGCCCCCAGGCAGGGCACCGATGCCGCGCTGGCACTGGCGATGGGACACGTCATCCTCAACGAGTTCCACAACAAGAACCGCAGCGAGTATTTCGACACCTACTGCCGCCAGTACAACGACATGCCGATGCTGGTGATGCTGAAGGAGCATGAAGGCAAGCTGATCGCCGACCGCTACCTGCGTGCCTCGGATCTCACCGGCAACATGGGGCAGGACAACAATCCCGAATGGAAGACGGTGGTGTACGACGAAAACACCGGCTACCTGGTCGCGCCGAATGGCTCGATCGGTTTCCGCTGGGGCCAGTCCGGTGCATGGAACCTCGAAATGCGCGACGGCTATTCGGGCAAGGACGTCAAGCCGCAGCTCACCCTGTTGGACAATCACGACGAAGTTGTGGAAGTGGCATTGCCCTACTTCGGCGGCGACCACACCGACCTGCTCAGCCGCAATCTGCCGGTCAAAGTCATCAGCATCGGTGGTCGCGACGTGCGCATCGCCACCGTCTATGACCTGACCATGGCCAACTACGGCGTCGACCGCGGCCTTGGCGGGCCGAACCTGCCCACCAGTTACGACGACGACGTACCCTACACCCCGGCCTGGGCCGAGAAGCACTGCGGCGTGCCGCGTGCTGACATCATCACGGTGGCGCGCGAGTTCGCCGACAACGCCGACAAGACCCACGGCAAGTCGATGGTCATCCTCGGCGCGGCGCTCAACCACTGGTACCACAACGACATGATCTACCGCGGCATCATCAACATGCTGATGATGTGTGGCTGCATCGGCCAGTCGGGCGGCGGCTGGGCGCATTACGTGGGGCAGGAAAAACTGCGGCCACAGACCGGCTGGGCGCCGCTGGCGTTCGGTCTCGACTGGCACCGGCCATCGCGGCAGATGAACGGTACGTCCTACTTCTATGCCCACACCAGCCAGTGGCGCCACGAGAAGCTGGCGGCGTCCGAGATCCTGTCGCCCACCGCGAACAAGGATCTGGGCGATTACCGGCTGATCGATTTCAACGTGCGTGCCGAGCGCATGGGCTGGCTGCCGTCCGCGCCGCAACTGGAAACCAATCCGCTGGAGATCACCCAGGCCGCCGAGGCCGCCGGCATCGACCCGGTCAAGTACGCGGTCGAGCAGATCCAGAGCGGCGCGCTCAAGTTCTCCTGCGAAGACCCGGACAACCCGAAGAACTTCCCGCGCAACCTGTTCGTCTGGCGCTCCAACATCCTGGGTTCGTCCGGCAAGGGCCACGAATATTTCCTCAAGTACCTGCTCGGCACCCAGAACGCGGTGCTGGGGCCTGATCTGGGTGAGCTCGGCGAGGCCAAGCCGAAGGAAGTGGTGTGGCATGACAAGGGCGCCGAAGGCAAGCTCGACCTGTTGGTGACACTCGATTTCCGCATGTCCACCACCTGTCTGTATTCCGACATCGTGCTGCCGTCGTGTACCTGGTACGAGAAGGACGACCTCAATACCTCGGACATGCACCCTTTCATCCATCCCTTGAGCGAAGCCGTGCAACCGCTGTGGGAATCAAAATCCGACTGGGAAATCTACAAGACCATCGCGAAGAAGTTTTCCGAGCTTGCAGCGACTCACCTCGGCACGCAGAAAGACCTGGTGCTGACGCCGCTGATGCACGACACACCGTCCGAGCTGGGCCAGAGCATGGCCGTGCGCGACTGGAAAAAAGGCGAGGTCGATGCCATCCCGGGCAAGACCATGCCGAACATGACGGTGGTGACGCGCGACTACGGCGACACCTACAAGAAGTTCACTTCGCTGGGGCCGCTGCTGAGCAAAATCGGCAACGGCGGCAAGGGCATCAGCTGGAACACGGAAGATGAGGTTCAGCAGCTGGGCGAACTGAATTACACCGTCACCGAAGCGGGCATCAGCCTGGGCCTGCCGAAGATCGAGTCGGCCATCGACGCCTGCGAGGTCATCCTCATGCTGGCACCAGAAACCAACGGCCAGGTAGCGGTGAAAGCCTGGGACGCGCTGTCCAAGATCACGGGCCGCGACCACACGCACCTGGCCATCCCGCGCGAGGACGACAAGATCCGTTTCCGCGACGTCGTGGCGCAGCCGCGCAAGATCATTTCGTCGCCGACCTGGTCGGGGCTGGAATCGGAACACGTGTCGTACAACGCCGGCTACACCAACGTCCACGAGCTGATCCCGTGGCGTACCCTGACCGGCCGCCAGCAGTTCTACCAGGATCACCAGTGGATGCTGGATTTCGGCGAGGGCCTGTGCGTCTACAAGCCGCCGGTCGACACCAAGACGATCGCGCCGATGCTGGGTAAGACGCCCAACGGCAACCACGAGCTGGTGCTCAACTGGATCACCCCGCACCAGAAATGGGGCATCCACAGCACCTATACCGACAACCTGCGCATGCTGACGCTGTCGCGCGGCGGCCCTCATGTCTGGGTGTCCGAGATCGAGGCGAAGCAGGCCGGGCTGGTCGACAACGACTGGGTCGAGGTGTTCAACGTCAACGGCACGCTGACCGCGCGCGTCGTGGTCAGCCAGCGCGTGCCCAAGGGCATGTGCCTGATGTACCACGCGCAGGAAAAGATCATCAACGTGCCGGGTGCGGAGGTGAGCGGCTTCCGCGGCGGCATCCATAACTCGGTGACGCGCACCATCACCAAGCCCACGCACATGATCGGCGGCTATGCGCAGCTTTCCTACGGCTTCAACTACTACGGCACGGTGGGTTCCAACCGCGACGAATACGTGATCGTACGCAAGATGAAGAAGGTGGACTGGATGGAAGGCCCGCTGGTCGAGCGCTAGACAGACAAAAGTTTCGAGGGCGGCGTCTCCCGCTGCCCTCACCCGCGCCACCTCTCTCCGGTGCGGGGTTTTTATAACAGCCAGCAGCCACCGGTTGCTGACAGGCAAGGAGTCAAACATGAAAGTACGTGCCCAAATTGCGATGGTGCTGAACCTCGACAAGTGCATTGGCTGCCATACCTGCTCGATTACGTGCAAGAACGTGTGGACCTCGCGCGAAGGCATGGAATACGCGTGGTTCAACAACGTCGAATCGAAACCCGGTATTGGCTACCCCAAGCAGTGGGAAAACCAGGACATCTGGAACGGCGGCTGGAAGCTCAAGGGCGACGGCAAGCTGGTGCCGCGCCAGGGCAGCAAGCTGAAAATTCTCGCCAACATTTTCAGCAATCCCAACATGCCGGAAATCGACGACTACTACGAGCCCTTCACGTTCGACTATCAGCATCTGCAGACGGCGCCGCTGTCCGAAACGCCGCCCACCGCACGCCCGATCTCGGCCATCACCGGCAAGAAGATGGAGAAGATCAACTGGGGTCCCAACTGGGAAGACGACCTCGGCGGCGAGTTCTCCTCGCGCAGCCGCGACAAGAACTTCGACAACGTGCAGAAGGAAATGCACTCGACGTTCGAGAACACTTTCCTGATGTATTTGCCGCGCCTGTGTGAGCACTGCCTCAACCCGACCTGCGTCGCCTCCTGCCCCTCGGGCTCAATCTACAAGCGCGAGGAAGACGGCATCGTGCTGGTCGACCAGGACAAGTGCCGCGGCTGGCGCATGTGCATCTCCGGCTGCCCCTACAAGAAGATCTATTTCAACTGGAAATCCGGCAAGGCCGAGAAGTGCATCTTCTGCTATCCCCGCATCGAGGCGGGTCAGCCGACCGTGTGCTCGGAATCCTGCGTCGGCCGCATCCGCTATCTGGGCGTGATCCTGTATGACGCCGACCGCATCGAAGAAGCCGCCAGCGTGCCCGACGAGAAGGAACTCTACGAAGCGCAGCTGAAGATCTTCCTCGATCCGTCCGACCCTGCGGTCATTGCCGCCGCGCGCGCCGAAGGCATCCCGGAAGCCTGGCTCGACGCTGCGGTGAAGTCGCCGGTCTACAAGATGGCGATCGACTGGAAGATCGCCTTCCCTCTGCACCCGGAATACCGGACGCTGCCGATGGTGTGGTACGTGCCGCCGTTGTCGCCGATCCAGGCCGCGGCCGAGTCCGGCAAGATGGGGATGAACGGCATCATTCCCGATACGAAATCGCTGCGCATCCCGATCACCTACCTCGCCAACCTGCTGACCGGCGGCAAGGAACAACCGGTGGTCAGCGCGCTCGACCGCCTGCTGGCGATGCGCGCCTACATGCGCGGCAAGTCGGTGGAAGGCATTCCCAATACCGCCGCGCTCGACCAGGTGGGCCTGACCTCCGCGCAGGCCGACGAAATGTACCGCTACCTCGCGATTGCCAACTACGAGGACCGCTTCGTCATTCCGTCAGGTCATCGTGAAGAAGCACTCAACACCTTCGAGGAAAAATCGAGCTGCGGCTTCACTTTCGGCAACGGCTGCTCGGACGGCGTTTCCAAGAACAGCCTGTTCGGCAACCGCAAGAATTCGGTGCCGGTCGACCTGTCGCAGCTGCACGCCAAGAAGAAAACCGGATAAGGAGCCATGCCATGAAAACCTTCAAAGTTATTTCCATCCTGCTGACCTATCCGGAGTCCGACTGGCTGGCAGCCTTGCCCGAGCTGGAAGATGCGCTGGCAGCCGAGGCTGATTTCAATAGCGAAGCCAAAACCAAACTGGCGCCGCTGTTTGCGCAACTCCAGCAAACCGAACTGATTCCGCTACAGGAAAACTACGTCGCCACCTTCGACCGCAACCCTTCGCATTCGCTGCATCTGTTCGAGCACATTCACGGCGAATCACGCGATCGCGGCTCGGCGATGATCGACCTGCTGGAGGAATACTGGAAGCACGACTTCGACGCCAGCGCCACCGAGCTGCCGGATTACGTTCCGCTGTTCCTTGAATTCCTGTCGCTGCTGCCGTCCGACGAAGCCCTGGTCCTGCTCGGCGATGCCGTACACGTGCTCGCCACCATCGGCCGCAAGCTTGATGCCAATGGCAGCCCCTACGCCACCGCGTTCCAGTTGCTGGAAACGCTGTCACCGGTTCAAGCGCAGGAACTGGCCGAGCCACCGGTGCGCGACATGGACGAGGCGATGGAGCTATTCGGCCCGACGACGGATGGCGTCGAGCCGTTGATGAACCCCGTCCCGCAGATAGCCGTGGTGCACATGCCGAAACCGCACCGTCAGGCGGCTGCCTGACGCATTCCCCTGGAGGATCAAATCATGTCCTACTCACAAACTTTTCTGTTCGGCATTTATCCATACATTGCCCTGTCGATTTTTTTCCTTGGCAGCCTGATCCGCTTCGACCGCGAGCAGTACACGTGGAAAAGCGATTCGTCGCAGCTGTTGCGACGCGGCCAGCTGCGGCTGGGCAGCAACCTGTTCCACATCGGCGTGCTGTTCCTGTTCTTCGGCCATTTCGTCGGCATGCTGACGCCGCACTTTCTGTATGAGCCCTTCATCAGCGCTGGTGCCAAGCAGATCCTGGCCATGGTTTCTGGCGGCGCTGCGGGCGTGCTGGCCTTCATCGGGCTGTCCCTGCTGTTGCACCGCCGGCTGACCGAGCCGCGCATCCGCGCCACCTCCAAAACCAGCGACATCGTGATCCTCCTGCTACTGTGGCTGCAGCTGCTGCTGGGCCTCGCCACCATCCCGCTGTCGGCGCAGCATCTCGACGGCAGCATGATGATCCGGCTTGCCGAATGGGGGCAGCGCATCGTCACCTTCCGTGGCGGGGCGGTCGAACTGCTGGCGGGCGCGGGCTGGATCTTCAAGACCCACCTGTTCCTCGGCATGACGATCTTCCTCATTTTCCCGTTCACCCGTCTGGTGCATGTGTGGAGCGGTTTTGCTGCCACGACCTACCTGGTGCGCACCTGGCAGCTGGTGCGTCCGCGCAGCTGATGCTAATCAATCAAGGAGACTGAAATGACTCATGTTGTCATCCTCGGAGCCGGCATCGCGGGCGTAACCGCGGCCTACGCCCTGAAAGCCAAGCTGGGCCCGCACGACGAAGTGACGGTGGTGTCGGACAAACCCTACTTCCATTTCGTGCCGTCGAACCCGTGGGTTGCCATGGGCTGGCGCGAGCGGTCCGACATCGCCTTTCCGATCGGACCCTGTCTCGAATCGCGCGGCATCAAGTTCATCCACAGCGCAGTCAAACGCATCCAGCCCGATGTCATCCAGGTCGATCTGGAAAACGGCGATGTGCTGTTCTACGACACCCTGCTGATCGCCACCGGGGTGGCCGGGCTGACCGACGCCATCCCCGGTCTGGCCGAGCACACCCACTCGGTGATCCACGTCGACCAGGCCGAGCAGGCGCTCGCCGCCTATCGCGAATTTGTCCGCCATCCCGGACCCATCGTGATTGGCGCGGCACCCGGCGCCAGCGTGCTGGGGCCGCTCTACGAATATGCCTTCCTGATCGACGCCGACCTCAAGCGGCGCAACATCCGCGAGCGGGTGGCCATCACCCTGGTCACGCCCGAACCCTGGCCCGGCCACCTCGGGCTCGGTGGCGAAGGCGCCAGCCGCGGTGCGGTGACCGCCGCCTTGGTCGACACCAAGATCAGCGTGATCTGCAATGCGCGCATGGTTCGCATCGACAAGGACAGCCTCCATGTCATCGAGCTTGATGCAGCCGGCAACGAAAAACAGACCCACACCCTGCCCTATGCCTATTCGATGGTCTGGCCGGCTTTCGGCGGCGTGCCCGGGGTGCGGACGGCAACCGGACTGGTCAACGAACGCGGGCTGGTGGTGGTGGACGAATACCTGCGCAACCCCGATTACCCCAACGTGTTCGCGCTGGGCGCCTGCGTGGCGCAACCGGCGGTCGATCAAACGCCGGTGCCGGTGGGTGCGCCCGACTCGGTGTATTCGATTTCGAAAGCCGGCGAGATCGTGGTGCAGAACATCCTCGCCCTGATCAGCGACGCGCCGCTGGTGAGCTACGTACCACAGCGCGCCAAGTGGCTCTCTGACATGGGCAACAACGGCGCCGCGTATCTGTCCGAGCCGCAGGTGCCCTTGCGCGATATCAACTGGATGCGCCAGGGCCGTTGGGTACATCAGGCCAAGATCGATTTCGAGAAATATTTCATCAACAAGATCCGCTTGCAGCCCGGTACCCCGTTGCCGTCAGCCGCCTCGCAGATCGCCCGCGTGATGAGCCAGGTACTGGCCGAGCCGGGCGCGGCCGCCGCCGTTCCGCTTGCCGCCAGCAAAGGAAAACCGCTGGAAATCCGCCTGCCGCAGGATCCATGCACCGAACTGCGGGCGCTGGCCAGATCGCTGGGGCGCGAACCCGACGCGCTGGCAGCCGAGTTGCTGGCGGCGGCTGTGTCCGATGCCAAAACGTATCTGAACGCATCCAGTGTCGAGGCACTGGCCATCGCACGGCGCGAGTTGCTGGTAGCCGACCTGCCGGAACGCCAGCCCGGCGTCGAATTCCACGGCGGCGGCACCTGAGTCCACCCGGCTGTCAGAATGCATGAACCCACACACAGGAGAATCCCGATGAGCACCCTGCCCGAACGCGATGCCGAAGGCTATCTGGTCGAACCCGCAGACTGGAACGAGGACGTGGCGCGCGCCCTCGCCGAGGAGGAGAACATCCAGCTCACCGATGACCACTGGGACACAATCCATTTCATGCGCGCATACTACGAGGAGCATCAGGTCATCGCCGATGCGCGTTTCGTCATCAAGCATCTGGCCGAGCGGGTGGGCAAGGAAGCGCAGAAGAAACTGTTCCAGCTCTATCCGTACGGCTACGTGAAACAAGCCTGTAAAATCGCCGGCATGCGGCGGCCACGTGCCTGGAGCACCGGCTGACCCCTTCCTGCTCACCTCACGTATTTACCCCGGAAAACACCATGGCCTTGCTGCACATCGAAGACCCGCTCAAACACGCATCCCCTCTGCGCTGGGCACCCTTTGCTCTGGGTTTCCGGCCGTTCTTTCTGGCTGCCGGCCTGTTTTCCCTATTGCTGATGGGCTTGTGGATGGCGGTACTGCACGGCAGTCTGATTCCCGCCGAACTGCCGCCTGCCATCTGGCACGGCCATGAAATGCTGTTTGGCTTCGCCGTGGCGGTCATCGCCGGTTTCCTGCTTACTGCCACACAGAACTGGACCGGCATCCGCATGCCTTCCGGCGCGCCGCTGGCGGCGCTGTTCCTGCTGTGGCTGGCGGGACGACTGGGATTTCTGATTCCGGGTCTGCCGATCGGGCTGGTGGCATGGCTCGACCTGGCTTTTCTACCAGTTTTGGCGGCTGTGCTGGCCGTGCCCATCCTCAAGGCCAGGCAATTTCACAACTACCCCTTCCCTCTCATGCTGCTGGCGCTGGCTTTTGCCAATGCGCTGGTGCATGCCGATGCACTGGGCTGGACAACCGGCACGGCGCGAACCGGACTGCATCTTGCAGCCTATGCGGTGGTGGCCATGATGATGGTGATGGGGGGACGGGTGATTCCCAGCTTTACCGACAATAAGCTCGGCAGCCGCGCCCGCCGCTGGCCCCTCCTCGAACGCCTGCTGCCCGTCGCCACCCTCGGTGCACTGGCCGCGGCACTGGTTGCGCCGGTTTCCCCGGTCACTGCGCTGTTCGCCGCTGTCGCTGCGGTCATGCACGGGGTGCGGCTGGCAGGCTGGTACACCGGCAAGCTGTGGTCAGTGCCCTTGTTGTGGATTTTGCACATGGGATATGCCTGGATCGTGCTCGGCTTCGCCCTGATGACGCTGTCTGCCATCGGGCTGGATGTCCCTGCCAGCAGCGCCCTGCATGCCTTCACTGCAGGTGCCATCGGCGCGTTAACCCTGGGCATGATGGCACGGGTATCGCTCGGTCACACCGGACGCATGCTGGAACCCGCCCCGCTGATGACACTGGCTTTCATGGCGGTCAACTGCGCCGCCTTGAGTCGCATCGCTTTGCCGCTGCTGGTTCCGGCCGACTATCTTGCCGGCACCGTGGTCGCCGGATTTCTGTGGATAGTGGCATTCGGCCTGTTTGCGGCGCTCTACGCGCCCATGCTGCTGCGCCCCAGGGTTGACGGCAAACCGGGCTGAATGACCGGTGCCGGATGAAAGGCCTTACAGCGCCTCTTCAATGATCTCGGTCAACAGCGTTTCAACCTGATCCAGCGCCTTTTGCAGCGCCGGGTTCTGGGTAGGGCCGGGTTTGCGGTAAGCAACGTACACGTTGGCGTCGCCGGGAATCGTGTACACCGAAACGATGTATGGGCACATCGTGATCGCATGCGGATCGGCTTCCATCATCGCGCGCGAAATCGTTGCACTGCAAAACTCGAACTGCTCGCCATTCGTAAAAACCTGTTGGGTCGCGCCCAGATCCTTGCCGGTACGCTCCAGCATCCCGGCAATCTGGTTGGTGTGATTGATCACCAGTCCTTTGCCTTCGATCGCGACTTGCAGCGAATCGCGCACAAACGAGAAATCCCCCTGCGTTTTAAACAGGACGAAATAAGCATCCGTTGCCAGCGCAGGCATCGACAGGCCAAACAGGACGCACGCAGCGAGGGTTCTTTTCATGGCGGTCTCTCGTGGATAGGAGGCTCGATTTTCGGCCATATACGCGCAGACACGCAAGCCTCGTTTGCTACACTCGGGCGATGCATCCCCAACTCAAAGTCGATGGCCGTTTCTGGCTCACGCTCGACGGCAAAAACTTCCTCGGCCGCGGCCGGATCGAGCTGTTGCAGCGCATCCGCGAAACTGGCTCCATTTCCAAAGCGGCCAAGGCAATGAAGATGAGCTACAAGGCGGCGTGGGATGCGGTGGATGCCATGAACAGCGCGTGGCAAACCCCGCTGGTGCAAAGTGATCCGGCGGGCAGCCGTCTGACCGCAGCAGCGGAACAATTGATCGTTGCATTCCAGCAGGCCGAAGCGCGGCATGTCGCATGCATGCAGACGCTCACCGACAGCCTGCTGTCCGTCCCTCAACCCACAGCGTCAACGACAAACCGCTTGTAGCGCCGAGGCTTCAGCCTTTGACGGGCACCGCCCGAACCCGCCAGATGTCCTCGGCATACTCATGAATGGCGCGGTCGGATGAAAAACGGCCGATGCGTGCCACGTTGAGGATGGACGTGCGGGTCCACCGTTCGGCGTCGCGATACAGGCGGTCGACCGTATCCTGGCAATCCACATACGCGCGGTAGTCGGCGCAGACCAGATACGGATCCTGCTCGCGCAGTTTGCGCGTGAGCGGCGCAAACAACTGCCGGTCGCCATGCGAAAACAGGCCGGAGTCGATCAGGTCAAGCGCATGCCGCAGTTCGGGATCGGCCTCGATCAACTGACCGGGTACATAGCCCTGATCCAGCCGCGCCTGTACCTGCCCGGCTGTCAGGCCGAACAGGAAAAAATTTTCTTCCCCTACCGCGTCGCGGATCTCGACGTTGGCGCCATCCAGCGTGCCGATGGTGAGCGCGCCGTTCATCGAGAATTTCATGTTGCCGGTACCCGAGGCTTCCTTGCCGGCGGTAGAAATCTGCTCGGACAGGTCGGCAGCCGGATAGATGCGCTGGGCATTCTTGACATTGAAATCGGGGATGAACACCACTTTCATCAGCTGGTTGACCTGCGGGTCGCGGTTCACCACGTCGGCCACGGCATGGATCAGCTTGATGATCAGCTTGGCCATCCGGTAACTGGGCGCAGCCTTGCCGCTAAAGATGAAGGTGCGCGGCGCGGCATCCGCATTCGGGCTACCCTTCAGGCGGCTATAGCGGCTGATAATGTGCAGCAGGTTCAGATGCTGGCGTTTGTATTCATGAATGCGCTTGGCCTGGATATCGAACAGCGACGCAGGATCAACCGTAATCCCGACAATTTCCCTGATGAAGCGGGCCAATTGCTGCTTGGCCATCAGTTTGACCTCCCTCCAGCGCGTCCGGAAAGCCGCATCGTCGGCCCAGGGTTCCAGACGCTGCAGCAACTCCAGCTTGCGCAGCCAGTCGCTGTCGAGGGTCTCCTCGATCAGCCGGGTCAGCGGCGGATTGGCCAGGGCGACAAAGCGGCGCGGCGTGACGCCGTTGGTCTTGTTGTTGAACTTTTCCGGCCAGAGTTCGTGAAAATCACGCAGGATCGTGGTCTTCAGCAGCTCGGTGTGCAAGGCTGCCACGCCATTGATGGAAAAGCTGCCGACGGCGGCAAGATGCGCCATGCGAACGCTTCGAACAGGTCCCTCGGCAATCAGCGACATGCGCTCGATGCGTGTCTCGTCGTCAAGAAAGCGCATGCGCACTTCGTCGAGAAAACGGCGGTTGATCTCGTAAATAATCTCGAGATGGCGCGGCAGGATGCGTCGGAACATCTCCAGCGGCCAGGTCTCCAGTGCCTCTGGCAACAGCGTGTGGTTGGTGTAGGCGAAACTCGTGCGGGTGATGTCCCACGCCTGTTCCCAGGGGAAGCCGTGCTCGTCCACCAGCAGGCGCATCAACTCCGGCACGGCAATGGCCGGATGGGTGTCGTTGAGCTGGGCAACGTATTTGTCGGCAAAGCGCGCAAGGTCGCCCAGCTCGCGCAGGGTGATCCGCACCATGTCCTGCAGCGAACACGACACAAAGAAATACTGCTGCTTGAGGCGCAGTTCCTTGCCCGCCTCGGGGTCGTCGTTGGGATACAGCACCTTGGTCAGGTTTTCGGCCATCACCATGGCTTCGACGGCGCCGTAGTAATTGCCGATATTGAACGCCTGGAAATCGAAGGAATCGTGCGCCTCCGATTTCCACAGCCGCAGCAGGTTGACGTTGTTGACGCCGTAGCCAAGGATGGGCGTGTCGTAGGCCACGCCGTAGACCGTGCAGTCGGACGTCCACCTGACCCGCAAGCGGTCATGCCTGTCGCGGTAGGTTTCGGTATGGCCGCCCAGCTTGACCGGATAGCGCTGGTGACGGTTCTGCAACTCCCAGGGGTTGCCGTCGCGCAGCCAGGCATCGGTCACTTCCACCTGCCAGCCATCCTTGATGTGCTGGTCGAACAGGCCGAACTCGTAGCGGATGCCGTAACCCACCGCCGGGATTTCAAGCGTGGCCAGCGAATCCAGATAACAGGCGGCGAGGCGACCCAGACCGCCATTACCCAGCCCCGGCTCCTGCTCCTGCTGCAGCAGGGTTTCCAGATCCAGCCCCAGTTCGCGCAAGGCTTCGTCAAGGTTGTCGCGCAGGCCCAGATTGAGAATGTTGTTGCCCAGATGCGGCCCCAGCAAAAACTCTGCCGAAAAATAGCAGACCATGCGGTTGCTGTTCTGCCGGTAGCGCTCGCTGGTGAGGATGTAGCGCTCCAGCATGCGATCACGCACGGTGTAGGCCAGCGCCGTGTAAAAGTCGTGGGGAGCCGCCTTCTCGAACGAACGCCCAGTGAGGTAGTAGAGGTTGTCTGTAAACGAGCGGCGCAAGGCATCGACCGACCGCGCGGTACGGGTATGCAGGGAACGTTCGGCATATTCAGACATGGTCGCCTTTCCGGTGCGCAATGCGTCAGTAAGGCCACACCCAGGCATCCGCCTCGGGCAGGTCGACACCGTGTTCATACGCGTAATTGCGGCACTCGATCTGCCTGTCGCGCAGCTTTTCCTTGACGTGGGCACCCGCCACGCGCAGGGCGGGGATACGGTCGATCACGTCGATGGCGAGGCTGAAGCGGTCGATCTCATTCTGGATCGCCAGTTCCAGCGGCGTGTTGATGCTGCCCTTTTCCTTGTAGCCGCGCACGTGCAGGTTGTCATGATTGTGGCGGCGGTAGGCCAGGCGATGGATCAGCCAGGGATAGCCGTGGAAGTTGAAGATCACCGGCTTGTCGAGCGTGAACAGGCTGTCGAAATCCTTGTCGCTGAGCCCGTGCGGGTGTTCACTGGCCGGGGTCAGCTTGTACAGATCGACCACGTTGATGAAGCGCACCTTGAGACCGGGGAAGTGCTCGCGCAGCAGCACCGTCGCCGCCAGCGCTTCCTTGGTGGGAATGTCGCCGGCGCTGGCCATCACCACGTCGGGTTCCGCCCCATCGTCGTTGCTGGCCCATTCCCAGATGCCGATGCCCTTGGTGCAGTGCTTGATCGCCGCGTTCATGTCGAGGTACTGCAGGTGCTTCTGCTTGTCGCAGACGATGACGTTGATGAGATCGGTGCTCTCCAGACACTGGGCGGAGGTCACCAGCAGCGTGTTCACATCCGGCGGCAGGTAGATGCGGGTGACGGCGGGACTCTTGTTCACCACCACGTCGAGAAAACCCGGGTCCTGATGGGTGAAGCCGTTGTGGTCCTGGCGCCAGACGGTCGAAGTGATCAGCAGGTTGAGCGATGACACTGGCGCCCGCCACGGCACCTTGCTCGACATCGCCAGCCACTTGGCGTGCTGGTTGAACATCGAATCGATGATGTGGACGAAGGCTTCATAGGTGGAGAAAAAGCCGTGCCGGCCGGTGAGCAGATACCCTTCCAGCCAGCCTTCCAGGGTGTGTTCGGACAGCATTTCCATCACCCGGCCGTCGGGCGACAGTTCGCTGCCGCCCGCGTCTTCCGGATAGATATCGGCGAGCCAGGTTTTTTGGGTGACTTCGTACAGGTTGTCGAGCTTGTTGGACGCGTTTTCGTCCGGGCCGAACACGCGGAAATTGTGCATGTTCCCGGCCATCACGTCGCGCAGCAGCTTGCCCAGCGGGCGGGTGTTTTCCGCCGTGATCTTGCCGGGGCCGGGCAGCTCGGCTGCGTAGTCGCGGAAATCCGGCATGCGCAGCGCGCGCCGCAGCAGGCCGCCGTTGGCATGCGGGTTGGCGCTCATGCGACGGTTGCCCGTGGGCGCCAGCGCCTTCAGTTCGGGACGCAGGCGACCCGCCGCGTCGAACAGCTCATCCGGCCTGTAACTGTGCAGCCAGGCTTCCAGTTGCTGCAGATGCGCCGGATTGTTGCGCACGTCGGCAATCGGCACTTGGTGCGCACGCCAGAACCCCTCGACTTTCTTGCCATCGACCTCGGCAGGACCGGTCCAGCCTTTGGGTGAGCGCAGCACGATCATCGGCCAGCGCGGACGGCCAGGAATGCCGCTGGCGCGGGCTTCATCCTGAATCCGGCGGATCTCCAGCACGCACTGCTCCAGCACCCCGGCCATCGCGGCATGCATGGTCAGGGGGTCCGAGCCTTCGACAAAGTAAGGCGCCCAGCCGTAGCCCTTGAACAGGTTTTCCAGCTCCTCGTGCGAAATGCGCGCCAGGATCGTCGGATTGTTGATCTTGTAGCCGTTGAGATGAAGGATGGGCAGCACCGCACCGTCGCGGATCGGGTTGAGGAACTTGTTGGAATGCCACGAGGTGGCCAGCGGCCCGGTTTCCGCTTCGCCGTCGCCCACCATCACCGTCACCAGCAGATCGGGGTTGTCGTAAGCCGCGCCAAAGGCATGCGAAATGCTGTAGCCGAGTTCGCCGCCTTCGTGGATCGAGCCGGGGGTTTCCGGCGTGCAGTGGCTGCCAATGCCGCCCGGGAAGGAAAATTCCTTGAAGAACTGGCGCATGCCCTCCTCGTCTTCGCCCTTGTTGGGGTAGACCTCGCTGTAGACGCCTTCCAGATAAGTCGGCGCGAGGATACCGGGCGCACCGTGGCCAGGCCCGGCCAAAAAAATGGCATTGAGATCGTATTGCCTGATCAGACGGTTGAGATGCACCCAGGCAAAACTCAAGCCCGGACTGGCGCCCCAGTGGCCCAGCAGGCGCTGCTTGATGTGTTCGGGCTTTAAAGGCTCGCGCAGCAGGGGATTGTCGCGCAGGAAAATCATCCCCGACGCCAGATAATTGCAGGCGCGCCAGTAGGCGTTGATGCGCTGCAGCTCTTCGGTGCCGAGTTCGGGCGGGGTGGCTGGGGTAAGCGCGTTCATGGGATTCCTTTCATTCGTGTCGGGCGTTTTCACCCGCATGGTTTACCGGCAAGATTACACAGCGAATGTTGCGGTCAGCGTCCAGGTATGACGGGCGATGACGTATTCCTCGTTGGTCGGAATCACCCAGGCGGTGATCGGACTGTCCGCCTGGCTGATGCGCGGGCCGTGGCGGGTGTTGGCTGCTGCATCCAGACGCAGCCCGAGCCAGCTCAAGTGCTGGCAGATGGCGGCGCGCACCGGCGCGGCGTGCTCGCCGATACCGGCGGTGAACACCAGCGCATCAAGGCCTCCCAGCGCAACCGCGTGGCCGGCAATCGCCTGACTGATGCGGTAGGCGAACAGGTCCAGCGCTTCGGCCGCGTGCGGATGATCGCTTGCCAGCAAGGTCTGCACGTCGCCGCTGATGCCGGACACACCGAGCAGGCCGCAGCGCTGGTGCAGCAGTTCATCCAGCTGCTCCACGCTCATGCCCTCCTCGCGCAACAGATAAAGCAGCACGCCGGGGTCGAGCGCGCCCGCTCGGCTGCCCATCGGAATGCCGTCGAGCGGCGTGAAGCCCATCGAAGTTTCCATGCTGCGTCGTTGCCGCATCGCGCACAGGCTCGCGCCATAGCCCAGATGCGCGACCACGACGCGGCCCTCGGCTGCGTCGCCCAGATGCTCCGGCAACACACGCGCGATGTACTCGTAGGACAGGCCGTGAAAGCCGTAGCGGCGGATGCCGCGTGCGCTCATGTCGCGCGGCAGGGCAAAATTTTGCGCCCGTGGCGGCAGGGTGTGATGAAACGCGGTGTCGAAGCAGGCAACCTGCGGCAGCTCCGGACGCAGCCGCGCCAGCGCGCGGATGCCCGCCAGATTGTGCGGCTGATGCAGCGGACTCAGCGGAATCAGCCTGTCCAAAGCCACCACAACCTGATCGTCGATCCGCACCGGATGCTGGTATTCGGCCCCGCCATGGACCACGCGATGGCCTGCCGCACGCAGGATCAGGCCGGGATGCCGCCTCTCCAGCCAGTCGAGCAGAAACGTCAGCGCCTGTTCATGATTGGCCGCTGACACCGCCTGTTCGCTCGAGCCCGCAGCGCCATCGCTCACCCGGAAGCGTCCACGCTGACCGATCGCCTCGATGCTGCCGCGATACTGCGCGTCGCGGGCCGGCGCTGCGTCCGCCCGATAGAGCGCGAACTTGAGGCTGGAAGAACCCGCGTTGAGAATCAGCAATGCAGTGTCCATAGGAGTCCGGGCGATAGGGGGTGGAAAAAACAGGCCATCAAGGCACATCCTAGTCGGTGCTGAAGCGTCTCACCACCTCCGTATCCCGTGCTGCCTGATTATTGATCCGGCACGCGTATCGCCTTGCACAGGCGCTGCGCGCGAAATCAGGGCACCGGTTCAATCACCCCAGCAACAACGCTGTGACAATCACGCGCCCAAGCAGGTACGATTGGGTCACCATGGATTGGCCACGCCCCCGACTCCCCTACGTTCAGAAACGCCACCGCGTCGGCCTGCTCTCGGCCCGCTTGTGGCTGCGCCACATGCTGTTCTGGGGCGGCGCGGTCGGGGTCGGGCTGGCCGCGACGGCTTTTGCGCTCGCCAGCGATTACGCCCACGAACTGTTCAGCCATGTGCTGGCCGTGTCACCCTGGCTGCCGCTGCTGGTCACGCCCTTGACGCTGGCTGCAGTGGCCGCGCTGACCCAGCGCTATTTCAAGGGGGCGGAGGGCAGCGGCATCCCGCAGACCATCGCCGCCATCCGCATGCCCGATGGCCCGGTGCGCGACCGCGTGCTGTCCCTGCGCCTGGCGGCGGCCAAGATGCTGCTGACCTGCGTGGGTCTGGCAGGCGGCGCCAGCGTGGGGCGCGAAGGTCCGACGGTGCAGGTGGGCGCGGCGCTGCTCTACAACCTGCGCTGGCTGATCCGCTTTCCCCGCCACCTGATGGAGCGCGGCCTGATCGTTGCCGGCGGCGGCGCAGGCGTGGCGGCAGCGTTCAATACCCCGCTGGCGGGGATCGTCTTCGCCATCGAGGAAATGGCGCGCTCCTTCGAAGAACGTTCGAGCGGCATCCTGCTGACAGCCGTGATCATCGCCGGTCTGGCGGCGGTCTACGTACAGGGCGACTACACCTATTTCGGCACCACCCATGGCGCGATCAGCGGTTCGTCCGGCTGGCTCGGCGTGCTGTTGTGCGGCCTCGCAGGCGGCGTGCTGGGCGGCGGATTCAGCCGCCTGCTGCTGGCTTTTTCGAGCCACGGCCTGCCGGGCTGGGCTGGCGTGTTCATGCGGACGTATCCCGTGCGCTTCGCCGCCATGTGCGGCTTTGTGCTCGCGCTCATCGGGCTGGCCTCCGGCAGCGCCGTTTACGGCAGCGGCTATGAAGAAGCCAAGCAGCTGCTCGAAGGAACGGGCGAGGTGGCCGCAGGCTACGGCCTGTGGAAAATGCTCGCGACCTTCGTGTCGTTCATCAGCGGCATCCCCGGCGGGCTGTTCGCCCCCAGCCTATCGGCCGGCGCAGGGATCGGCCAGACGGTGGCCAGTCTGGTGTCGCAGGCCGACCCCGGCGCGCTGGTGGTAATCGGCATGGCAGCCTATTTTGTCGGCGTGGTGCAGGCTCCCATCACCGCGTTTGTCATCGTGATGGAAATGACCGACAACCACGACATGGTGGTGCCGCTGATGCTGGCCACCCTGCTCGCGACCGCGGTGTCGCGCATGATTTGCCCGCGCCCCTTGTACAAGGCGCTGGCGAGCAATTATCTCGACCGGGTTCGACCCGATTCCGTCACGCCCCCTGCCGCCAAATGACTCGCCGAGCGTTGCAGTTGATCCCGGTTCAGTGTTTGCCCGCGTAGCCATACCGGCTTTCTGTCGCGGGAGCAGCGGTGCGGGATATCCACGTCAGGCCTGGGCCTTACTCATAGTCTTCCGGGTGGTCGGCAGCGAGACTCTCCCGGTAGTACTGCTCAAGCTCATCCTGATAGAAGAACCGGTCTTCGCCGAAGGCGGGCTTGAGGTCGCCGAGCCACGTAGCGTGTTCGTCATAGCGTGCAAAAAACGGCCGGTGTATCCAGTCCGGATTGCGCCCCTGAAGGAAGCGCATCTGTATGACTTTTTCACCCCTGATCTCACACACGCCGAGCACCTGCACCTTGCCCGGATTGGCGGACATGCTGGGGCCGCGCACGGTACGGCCGAGGCCGCTCACGCGCTGATAGGCCTCGCGGAAGATTTCCCAGGCACGCACCAGGGGCACGCTGAAATAGTGCTGCGCGCCGGTGTCGCGAGCGATGAACATGTAGTACGGCACGCAGCCCAGATCCACCTGCCGGTCCCACATCTCGGCCCACAAGGCAGGGTCGTCGTTGATGTGGCGCAGCAAGGGCGACTGGGTGCGAATGACCGCGCCGGTTTGCCGGATTTGGGCAATCGCCCGGCGTACCGGTTCCGGCGCCAGTTCACGCGGATGGTTGAAATGGGCCATCAGGGCCAAGTGCTTGCCGCTTTCACCGATCTTGCGGAAGAGTGCCAGCAAATCACCCGCGTCGTCGTCGCTCAGGAAGCGGTAAGGCCAGAAGCTCAGCGCCTTGGTGCCGATGCGGATGTGGCGCAGGCTGGGCAGGTCGGCTTCGAGCAGAGGCTCGATGTATTGGGCCAGGTTGCGTGCCGACATGATCAGCGGATCGCCGCCGGTGAACAGCACGTCGGTGACCTGGGGGTGGGCCTTGAGATAGTCGATCAGGCGATCCACTTCGCGGCTGGCGAACTTGAGGTCGGACAAGCCGACGAACTGCGGCCAGCGGAAACAGAAGCTGCAATAAGCGTGGCAGGTCTGGCCCTGGCTGGGGAAGAACAGCACGGTTTCGCGGTACTTGTGTTGCATGCCGTCGAGCGGGTCGCCCTCGAGGCTGGGAATGTTGTGGCTGATCTGCCCGGCCGGATGCGGGTTGAGCTGCAGGCGGATCTGGTTGGCGGCGGCCTTGAGGGTGGCGTTGTCGGCGCCGCTCTTCAGCAAGGTGGCCATTTCATCGTAATGCTGTGGCAGCAGCATGTCGCGCTGCGGGAAGGTGAGCACAAACAGCGGGTCGGCGGGCGCCTGCTCCCAGTCGATCAGGTTGTCGACGACGAAGTTGTTGGCCTTGAACGGCAGAACGTGTCCCACCACTTCGATGTCAAACTTGATGGACTCGGGCAGCCGCGCCATCTGCGGGATGTCGCGGAAGTTGTTCAGGGAATAGGCTTTGTATTTTGGGGTTTCCTGCATGCATTGATACCTGCTTATTTTTGGATGGACAGTTGAAGCGGGGGTGCGCTGCCATCCCGGGCCTGGCCGGGATAGAGGGTGAGATGGGGGAACGGGATCTCGATGCCGAGGCGGTCGAACTCGTTCTTGAGCCGCAGCAAAAAAGCGCGCTTCACGGTCCATTGCTGCAGCGGCTGTACCTTGATGCGGAAGCGGATCGTCACGGCCGAATCGGCCCAGGCGTCAACCCCGGCGAGGTCGAGGTCGTCGAGGATCAGCGGGCCGAGGGTTGCGTCGGCGCGCATTTCCGCTGCGACTTCGCGGATGACGTCGAACACCGCCTCGATGTTTTCACGGTAGGCGACGCCGATGTCGACCATCGCATAGGCGTAGCCACGGCTGCGGTTGGTGACCGTGGTGATGCTGCCATTCGGGATGAAATGCACGCTGCCTTCGTAATCGCGCAGACGGATGTAGCGCAGCGTGACTTCTTCCACCAGACCGCCCAGCCCCGCCACTTCTACCACATCGCCTTGATGCACCTGGTTTTCCAGCAGCAGGAAAAATCCGGTGAAGTAATCCTTGACCAGACTCTGCGCGCCAAAGCCGATGGCAAGGCCGACGATGCCGGCTGACGCCAGAATGGGGGCGATGGAAATGCCGAGTTCCGAAAGCACCAGCATGACAGTGACCAGGCTGATGACCACCGCAGCGATGTAGCGCAAGACTCGGCCCAGTGTTTCCAGCCGCTTGTGCTGCTCGGGGTCGTGGGTGTGCTTCTGCAACTGCTTGCGCAGCATGGGGATGACCCTGCTCGACAACGCCAGCATGACCCATGCGATGACAAGGATGAGGGCGATGCGCAGCAGCGTCCGCGACAATTCGCTCCAGACGCCGAGGTCATTCAATAACAGTGCGTTCAGATCCATATTCCCTCCTTGATCCGGTTTAACGTCAGGCATGGGCGCTGCCCGGGCAGGCAGGCCGAAAAGGGGAAAGGCGGTGACGAAGCAAACGCAGTGCTTCAGTCAGTCAGCCATTGACACGACAGCGCAGGCAGCACGAGCGCGTCGTTTTCCACCTCGACGCGCACGCCGGTGCAGAGGTCTTTCATTGCGTCCGGCTGGATAAAGCCCTGTAACCGCAAGACGTCAACGGGCAACGCCTGCGCCTCGCCATTGAAGTTGACGACCACCAGCACCCGGTTGCGGCCCTGTTGCGGCTCGCTGCGGGAAAAGACCAGCAGGTTGGGGTTGTCCACCGCCAGCAACTGGCGGTTGTCGAAATCCGCGAACGCCGTGGTTTCCTTGCGCAAGGCAATCATTTTTTTCAGGGCGCTGAAGATGCGCTGCTCGATCGTTCCGGTCTCATGGCGTTTTTTCGCCTTGTTCCAGTCGAAGTAGGAACGATGCATCCAGCGGTTGTCGGCTGCCACACTCGGATCGGCAAGGTATTCCAGGCTGTTGAGCGTGCCGATCGCGTCGCCGTAGTACAAGAGCGGCAAGCCGCCGAACGACAGGATCACGCCGTGCAGCAGCACGATGGTATTGATCGCGGCGTCGATTGCGGCTTCGTCCCCGCTCTCGAGCGCGGACTCCAGCCCGACCAGCGAGGCGAGCGAACCGGAGATGCGTGCATCGCCGGTTTTCGGGTTCTCGCCAAACGGCAGGCCGCGCGCGGGCGAGCCCGGAAACCGGCCGGTGTAGTAATCGACGATGAAGCGCCGGTGCGGCGCCGGCTCGTAGCCCGCCAGACGAATATCGTTGTCGTCGAACCCCAGGCCGATGTCGTCGTGGCAGCGCACGTAGTTGAGCCAGGTCGCCCGTTCCAGCTTGGCTGGAAGATTCTTGATGCCCTGGTTGAGCAAGGCCGCATTCTTCGTTGCCACCGCATCCCACAGCAGCGCCATCAGCGTGGCGTTGTAGGCGATCTCGCACTCCTTGGCATTGATCGCGTCCTCGCCGAAATACTTCGAGATTTCACTGGGGGCGACGATAGCTTCTGCGATGAACAGCACGCCCGGCGCGGTGACCTGACAGCAATCCTTCATCAACTGCAGCAGCAGGTGCGCCTCGCGTTCGTTCTGGCTGACGCTGCCCATTTTCTTCCATAGAAAAGCCACCGCGTCGAGGCGCAGAATGTCCGCGCCGCGGTTCGCCCAGAACAGGATGATGTCGATCATTTCGATCAGCACCGCCGGGTTGCGGTAGTTCAGGTCCCACTGGTAGGTGTTGAACACGGTCATCACCCACTTGCCCATTTCCGCGTCCCAGGTGAAATTACCGGGGGCAGTGACCGGAAAGATTTCCGGCAGGGTTTCTTCGTAAATGTCGGGGATCTCGCGGTCGTCGAAGACGTAGTAGTAGTCCTGGTAGTGTGTATCGCCCTGCCGCGCGAGCCGAGCCCATTCGTGTTCATTGGAGGTGTGGTTGACCACCACATCGAGGACCAGCAGCATGTCGCGCCGCTTGAGCGTGGTGGCCAGCGCCTCGACATCCTCAGTGGTGCCGAAACGCGGATCGATGCGGTAGAAGTCGCGCACGGCGTAACCGCCGTCGCGATGGTCCGGCGGGCAGTCGAGCATGGGCATGACGTGCAGCAGATTGATGCCCAGTTCCTGCAGATAGGGCAGATTGTCGTGCAGGCCTTTGAGGTCGTCGGCAAAGCGGTCGCAGTACAGCGCCATGCCGACCCACTTCTGGCTGAGAAACCAGTTGTAGTCACGCTCCCGCGCCAGGTCCGATTTCCGCAGCACCGGGGCGCGTTCGATGTAGCGGAAAGCGAGCGTCTCGACCAGGCTCACCATCTGTGCCTTGAAATCCGCCCGCGTGCCATAGAGCAAGTGGAACAGGGAATGGATCGCGTAGAAATTGGCCCCGAGCCGGGTATAGAAATGGCGCAGACGATGGTTGCCGATCTCGGGTTTCAGCTTGATCAGGATTTCGTTCAACAGGGCGTGGGAAGCTTGTTCGTACATGACGGTTCTCGCTCGCCGATCAGTTTTGATCGGGCAAATCAGGGGACGCAGCATCCGCCGTTTCGTGTGTCAGCCTCAGCCAGTCGCGGCTGGCGGGAATGAAATGAACCACTCCCTCGAGGATGCCGGCGCTGTAATTTCCGTTCATGCCGAATAGCCCGCCGCGTGCCAGATAAAGACGCGCGGCATCCGCCTGCGCGGCTGCTTCGGCTTTGAGCGATTGCTGGGCGTTGGCAACCAGCACCGAAGGGATATCGCTGACCAGAACCTCCATGTCGTTGCCGCTGTCGCCGGCAAACACGGTGCGATCCAGCGGAATGTCCAACCGGGCGCGCAGGAACTCTAAGGCGTGGTGCTTGCTGGCGGAAGCGGGCAACACATCGAGCAAGCCCGTATCCGTGGTCTCGTCGACACTCCACACCAGATTGATGCGGGCGCCGCCGGCTTCGAGGCGTTGCCGGACGCGACGCAACAGTTCAGACGGGTCGGTCAGCGGCGCGCCGTAATAACTCAGCTTGCAGGCCCCCTGTTTGGCGCGCTCCTGCAAGCGCAGGCCCGGAACCTCACCCATCATCGCAGCCAGTTCGGCGTGGCTGCGCCCACCCCAGTCGCGTGCGATGGTCTGCTCCCAGTCCTGCACCTGCCGCCAGTCGCCGGCATCGAGCTGATACAGGCTGGTGCCCACGTCAGCGATGACAAAATCGGGCCGGGGCAGTTCGTACTCTGCAATGGCGGCCTCAACCAATTCCCGATGGCGGCCGGTGACATAGACGAGCCGGACCTCCGGCCGCGCGGCCAGCCGGCGAAAGCGCTGCCGCGCCAACGGCGACTCCGGTTGCGCGCCATTGGGCAGCAGGGTGCGATCCAGATCGGTGGCGAGCAGGATGGGCGCGTCCATTCAGGCTGCGTCCTTCACCGGCACCCTGCAGCTGCCATAGAAATCGTAATACTCGATGGCCTCCAGTATGCCCCGCGCATAACCGGCCTGCGCGAAGTAGATCCGCTCGACCTCGGCCAGCGCGCGCAGTTCGTCGTTGTGGCGATTGGCCACCACCACCGCCAGGGTATTGCCGCGCATCATGTCCTCGTCGGAGCCGGAACCGCCGGCCACCAGAACCTGCTCCAGCGGCACCCCCCACTGGTCGGCAAACCAGCGCACCGCGAAGCCCTTGGAAGCGCGGAGGGGCAGCACATCGAGAAACTGGCCGAAGGACAGCGTGGCGTTGACGGTCTGATCGCCCTGATGCAGCAGGCGGTTGATTTCCTCCAGCGACGGCGCGATCTGGGGGTCGATGTAGTAGCTGATCTTGAAGCGGCTCTGCTCGGACTTGGGCTGACGCTTCAGGCCCGGCAGCTCGTCGAGAATGGCGCGCACCGATGAAGGCGTCCAGAGGTGGTCGATGTGGCGGGTCCAGGCCAGGTCCATGGCGTATTCCGGGGCGAAGTGGATCTCGGCGCCGAGGCTGGTGATGAGCACATCCGGCATCGGGATGGCGTAGCGGCGCATGACCTTGAGTGCGGACTCCAGCGAACGTCCGGTGGCGACGCCGAAACTGGCGCACTTGCGATGTTCCCGCACCACTTTGACGAATTCGGCCAGCGAGTCCGGATCCCCCAGCAGGTTTTGATCGAGGTCGGTGAACAGTGCCCGGTCGTGGTAAAGCTTGGGCCGGCGCGAGGTCGGCTGGCGTGCAGGATGCCGGCCTTCCAGCAGCGGCTTCACGGCGGCCAGATAGTTTTTGGCATGCGCCGGCCAGGCGTAATGTTGCAGCACGCCGCGCAAGCCCGCCTGCGCCAGATGCGCCCAGTTGACCTTGTCTTTCAGCACGGCCAGCAGGGAAGTGGCCATTTCTTCCTCGTTGAGCGGGTCGATCAGATAACCGTTGTGGCAGTTGCCGATGATGTCCTGCGGGCCGCCGTCCGAGGTGGCGACGATGGGCAGGCCACTCGCCGCCGCCTCGATCAGGGTCAGGCCGAAAGGTTCGGTCAGCGCCGGATTGACGAACACGCCGCCCGATGCCGCGGCCAGGCGGTACATCACCGGCACTTCGTCGCGCCGGTGATGCTTGGGATAGGCCACCTTGCCGTACAGGTCGTAGCGGTCGATATCCAGCAACAGATCGGCCAGCACGCTCTGCGCCCCGCTGTCGAGGTCGCGGATGTCGTCACGGTTGCCGGCCACCACCACCAGGTTGGCACGTTCCTGCAGTTCCGCCGATTCACCGTAGGCACGCACCAGCGTGGCGATGTTTTTGCGCTCATCCGGACGCGACACCGCCAGGATCATCGGCCTGGCTGGATCGTTGAGGAAACGCGCCACCTCGCCGGCAATGGGTGCGTGCTGTTCGCTGCCGTCCGGCGGCATGAAACGCTTGAGGTCGGTGCCCGGCGGAATCACCTGCATCTGCTCCGGCTGATAGTGGTCGTACAGGCCGTACTGTTCCTCGATTTCGTTGGCTGTGGAGGCGATCACCAGCGAGGCCGAACCCAGGGTCAATTCCTCCGCTTCCACCCGCCGCGCCATGTGATAGCGGGTCTCGATCACGTCGCGTTTGACGCCGGAGGCGATCAGGCGGCGACGCTTGACCCGGCCCAGCGAATGGCCGGTATGCACCTGCGGCACCCCCAGCAGATTGGCCAGGCGGGTGCCGACATAGCCGGCATCGGCATAGTGGCTGTGGACGATGTCCGGACTGAGGCCTTCGGCGCGCAGAAAAGCCAGCGCATTGTCGGCGAAGGAGTCCAGGTGGTCCCACAACTCCTCCTTGCGCAGGTAGCCCTCGGGTCCCGCATCGATCCGCACGATGCGCGCCTTGGGGCTCAGCACTTCGACGGGATCGGCGTAAGCGGAATCAATCTGTGGATCGACTACGCGCCGGGTCATCAAATCCACCCGCGCCACCTCGGGCAACTCCGCCAGTGCGCGCGCCAGTTCCACCACATACAGGGTCTGGCCGCCGGTATCGGCATCGCGCCCGAGTTCCAGGTCGCGGCCGCGAATCAGGCCATGCACACTCACCAACACGATATAAAACGGTTTCATTCGGCACCCCCACTTGCAAGCTGCCATGCCGTGATGAACGGCTGGTAAAAATCGTCACTGTCCGGAATCGCCCCGCGCAGGCGGCAGATCTCTCCGGCGAAGCCATGCGCGCGCTCAAGTGTCTGTTCGACTGGCCAGCCCTGGGTCAATCCGAGCAGGAAAACCGCGGCGAAGCCATCACCGGCACCCACGCTGTCGACCCCATCGACGAGCGGCGCCGTCGCTGCGGTATGGTGATAGGTGCCATCGCTCTGCAGCAGCCAGGCGCCGTTGCCGCCTTCGGTGACCAGCAATTTCCCGATGCCGAAGGCATGCAGCAGACGCTTGCCGACTACCACTTGCGAAGCGCCACCCAGCCCCATCATATGGGTGACGCGAAGCAGCTCCTCCTCGTTCATCTTGACGACTTCCGCCTTGCCCAGCGACCAGCGCAGCACGTCCTTGCGCACCCAGGGATCACGCAGATTGATGTCGAGAAATCCCTTCGCCTGGGTGGTTTGCAGCAACGATCGCAAGGCCGGATGCGCGGCCGGACGGGCAACCGGGCGCGGCGCGGCGCGTTGCGCCAGCGTACCGAAATATAGCCATTCCGGCCGGCTTGACAGCCCCACCAGGCGGGCCATGTCGGCATGAATGAAATCCCAGGCCTGGTCGGGCGGGATCACGAACCGATGACCCGACCCGTCTGTCGCCAGCTCGATGCGCACTTCGCCGGTGGGATGCAGGCAATCCAGCTGTACGCCGTCGATCGGCAAACCGGCCGCCTGCATGGATGCCATCAGGCGGTGGCCATATTCATCCTTGCCGATGCGGGTGACCAGCACGGGAACCACCCCCACGCCCCCTCCCAGTGCGTGCAGATGATGCGCAACGTTAAGCGGCGCGCCGCCTTGTACCGCCCGATCCGGAAAGCAGTCCATCAGCACTTCCCCGAACAGCAGGATCTGGGTGGTGGGCCGGTTTTCCGTAGGGGGATGCGAGTGGGGGTGAAAAGGGTGTTCAACCATGCCTGCCCCCTCCCGCACGCCACTTTCCAGCGCAGCTTGCTGCCCTGTCGAGACCGTCACCGAGCCGCATCAGCAAATCGGGAAACCCACTGTATTGCCTGTATCGCATGGCTTTTCTCCACGACAGATGAGGTGCCGGGGCGGGCGTGAAATGTCTGTTCTGAAAAATAGTATTTGATAAAACATTTTTGCAGAATAACATTAAGCCGTATCCGGTGCTACCCGTTACGATGTGGCCGGCCTCCTGCCACTGCCCACTTTTCACCGACCCGGTGCCGCTTATTTCATGACTTCGCCCCTTGTTCTCGACACCTTGCAGAAATTCCGCCTCATCATCGGCGCCGTGCGGCAACACTCGCGCGCACTCGAAGCCGCCTGTGGAATCGGCGGGGCGCAGGTCTGGATGCTGGCGACCATCGCCGCCACGCCGGACATCACCGTGACGCAATTGGGACAAGCGCTGTCGATCCATGTTTCGACGGCGAGCAATCTGCTGGACAAACTTGCCCGGGCGGGTTTGGTGGAGCGTTTGCGGGGAGAGGAAGACCGGCGCGTGGTACGCCTGCGCCTGACGGATCAGGGTCGGGATATCGTTGCGCGCGCCCCGCTCCCGCTAACGGGCCTGGTGGTCGATGCGCTGGAAAAAATGCCGGTGGATGCGCTGACCCGGCTGGACGAAGATCTGGCCAGCCTGATCAAACAGATGAATCTGCTAGATCAGAGCGCGGCCAACGAGCCCCTGTCCAATTTGCTGCGCTGACCCGACGTCCAACCCGCTAGACACGTCGAGATGAAAGCCGGCGCCAGAGCCGCTACAGCTCGCGGGCAACCCGGCGCACGCCGTCGTCTTCCGGGTGCGCTTCGCTGCGGAAGCCAAGCCCCTGCACCAGCTTCAGCATCGGCTGATTGGTTTTCAGCACTTCACCCTCCATCGTCCGCATACCCTTGCTGCGTGCCACATCCATCAATACCCCCATCAGTTTGTGGCCGATCCCCTGCTTCTGCCACTGGTCGTTGACCACCAGGGCGAATTCGCAGGATTCGCCATCCGGATTGATGGCATAGCGCGCCACGCCAAGCTCGACTTCCTTGCCATCGATTTCGGTCAACGCCAGCAGTGCCATTTCACGCGTGTAGTCGATCTGGGTCAGGCGCGCCAGCGCGACCGGTGAAAGCTCACTCACCGCATCCATGAAGCGGAAATAGCGGCTTTCCGCCGACAGGCTCTTGACGAAGCCCTGGGTCAGCTCGGCATCTTCCGGACGGATCGGCCGGATGATGACGTCGTTGCCGTCGGGCAATTGCCAGCGCGTCACCAGATGCGCCGGATAGGGATGGATCGCCATGTGGCCATAGCGGTCGGCAGTCGGCACGCGCGGCGCGATGACGATGCGCGCGTCCAGCGCCAGCGCACCGTGTTCGTCCACCAGCAGCGGGTTGATGTCGAGTTCGGCCAGCCAGGGCAGCTCGCAGACCATTTCCGACAGGCGCAGCAGCACGCTCTCCAGCGCGTCCATATTGACCGGCGGACGGTTGCGGTACGGCCCCAGCAAGGTGGCAACGCGGGTGCGCTGGATCAGGTCGCGCGCCAGAAACTGATTCAGCGGCGGCAGGGTCACCGCACGATCCTGCAAGGCCTCGACGTCGACGCCACCGGCGCCGAACACGATCACCGGCCCCAGTACCGGATCCGAAATCATGCCCAGCAGCACTTCGCGCGCATGCGGCCGCGCCACCATCGGTTCGAGAACGATGCCGTCGAGCGTGGCGTCGGGCCGCAGCCGCTTGACGTCGGCCAGCATGTCGCCGAAGGCGGCACGCACTGCCTGCCCGCTCGACAAGCCCAGGCGCACGCCGTTGACGTCGGTTTTGTGGGTGATGTCCGGCGAGTTGATTTTCATCGCCACCGGAAACCCCATCTGCTGCGCCAGCAGCATCGCTTCCATCGGATCGCGCGCGATAAACGTCTGCGCGATCGGAATGTGGAACGCCGCCAGCAGCGCCTTCGACTCCACCTCGTTCAGCAAATGGCGGCCATGCGCCAGCGCGCTCTCGATGATCAGGCGCGCGCCTTCCACATCCGGCGCGATCTGCTGCGACAACGGTCCCGGCGTCTGCATCAGCTGACGCTGGTTCTCGTAGAACGCCGACAAAAAGGAGAACACCTCGACCGCCGGTTCCGGCGTGGTGAAGTAGGGAATCCCGGCCTGCTTGAACAGACGGCGACCCGCGTGCACCTGCGCCTCGCCCATCCAGCAGGTCAGCACCGGCTTGCTGGACGTTTTCGCCACCTCGATCACGGCCTCGGCCACTTCGGTCGGCCGCGTCATCGCCTGCGGTGTCAGCATCGCCAGCACGCCGTCGACATTGTCGTCCTGCAGGCAGGCCTCCACTGCAACGCGATACCGTTCGGCGGTGGCATCGCCGATGATGTCGAGCGGATTGGCCTGCGACCAGTTGGCCGGCAACACGCTGTTGAGCGTCGCGAGCGTCGCCGGCGACAGCTCGGCCATGCGCACGCCGAGATCCACCGCGAGGTCGGTCGCCATCACGCCGGGGCCGCCGCCGTTGGTGACGATGGCAAGGCGGTTGCCGCCGGGCCTGATGTGAGTCGACAGCGCGCGCGCCGAGGCGAACAGCTGCAGGATGGTATTGACCCGCACCACGCCGGCGCGCCGCACCAGCGCGTCGAATACGGCGTCCGAGCCCACCAGCGCGCCGGTGTGCGACTGCACCGCCTTGGCGCCGGTCGCGTGGCGTCCCACCTTGACCATGACGATGGGCTTGAAGCGCGACGTTGCGCGCAAGGCGCTCATGAAACGGCGCGCGTCGCGTATGCCCTCGATGTAGAGCAGGATGCCCTTGGTTTGCATGTCGGAAGCGAGGTAGTCGAGGATCTCGCCAAAATCCAGGTCGGCCGACGCGCCGGTTGAAATCACGCTGGAAAAGCCGATGCCGTTGGTTTCCGCCCAGTCCAGCATCGCGGTACAGATCGCGCCGGACTGCGACACCAGCGCGAGGTCGCCGGACAGCGTGGCGCCCTGGCTGAATGTGGCATTGAGCCCGATGGATGGCCGCTGGATCCCCAGGCAGTTGGGGCCGATAAAGCGGATACCGTGTTTTTTGGCCACCGCACTCACGGTTGCTTCCAGCGCCACGCCCGCCGCGCCCACCTCGCGAAAGCCGGCAGACAGCACGATGGCGTGACGGATGCCACGCTCGCCGCATGCCTCCATGATCTGCGCCACGGTTGGCGCCGGCGTGGCGATCAAGGCCAGTTCCGGGATCGCCGGCAGTTCGCTGGCCGAGGCATAACAGCGCACGCCGAACACCGTCTCGTGCTTGGGGTTGACCGGATAGACCTCGCCCTTGTAGCCGGCATGGCGCAGGTTGCGGAACAGGATGCCGGCGACCGAATCCTCGCGTTCGCTGGCGCCAAAAACCGCCACCGAGCGGGCGTTGAACAGGGGATGCAGATAGTGTTGGGGCATGGCTTCGTTGATGGCAGGTTGCAGCGGCGATCCGATCGGACCAGGTGCAGCCTATGCTAGGCCATCCCCTGTTACAGCGCCATCCCGCCGGGCTATAGTTAGCTGATTCACAACGACACCGAACCATGCAAACCGCCTACATCACCCACCCCAGCTACCGCCTGCACGACATGGGCGGCTGGCATCCGGAAAGTCCTGCGCGCCTGAACGCCATTGATGACCAGCTGCACGCTGCCCGACTCTACGATTACCTGGCGCATCAAGAAGCCCTACCGGTTACGCGCAGCCAGCTGCTGCGCGTGCATGACGCCGCCTACATCGACGCTGTCGAGGCCGCCTCGCCCAGCGAAGGGCACCACGCGCTCGACCCCGACACCAGCATGAACCCGCACACCCTGGAGGCTGCCCGGCATGCCGCCGGCGGCGCGGTCATGGCGGTGGACATGGCCATGCGCCGCGAAGTGGCCAATGCCTTCGTCGCCTGCCGCCCGCCCGGCCACCATGCCACCCGCAACCAGGCCATGGGCTTCTGCTTCTTCAACAACGTCGCCGTTGCCGCCGCGCATGCGCTCGACCAGCACGGCCTCGAACGCGTCGCCATCGTCGACTTCGACGTCCACCACGGCAACGGCACCGAAGCCATCTTCAGGGACGATCCGCGCGTCATGCTGTGCTCCACCTTCCAGCATCCCTTCTACCCCTACAGCGGTGCGGACAGCGCCAACCCGCACATCGTCAACGTGCCGCTGCCCGCAGGCACCACCGGCAAGCCCTACCGCGAAGCCTTCAGCGCGCACATCCTGCCGCGCCTCGAAACCTTTCGCCCGCAGATGCTGTTCTGCTCCGCCGGCTTCGACGGCCACCGCGAAGACGACATGGCGCAGTTCGGCCTGGTCGAAGCGGATTATGTCTGGATCACCGAGCAGGTCATGGATATCGCCGCACGCCACGCCGAAGGGCGCATCGTTTCGGTGCTCGAAGGCGGCTACGACCTCAGTTCGCTCGGGCGCAGTGCGGCGGCGCACATCAAGACGCTGGCGGGGTTGTAGAAGTCCGAACCGGCGGCGGTCTGCTTCCGACCCTGGAGACAAGAACCACTATACGAAATGATCAAAGACGGCATCTTTCTTCCTGACTGAGCCAGCCCATTTTCACTCGCCGCTATAACGGGCAATCTCCCCCGAGAGCGAGGCAAGGGTCAGGCTGCGCCCCACGCCGCCCAGCCTGACCGCCTCCTTGGGCATGCCATAGACCACGCAGCTCGCCTCGTCCTGGGCGAGGGTGGCCGCGCCGGTGTCCCGCATCTCCTTCATGCCGCGAGCGCCGTCGTCTCCCATGCCGGTCATGATGATCCCCAGCGCATTGCCGCCTGCGCAACGGGCGGTGGATCGGAACAGCACGTCCACGGATGGACGGTGCCGGTTTACCGGCGGGCCGTCGATCACGTCCACGTGATACTGCGCGCCGCTACGCCTGAGTTGCATGTGGCGTCCGCCCGGCGCGATCAGTGCCAAGCCAGGTCGTACCCGGTCGCCGTGCTTCGCCTCGCGCACTTCGATGGCGCATACGCTGTCCAGACGCGCGGCGAACGCGGCGGTGAATTTCTCCGGCATATGCTGGACGATAACAATGCCGGGACAAACACGCGGCAGTGCCGTCAGAACGATCTCCAGGGCCTGGGTGCCGCCGGTGGAGGCACCGATCGCCACCACCTTGTCGGTCGTTTCGGCCATGGCCAGGGCCGGGCCGGCCGGAATCGCATCCAGTCCGTACCGGGGCGGCGGGACGGCCACCGGCACCAGATGTCGAACCTTGGCCTGAGCGGCTGCCCGCACCGCCGAGACGATTTCATGGCCCGATTCCGTCAGGAACTGTTTCAGCCCGATGCGCGGCTTGGTGACGATGCTCACCGCGCCGGCGGACAAAGCCTGCATGGCGGTGGTCGTACCTTTCTCGGTCAAGGTCGAGCAGATGATCACCGGCGTGGGGCGCTCGGCCATGATCTTTTTCAGGAACGTGATGCCGTCCATGCGCGGCATCTCCACATCCAGCACCACCACGTCGGGCCAATCCCGATTCATCTTGTCGAGCGCGAACAGGGGATCCGCGGCGGCCCCCATCACCTGAATGTCGGGTGCGGCGGACAGGATGCCAGTGAGTACCTGGCGCACGGTGGCGGAATCGTCCACGAGCATGACGCGTATGGGCTTCATTTTGAAAGTCCGATCGAGGAGTGGGTGCGCCTGGCCTTCCCTGCCTGGACGCTTTCGGCAGGCGGCAGGGGCGTGTGCTTCATCCACACATGCCCGCTCCAGATGTCGAAAATGACCTGACGGTGGCCGTGCCCGCCGAGATGCTGGGCCTTGACCTTGAAGCCATGGCGCGCCATCAGTTCGAGGCTGGCGGAAATATTGCGGTCCTGAATTTGTCCGGATCCCCCCCTCCCGAAACAACCCGGACGGTCGAACATATTGCCGCCGCCGAACAGCTTGGCTTCGAATTCGGCCGGCTGTCCCTGCTTGGTATGTATTTCCTTCAACAGCATCTCCAACGCCTCGTCGCCATAGCGGCCATCGAGCGGCTTCGCACCGCGCGGCCCGCTACGGCTTGGCAACATGTAATGGCACATGCCGCCGATCCGGCGCTCGGGGTGCCAGAGCGTGACCGCCACGCAGGAGCCCAGGATGGTGCGGATGCGCGTCTGCTCATCCCCGAACCACAGCTCTCCGGGCTGCAGGAAAATCTCGATGACGCTCTGCGGTTTTTTCACGGCTTGCGGTAGATCGAAGGCGCAAGGGTTTCCAGCCCTTGCGCCAGCCCGTTCAGGCTTTCCGAATGCCCCACGATGAAAATGCCGCCGGGCCTGAGTTTGGCCAGCAGGCGCGCCACCACCTGACGCTTGGTTTCGGACTGGAAATAGATCATCACGTTGCGCAGGAAGATCACATCGAACTCGCCCACCTCCGGCAAGGGTTCGTTGAGATTGATCTGGGCCAGTTGCACGCGCCGGCGCAGGGCCGGGTCGATCAGCAACTGGCCGTCCTGGCTGCCCACGCCTTTCAGGCAATGGGTGCGCAGCAACGCCGGCGGGATGCCGCGCGCGCGCTCCATCGGATAAAGCCCTCTTCTCGCCTTGTCCAGCACCTGGGTGCTGATGTCGGAACCAAACACTTCCCATGGGGTGTCACCCAGCCGGTCCGCCAGCAGCATGGCCAGGGTGTAGGGTTCCTCGCCGCTGGAACAGGCCGCGCTCCAGACCCGGAACGGCCGCCCGGGCGGATGCCCGGGCAGGACCCGGTCGCGCAGGAAATCGAAATGCTTCGGCTCGCGAAAGAAATAGGTCTCGTTGGTGGTGAGCAGGTCCACCGCCACCTGCATCTCCTCCTGCTGCCGGGAGAGCAGCTGGAAATAATCCTCATAGCTGTCCAGGCCATGATGCTTCAGGCGCTTGGCCAGACGACCCGCCACCAGTGCTTTCTTGGCCGGGGTCATGCTGATGCCGGCGATCCTGAAGATCATTTGCTGGAAGCTGGAGAATTCGCTGTCCTTGAGGCTGACATTGAGCATGGCGACCTCACGCAGCCTTTTTCATCTCGGGCCGGGTGGCCAGCAGGCCGGACCCCACTTCGAGTTCCGAGAACCAGTTGATGAAGCGCATCACGTCGGCCCCCTGATAAATCGAGCCGTGCTGCGGACAGAGCATGTCGATGTCCATGACGGCAGCCCGTTCGCACCAGTCCAGCACGGCCGCCTTGGATCCCATGAAGCGGCGATGGAACCCATCCGCATGGCGGATGTGGCGATCGAAATCCGTCACGAACAGCTCGTCTTCCTCCGGGGGCGGCAAGGCCGCGCCCACGTCGCCGCTGAACAGGATCCGGGCCTTGGCATCGTAGAGGTGGAAATTGCCGGACGAGTGCAGGTAATGGGCCGGCACCACATCCAGTTCGATTCCCCCCAGCGGAAGTTTTCCACCTTCGTCGGGCAGGCCGATGAAGGTGGTTTCGTCGCCGCCGTAATGAGGCAGGAAACTGCCCCAGATGCGGCTGGCATAGCAGCGCAACGCAGGATTGAACTCCAGCCACAGGCTCAGGCTACTGATCACGTCCGGATCCTGGTGCGACGCGAAGATCCATTTCACCCGACGCGGGTTGAAGCCAGCCGCCAGGGCGGAGAACACCACCGGAAAGATCTCCAGGCCGCCGGGGTCGGTGAGCAGGGCCTCGTTGCCGTGGGCGATCAGGTATTCATTGGTGTCGATCAGCACGCTGGCGCGCTCTGGGTCACGCGCGATCACTTGCCATTGATGCGTCCCTTCCGAAAACAGGGTTTCCAGCTTTTTCATGTTCTTGCTTCCTCAAGTTCGGCCCGCACACCACCCAGCGTTTCCGCCACGGAATGGATGGACTGGGCCAGTTGTTCTGCCACCTGCTTCAGGGCAGGTGCCGATTCACCGCCGTAGGCGGCCTCGATCAGTGCGCTGCGGGACAGGATCAGTCCCTGGTCACACAGGCGCAACGCGCGGCTTGCCTTCATGTGCAGGTCGCGCCGGCTTTGTCCCAGCAGCATGCTCAATCGATCCACCTCTTCTTCCTGTTTGCCGAAGATTTCGGACAATAGGCCGCCAACGCGATCCTGGCTGCCCTGGACCCGCCGGAAATAGTCCTGGTTGCGCTGCTTGCGCTGGCGCTGGGCGACCTCGTTGACCATGCTGGACACCAGCAAGGTCAGGCCCTGCATGGCTTCCATGAGGCGGGTGGAAATTCCCCGCAACTCCGCCGAGGCCACCCGAAACCCCACCGCGTTGTCGCCGCCACGGCGGGAGGACAGCATGGCGTTCAACGCGGCCAGATTCACTTCGCGTGCGGTGTCCACCACGCCACGGATGCCTTCGCCAATGCGAACGATGGCGTGAAGGTCCGCAGAGCGAATGGCCGTTCCATTATTTTTGTGCACCACAGGACGACTCCTTACCGATATTTCGATGCTTCCCCGGAAAAGCCGGGGAAGCGCATGCCGATGCGTTTTGAATTGCTCCGCTCAGGCCCAGGCCAGCTTGCCCGGGACAGCCATTTCCCGGGGCGCCGTTTTCTGCTCTTCGTGAACCGGCAGGCTGAAGAATCCCATCAACTGCTGCAGCTGTTCGGCCTGGCCGCTCATCTCCTCGGCGGTGGCAGCAAGCTCTTCCGAGGCGCTGGCGTTCTGCTGCGTGGCCTGGTTCAGCTGGTTCATCGCTGCGTTCACCTGACCCACGCCGCTGGCCT
>JAHJRA010000043.1:0-116272 GCA_018831045.1 Gammaproteobacteria bacterium | reverse complement strand
CAGCCGTGTAGACAGGTGCTGCAACTGCGCCAGCTCGACTTGCAGTTTTCCTTCCGCGCTCTTCGCACGGCTGGCAAAAATATCGAGAATCAGGCTGGTGCGATCAATCACCCGACATTGCAGGCGACGCTCCAGATTACGCTCCTGCGCGGGCGACAACTCATGATTGAACACCACCACTTCCGCCTCGGTGGCTGCGACCAGTGCAGCAATTTCGTC
The DNA here is from genome assembly GCA_018831045.1 of Gammaproteobacteria bacterium. Taxonomy (GTDB): domain Bacteria; phylum Pseudomonadota; class Gammaproteobacteria; order Burkholderiales; family Thiobacillaceae; genus Thiobacillus. The sequence continues at coordinate 116,053 of JAHJRA010000043.1, read as the reverse complement.
GGCTTTGCCACTTCCGACAAACAGCGCAGCATCCGGGCGACTGCGCTTGCCGTGAACTTCCCCCAGAATTTCGAGGCCGGCACCCGTCGCCAGCAATCTTAATTCAGCCAGACTTTCGGGAAAATCAGGTGTACCGAAATCAAGCGCCACCAGAAGGACGCGCTCCCCCCCTTGGTGCCGATCAAACAACAGGGACCCTTTTTGCTTCAAACATTTTTGTCCTTCATCACGCCATGCTTTTGGTTAAACCAGTTGCGGGCGACCGAAATGCCAGCCCTGAGCGTAGTCCACATTCATATTGGTTAGATATGTGGGCGGTTACTGCATTCTCAATATGCCCGGCCGCCATCAGTTCCCTCCCTTTCGTTCGAAACTCGCCGGAGTCTCGGTCATACCGACCACTTTGCAATCATTTTGCATGTTTTGCACGCGCCATCCACGATTTTGAGGATGCTCACCGGCAAGTTTGCCTAAATAAAAACAGGATGAAAACCCTCTGCCAAAATCACCCAGCCCCAGCTGAAACGACTTTTTCACCCAGAGATCAAGGGCGTAGCGCCTAGTGCTGTTACCGTTAAAAGCCTCCAGCGCCACCCTGTTGTCCAGCGGCCTCGCCGCCAGGCCCAGCATGGCTGCGAGGCCGCTCAACGTCACCCAAGGCTAGGCTTTCAGGCACTCAATCAGGGCGCTACCCGAGTCAGCAAACAGGTTGGGGGTTCGGTGCTGATGGCATGGGGCGCCTTACGGCAGGTACAGCCTGATAGGCTAGCCCCGCGATGCTAGAGCGTGATTGCGCGCAGGCGCTCTGCAGCCTGTTCCGGATTGATGGTATTGACGAACAAGCCCGAGCCCAGTTCAAAACCGGTAGGAATCGATGTACGCGGACAGATTTCCAAATGCCAGTGGTAGCTGTGTACATGTGCACCCTGTTTCCCGTCATGCGGCACGGTGTGCAGGAAAAAGTTGTATTGCGCACCGCCGATCACTGCATCGAGCCGGGCCATGGTGCGCTTCATCACCCGTGCCAGATCAGCCCGGTCTTCGTCATGCATATCCAGAAAGTCGGCCTGATGGCTCAGCGGCAAAATATGCACCTCCCATTCATAGCGGCTGGCAAACGGCTTGATGGCAATGAATTTTTCACCCCGCTCAACCACATATTGGCCGACGTTGATCTTGCGCCGAACCGCACCGGATGCGCGATCGTAGATCGTCGCCTCAAAGGTCAAGGCTTCGTCGATCAATGCACAGAAAATGCAGTGATGGTGCTTGGCGTAGTGCGCTGCACTGTTCGTTACCTCGGCATCGACGTTTACCGGCACCACGGGCATGGCAATCACCTGACTATGCGTGTGCGGAATCGACGCACCCGCCGCCGGGCCAAAATTCTTGAAAATCAGGACGTATTTCAAGCGGTCGTCGGACTCGAACAACTGACGCATCCGCGTCTGATACACGCCAAACAAGCCAGCCAGATGCGACTCGGCCATCTCGTGAACCGCAATGCCGTGTTCGTCATGGTCGATGATGACTTCGTGCCGCCCGTAGCCATCGATGGTCTGCTGCAGGCCAAAATTGAAGCCGGCTTGCGCGCGTTCATCGCCCAACACGGGGTAGAGGTTCTCGACGATGCGAATATGCCAGTCACCGGCATCGGGCCAGGCCATGATCTGCGGCGGGGTCTTGTGTTCATTGCCCCGGCAAAACGGGCAAGTCTCTACATGTTTACGGGTATCGCGAGGAGCCAGATCTTCGGCCTTTTTCGGACGCATGCTGCGCGCGGTGGCGACGAGCACCGATTCGCTCGGCACGATCGGATTGATTCGGATTTCGCGGACATCGCTCGAGTCGGCTTGAGTGTCTGACATGGGTATTTCCTCCGCCCGCAAGCATAAAACAGCCGCAAGGCGGCATCGGTTCATTCTGCTTATGCCCCCACTCAGCGTTTTTATCCCCCTGCCGATCAGGGGCTTGCGTTGACGTAGCCCCGGTCGGCGCCGACAATGTTGACTCTTTGCCGCAACTCAGGAGCACTCCCATGGACAATGAAAAAATCCTGCATGACGAACAGCGCATGATGCGCATGATGCGCAAGACGCTGACTGCCATCGTGCGTGACACCGCGCCACGCAATGGCAACCCCAGCCCGTTGTCAGAGGCAACCGTACTTGGCATCAAGGATTGTCTGGTGGTGATTTCCAGCCGTGAGACCGAGCTATCCCAGCTTACCGGCCGAACCCTGGAAGAGCGCCCCCACTTTACTGACGAAACGCCAAATACCCACGCCGTCAAGATCAGCAGCATTCCAAAAAAGACGCACTAAACCAAGCATCACCCGCCCGGACGACCCAGCATGCCGCAAGCCACCAGCCTGTTTACCGATGTCGAGTCAAAAGTCGTCGGGACTTCGGCGGTGGTGATTTATTCCCCTTCAGGCAGAAAACGAAACCGTTTCCCGGAAGGCGTGGTCGAGGTGTATGGCAGCGAAGCCGAAGCACTGGCGCATGCCGATCCGGCCAAAAGCCGCCACGCAGCACTGGCCAGCGGTCCTTCGCGCTCGTCTGAGGGATTCAGGCTGTTTTATCTGGTACGTTGGCTGGACGACTGATCCGGGCAGTCACCAAGCCCGCCGGAGGCCCATCCTCCAGCGCCAGCAGTGCCCATCCCCAGTCAAGAGCCGGGCTGCGCAATCAACCCGCGCCGTATACCTTGCGCCGCACCCGCTTCTTGCGCCGCATCCGGGTCGCTTCACTTTCGGTCAGCGGCGCGCGTGCCTTGCCTTCATACGGATTCTTGCCTGTGTCTTCCTTGACCTGGATGCGCAGCGGCGTGCCCTGCAGCTTGAATGCTTTGCGAAAGCTGCTTTCCAGATAACGTTTGTAATCGTCGCGCAGTCCTTCCAGCGCGTTACCATGCAAAATAATCACCGGTGGATTTTTGCCCCCCTGATGCGCGTAGCGTGGCTTCGGGCGGAACAGTCCGGACTTGGGTGGCGCATGCTGCTCAACCGCCATTTCAAGTACCCGCGTGAGCTTCGGCGTCGACAGCTTGATAAAAGCAGCGGCATGCGCAGCTTCGACGTCCTTCAACAGGGTATCCAGACCCTTGACCTTTAGCGCCGAAATGTAATTGAAGCGTGCGAAATCGAGGAAGGCCAGTTTGCGCCCGATGTCGCGCTTCACCTCCTCGCGCTGCTCGGGGCTGATGCCGTCCCATTTGTTGATCGCGACCACCAGCGCACGGCCGGCTTCCAGGATAAAGCCCGCCAGATGTGCATCCTGATCGGAAATATTCTCATGGGCATCAAGCACCAGTACCACCACATTGGAGTCTTCGATGGCCTGCAGGGTTTTGATGACCGAGAATTTCTCCACCGTCTCAAATACCTTGCCTTTGCGCCGCACGCCGGCGGTGTCGATCAAGGTAAAGGGTTTGCCGTCACGCTCGAAATCGACATAAATCGAATCGCGTGTGGTGCCGGGCTGGTCGAACGCAATCACGCGCTCCTCGCCCACCAGCGCATTGACCAGAGTCGATTTTCCGACGTTGGGGCGTCCCACCAGCGCGATTTTCGGGATACCGAAATCGTCCGCTTTTTCTTCTTCGTCCGAAAACGGTTCCAGCGCCAGATTGACCAGATCAGCAATACCGTCGCCATGCGCACCGGAAATTGCCAGCGGCTCTCCTAGCGCCAGTTCGTGAAATTCGGCGGTGATCACCGCTGGATTCATGCCTTCGGCCTTGTTGACCGCAAGCCATACCGGACAAGCGGCACGGCGCAGTCGATCCGCAATGACCTTGTCCTGCGCAGTGATGCCATTTCGCGCGTCGACCATGAAAATGACGGCGTCAGCTTCGTCGATTGCCTGCAAGGTCTGGCGTGCCATTTCGGCCATGATGCCGTCCTTGGCGACCGGCTCGAGGCCGCCGGTATCCACTACCAGATACGGCTTGTCGCCAATGCGCCCGCGCCCGTAATGGCGGTCGCGCGTCATTCCCGGCAGGTCATGCACCAGGGCGTCGCGCGTGCCAGTCAGGCGATTGAATAAAGTGGACTTGCCGACGTTAGGGCGTCCGACAAGTACCAGGGTGGGGAGCATGCTTATCCTTGCTGACGCTCAGGTTCGACCTGATCGCCGGTAGCGTTGAAATAATTAATCGAACTTGAAAGCAACCACGCTTCCCTTGCTTGTCTGCACGGCAAATCCCGGACCAATATCGACTGGTACGGTACGCACGCGGCTATCCACTTTGGTGCGAGCAATAAAGCCGCCATCCTCAGCCGACAGCACATGGACATAGCCTTCGCTGTCGGCCACCACCACCCAGGCGCCCAGCGCCAGCGGCGCGGTGATCTGGCGGCGCGCCAGCTTGTCCTGTTTCCAGCCGGCGCGGCCACTGGTTTTATCGTAAGCGGTCACAGTGTCTTTGTCGTCGCTCACGTAAATGTTGCGCTCGTCCATCGCAAGGCCACTATTGCTGGATGTCTCACGCGCCCACAGCGGCGCGCCTGAGGTGCGGTCAAAGCAGGCCACGCGCCCCTGATAGGCCACTGCGCACACCTGACGCTGGTCCACCACGGGGTTGCCCATCACATCGGCCACGCGTTCCAGTTCGGTCGCGCCGCGCGGCAAGGCCACGGTGGCCTCCCACAGCTGCGCGCCATTCGTGGCGTTCAGTGCAACCAGTTTGCCACCGGGAAAGCCCGCGTAAAGCACATCGTCACGCACGACCATGCCGCCCGATCCGCGCAAACTCAGGACAGGAAGCGTACGGGTATACAGCCACTTGCGACTGCCATCGGCAACGGCAAGTCCCTGCACCCGGCCATCGCCGGTACGGACGATCACCGTATCCGCCTGCACCCGGATTTGACCGGCCACCTCGCTCGACAATGTCACTTTCCAGCGCTGCTGACCCGTAGCCTGATCGAGCGCCAGGAGCTCGCCCTTGCTCCCCCCCGCCAACACCAAGCCCTGTCCCACGCCTGCCCCGGCAGACAACTTTCCGTCTGCACCAAATTTCCAGTTGGTGCGACCGCTTGATACGCCAATGCTCACCACACGGTCTTTTCCCGCTGCGTATACCGCGTCGCCATCGGCCTGCGGGCTGAACAAATAACCGTTCGATTCACCCGAGTCGGCTTTCCAGGCTTCAGTCAGCCTGGCAGACGCGGTGAACTCCACCAGGGGAGAGGGCTTGGCTTTGGCTGGCCCCATTCCAAACCAGTCACCAACCGTGCTGCACCCCGACAATGCCAGCACCAGGCTGACTGCAAGCAGATATTTTTTCACTTGGCCTGCCCTCCCAGCGCATCGAGCTTCAGCTCGACAATGCTGCGATAGGCGTTATCGTCTGCCATTTTGCCGAAAGCCGACTGGTAAGCCGCGCGGGCATCAACCGGTTTGCCCTGCGCCAGCAGCACATCGCCTTTCAGATCGAGAAAACGAAATGCATAGGCATCGCTGTGCACCCCGCTCAGGGTTTTCAGCGCGGCATCGTGCTGCTTCTGATCGAGTTGCACCCCAGCCAGCCGCAGCCGCGCCAAATCCTTCACTGCAGGCTCCTTGCTGTTGGCGGCGGCCCACTCCAGCTGGGTTTGTGCGTTCTTCAGGTCTTTATTCGCCACATTGAGCTTGGCTAAAAGAAGCGCTGCGCGCGGAGCAAAGGCCGTATCCTGATATTTTTCGATCAACATGGCGCCTGCCGCACGCGCACCCTTGGTGTCATTCGCGGCCAGCGACTGGGTCAGGTTCTGATACACGCTGGCGGCCTCCAGACTCTGCGTCAGCGTGCGGTTCTGCCAGTAACGCCAGCCCGCCCCGGCGGCCACAATGATTGCCAGCGCAAGCATCGCCAGGCTGCCCCAGCGTTTCCACCAGGCTTTCAGGGAGTCCAGTTGTTCCTGCTCGTCCAGATCGTAAGTTGCCATCGTGCTATACCTTTTAAGTTGATGCGTTGTTCAGAAACTTACCGCTGCAAATATTCAATTGCCAGCGTCAATTCGACCCGGATTTGCTCGGCAGTATCACGCAGGGGTTTGAGGGTGACCTGCTGTGCCGCCGCTTCGTCGTCGCCGATGATCAGCGCGTAACGCGCGCGGCTGGCGTCGGCTTTTTTCATTTGCGACTTGAAACTGCCGCCGCCACAATGCAGCACGGTATCGAGCCCTGCTCCACGCAGCGTGGCGGCCACCTTCCAGGCAAACGCCTGCGCCGCTTCGCCGGCGTGAACGATGTAGGCGTCGGGCACCGGTGTCGCCAGCTGCACGCTGCCGGTTTCCATCAATGCCAGCAAACGCTCGATGCCCATTGCAAATCCGGCAGCTGGAGCAGGTTTGCCTCCCAGTTGTTCGATCAGGCCATCATAACGGCCCCCTGCGCACACGGTACCCTGCGCGCCAAGCTGATCGGTCACCCACTCGAACACCGTGCGGTTGTAGTAATCGAGTCCGCGCACCAAACGCGGGTTGATTTCGTAGGCAATGCCGTTGTCGTGCAAAATCGTCTGCAACGCTGCAAAGTGCACCAACGCGGCTTCATCGAGTTCGTCCATCAGTTTGGGCGCGGCGTCGTTGAGCGCCTGCATGGCTGGATTTTTACTGTCCAGAATGCGCAGCGGATTGCTGTGCAGCCGCCGCTTGGCATCCTCGTCGAGCGCATCCTGATGCGCCTCGAAATAGGCAATCAGTTTGGTACGGTGGCGCTGCCTCGAATCGTAGTCACCCAAGGTGTTGATTTGCAGGCTAGGCGTGATGCCCAGTTCACGCCATAAATCGGCACACATGATGATCAACTCGGCATCCGTATCCGGCCCGGCAAAGCCGAGTGCCTCGACCCCGACCTGATGAAATTGCCGGTAGCGGCCTTTTTGCGGGCGCTCGTGGCGAAACATCGGACCGGCATACCACAGGCGCTTGCCGCCGTCGTACAGCAGATTGTGCTGGATGACCGCGCGCACCGAGGACGCCGTGCCCTCGGGGCGCAGCGCCAGCGATTCTCCGTTCAGCTCGTCGACGAAGGTGTACATCTCCTTTTCGACGATGTCGGTGACCTCGCCGATGGCACGCTTGAACAGCCCCGTATGCTCGAGGATCGGCGTACGCATTTCACGATAGCCGTAGCGGCGCAGCCAGTGGCGCACGATCGCCTCGAACGCCTGCCAGGTGTCGGTCACCTCGGGCAGGCAGTCGTTCATACCGCGTACAGATTGAATGTTATTGCTCATGTTTTACACGTTGTTTCTTATCCGCGAAAACACGGATGAATCATTGTTCAATTGCCGTACCGCCGCTGCACATAGTCCTCAACGATGGCCTGGAATTCCTGTGCGATCCGGTCGCCTTTCAGCGTGACGGTTTTTTCGCCATCGACATACACCGGGGCGACCGGCACTTCACCTGTACCGGGCAACGAAATGCCGATGTTGGCATGTTTGGATTCGCCTGGACCGTTGACCACACAGCCCATCACCGCCACCTGCATCGACTCGACGCCGGCGTACTGGCCACGCCATACCGGCATCTGGGTACGCAAATAGGTTTCGATGTCCTGCGCCAGTTCCTGGAACACGGTCGAGGTGGTGCGGCCGCAGCCCGGGCATGCCGTGACCTGCGGCGTAAACGCACGCAAGCCCAGCGCCTGCAGGATTTCCTGACCGACCTGCACTTCTTTGGTACGTTCCCCGCCCGGTTCGGGCGTCAGGGAAATCCGGATGGTGTCGCCGATGCCCTGCTGCAACAACACCGACAAGGCCGCGGTCGAAGCCACGATGCCCTTGCTGCCCATCCCGGCCTCGGTCAGACCCAGATGCAGCGGGTAGTCGCACGCAGCAGCCAGGTCCTGGTACACCGCAATCAGATCCTGAACCCGGCTCATCTTGCACGAAAGAATGATCTTGTCTCCACCAAGGCCGAGCTCTTCCGCCTTGTTTGCCGACTCCAGCGCCGAGGCGACCATGGCACGCCGCATCACCACGTCGGCTTCTTCCGGCTGCGGCAGACGCGCGTTGTCGTCCATCATGCGCACGGCCAGCGCCTGGTCGAGACTGCCCCAGTTCACGCCGATGCGTACCGGCTTGTCGTAACGGCAGGCCACTTCGATCAAGGTTGCGAACTGCTCGTCTCGCTTGTTGCCGCGCCCGAGGTTGCCGGGATTGATCCGCAGCTTGGCCAATGCCTCGGCGCACTCGGGTACCTGGGTCAACAGCTTGTGGCCATTGAAATGAAAATCGCCAATCAGGGGCACCCGGCAGCCCAGCGCATCGAGGCGGTCACGAATGCGTGGCACCGCAGCAGCGGCTTCCAGGGTATTGACGGTGATCCGCACCAGCTCGGAACCCGCCTCGGCGAGCGCCTGCACCTGTTGCACGGTGGAGGTGATGTCGACGGTATCGGTGTTGGTCATCGACTGCACCACCACGGGCGCATCGCCGCCGACCAGCACTTGACCGATCCGAACCTGACGGGAACTACGACGCACAATCTCAGACATCATTCTTCCGGAGTCGCTATTCTTCAAGCGTAAATCGGGCCACCGTGACATCGACATAAGGCTTCAAGTCGATGGGGCGGCCGTTATAGGTAAGGGTTGTCTGCGCAGCGTTGCCAATCAGCAAACTGAACGGGGGCGTACCACGGACATCCAGGCTGCTCCCCCCAACATTGAGCTTGCGCACCAACATCTTGCCGCTGGCATCCTTGATTTCAGTCCACGAGTCGGCACCAAACTCCAGATGCAGCACACCGTTAACATCCATCAGGGCTGGCACGTCAGCTTCAGCTGAGGCGACAGCAGCAACCTCGGACGTAGCAGGATCAACCGGCGAAACAGGCGCCTCGACCACCGGCGATCGTGTTGCAGACGCAGGAACGGACGCAGGTGCTGGAATCGGTTCGGGCGCAGACACGCGTGGAGATTGAACCGTGGACGCACGGCCAGGCTGCACCTCTTCCCCCTCACTATTGAGCCACCAATACAGGGCAACCGGCACCGCCCCTGCCAGCAGCACCCCGATCAACAGCAAAAGCAGCCAGGGCGAGGTCAGCCACGAACCCGATGAAGGCGGCGGCAGTGGGCTCACTGTCGCAGGTTCAGCAGGGGCGCCCTCCATTCGCGCCAGCAGGGGTTCCGGCACAAGCCCCAGCAGGCGCGCATAGTTGCGAACAAACCCGCGCGCGAACACGGGCTGCCCAAGGCCAGCAAAATCGTCCGTTTCCATCGCCTCGACCTGGCGCTGCATCAAGCGCAGACGAATCGCGGCATTCTCCAGCGTGAGTCCCTGCGCCTCACGCGCAGCGCGCAAAATCTGCCCGACCGAAGCCTGGTTCAACTCGCTCATTCGTACTTCCCTGCAAGCAGCAGCCGCGCCTCGTTCGAATCGGGAAAGCGCTTGCGCAATTGCAATCCATAAGCCGCTTCCTGTGCGCGATCTCCCAGCTTGCGCTCCAGGCGCACGCCCAGCCACAGGCTTTCTGCCGACTGCGGCGCCAGTTCGTCATGCCGATCCAGCAACCGTCGTGCATCCATCAACCGCCCCTGACGAAAAGTCAGATTGGCCAGCTTCACGAGTGTATTGGGATTGTCAGGTTGCAACTTGAGCGCTTTCACCAGACTGCTTTCAGCCAGCAACAAGTCGCCTTTTTTTTCAGCGCACAGACCCGCATAGGTCATCGCCTTTTCCGGCTGGGCATACAAGGGGTTGCTCAACGCCTCGGTGAATTGAGCAAGACCTGCATCATATTGGTTGCGGGTGCACAGAAACCAGCCAAAACCGGTGCGTGCATTGGAGTCATTCGGGTTCAACTCGATGGCGCGACGAAAGTTTTCCTCGGCCATTTTGTCTTCCACCAGATCCATGTAAATCAGGCCGTAAACATTGTAGGCCGGGCCGTAATGGCTATCGGCCGTAATCGCTTTGCGGAGTTCATCAAGCGCAATTTTGTACTGGGCACGCTCGTAATAGGCGGCGGCGAGATCAGTAAACGTACGCGCACGCTGGGTGGCCGCGCTGCCCTCCCCCATGCCGGCAAATCCGCTGCTTTTTTGCTCGATGGGTTGCTTGCCCGTAGTACAACCCGCGAGCAAAGCCACACCCAGCACCATCCATTTTTTCACGCCGCCTCCTGCTTCATTCGCTTCATCACACGCCCGCTCTTGTCGGCCACCTTGCCCGCCAATTGACCACACGCCGCATCGATGTCGTCACCGCGCGTCTTGCGCGTGGTGACGACATAACCCGCTTCCTGCAAAATTTCACGGAACACGCGCATCGTGTCGTTGCGCGGTTTTTCATAACCCGAGTCGGGGAACGGATTAAACGGAATGAGATTGAATTTGCACGGCACCTCGCGCGTCAACTCAATCAACTGACGCGCATGCTCGGGCTGGTCATTCACCCCGGCCAGCATCACATACTCGAATGTAATGAAGTCGCGCGGCGCATGCACCAGATAACGCTGGCACGCCGCCATCAATTCACGCAGCGGATATTTCTTGTTGATCGGCACGATCTGGTCGCGCAGCGCGTCGTTGGGCGCATGCAGCGAAACCGCCAGCGCCACGGGGCAGCGCTCGGCCAACCGGTCCATTGCCGGGACCAGACCCGAGGTTGACACGGTGACGCGCCGCCGCGACAGGCCATAAGCGTGATCGTCGAGCATGATGCCGAGCGCGGTCACCACGTTATCCAGATTGGCCAGCGGCTCACCCATGCCCATCATCACCACGTTGGTCACCGGCCGCTCGGCGATTTCGCCACTGGTACGGTTGACCTCGCCACGCAGGCTGTTATTGGCCACCCACAACTGGCCGATAATTTCCGCCACGCTCAGATTGCGGTTGAAGCCCTGCCGCCCGGTCGAGCAAAATGTGCATTCCAGCGCGCACCCCACCTGCGATGACACGCACAACGTGCCGCGATCGTCTTCAGGAATGAACACCGTCTCGATGCCGTTGGCGACACCGACATCGAACAGCCACTTGCGCGTGCCGTCGCTGGAAGTGTGCGCGTAGTTGATCGCCGGTGCCTGCACCATTGCCTGCTGCTGCAATTTCTCACGCAGGCTTTTGGCGATATCGGTCATCTGCGCGAAATCGGCCACGCCAGACTGGTGTATCCAGTGAAACACCTGCTTGGCGCGAAAAGGCTTCTCACCCAGTTCAGTGAACCAGGCAGTCAGTCCTTCGAGATCGAAATCGAGCAGGTTCTGCGGCATCCGGCCAACCGATCAGCGGCTATACACTTCGCTCGCGGGGAAGAAATAAGCGATTTCCTGTGCCGCGGTTTCCGGCGCGTCAGAGCCATGCACTGCATTGGCGTCGATGCTCTCGGCAAAGTCAGCCCGAATGGTGCCGGCGTCGGCTTTCTTCGGATCGGTTGCGCCCATCAGCTCACGGTTTTTTGCAATCGCGTCTTCACCTTCCAGCACCTGCAATACCACCGGTCCAGAAATCATGAATTCGACCAAATCCTTAAAGAAAGGACGCTCGCGATGCACGCCGTAAAAACCTTCAGCTTCCTGACGCGACAGATGCTTCATTTTGGACGCCACGACCTTGAGGCCATTGCTTTCAAAGCGGCTGACGATTTTGCCGATCACGTTCTTGGCGACGGCATCGGGTTTGATAATGGAAAACGTGCGTTGGACAGCCATGTCTTGCTCCAGAAAGTTAGATAAAACGTTCAAAAAACCATGCAAATCAGCCCGCTAGCATAGCACGAGGCACCCTCGACCACCCCATCTATTGTTGCCGGAGAAGGATGGGGTTCATTGAATCCGCGCCCCAACCCGAAGTTGCACGCCGGGCTCCCCGGGTTCGGCGAGCGCGTCGGCAGCCTGCCCGATATCCGCCGCCCACAAGAGCTCTCCGTCACACCACAACAAAGGCAATTGATCGCGCCGCCAGGGCGGGACAGCGTGTTCCTGCAACAGATTTTTCAGGCTGCGATGCGGCCCCCCCGGGTGCAAGCGCAGGCGCTCTCCGCCGCGCCTGACGCCCAGCGTTACCCGGCCGGCTTCCAGCAAGGAACGCTTCAAGCCCTTACCCACAACTGCCTCGAGGCAAACCTCGACCCCGGCTGCAGGAACCGGCAGAACAGCTTCCCCCTGCCATCGCACGGGTTCGGCGAACGCGGGGGCAGCCGGCACCAGATAGGCTCCGTCGCGATAACGCCACAACGCGTCCCGCCCCAGGCTCACGCAGACGCGCGCATCATGGCGAGCCTCGCGCAACTGCAGCAGGGCCTCATTGAGTTGCCGCAAATTGGGCAACGGATGGCCCTGCTGCTCGATGAAATAGCGCAGCAGATTGCGTGCGCGCGACATCGACAAGCGCTTGAGCCTCGCACAATCCAGTCGCTCGCCCGAAATGGCATCAGCAGCATCCATCCGTGCCAGATCATCGAGCAACCCGGCCGCTTCGGCCTGCAAACCGGCAGCACGCGCAAGCGTGACGTCCGCACCGGGAAAATAGGTGTTCAACAGGGGCAACACAGTCTGTCGCAAGGCATTGCGGCGGAAACGCACGTCCAGATTGCTCTCGTCCTCGACCCACGCCAGTTGGTGCGTCCGGGCATACTCCAGCAAATCGGCACGCGCCACGCCCAGCAGGGGCCGCCAGTGTGCCGCCCGCCACGCCCGCCGGTGTCGCACCTCAGCCATGGACGCCAGCCCCTTGGGACCGGCGCCACGCAGCAACTGCAACATCAGGGTTTCAGCCTGATCGTTGAGGTGGTGCGCAGTAATCAGCACATCGGTATCGAGCGCGGCGAACACCGCTTGACGCTCTCGCCGCGCTGCGGCTTCAACTCCCGACGCGTCGTCGCGCGCGATCTGCACGCGACGAACCGTCAAGTCAATTACATGGGACGCGCAGAGTTCCGCGCAAAAATCCGCCCAGGCATCGGCCTGTGCCGACAAGCCGTGATGGACGTGAACGGCACGCAGTTGAAAGTTCAGCGGGTCGCGCAGCGCTCGCAGCGCGTGCAGCAAAACGACGGAATCCACGCCCCCCGACAAGGCCAGCGTGAGCCGGGCATGCGGGACAGGAAGACGCGCAAGAGCAGCCGCCACCGCAGTGGCGACAGCCTTATTTGGCGGGGACTTCCTTGAAGCTGCCATACGCCCGCAAACGCTTGTAACGCATGTCCAGCAAGGTATCCAGCGGCTGCTTGCGCAACTCGCCAAGCGTATCGGTGAGCGCGCGCCGCATGGTCTGGAACAGGGCATCCCAATCGCGCTGCGCGCCGCCAACGGGTTCTTCGACGATGCGATCGACCAGACCATTGGCTTTCAGGCGATCAGCCGTGATCGCCAGCGTTTCGGCGGCGAGCGAAGCCTTGTCCGAACTCTTCCACAAAATGGACGCACAGCCTTCTGGCGAAATGACCGAATAAGTCGAGTACTGCAGGATCAGCGTGCGGTCACCGACGCCAATCGCCAGCGCGCCGCCCGAACCGCCTTCACCGACAATGGAGCAGATCACCGGCGTACGCAGTTCGGCCATCACGTATAGATTGCGTGCGATGGCTTCGGACTGGCCGCGTTCTTCCGCGCCAATGCCGGGATAGGCGCCCGGCGTGTCGATAAAAGTAAACACCGGCAAGCCGAATTTTTCCGCCAGCCGCATCAAGCGCAATGCCTTGCGATACCCCTCGGGGCGCGGCATGCCGAAATTACGGTGAATTTTTTCCTTGGTGTCACGGCCTTTTTGATGGCCGATCACCATCACCGGCTCACCATTGAAGCGCGCCATGCCACCGACAATCGCCGCATCGTCGGCATAGGCGCGATCGCCATGCAACTCGGAAAAATCGGTAAACAGCCCTGCCACATAATCCAGCGTGTAGGGCCGCTGCGGATGCCGCGCCACCTGCGATACTTGCCAGGCGTTGAGCTTGGCATAGACATCCTTGGTCAGCGTCTGGCTTTTTTTCTGCAGGCGGCGGATTTCTTCCGAAATATCCAGCGCCGAGTCGTCCTGTACAAAGCGCAGCTCTTCAATCTTGGACTCAAGCTCCGCGATTGGCTGCTCAAAATCGAGAAAGGTCGTTTTCATTGATAGCCTGGATCAAACCGTCACAGAGAACAGGTAGCCGGACATTTTAACAGCCCGGCCGCTTTTTCCCCATGGGTATCAATGATGGTGATGGCCATGCGCGCCATGGGCATGGCGGTGCGAAATTTCATCCGCCGTCGCTGCACGCACATCGGACACCACACATTGAAAATGCACAGCCTGTCCGGCGTAAGGGTGATTACCGTCAACCACCACCTTGTCTTCCGCAATATCGGTCACGGTGTAGAGCATTTCCTCGCCACCGTTGTCGGGAGAACCCACGAACTGCATGCCGATCTCGATGTCATCGGGAAAGCCTTCGCGCGGCTCCATCCGCACTAGCGTTTCATCGAACTCACCAAACGCATCAGCCGGTTGCAGCTTCATTTCCACCTTTTCTCCGGTGGTTTTGCCATCGAGCGCACGCTCAACCAGCGGGAAAATATTGTCATAGTCGCCATGCAGGTAGCTGACCGGATCGTTGCTTTCTTCCAGCAGGTTGCCATCCACATCCTTGACAATGTAAGTGAGGGTTACAACAGTGTTTTTAACAATATTCATGTGAGTTCCTTAAACGATTGATGCGTTCCGCACGGCGGATTGGTCTAGTCGCGGCTCGCGCCCAAAAACCCGGACGCCCGCACATTTTCCGGCAGCATTCTAACAGGCTGCTTCTAATGGCATCGTTATAATTGCTGCCATGACCAAAACCCTGCTCGGCGGCTTAAGCCCCACCCGTTTCCTGCGCGACTACTGGCACAAGCGCCCGCTGTTGATCCGCAACGCTGTTCCGGACTTCAACGGCCTGTTGTCGCCCGTCGCCATGCAGCAACTGGCGACGCGCGAAGACGTCGAATCCCGCCTGATCCAGGGCAGTGGCAACCACTGGCAGTTCGACCACGGCCCCTTCAAAAAAAGCGACTTCAAGCGCCTGCCCAAAACGGAGTGGACCCTGCTGGTGCAATCGCTCAACCATGTATTGCCCGCAGCAGATGTCTTGCTGGCGCGTTTCACCTTCATTCCGCATGCCCGGCTGGATGACCTGATGGTGAGCTATGCCGTGCCCGGCGGCAGCGTCGGCCCGCACTTCGATTCGTATGACGTTTTTCTGCTGCAAGGTCAGGGGCACCGTCGCTGGCAGATCAGCGAACAAACCGACCTGGCGATTCTGGACGATGCACCGCTCAGAATCCTGCGCCATTTCAAGCCTGAGGAAGAGTGGCTGCTCGGCCCCGGCGACATGCTCTACCTGCCACCGCACGTGGCGCATTACGGCATGGCCGAAGATGCCTGCATGACGTATTCAATTGGATTCCGCGCCCCCACCACCAACGAACTGGCGCAGGGGTTCCTGATGCACCTGCAGGACAGCGTCACCCTGGAGGGGCGCTATGCCGACCCCGACCTGCGCCTGCAAGCCCACCCCGGCGAAATCAGCCGCGCCATGCTGAGCCAGATCGAAGGCATGATCGCCCGCATTCAATGGAGCAAGCGCGACATCGCCGAGTTTGCCGGGTGTTATTTATCCGAGCCCAAGCCGAATGTGTTTTTCGATCCGCCCGAGGCGCCTGTCAGCTACACGGCCTTTAACAAGCGCATCAGCAAAACAGGCATTTCGCTGAACCCCAAATCCCGCCTGCTGTTCATCGGCGGACGCTTTTTCATCAACGGCGAAGCATTTGATGGCGCAGCAGATGAAACCGCCGCTCTGCGACAACTCGCCGACCAGCACCATCTCGCCGTTGTTCCCGTCGCGCTGCGCGAGCGTTTTTATGACTGGTATGAAGCTGGCTGGCTGGAGGTTGCCCCTAATGATTCAATTTGAGACTCCCTCGGAACTGCTCGCAGCCTTCGATGCGCTGCTGGCGCGCACCCAGCGCCAACTCCGCCTGTACGACCATGACCTGAGCCGACTCGCCCTCGACCAGCCGCAGCGCCATGCCGCCTTGCGCGCGCTATGCGTGGCCGGTGCCGGACACCGCATCGAACTGCTGCTCGACGAGATCCATCACATCAGCCGCGATTGTCCGCGCCTGATGCAGCTGGTGCGCGATTTCAGCCATGTGATCGAAATTCGCCAGGCCGATCCAGATGCGCCACGCCCCGAGCAGGCGTTTGCTGTAGCCGATCATCACAGTGCGCTCATTCGTGCTGACAAGCTTGCATTGCGCGGCACACTTCATTTGGACGATGCCAGCGCAACCGTGAATCTGCACCACAGCTTTGAAACGATGTGGCAACGCTCACAAGCCCACGTCTCAGCCACAACCCTGGGGCTGTAACTACAGCCGGCTCAACCAGTCCAGCTCGGGCTGGCTGAAGCCCGCCTTGCGGCGTGCTTCCAGATTGAATGGTGGCTTCAGCGGCGGCGCATCGTAATCGACAAGCAGTTGCCGAAACGTCGCCTCGGGCTCAAGCCCACGCGCGCGGCACAAATAGTCGAACCAGTGACTGCCGATGGCGACATGGCCGATTTCGTCGCGCTCGATCACGCCCAGAATCTCCACCATGCGCAGGTCCTGCGCAGCTTTGAGTTTGCTCACGATGAGCGGCGTGGCATCGAGTCCGCGCGCTTCCAGCACGCGCGGCACCAAAGCCATGCGCACCAGCGGATCGTGGGCGGTTTTCAGTGCCATTTCCCACAAGCCGTTGTGCGCAGAGAAATCGCCATAGGTATGGCCGAGCGTGGCCAGATGCGCATTCAACAGCTCGAAATGCAGGGCTTCCTCGTCCGCCACCTGCAGCCAGTCAGCGTAGTACGCCAGTGGCAAACCGGCAAAGCGATGCGCGGCATCGAGCGCCAGATTGATCGCATTGAATTCGATATGCGCCAGCGCATGAATCAACGCAACGCGACCGACCAAGGTGTCGGCACGGCGGCGCGGCACCTGCTGCGGCGGAATCAGTACGGGACGGTCAGGTTGCCCGGGGGCATCAATGGGCGCGCGAATGACTGCAACATCGGCTGCCACACGGCCGGTCAGCCAATCTGCCTGCAAGGCATGCACATACGCCACTTTGTCGGCTGGCTGGCGCGCGTGCAAGCACTCGGCCAGCCGTTGCGGCAGGCCCATTAACGTTTATCCACCCAGCGAATACCGAGCAGGGCGATCGTCAAAAAAATCAGCAGCGGCACCGTCGCCACCGCCACCGCCGGCCAGTCGTTCAACAAGCCGAGATGGCCGAACAGGCGACTCAGCAGATGGAAGCCCAGCCCGGCCAGAATCCCCATGAATATCTTGCCGCTGGTGCCGCCCGAACGCGGCCCCTGGATGGCAAACGGCATCACGATCAGCATCATGATCGGAATCACGAACGGGCTGATGAATTTTGTCCACAGCGCAAGCTCGTAACGCGTGGCTTTCTGGCCGTTTTCCTTGAGATGCGCCACATAACGCCAGAGTGTGCGTGCCGACATTTTTTCCGGCGCAATCAGCAATACGCTGAGGATGTCGGGCGACAGCACCGACTGCCACTCCTGACTGACGCGACGGCTGGCCTGGATGCCATCGGCACTGAAGCGCGTCTCCACCACGTGTCGCAAAGTCCAGGTCTGGTTGCCACGCCAGCTTGCCGTCTCGGCCACCCGCGTCCAGTCAAGTCGACCATTCGCATCAAAACCGTAAATCTCGATGCCGCGCAGGGTACTGTCAGGCATCACATCCCGCACGTTGATAAAACGGGAGCCGTCCTTCACCCACAAGCCCGAGCGGAATTGCTGCGCCACCACCGAATGGGTCGCCAGCAGCTTGTAGCGCTGCGCCGCCTGTTCCGACCACGGCGCAACATACTCGCCCAGCACCAGCAGCAGCAAGGACAGCATCACCCCGATCATGCCGAAATATCCCGCCACCCGCCAGGTAGACAAACCCGACACGCGCATCACCGCAAATTCGGAATTGCCCACCAGACGCGACAAGGCCAGCAAGGTGCCGATCAGCACTGCCACCGGCATGATTTCGTACAGATGGCCGGGGACATTCAGCAGCACGACCACAGCGGCCTGGCCCAAACCGTAGTTGTTGCGCCCCACGCCCCCGATTTCGTCGATCACGTCAAAAAACATGAACAACAGGAGCAGGCCCAGCAGCACCAAGGCTGATGCGGCCAGCACCTGACTCGTCAAATAACGGGCAAGCAGCTTCATGCCCGTTTACCGCGAAGTTGATGCTGCCGCGAACGCAGGTAGAACAGTGCGGCCGCAACGCCCCCCATCAGCAGATGCGCCGCCAGCATGCCCACCCAGGGATTGAGCTTGTCTTGCGCCACCCAGGCTTGCGACAGCGACAACAGGTTGTTGTAAACAAAATAAAGCAGCAGCGCGATCAGCAGTCCATACGAACGGCGCGAACGCATGTTGACGTAACTGATCGGGATGGCCATGACCGCGAGAATCAGGGCTGAGACCGGCACCCCGAGCCGCCACAACAGTTCGGCGCGCGCGGGCGGCGACGCATCATGAATGAGCGCGCCCGGTTTTGCCTGGCGGACACCCGGTTCAATTGCACTCACATCCACCGGATCGAGCCGCATCCAGTAACGTTCAAACTGCACGATGCGGTAATCGAGCTGCCCGGGAATGCCTTCGTAACGCCGTCCGTTCTTGAACACCAGATAGCGCGAGCCATCGAACAGCTCGGTGTGATAGCCCTCGCGCGCCATCACCAGACCCAACTGGCCATCGATGCGCGATTGCATGAATACATTGCGCACGATCCCGGTCAAGGGATTGAGCGACTCAACGTAATAGACGCGCTGACCGGCATCCGATTCGGCAAACAGCCCGGGAGCGATCAGCGAACTTTCGCTGCGGCTGCGCAAATCCTGGCGATACTCTGCTTTCTTGGTTTGCATCCAGGGATTCAACACCAGCGTCAGCAACAGGATGACCAGGGAAAACGGCACCGCAAAAGCCAGCACCGGTCGCAGCCATTGCGACAGCGACACGCCGGCAGTGGACCAGACCACCATTTCACTATCGCGCCACATGCGTGACAAAGGCAGCAGCACCCCGGCAAACAGCGCAATCGTCATCAAAACCGGCAGAAAATACAGCAGCGAAAATCCCAGAAAGGTAAACACGGCCTCGTTGGCCAGTTCGCCCCGCGCGACATCGCCCAGCAGGCGGATGAACAGGATCACCAGGGCAATCGCCATCAGCACCGTAAGTACGGCACCCGTGGTCAGAGCCAGTTCACGCGTCAGCGCACGGCGATAAAGCATGAAAAGTTCCGGAGATCATTTGCGACACGAATGGGGTTTTGACTTTCCGCAGTGCCTGCGCCAATAATCGGGCAGGTGTAAAACGACGCTTGACCAACAACTGCAATTTATTGGGCACAGACATGGAAAACAAGGAAATCGAACTTGAATTTAGCATAAAAAGCGGTGCGCCCGAAAAGCAGCGCAGCGCCTGTGTAGTGGTCGGCGTGTTCGACAACCGCAAGCTGTCAGACCCGGCTGTCGACATCGACCGCGCCAGCGATGGCTACCTGTCTGAAATCCTGCGCGGCGGCGACATGGACGGCAAAGCCGGCAGCACCCTGCTGCTGCACAAAGTGCCCAACGTGCTGGCCGAGCGCATCCTGCTGGTGGGTTTGGGCAAGGAGCGTGACTTCCACGAAAAAGCCTATCGCGACGCCATTGCCAGCGCAGTCAAAACCTTGCGCGACACCGGCTCGATGGAAGCGGCCATCACGCTCTCTGAAATTCCGGTCAAAAAACGCGACATTGCGTGGAACATTGAGCAGGCCGTCCTCTGCACGCACGACACGCTGTATCGCTTCGACCATCATAAAAGCAAGCCGAACGAAGTCCGCCGCCCGCTCAAGCGCATCATTTTCTCGGTGTCGCGGCGCGGCGAACTGAAGCCGGGCGACGCCGGACGGGCACGCGGACTGGCGATTGCCCACGGCATCCATCTGGCCAAGGATCTGGGCAATACGCCGTCCAATATCTGCACCCCCGAGTACCTGGCAGGCGAAGCGAAGAAAGTGGCCAAAGCCCATGGCTTTGGCTGCGAAATTCTCGACTACGCGGCCTGTGAAAAACTCGGGATGGGCTCCTTCCTGTCGGTGGGCAAGGGCAGCGACAAGCCGCCGCGCTTCATCGTGCTGAAGCATGAAGGCGGCACCAAAAACGCCAGGCCGGTGGTGCTGGTCGGCAAGGCCGTTACCTTCGACGCCGGCGGCATATCGCTCAAACCGCCGGCCGAAATGGACGAAATGAATTACGACATGAGCGGCGGCGGCGCGGTCATTGGCGCATTCCGCGCCATTGGCGAGCTCGGGCTCAAGCTCAACGTCGTCGGCCTGATCCCGGCGTGCGAAAACATGCCCGACGCCAAGGCCAACAAGCCGGGTGACATCGTCACCTCGATGTCCGGCCAGACCATCGAAATCCTCAACACCGATGCCGAAGGCCGCCTGATTCTGTGCGATGCCCTGACCTACGCCGAACGCTTCGAGCCCGAAGCGGTGGTCGATCTGGCGACGCTCACCGGCGCCTGCGTCATCGCGCTCGGCGCGCATCCCAGCGCGCTTTACAGCAACCACGACCCGCTGGCACGCGAAATCGAACACGCCGCAGACCACGCCTGGGATCGCGTCTGGCGCATGCCCTTGTGGGACGACTATCAGGACCAGCTGAAAAGCAGCCTCGCGGACATGGCCAATATCGGTGGTCGCCCCGGCGGCTCGATTACCGCGGCCTGCTTCCTCTGGCGCTTCGCCAAGAAGTATCACTGGGCACACCTCGACATCGCCGGTACCGCATGGAAAGGCGGACGCGAAAAAGGCTCGACCGGTCGCCCGGTGTCGCTGCTGGTGCACTGGCTGATCAATCGCGCAGCAAAGTGACCGAAATCACGTTCTACACGTTTGCCGACAACCCGCTCGACGTCGCTCGCCGCGTCGCGGTCAAGGCGCACGGTCAGGGCAAACAGGTGATGATTTATGCGCCAGACGCAGCGGTAGCCGATGCCATCGACCGGCTGTTGTGGACGACGCCGGCGCTTGGCTTCGTCCCGCATTGCCGTGACAGCGACACGCTGGCGAACGAAACGCCGGTGCTGATCGGCGCCGACGCCGATGCATTGCGTACGGCTGACGTCATGATCAATCTGCACACCGGGCAGCCCGCCGCATTTGCCCGTTTCGAACGCCTGGTCGAAATCATCGGCCAGGACGACGTCGGCCGCGAACAGGGCCGGGCGCGTTATCGCTTTTACCAGGCGCGCGGTTATGCACTCAAAACGCACGACCTGCGCCAAACCGGGTAAACCCAGCCATGAGCGACAATCCCCTCTTGAACAAAATGGACGCGCTGCTTAAAAAGCATCGTGGCGGCAGCGAAGAGGCTGGCAACGCCAATGCCCCCCTCCCGGCGTCCGGCAATCCGTCCAACATGGCCGCCAGCCCGCCTCCCAATGCGTGGCTACCGGTGTTGACCGATCTGATCGAGCGCGGCACGCCACCAGCCATACCCCAGACTGCCGCCGCACCTGTTCCACCCGCCGAGCCTGCAATATTGCCCGCTGAAGCGCCTCCCAGCGACGCGATCAACGACACCCTGACCGAACAGTTGATGAGTGAACTGGCACCACGCCTGTCTGAAGTGATGGAACAACAAGTCTCAGCCGAATTACGCAAGAGCCTCGACCAGACCGTCGCCAACCTGTTGAGTCAGTTTGATGTCAGCGTGCGCGAAATCGTACGCGAGGCAATTACCGAAAAACTCAAGCCACCACGCGACCCATCGAGTTGATCCCACATCCGGGGTGACGTTTTTGACGTGTCCCGGGCTTTTTTGGGACGTGTCCCGAGCTTTTTTGGGATAATGCCGCTTTTGCGCGCACGCCATGGAACTCGCCAAATCGTTTGAACCAGCCGACATCGAAAAACGCTGGTACGCCCACTGGGAAAGCGCCGGCTATTTCAAGGCAGGCGATGCGCCCGCCGCCCCCGCCTACTGCATCATGCTACCGCCGCCGAACGTCACCGGCACGCTGCACATGGGCCACGCTTTCCAGCACACCCTGATGGACGCGCTCACCCGCTACCACCGCATGTCGGGCGACAACACCCTGTGGCAGCCCGGCACCGACCACGCGGGCATCGCCACCCAGATCGTGGTGGAACGCCAGCTCGACGCACAAGGCATCTCACGTCACGAACTGGGCCGCGAAAAATTCCTCGACAAGGTCTGGGAGTGGAAAGAGCAATCCGGTTCCACCATCACCCGCCAGATGCGTCGGCTCGGCACCAGCCCCGACTGGAGCCGCGAGCGCTTCACCATGGATGCAGGGCTGTCCAAAGCCGTCACCGAAGTGTTCGTGCGCCTGTATCGCGAAGGTCTGATCTATCGCGGCAAGCGGCTGGTGAACTGGGACCCGGTGCTGGGCACCGCGGTATCCGACCTTGAAGTCGTCAGCACCGAAGAAGACGGCTTCATCTGGGAAATCAACTACCCGCTGGAAGATGGCTCCGGCTTTCTGACTGTCGCCACCACGCGCCCGGAAACCCTGCTCGGCGACACCGCCGTAGCGGTGCATCCGGAAGACGAACGGTATGCGCACCTGATCGGCAAGCACGTGCGCCTGCCGATTGCCGAGCGCAGCATTCCCATCATCGCCGACGATTACGTCGACCGCGAATTCGGCACTGGCGTGGTCAAGATCACCCCGGCACATGACTTCAACGACTGGCAGATCGGTCAGCGCCACAAGCTGGTGGCGATCAGCGTGCTGACGCTCGATGCCAAAATGAACGACCTCTGCCCGACCGAATACCAGGGTCTGGATCGCTACGTCGCGCGGCAACAACTGCTCGACGCACTGCAGGCGAAGGGCCTGCTGATTTCGGCCAAGCCGCACAAGCTGATGATTCCGCGCGGCGACCGCACCCACGCGGTGATCGAGCCCATGCTCACCGACCAGTGGTTCATGAGCATGGAAGGCCTCGCCAAACAGGGACTGGAAGCAGTCGATTCGGGCGAGCTGAAATTCGTGCCGGAAAACTGGACCACGACTTACCGCCAGTGGCTGGAGAACATCCAGGACTGGTGCGTATCGCGCCAGCTGTGGTGGGGACATCGCATCCCGGCCTGGTACGACGAGGATGGCAATTTCTACGTCGCCGCCAACGAGGCCGACGCCGTCAAGCAGGCCGGCGGCAAACCGCTCACGCAGGACAACGACGTGCTCGACACCTGGTTCTCCAGCGCGCTGTGGCCGTTTTCCACGCTGGGTTGGCCCGAGCAGACACCCGAACTCGAACGCTATCTGCCGACCTCGGTACTGGTCACCGGCTTCGACATCATCTTCTTCTGGGTCGCGCGCATGGTGATGCTGTCCAAGCACCTCACCGGCAAAGTGCCGTTCCGCGAGGTGTATGTCACCGGCCTGGTGCGCGACTCCGAAGGCCAGAAAATGAGCAAGTCGAAAGGCAACGTGCTCGACCCCATTGATTTGATCGACGGCATCGCCATCGACGAACTGGTCGCGAAGCGCACCACCGGGTTGATGGATCCCCGCAAGGCACCCAGCATCGAAAAGCGCACCCGCAAGGAATTCCCTGCTGGCATCGCCGCCTACGGCACCGATGCCCTGCGCTTTACCTTCGCCAGCCTTGCCACGCATGGACGCGACATCAAATTCGACCTGCAGCGCGCCGAGGGCTACCGTAACTTCTGCAACAAGCTGTGGAACGCCACCCGCTTCGCGCTGATGAACCTGGAAGGCCACGACTGCGGACAAGATACCAGCCAGCCGATGGAGTTCTCGGACGCCGACCGCTGGATCGCCGCGCGCCTGCAGCAAGCCATTGCCGAAGTGCACGAGGCCTTCGCCGCCTATCGCTTCGACCAGGCCGCACGCGCTGTCTACGAATTCGTCTGGGACGAGTTCTGCGACTGGTATCTGGAACTCGCCAAGGTGCAGCTCACCAACGGCACACCCGAACAACAGCGCGCCACCCGCCGCACGCTGGCCAGCGTGCTCGAAGCCACCCTGCGCCTCGCTCACCCCATCATTCCCTTCATCACCGAAGAGCTGTGGCAGAAAGTCGCGCCGCTCGCCGGCGTGGCCAACGACAGCATCATGCTCGCCGCCTATCCGCAGCTCGATGCTGCGCAGACCTGGCCTGACAGCGTCGCCCGCATTCAATTGTTGAAAGAACTGGTCAACGCCTGCCGCACGCTGCGCGGTGAAATGAACCTGTCGCCCGCGCTGCGAGTGCCGCTGGTGATCGAAGGCGACGCCGCCGTAATCAACGCGCTGGCACCCTACATCAGCGCGCTCGGCAAGCTCAGCGAAGTCAGCGCCGCCGCCACCCTGCCCGAGGCCGACGCGCCGGTGCAACTGATCGGCGCCATGCGGCTGATGCTGGTGGTCGAAATCAATAAGGACGAAGAACGCGCGCGGCTAGCCAAGGAAATCACCCGGATTCAGGGTGAAATCAGCAAGGCGCAAGGCAAGCTCGCCAACGCCAGCTTCGTCGACAGGGCCCCCGCCGCCGTGGTGCAGCAGGAGCAGGCGCGACTGGCGGACTTTGTGGGTATGCTGCAAAAACTGGAGGCGCAGCACTCAAGGCTGGGCTGATTACGGCTGTCAACGCCCACTAAAAAACGCGGCTCGAAGCCGCGCTTTTTTTGTTTCTCGGCCATTCGACAGGATTGCTGCCGAATCGAACGAATGAAAAAAAGCCGGGGTCTTGCGACCCCGGCCTTCAATCAGTTCAAGTACTGCTGAAATCACATCTTCCAGCTGTATTGGATACCCAGCAAATTCTGGTCCATTTCAATAGTCTCAGTGCCAGACGGGGGCTGCGTACCACCACTGGCCATCACCGGCAAGATGGAGGCGCCGCTGACGTCGTTGCTGAAAGCGTGCATGTAGCTCATGGTCAGCTCATTACCCGATGCCAGGGTGTACGTGAAACCAAGGGTCAGATGGTCCTCGATCACGCCGGGGGCCAGGATGTTAAAGGTCACATTGGCTGGCGTAATGGGGTTGTCGCCATGGTTCCAGCCGGCGCGCAGGGTCAGCTGCTGGCTGTACTTGTACTCCGCACCCAGCTTCCACACGTCGATGTCCTGCCAGCCAAAACCGGGGCCATTGTCGGCGCCCAAAGGGAACGGAACCAGGCTTTGGTTGGCAATTGAATTGACGTCGCTGTAGCTGATGCGCTGGTAATCCAGCGCCAGTTTGAAGGCAGGAGTCGCTTGCCACGCCACGCCAAGGCTGTAGTTTTCGGGAATGTCGAAGCCACCCTGCTCTGCGAACAGTCCGGCGTACTCGTCGAACTCCTCGAACTTCATCTTGGACGCGTAAGCTGCACCAATCGTCACGGTCGGGGTGATCTGGCCCATGTAGCCGATGCGGACGCCGAAACCCCAAGCGCTATCATGTCCGTTGTTGGTAAGCTGGGTCGGGGCAGAAGAATTTCCGCTAAAAGCCTGAAGGCCCTTTGCCTCGAACATCTGATAGCCGATCAACGGGGAAATACCGATGGAATGGTTGGGGGCGACCTTGTACGCGATGGTCGGGGCAACGACGAGCTGCATCAGGTCAACCCCCAAGTCGCCCTGACCGCACAGCATGTTGCTGGCAGGTGCGCCAGGACCACACACGCCCGCTGCGATCTGTCCACCCGCATAGTCCGAATTCATCCCGCCATTGCCATAAACCGTGACACCCAGAGCCAATTGCGAGGACATCTGCTTGGTCATGCCGAACTCGGGCATGACGAAGTATTCGCTGTCGCTATCCACGCTCATGTCCAGGGGACCCAAGCCGGTGCGGGAGGCGCTACGGTTGGGGTTGAACAGAGAGGCGCCCAAATCGATACGGTCGCCGGCAAAAGCCATGGAGGCGGGGTTGTTGGCGCCGCCAAAGGCGTCGTCCGAGCTGGCCGTAGCAGCGCCGCCCATGCCCATGGCCTTCATACCGTAGCCGTGCGAAAAGTAACCGTTGGTTGCATAGGCGCTGCCAGCCAGACCAGCCAGCGCCATGAATGCGAATACGCGTGTAAATTTCATTTATGTCTCCTTGTGGATAAATTTTTTCAGCCATGTTTTCGATGACCTGACGCGGATACTACGCCCACACCTGAAACCTATATCGGCAAGGAATGGTAATTGCTTGAGTAATTCTTGAACGATGTTGCAGAAACAACACATAAAAAAAGAGCCGAATAAATCGGCTCTTTTTCATCGGGCTGCAATCAGCCCATCGGATACTGCTTAGATAAACAGGCAGATATCCGTATCACCTGCAAACTCGAAGAATGTAGCTGCGCCAACATACTCGATGCCGTCAATAAAGTCCGAATGCTCGAAACCAAACAATTCAACCGTCATCTGGCAAGCGAGGAATTTGACTTCAGCTTCCTGACACAGGCTGCGCAGATCGGAGATGGTAGCCACGCCGCAATTGGCAATGGTCATTTTCATCAGGCCGGTGGCGACACTTTCATATCCAGGCACCAGCGACTGAATCGCGTTGGGGATATTCCAGTTGATGCCTTTGAACCATTTGGGGCCAAACGGCATTTTCATCGGCATGCCGGGGTTGCCCAGCGGGCTGACTTTAAGGCCGGAGAGATCCTTGCGAACCATTTGCAGACCATAGAACGTAAAGAAAATCTGAACTTCATAGCCCAGCGCGGCAGCCGTCGAAGCCAGAATGAACGGGGGATAAGCCCAATCCAACGTGCCCTTGGTTGCAATAATGGCCATTTTTTTAGTGTCGTCCATGCTTGTCTCTCTCCTTGTGTCCCAGTTAAAAAAACAGCGCCGTGTGTTCCAAGAACAGACGGCGCTTGTTTAAATTGTAATGCTTACTTTTTCTTCATGAAGAAGGTGAACTCACCACCCGCTTCGGCAGTGGACAACAACTCGTTTCCGGTCTGCTTGGCGAAAGCGGCAAAGTCTTTGACGGAGCCGGGGTCGGTGGACAGAATCTTCAGCACTTGGCCGCTTTCGACTTCAGCCAGGGATTTCTTGGCGCGCAGGATAGGCAAGGGGCAGTTCAGGCCGCGTGCATCGAGTTCTTTATCAAAGTTCAAAATATTCTCCTAAAAGTCAGTGTGACTGTTCTAAAAATGCTGCGGAACATTAAACCAGAAGCGTTCCTATTGCAACCTTAAAATGCTTTTCAACAAGAAAACCCCGAGGCCCGCTAATGGTTTAGCGCGCCTGACTTAATGCGTTGCCTGAACGTGCCCACGCCATGATCCCGCCGGACAGGTTATGCATATTGCCATAGCCTTTGGACGCCATGAACGAGCAGGCTTGCGCTGAACGAGCACCAGAACGGCAATACATCACAACCGGCTTGTCCTGGGGAATATCCGCCGCACGCAGGGGCAGCAGATGCAAGGGGATATGAATCGCCCCGTCAATCACGCCATGTGCCACTTCTTCCGCCGTGCGCACGTCGATCAAGTGCGCGCCACTGGCAGCGATTGCCTTGACGTCAAGCGGGTCCAACTCTCTAAAACCATTCAGTCCAAACATGCGTACTCCGTTCTGAATTGTCAAAATTAGAATCGGCTAATATATCAAAAAAATGGGGACACGCATACCGTGCCCCATCGGGTGCCGGGACGTGGCTATTTAGCAGCGCTGGGCACCGTGGTAAAGGTTCACCACATGGCGCGCTTCTGCAAAAAACAGCCAGCGCTCCACGGCCGCGCCGACAACACCAGTCACGACGGCAACAATCGCGGCGCCCTGCCCGCCTTGCTGATTAAACACCCAGACCAGCATCAATCCGGGCAAGGCAAAACCCAGCACGAAAACAACAACCTTAAGTAGCCCTGCCTTTTGGCGCGCCAGTTGAAAGCCGAACTCCTGGGTCAGAAAGGTGCCGTGGGTGTGGCCCGTATCCAGCAGTTTGACTTTGGCACGAGTAAGACCCGTAGCCGTGTTGATGGTTGGACCGAGACCGGGACTGCTGATCCAGAAGTAATAAATGGCCTTGAGCACTGCTGCTATCGACAGGATCAGCGCCGCCATGGCAATGTAAGGCAGGGTTTCAAGCCCCGAAACAACTGCCCCCAGCAGGAGCAACAGGCTACCGCTGGCATAGCCTAGCGCAAGATAATTGGCAGGAACCAGTGGGGTGTTCCACTGGCGGATTGTTTTCAGGCAGGCGTAAATCATGCCGGTTGAAAACACGGTAACCCATGCCAATGCAGCGGACAGCAAACCGGTCATCTCACGCAGCCACAAGGGTGCGTCAAACCAGATGCAAAGCAGGTATGCCAGCGCCAGCGGCATGAAAACCACGGCAAACACGCCTTCACGCGACAACCAAGAGGTACGGAAGCGGTTGAATGCGCGCCAGGCATTTTTCGGATTGGCGAGGTGAAAGGTGGAAGACAACAAACCAAACACGATCAGGGCGAGCGCGATCAGCCCGCCAATGATGAGCTGCTCACGGCTAAAGCCGCCGCCGAGCTTGAACGTGTCTGCAATGAACAGCAGCGAAAACAAGCCAAAGCCTGCACCCGATGCAACGGTAAAGAAAATAACGGAAAAAGCGGGATGCATGGTTACTCCTGCGGGGTTCTAGTTAGGTTCAACGCCGAACCAGCTTGTTGGCGAACTGCTTGATGCTCTCCTTGAGGCCGCCCTTGGGCTTGGCGTCAATCGGAATCACCGGCGTACTGCGTGGCGGCAGGTATTGGTTGGTCGGGTTGTAATTCAGCTCGGGCATGAGACCGTAGCCGCTGCGCTCGCGCACGACACGCGACACAGCTGAATCCGGATCGTCAAAGTCGCCGAACATGCGGGCGTGCGCAGGGCACGTCAGCACGCAAGAAGGCTGGCGCTCCTCGACCGGCAGGTCCAGATCGTAAATGCGATCGACGCACAGCGTGCATTTTTTCATCGTGCCGCTGGAACGGTCGAGTTCACGTGCGCCGTAGGGACAGGCCCACGAGCAGTAGTTGCAGCCCATGCACTTGTCCTGGTCGACCAGCACGATGCCGTCCTCGGCCCGCTTGTACGATGCGCCGGTCGGGCACACGGTGACGCACGCGGCATCCTCGCAGTGGTTGCACGACATCGGAAAGTTGATGGTCTTGTTGTTCGGATACTCGTCCATTTCGTAATGGCGAATCCGGTTGAACCACACGCCCGACGGCTCCGCGCCGTAGGGCTGGTAGTCGGACAGCGGGCCGGTGGTACCGGACGCATTCCATTCCTTGCAAGCGATTGCGCAGGCGTGACACCCCACACAGACGTCCAGATCTATAACCAAACCTAATTTCATGTCTGCTCTCTCTTAGTTCTTCTCGTGGGTGCGTGCGTCGTAACGCAGCACGTCGGGGCGCTCATAACGTTCGTCGCCCGGCAATGCCTTCAGCGCATCGAACTGCGGCCACGAACCGGTCTCGCCCGGCTCGGCTTTCCAGATGCGCACGCGCAGGTCAAACCACGCCGCCTGGCCGGTCACCGGGTCGGAATTGGTGACGCGACGCTCGCCGGCTTTTTCCGGCAGCAACTCGGAAATCAGGTGGTTGAGCAGGAAGCCCTTGGTCGCTTCCGACGCGTTTTCCTTCAGGCCCCACGCGCCCTTCTGCTTGCCGATGGCGTTCCAGGTCCAGACCGTGTCTTCCTGGGTGCCTTCCATGGTCTTGACCTGGCAACGGATTTTGCCGTTGTGCGACTCGACCCAGATCCAGTCGAAGTCCTTGATGCCCATTTCCACCGCCTTGCGGGCGTTCATGTACATGTAGTTCTGCGCCATGATCTGACGCAGCCACACGTTCTGCGAGTCCCACGAGTGGTACATGAACATCGGACGCTGGGTGAGCGCGAAGAAGGGGTATTTTTCCTTGTCCACACGCTGCTGTTCGAGCGGCTCGTACCACATCGGCAACGGGTCGAAGTATTTCACCAGGCGCTCGCGGTCAACCTGATTGTTGGGTTGCGGGCCGTCGTACAGGCCCTGCCCCGCCAGGCGGAATTTCTGCAGCGGCTCGGAATAGAACTGCATGATGATGGGCTCGGCCTTGCCGACGAAACCGACATCCGCTGCCACGTCGAGATATTCCTTGTTGGCGAAGCGCATGTACTTCTGGCTGTCTGGCCAGTGGTGCGCGAAGAAACTTTCGTTCTCGATGTACTTTTCCCACTGCTTGGGGTTGGGCTCACCCTTGAGCGACTTGGTGCCATCCTTGCCGCGCCAGCCAGCCAGGAAGCCCACGCCCGGCGAACGCTCATAGTTGACGATGAAGTCGGGGTAGTCCTTGAACTTGCGCGTGCCATCGGGCTTGGTGAACGCCGGGAACTTCAGGCGTGACGCCAGTTCGACCATGACTTCCTGCCACGGGCGCACGTCGCGATCAATCTTGACCAGCGGGTAGCGGATCGCATCGGCAGCGGAGTCCGGCTCGGAAATCGGACGATCCAGCAGCGAGATGCAGTCGTGGCGCTCCAGATAAGTCGTATCCGGCAGGATCAGGTCGGCGAAGTTGGTCATCTCCGAATGGAAGGCATCGATCACGACCAGGAAGGGAATCTTATACTCGCCGAAGTTTTCCTCGTCCTTTTGCCGCAGCATGTCCTGCACGTTGGCGGTGTTCATGGTCGAGTTCCACGCCATGTTGGCCATGAACAGGATCAGCGTGTCGAGCGCATAGGGATCGTGGTTGGTCGCGTTGGTGATGACCATGTGCATCAGGCCGTGCGAGGCGATCGGCACTTCCCACGAGTAGGCCTTGTCGATGCGCAGCGGGTTGCCGAACTCGTCGATCACCAGGTCTTCCGGACGCGTCGGGAAGCCGAGCGGCGGACGTGACAGCGGCGTGTTCGGCGCGTTGATGATGTCGATGTTGTTTTCCGGCAGCTGGTGCGGCGGGATCGGCTTCGGGTACGGTGCACGGGCACGGAAGTTGCCCGGCGAGTCGAGCGCGCCCAGCAGCATCTGGATCATGTGGATCGCGCGGCAGGCGTGGAAGCCGTTCGAGTGAGCGGCAATTCCGCGCATCGCGTACATCGCCACCGGGCGGCCCACGACCTTGTCGTGTTTGCGGCCCCAGACGTCGGTCCATTCGATCGGCAACTCGACCGTTTCCTTGAACGCGATATGCGCCATTTCCAGCGCGATGCGGGTGATCGATTCGGCTGGCAGGCCGCATTCCAGTGCCACATTCTCAGGCGCGTAGCGCTCGTCAAGATAACGCTCGGTCATCATCGACATCACGGTCTTGACACGACGGCCATCGGGCGCAACGTATTCACCGAACAGCGCTGGCGCAATGTCGCCGTCCATGCCGTTCCTGAACGCTTCCTTGTCAATATCCCAGATCAGCGGCTGGTCGTTTTCGTCGCGCAGGAACAGGCCATCGCCCTGCTGACCCGGCGTTTGCACCACCAGCCACGAGGCGTTGGTATAGCGCACCAAGAACTCATAATCGAACTGCTCGTGCTTGAGCAACACGTGCACCATCGACATGGCGAGCAAACCGTCCATGCCGGGCTTGATTGGCAGCCATTCGTCGGCAATCGCCGAGTAGCCGGTACGCACCGGATTGACGGTAACGAACTTGCCGCCCTTGCGCTTGAGCTTCTCCAGGCCAATCTTGATCGGATTGGACGAGTGATCCTCGGCCACGCCCCACATGATGAAATATTTAGCGTAATCCCAGTCAGGCGCGCCGAACTCCCAGAACGAGAAACCGATCGAATACAGGCCTGCTGCGGCCATGTTGACCGAACAGAATCCGCCATGCGCCGACCAGTTCGGTGTGCCAAACTGCTGCGCCCACAAACCGGTCAACGCCTGCATCTGGTCGCGACCGGTGAAGAAGCCCAGCTTGGACGGGTCGGTCGAACGAATCTCTTCCAGCCGGTCGGTCAGCACGTCAATCGCCTGTTCCCAGGAAATCGGCTCGTAAATCCCCTCACCGCGTTCGGTGCCGGGCTTGCGCATCAAAGGCTGGGTCAGCTTGGCAGTCGAGTACTGCTTCATGATCCCGGCCGATCCCTTGGCGCACAAAACGCCCTGGTTGGTCGGGTGATTCCGGTTACCCTGAATGAAACGAACCTTGTTGTCTTCCAGCGTGACCTTGATGCCGCAGCGGCAGGCGCACATGTAGCACGTGGTGTACTTGATTTCCTGTGCGTCGTGATTTTCGAGTTTAATTTTGGCGTTCATGCTATCTCTAGGTTCAAAATGATCCCTTGCGGCTTCGTCGTGAAACCGCGCCTGATTAATGCGTGGGTACCCATACTAGGTGACGTCAGGAAGCAGTGCCAGCACATATGCGCCGACACTGCTGGAAAAACAGTATATTAATCTTTCCGAATATTCAGGTATTTTGCACGTTGCACCCCCCTTATGGCAAGCAAAATGGCTGATATCCCCATAAGGCGACCTAATAAAATTCCCTAAAAAAAACAGGGGAATCACGCCTGTACCGAGTCTCCATCACCGGACATTGACCACCGCGCTGGATACGAGCCAATCCGTAGAAACTGCCAGTCAAACCGTTCAATACGGAGTGACCAACTCAACTTCTCACGGCACTTACTGCGCCCGCCAGTGCCCGGAGCGCCCACCCTGCTTTTCAAGCAAGCGGATGCCGCCCATCGTCATGCCGCGATCCACCGCCTTGCACATGTCGTAGATCGTCAGCAGCGCCACGCTGACGCCGGTCAACGCTTCCATTTCCACCCCGGTCTTGCCAACGGTTTCGGCCGTCACCGTGCAGACAATCCACGATTCCGTCACATCGGGACTGAATTCGACCCTCACCTTGGTGAGCGCGATGGGATGGCACAAGGGGATCAGCTCTGCCGTGCGCTTGGTCGCCTGAATTGCCGCAATGCGAGCAATACCCAGCACATCGCCCTTGGCCGCCTGGCCACCCAGAATGCGCGATAGCGTATCGGGTAACATGCTGATCCTGCCGCTTGCCACAGCGATGCGGCGCGTGTCGTCCTTGCCGGCCACATCAACCATGACCGCGCGGCCACGCTCATCAAAATGGGTGAATTCGCTCATATCCGGGAACCTTGTCGATAACATTCGCATCGTAATCGAAATGCCGCTCCGCCCCCGCCTCCACCGGCCGATGTTACGCAGCCTGCTCGCACTCAGCCTCGCCATCCAGCCCGCCCTTGCCGCCGACTTGCCCGATCTGGGCGAAGTTTCACGGCAGTACTTCTCAGACCAAGATGAGCAAATGCTAGGGCGCACCATCATGCGTGATGTCTACGCCGATCCGCGCTATCTGGACGACCCCGAAACCGAAAACTACCTCAACCAGCTCGGCTACAAGCTGGTCTCAGTCAGCACCCGCAACCAGCGCGAGTTTATTTTCTTCGTCGTCGACGACCCCAGCATCAACGCCTTCGCCATGCCCGGCGGCAACATCGGCGTCCACACCGGCCTGATTCTCACGGCACAAAGCGAATCCGAACTGGCGAGCGTCGTGGGGCATGAAATCGCTCACGTTACGCAGGACCATATCGCACGCATGGTCGCGGCACAAAGCCAAAGCTACTGGCCGACCATGGCCGCGCTGGCGCTGGCACTGCTGGCCGCTCGCTCCAATCCGAATGTAGCGGGCGCTGCCATTGCGTCCACCCAGGCCTACTCGGTGCAGAACCAGCTCAACTACAGCCGCGACTACGAGCGCGAGGCCGACCGCCTCGGCTACGACATGCTGACCCGCGCCCACTTCGACCCGCGCGGCATGAGCACATTTTTCGGCCGCATGCAGCGCGCAAGCCGCTTTTACGACAGCAGCACACCCGCCTACCTGCGCACCCACCCCATCACCAGCGAACGCATCTCTGACATGGAAGCCCGCAGCGAAGCCGCGCCCTACCAGCAAGTTCAGGACAGCCTCGACTTTCAGCTGGTGCGCGCCCGCCTGCGCGCCCGCGAAGGCAGTCCGACCGATGCGGTTCTGTCAGCCCGAAACGCCTTGAATGACAAGCGCTACAGCAACGAAATTGCCGCCCGTTACGGACTGGCCAGCGCACTCTTGCGCGCACGCGATTTCACGCAAGCCGAAGCCGAAGTACAGAAATTGCTGGCCAGTCCGAACATTCGGCCCATGATGCAACAACTTGCCGCCCAGGTGGCGCAGGCAGCAGGCGCTGCAACGCTCGCCCTGCAGCGCTTCGAGACCGGCAGCCAGACACACCCCGACTACCGGCCGCTGCAATATGGCTACATCGCAGCGTTACTGGCTGCAAACCGCGCAGGCGACGCGCTGATGCGCGTGAACAAAGATCTCGCGCTCCATCCGGACGACCGTCGTCTATGGCAATTGGCAGCCAGAACCCACGCCCAACTGGGGCACCGGCTGCTCAGCCATCGCGCCCAGGCCGAAGCCTCGGCCTTGAGCGGCAATCTGATCGCAGCAGTTGAACAAGTCAGCCTCGGCATCAAGGCAGGGGATGGCAGCTTTCACGAACTGTCAGCGGCCGAAGCGCGGCAACGCGAGTGGCAGATACTCGAAAAAGCCCAGCGCAAAAAATAGCGCATCAAGCACGAACGCGCAGCAGGCATGGCTGGTAGGAATCTACCCTGCGCTATCAGCATAAAAAATAGTGATATGGCCTTGCATGGTAAAAACCAATTCAACTATCCTTTGTCACATCCGTTACTGGATAGCGCGCAACATCGGGCAAGCCCAATCTGCAAGCGCTTTCAACACCACGTCAAATAAATTGGAG
This sequence comes from Gammaproteobacteria bacterium, assembly GCA_018831045.1. Taxonomy (GTDB): domain Bacteria; phylum Pseudomonadota; class Gammaproteobacteria; order Burkholderiales; family Thiobacillaceae; genus Thiobacillus. The sequence continues at coordinate 81,296 of JAHJRA010000043.1, read as the reverse complement.
GATGACCATGCGAAAGTTGCATCACGTTGCAGCGGCCTGCGCAATAAGCGCCATCATGCTGTCAGGGAGTGTGCTGGCCCAGGCACCCGCAACTGCGGCTGCGACCCCTGTCAAGGAAGAAACCGGTAAGGACATCGCGTTCAACCGCACCAAAGGCAATTGCCTGGCCTGCCATGCCATGCCCACGGTGCCCGATGCGGAATCCACTGGCACATACGGCCCTCCTCTTATCGCCATGAGTGCCCGTTTCCCGGACAAAGCCAAAATGCGTGCCCAGATCTGGGACGCCACGGTAATGAACCCGTCCAGTTCCATGATCCCGTTCGGTAAGCACCACGTATTGACGGAAGCGGAAATTGATAAAGTCACCGACTTTGTCTATGGCCTTTAAATTCCAACTACCCCCATTCAATCCAGGAGAATCCCCCAAATGAATGCACTTCGTAGAAACGTCCTCAAAGGTGCCGCTGGTGCCAGCACTGTCGCCATCGCGGTGGCCGCCGGCCTGTTGAAACCGACCCAGGCCATGGCGGCCTGGAACGCACCCGCTTTCGATGCCAAAAACGTCGGGGCGGCAATGAAAGGTTTGGACGTATCCAGTCCGGCCGATAGCAAGGACATCGTCATCAAGGCGCCGGACATCGCTGAAAACGGCGCGGTTGTCCCGGTGGAAGTAACCAGCAAGATCGCCGGCACCACCAGCATCGCCATCCTCGCCGAGAAAAACGGCACCCCGCTGGTGGGCGACTTCACCCTGTCCGGCGGCGCCCAGGGCTTTATTTCCACCCGCATCAAAATGGGCCAGACGTCGCTCGTTCGCGCCGTCGTCAAGGCCGGCGGCAAGTCCTACACCGCAGCCAAGGAAGTCAAAGTCACCATCGGCGGTTGCGGCGGCTAAACCCGCGCACCCTGCACCTATCAAGCCGAATTGAACCGTTAATTTTGAAAGGAAAGCCAAATGGCTGAACCCATGCGTATCCGTGCCACGATGACTGGCGACGTTGCCGATGTCAAAGTGCTCATGAACCACCCGATGGAAACTGGTCAGCGTAAAGACGCCAAGACCGGTCAATTGGTACCGGCCCACTTCATTCAGGAAGTCACCGCCACGGTCGGCGGCGCTACCGTGCTATCCGCCAACCTCGGCAGCGGCGTGTCGAAGAACCCCTACTTGGGCTTCAAGGTCAAGGGTGCCAAGACGGGTGACAAAGTTGTCGTCAACTGGTCCGACAACAAGGGCGATAAAAATACCGCCGAAACCACTATTGCTTAAGCCGGGCAGCAATCGAGCGGGGCGTCTGCTCCGCTCCCGCTTTAATTCATAAGGTATCTGGAGGACGGCATGAAAAAACAAATTATCGGAAAGCTGCTGATGGGGATGGCAGGACTGGGCATGGTCTTCGGCGCTGTCTCCGTTCACGCTTCCCCCGAAGGGGATCGGCAGGAGCTTGCCAAGTACTACACCAGCAAATATCCCAACATCAAAATGGAAGATTACGTTTATGGTGCGCTGGCATTCGATGCTGACAGCAAGTCGCAATACGACGCCATCATGGAATTCCCGCCATTCGAGTCCGTGGTTGAACAGGGCCGCAAGATGTGGGAAACCCCGTTCAAGAACGGTAAAACCTATTCTAGCTGCCTCCCCAATGGCGGCAATCAGATCGCTGGCAACTACCCCATGTTTGACGAGGCAAAAGGCAAGGTTGTTACCCTGCAGGATGCAATCAACGACTGTCGCACAGCCAACGGTGAGGCAGCCTACAAGGTCAACGACATGAAGACCATGGGTGTGCTCACGTCGTATATGCGCACGCTGTCAAACGGCATGATCATGAACATCAAGGTCGAGACGCCCAAAGCGGTAGCTGCGTACGAAGATGGCAAGAAAACCTTCTATGGTCGCAAAGGCCAGTTGAACTTCGCCTGTGCCAGTTGCCACGTGCAAAATGCCGGCAACCGTCTCCGTTCGGAACTGATTTCGCCCGCAATCGGTCACGCTGTGCACTGGCCGGTATTCCGTGGCGGCGACAATCTGGTGACCTTGCAGCAGCGGTATGACGGTTGCTTCAAACAGGTTCGTGCCGTGCCTCCGCCTCAAGGTGGCACCGTGATGAACAATCTGGAGTATTTCCACTCCTCTTTGTCCAACGGCCTGCCGATGAAAGCATCGGTGTTCCGCAAATAGGGAACAGTATTGTGGTAAATCGCCCGGGCAACCGGGCACGCACTCGATGACGTATCCGGGCAACCAGATACCTCATTTGATGGGAAGCCCGGGCAACCGGGCTTTCCTGTTTGCATCGACACAAAAGAGTTGAGCCGAATGAGCCGGAGCTACTATTTACCGTTCCGGCAAGCGCACTGAAAATACGTTCCAGTATCCATTCCAAGGAAAACCTCATGCACATGAATCGCCGCGAGTTTCTGCAACTGCTGGCCGTCGCCGCCGCGTCCGGCATGGCACTGGACAGCAAGTCTGCACTGGCAGGCAATGCGCCGGCCAACTTCTACGATGTGCCTCGCCACGGCAATGTTTCGTTCCTGCATTTCACCGACTGCCACGCCCAGCTTTTGCCTGTGTGGTTCCGTGAACCCAACGTCAATCTTGGCGTGGGCAGCGCCTACGGCAAAGCCCCGCACCTGGTCGGCGAGCATTTGCTCAAGCAGTACGGCATCCAGCCTGGAAGTCGCGAAGCGCATGCGTTCACCTATCTGAATTTTGAAGAGGCCGCCAGGGTCTACGGCAAGGTCGGCGGCTTCGCTCATCTCAAAACGCTGGTCAACAAGATGCGCGCGCAGCGCCCCGGCGCACTGCTGCTCGACGGCGGCGATACCTGGCAGGGCTCGGCCACCTCGCTGTGGACCAATGCCCAGGACATGGTCGATGCCTGCATCGATCTGGGCGTCAACGTCATGACCTCGCACTGGGAAGCCACCTTTGGTGCCAACCGCATGATGGAAATCGTCAACAAGGATTTCCAGAAAGCCGGTATCGATTTCGTTGCGCAAAACGTGGTCACCAACGACTTTGGCGACCAGGTGTTCAAACCCTACGTGATGAAGGAAATGAACGGCATCAAGGTTGCCATTCTCGGCCAGGCTTTCCCCTACACGCCGATCGCCAACCCGCGCCACATGGTGCCGGACTGGAGCTTTGGCATCCGCGACGACAGCATGCAGAAATGGGTGGACGAAGCGCGCGCCAAGGGTGCCCAGGTCGTCATTCTGCTGTCGCACAACGGCATGGACGTCGACCTGAAAATGGCGACGCGCGTCACCGGTATCGACGCCATCTTTGGCGGCCATACCCACGACGGCATGCCGCAACCCGTTTCGGTCAAAAATGCCAAGGGCATTACGCTGGTGACCAACGCCGGCTCCAACGGAAAATTTCTTGGGGTGATGGATTTTGATGTTCGCGGCGGCAAGGTGCAAAGCCACAAATATCGCCTGCTGCCGGTGTTTTCCAACCTGCTGCCCGCCGATCCGGGAATGGACGCGCTGATCAAAAAAGTGCGCGCGCCCTACGAGGCCAAATTGAACGAGAAACTTGCCGTCACCGACGACTTCCTCTATCGCCGCGGCAACTTCAACGGTACCTGGGATCAACTGCTGGTCGACGCGCTAATGGAAGTCAAAGGCGCCGACGCCGCGTTCTCGCCCGGCTTCCGCTGGGGCACCACGCTGCTGCCGGGCGATGCCATCACCATGGAACGCTTGATGGACCAGACTGCGATCACCTATCCGCAGACCACGCTGACCAACATGACCGGCGAAACCATCAAGTCGATCATGGAAGATGTCGCCGACAACCTGTTCAACGACGACCCCTACTATCAGCAGGGTGGTGACATGGTGCGCGTGGGCGGCATTGAATACACCATTAACCCGACCAAGAAAATGGGTCAGCGCATCAGCGACATGACGATGAAGGGCAAACCGGTCGAAGCGGGCAAGACGTATGTCGTGGCTGGCTGGGCACCCGTTGCAGAGGGCGCAACGGGCGAACCGGTGTGGGATGTTGTCGCCAGTTATCTGCGCGACGTGAAAGTCGTCAAGGGCGTCAAACTGAATACGCCAAAAATCGTCGGGGTCGGCAAGGCCAATCCGGGCATCGCGGGCTATGACGGTTCATATTCCTGAGTCTGCTGAATCACTGCAGGAACCCCGGACCCTTCTCCCCACTACCATTGCCTTAGCACGCCCAAACAGCAGTGAGTGCTGTTTGGGCGTGCTGGTTTTACGTGATGGGGCTGGAATGCGTGTTGCCAGGGCGTCGCTTGAAACGCTAGGTTGCTCGACTCGCCCCAGTCAATGAGGCGGGCGTAATCAAGCCAAGCCAGCCACAAGATAAGCCAGACGCAACGTCTGCCTTCCCTGTGAGAGGTACCGCAGCCTGGCCTGGCTTTAAGCACGTGGATCAGTTGCAACGCCGCCTTGAAACGCAACTGGCGCGGCAACGCCCGGCCGATAAAAGCAGCTTGCGCCATCAATGCCCTCACCCCCTTGCATCCAGCCAATTCATGGCTATTTTTTCCACCCTCTCCGGGCGCTTGCAACACAGCACGCCCACTCCGCATCCCTGTCTTGACCAAGTGAACGCAAGAGCAGTTTTACCCGCCAATGAGCGTGGCAGAACATAAACCATTACGGCTTGCGATTCGGCATTTGTCTCAGTGAGCGCCATCACCTCGCATGACTCGCCACGCAACGGGCGCGACAGGGATTTGCAAACATTCATTTTGTATGCATAATAAGATCCGCAACTCGGATTTTCGCGCGGACACACGATTAGCGCTTTTTCCCCGATGGCACCCACCCCATACCATGAGGATCGCAGCTATGAGTTCGGCGTTCACCAAATCCGCGGCCCGCAACATCTTCTACGGCGGCTCTGTGTTTTTCTTCCTGCTGCTTGTCGGTCTCACCTACGACACCATGCGCGCGCTTCCTAAACACGACAACAGCGCGAACCTGACCGAATCGGTCAAACGCGGCAAGCACATCTGGGAAACACGCAATTGCATCGGCTGCCACACGCTACTGGGCGAGGGCGCCTATTTCGCCCCTGAACTCGGCAACGTCTACGTTCGGCGCGGTCCCGATTTCATCAAGGCGTGGATCAAGGCGCAGCCCACCGGCATGCCCGGCCGCCGCCAGATGCCCAATTTCAATCTGAGCGAGGAGCAGCTCGACGATCTGGTCAGCTTCCTCAAGTACGCATCCGAGATCAATACGTCGAAGTGGCCGCCGAACATCGAAGGCTGATCGCGCCCCACCCACTCACGTATATAAAGAGGGAGTTTTCATGAAATACCAATCTCAGGCGGTCGCGAAGCCTTATTTCATCGCGGCGATCGGGCTGTTCGTCGGCCAGATCGTGTTCGGCCTGATCATGGGCCTGCAGTACGTTATCGGTGACTTCCTGTTCCCGGCCATTCCCTTCAACGTCGCCCGCATGGTGCACACCAACCTGCTGATCGTATGGCTGTTGTTCGGCTTCATGGGTGCCGCCTACTACCTGATCCCGGAGGAGTCCGAACGTGAGTTGTACAGCCCGAAGCTGGCGATGCTGATGTTCTGGATCTTCCTCATCGCCGGCACGCTGACCATCCTGGGCTACCTGTTCGTACCGTATGCCAAGCTGGCCGAAATGACTGGTAATGACCTGCTGGCGACCATGGGCCGCGAGTTTCTCGAACAGCCGCTGCCTACCAAGGTCGGCATCGTGATCGTTGCGCTGGCCATGCTCTTCAACCTGTCGATGACCGTGTTGCGTGGCCGCAAGACCGCGATCAACCTGGTGATGCTGCTCGGCCTGTGGGGGCTCGCGATCTTTTTCCTGTTTTCGTTCTATAACCCGGCCAATCTGGTGAAAGACAAGTTCTACTGGTGGTGGGTCGTGCACCTGTGGGTCGAGGGCGTATGGGAACTGATCATGGGTGCGATGCTGGCATTCGTGCTGATCAAGGTGACCGGTGTCGACCGCGAGGTGATCGAGAAGTGGCTGTACGTGATCATTGCCATGGCGCTGATCACCGGCCTCATCGGCATGGGCCACCATTACTACTGGATCGGCACGCCCAGTTACTGGCAGTGGTGGGGCAGCGTGTTCTCCGCCCTGGAACCGATCCCCTTCTTCATGATGACGCTGTTCGCCTTCAACATGGTCAACCGTCGCCGCCGCGAGCATCCGAACAAGGCGGCCGTGCTGTGGGCGCTGGGTACCGGGGTGATGGCTTTCCTGGGTGCCGGGGTATGGGGCTTCCTGCACACCCTCGCGCCGGTGAATTTCTACACCCACGGCAGCCAGATCACCGCGGCGCACGGCCACATGGCCTTCTACGGCGCCTACGTGATGGTGGTCATCACCATGATCAGCTACACCATGCCGCTGATGCGCGGACGCTCCGCCAACAGCAAGACCGCGCAGGTGGTCGAGATGTGGTCGTTCTGGCTGATGACGGTCGCAATGGTCTTCATCACCCTGTTCCTCACCGCAGCCGGCGTCCTGCAGATCTGGCTGCAACGCATCGCGGCCGAGCCAATGGGCTTCATGGCAGCGCAGGATCAGGTCGCGCTGTTCTACTGGATGCGCGAACTATCCGGTCTGGTGTTCTTCGTCGGCCTCGTGCTGTACATCACCAGCTTCTTCATCAAGGGCAAGGAAGCGCCTGTGGGCTGATCCCGGCGTCCACCCGGTTTGTCGGGCGGACCAGCGGATGTCTGGCGCTGGATCGTGCCGGGCTGGCTGCCGCTGGTGCTCGGCCTGATCGGCTACGCTTTCAACCTGAACCCGACCTGACTGGAGCCTCAGCATGAACGACCTCACCGAATCCGGCCTGGCAAGCGCCGCTGCCATCCCCTGGTACTACCCGGTCGGCACGGAATGCGAGCTGTTCGAATACGCATTCAGCAACCGCCTGCCGCTGTTGATCAAGGGGCCCACCGGTTGCGGCAAGACGCGCTTCGTCGCGCACATGGCGGCGCGCCTGGGGCGGCCGCTGATTACCGTAGCCTGCCACGACGACCTCACCGCCGCCGACCTGGTCGGCCGCCATCTGATCGGCGATGGCCAGACCCTCTGGTCGGACGGCCCGCTCACCCGCGCCGTGCGGCAAGGCGGCATCTGCTACCTCGACGAAGTGGTCGAGGCGCGCAAGGACACTACCGTGGTGCTGCATCCACTGACTGACGACCGGCGCATCCTGCCGATCGAGCGCACCGGCGAGGAACTCCATGCGCCGGACGATTTCATGCTGGTGGCGTCCTACAATCCCGGCTACCAAAACCTGCTGAAAAGCCTGAAGCCGTCGACCCGCCAGCGCTTCATCGCAATCAGTCTCGGTTTCCCGCCGCGCGCGATCGAGGAAAAAATCGTGGTCGCCGAAACGGGTATTGCACCGGCACTGGCAGTCCGGCTGGTGACGCTGGTCGGACACCTGCGTCAGCTCAAGGATCACGACCTGGAAGAAGCCGCCTCGACTCGCCTGCTGGTATACGCAGGCAGCCTCATCGCCGCCGGCTGCGACCCGGTCGCCGCCTGCCACGCGGCACTGGTGGAGCCGTTGACCGACGACCCCGATACCGCCGAGGCTCTGCTCGAAGTGGTGCGGGCGAGCTTCGGCACATGAGCGGCGTCCCGGCTCGGGCTTCTCCCGCAGTCCAGGCTGAGGCGCTCTATCTGATCAACCTGCTGCTGGTGCCGGGGCTGGCGTTTCTGCTGTTGCTGCTGCTGTTCTACCGCCATCGCAACAGCACCGACCCGCTGGTGCGCGGCCATGTGCGGCAAACCGTTGCGGCAAGCCTGCTGGCCGGGTTGCTGCTGGCGGGGGGGCCTGCGCTGATGGTGCTGGCGGGCGATTTGAGTCGGCCTGGCATCTGGATAGGCCTGGTTTTGTATTTTGTGTGCTGCCACGGCACGCTGGTTTTGCTGGGGGTGTTCGGGCTCGCGCGCGCACTGGCTGGCAAGCCCTTCAGCTACCCGCTGCTCGGGCGCTACGCATGATCGGCACTCAGGCTACCGCCGCGATCCGCGCCGACCTTGCCCGCCATGCCCGCAGCTGGCTGGGGCTGCCGGTGCAACGCTGGCGCCGCCTGACCCAGACAGGGTTTTTCCTGCTGTTCGTTTATGCGCCCCTATTCGACATTTTGCGTCTCGACCTCAACCTCGGGCATTTCATCCTGCTCGGTTTCGACTGGACGCTTGGTCTCGACGATTTCGCCGCCGGGCGCCTGTCCACCGCGCAAGCCTCGCTCAACATCGTGCTGCGCGGCTTCCTGCCGCTGGCGGCGGTCGCCGGCACGGTGCTTTATGTCGGCTGGAAATGGGGCCGCCTGTACTGCGGCTGGCTGTGTCCGCATTTCTCGGTGGTCGAGACGCTCAACCAGATGCTGCGGCGCGCGATTGGCAAGCAAAGCCTGTGGGACACAAAACTGCAGCCCGCGCGCAACCCTGATGGCAGCGAAACCCCGCGCGACGCGCTGTGGTGGTTTGCCGTGCTGCCGCTGACGATCGGCTTCGCGATGCTGTGGGCGGTGGTGCTGCTGACCTATCTACTGCCGCCGGCCGAGGTCTACGGCAACCTGCTCAATGGTACGCCAACACGCAATCAGGCGATCTTTCTGACGGTTGCCAGCCTCGCGTTCTGCGTCGAATTCCTGTTCGCGCGCCACCTGTTCTGCCGCTACGGCTGCGCGGTCGGCCTGTTCCAGAGCCTGGCCTGGATGGGCAATGACAAGGCCATGGTGGTTGGCTTCAGCCGAACGCGCGCGCGCGATTGCGCGAGCTGCCACTCGGCCTGCGACCAGGTCTGCCCGATGCGCCTCAACCCGCGCAACGTCAAACGCATGATGTTCGCCTGCGTGCAGTGCGGACAGTGCGTGGATGCCTGCGACCACACCCAGGCCGCCAATCCGGACGGGGCACTGCTCAACTGGGTACACGACCTGCGCGCCGAATCCGAAGCCGCGTTCAACACCCGTGCCGCCCGCGCCATGCCGCCGGCGTGCGGTTCGGCACACACGGGATCCTAGGCCATGGAAGAATTTGTCGGCAGCCTGTGGGACAAGCTGATCACCCGCGCCGCCTATCGGGGTTTTCCCCAGGCACGCGTCGAACTGGCGCAGATCGAACGCATGGCGCCGGTGTACTTTCGTGCCCTTGGCGGCGACGCGGGCCTGACGCTGCGTGCCGGCTGCGCCACCGCGCACGGCGCACGGCGCAACTGGATGGAGCGTGTGGCGGGAATCGGCGACAAGGTCGAGCTGGCGTGGCGCGACGACGCCACGTTGTATCTTCCGGCTGCGCTCGAGGTGTTTCCGCAGCGCGAGCTGAACCGCGAGCTCTACCTGTGGCTGATCGCACTGGCGGCGCACGATGTCGCGCCGAACACGCCGTGGATCGTGCGCAATCAGGCAGCGGCGCATGCAACGCTCGCCGCACTGCCCGGCCTCGCGCCGCGCTATCGCAGGCTGGTCGATGCGCTGCTGGGGCTGCGCCCGTCCCCGGATAGCCTCGTCGGGGCGGAGCAGGAGGCAGAAGTCGCGATCCGCGCCGCGCTGGATGCGCCGGGCTCGGTCGCAATCTTCGCGTCGGGTCGGCGGCGGCCGACGCCAGTGCCGCTATGGCTGCATCCCGAGCCGCCAGTCAATGCCGCCGCGCCGCGCCAGTCCGGCAGCGCGACATCGCCGCAGCCGGCAGGCCCCCAATCCAGGGCCGACCGGGAAAAACGCAAGCGGCGCGCCGAGCGGGTCGACATGCCGCAGGCGAACAGCCCCTTCATGCTGCTGTTTCGCGCCGAAAGCCTGTTTTCCTGGGCCGAGTTCATCAAGGTCGACCGTCCGCTCGACGAGGACGAAAACGAGCACGCGGAAAAGGCCGCCAACGACCTCGATTTCCTCAGCATCGCCGACGGCGAGACGAGCGCTGCCAGCCGGGTGCGCTTCGATCTCGACCTGCCGTCCGAAGCCGACGACGACCGCAAGCTGGCCGACGGCATCCTGCTGCCGGAATGGGATTACCGCAGGCAGCGCCTGCAACCCGCACACTGCCGGCTGCAAATGCTGGTCGCGCGCGACGCCGGGGACTGCGCCTTGCCACGCCTCTTGCGCACACCGGCGCGGCGGCTGCGCCAGCAGTTCCAGGCGCTGGCCACACAAAACACGCGGCTGCGCGCCCAGATGTCCGGCAGCGATCTCGATATCGATGCCTGCGTCCGCTTTGCCGCCGACCGCACCGGGGGTGCGCACGCGCCCGAGCCGGGACTATATATCGACAGCCGCCGCCATCAGCGCGATCTGTCCTGCCTGCTGCTGGCCGACCTGTCGCTTTCAACCGACGCCTGGATCAGCGATTCGGGGCGGGTGATCGATGTGATCCGCGACAGCCTGCTGCTGTTCAGCGAGGCGCTGGCGGCCACCGGCGACCGCTTCGCGCTGTACGGCTTTTCGTCGGTGCGGCGCGACAACGTGCGCTTTCACCTGCTCAAGGGTTTCGACGAGCGCTACGACGCGCGCATCCGTGGCCGTCTCATCGCCATCAAGCCGGGCTACTACACCCGCATGGGTGCGGCGATCCGCCATGCCGCCGCGATCCTCGCAAGCCGCAAATCAGCGCGCCGCCTGCTGCTGATCCTGACCGACGGCAAGCCGAATGATCTCGACAAGTACGAAGGCCGCTACGGCATTGAAGACACCCGCATGGCAATCATCGAGGCACGCCGACAGGGGCTGATTCCGTTCTGCGTGACCATCGATGCCAAGGCTGGAGATTACCTGCCGCACCTGTTCGGCGCGGCAGGTTATGTGGTGGTGCGCGATGCGGCCATGCTGCCCCAGGTATTGCCAAGCCTGTATACCAGGCTGACCGAAAACATTTGATGTTCAACCCAAAGGAGCACGCATGAAAAACGAAACTCTCACCCTTCTTGGCACGGTCAGTGCCGACGCCGCCGAACAGGCCTGCGCAAGCCTCAAGGCCCTGCCTGGCGTGCAAGACGTGTCATTTTCTGCCGACCCGGCGCGCCTGCACGTGAGCCTCGACGGCGCCACGCCGTCCCGCGCGGAACTGACGGCGGTGCTCGCCAAGGCCGGCGTGCTGGTCGAAGCGGAACAGCGCGTCCATGCGAGCGGCAGTTGCTGCGGCGGCTGCGGCAGTTAAGCGCCGCAGTCACCCGCCTGACAGGCTGGCTCAGGTGCGGTCATTTGGGTGGCTTCGCCCATAGCGCGTTCCACCCCGCCTGCCCCAGCGTCTCCAGCGTCTCGATGTTGCGCTGATAAATCGTTTCCGCTTCGGGGAAGACCGCCACCGCCCGTTCGATACTCGCTTCGCGCAGCAAATGCAGGGTGGGGAACGGCGCGCGGTTGGTGTAGTTGCCTAGGTCGTCGGGTGCGGTTCCCTCGAACTGGAACTGCGGATGAAAGCTGGCAATCTGGATCACGCCTTCCAGCTCGTGCTCGTCCACCGCGGCCTCGGCCAGTTGCAGAAAGTCGTTGAAATCGAGGAAATCCGGCAGCAGGGTGGGGTGGATCAATAGCGTGGTGTCGATGACTTCGGGGTCGGCTGCGGCCAGAAAATCCAGTTCGCGATCCAGGTCTTCCAGCCAGCCATCCAAACTCCTGGCCGTGCTCACCACAAAACGCACCTGGTTTTTCACGTAAACCGCCTTCGCGAACGGGCACAGGTTCAGCCCGATCACCGCTTTTTCCAGCCATTCCCGCATCGCCGCGATGACGTCGTCTTCACTCATTTTCCGCACTCCTGGCGCCTGTAAGTGCAGAACTTTAGCGGATACAATGGCCAACTGTTCGCAGTTCGTACGCCGCCCCACATTTAACCCAGCCAAACATCATGAAAAGCAGCGCCATCCGCCAGAGTTTTCTCGATTTCTTCGCATCCAAAGGCCATACCGTTGTCGCTTCCAGTTCGCTGGTTCCGGGCAACGATCCGACGCTGCTGTTCACCAATGCCGGCATGGTGCAGTTCAAGGACGTGTTCACCGGCCAGGACACGCGTGCCTACACCCGTGCGGTGTCGTCGCAGCGTTGCGTGCGCGCAGGCGGCAAGCACAACGACCTCGAAAACGTCGGCTATACCGCGCGCCACCATACGTTTTTCGAGATGCTGGGCAATTTCAGCTTCGGCGACTATTTCAAGCAGGACGCGATCAAATACGCGTGGGAATACCTCACCACGGTACTGAATCTGCCGACCGAGAAGCTCTGGGTCACGGTGTATGCCGAAGACGACGAAGCGTTCGACATCTGGCACAACGACATCGGGGTGCCGAAGGAACGCATCGTCCGCATTGGCGACAACAAGGGTGCGCGCTACGCCTCGGACAACTTCTGGGCGATGGGCGACACCGGACCCTGCGGCCCCTGCACAGAGATCTTCTACGACCACGGCGAGGGCATTTACGGCGGCCCGCCCGGCTCGCCGGAAGAAGACGGCGACCGCTACATCGAAATCTGGAACAACGTGTTCATGCAGTTCAACCGCGACGAATCCGGCACCATGCACCCGTTGCCCAAGCCCAGCGTCGACACCGGCATGGGCTTGGAGCGCATTTCGGCGGTGATGCAGCACGTGCACTCGAACTACGAAATCGACCTGTTCCAGGCGCTGATCGCCGCCGCCGCGCGCGAGACGCAGACCGCCGATCTGACCAACAACTCGCTCAAGGTCATCGCCGACCACATCCGCGCCTGCTCCTTCCTCATCGTTGACGGCATCATCCCGGGCAACGAAGGCCGCGGCTACGTGCTGCGCCGCATCATCCGCCGCGCCATCCGCCACGGTTACAAGCTGGGTGCGCGTTCTGCCTTCTTCATCCGCATCGTGCCGGATCTGGTTGCGGTGATGGGCGAGGCCTACCCGGAACTTACCAAGGCGCAAACGCGCGTGATGGACATCCTGCGGCAGGAAGAGGAACGCTTCTTCGAAACCATCGAGCACGGCATGGGCATCCTCGACAACACGCTCAAATCGCTGCCCGCAGGCGGCATATTCGATGGCGTGCTGGCATTCAAGCTGCACGACACCTATGGCTTCCCGCTCGACCTGACTGCCGACATCTGCCGCGAAGCGAATGTCGCTGTCGACACCGATGCCTTCAACGCCGCGATGGCGCAGCAGAAATCGCAGGCGCGCGCAGCGGGCAAATTCAAGCTCGGCGCGGGCCTCGCCTATAGCGGCGAAGCGACCACCTTCCACGGCTACGACACGCTGGCGCACGCCGGCAAAGTCCTCGCGCTGTACCGCGATGGCAGCAGCGTCGACGAACTGCGCGAAGGCGAGCTTGGCGTCGCGGTGCTCGACCACACGCCCTTCTATGCCGAGTCCGGGGGCCAAGCGGGCGACTGCGGCGTGTTGCAGGCGGCCGGCGGCGTGTTCGGCGTGGAAGACACGCTCAAAATTCAGGCACACGTATTCGGCCACCATGGCGTCGTCAAAACCGGCAGCCTGAAAGTCGGCGACGAAGTGCAGTCCAGGGTGGACGAGGACAATCGCGCACGCACCATGCGCAATCACTCGGCCACCCACCTCATGCACAAGGCCTTGCGCGAGGTGCTGGGCGAGCACGTGCAGCAGAAAGGCTCGCTGGTCGATGCCGACAAGACCCGCTTCGACTTCGTCCAGCCTTCGCCGCTGAGCGATGCGCAGATTCACGAAGTCGAGCGGCGCGTCAACGCGGAAATCCTGGCCAACACCGCCACTCAGGCACGCGTCATGGCCATCGAAGACGCGCAGAAAACCGGCGCGATGATGCTGTTCGGCGAGAAGTACGGCGACGAAGTGCGCGTGCTCGATATCGGCAGCTCGCGCGAGCTGTGCGGCGGCACCCACGTGGCGCGCACCGGCGACATCGGCCTGTTCAAGATTCTCGCCGAATCGGGCGTGGCCGCCGGCATCCGTCGGGTGGAAGCGACCACCGGTACCGGCGTGCTGAACTACCTGGCCGAAACCGAAAAGAATCTCGGAACCGTGGCGCATCTGGTCAAGTCCACGCCGGCCGATACCGCCGAACGCGTGACACAGCTGATCGAACACAGCCGTACGCTGGAAAAAGAACTGGACCGGCTGAAATCGAAACTCGCGGCCAGCCAGGGCGACGAATTGCTCAAGCAGGCAGTCGAGGTGGCGGGCGTGCGCGTGCTCGCCGCCCAACTCGACGGTGCGGACGCCAAGAGCCTGCGTGAAACGGCAGACAAGCTGCGCGACAGGCTGAAGTCCTGCGCACTGGTGCTCGCTACCGTCACCGATGGAAAAGTGAATCTGATCGCGGCCGTCACCCCTGATGTCACCGGAAAAATCAAGGCGGGCGAACTGGTCAACTTTGTCGCCACCCAGGTCGGGGGCAAAGGCGGCGGCAAGCCGGATCTGGCCATGGCAGGCGGCAGTGATGCGGCACACCTGCCCGCTGCGCTGGAATCGGTGGTTGCGTGGGCGAAAGGCAAGCTGGCATAACGGATCTGGTACAGATCTTGCCATTCAACCCGTAAACACACTCCTATCCTTCACTGATAAGCAGACATCATGAATTCACTGGCCGCCAAATTCGCCTCCGGAATCGCCCGCTTCACCCCCTTCAGCAAGGGTGAAGACGATCCTACGAGCAGCGTCAAGGCCGTCACCCGCTGGATTGCCACACTGCCGATTGGCGATGCTTTCAAGTGTCAGCAATCCATTCTTGGCGAACTCAAGCGGCTGAATGAAAAATCGACACCCTTCACGAAAAATCGACTGACGGTGTTGATGTTGCTGGAGGAAAAAGCCCAGGATCTTCAGGACACCCTGATACGTCAGTATCTGCGCAACCCGCGCATGTCGCGATCAATTGAAAGCCAGCTATGGCACGCGGTTTATGGGCTGTATTGGGAAAGTGCGCGCGGCTATTACACCTTTATCCAGCTGTTCTCGACCCGATCCGAGAAATGTGACTACGAAAGCCTGGTTCCGCTGATCACCCTGCGTGCAATCCGTGCCTTTGGCCATCTATTGAAATGGCGCTCGATTCGCTATCAGCCTGCAAGCGAAAAGCTCTGGCTACGCTTGCATAACCTGTATCGCATCGCCGAAAGCGAAGGCTTCCATCGACAGCCCATGCTGGCTTACGTCGAAGACAACGCCCCGTGCAGCAGCGAATCAGCCTACCTGCATATTTCGATGCTGAGCCTGGCCGACTCCGGCACGCTCTACCCCAAACAGATCGATTTGCTCGACCACTGGCTTAAAAGCTGGCAGGCAGACCTCCAGCTGGACCGGCAAATGCACGCAGACGCCCCCTGCTTTGTCGTTGACCTGTCCGCTGATCACGGCCCGCGTCGGGCGCGCAAACCCGATCTCAACAAGCCGATGCGCTTCTGGACGACGTCGGCTTTACTGCTCAAACTGGACGAACTGGCTGCGGCCCTGCATGAAGGCAAAACGCCCGATCAACTCGGTTTGACCGAAAGCGCCCGCACCCCGGAAAGCCTTGAACTGCTCAAGCACCTGCAACTCAGCTGGTCTTCGCTGGCTTCGCGTGAGCAGCGCCGTGCGCCGCGTGCAGCCATGAAGCGCATGTTCGATGTCGCCCACGGGCTCAGCGCCATCATTAACCAGCTCAAGGTGGTTGACGCGCCGGCCAACGTTTCGCCTTATGGCTCGGGGCTGAACTATAGCGAGGCCGACGACGTGCAGGTTTACGGCTTCATCACAGAGCGCACCCGTGAGCGTGTCTCGCAGATGCAGGCTCCGGTCATCCAGAGTTCGCCCGACGTCGAAAGCTGGGTGATGCACGACGAAAGTGAGTGTGGATTTGGCGCAATCATCGAATCCCGTGACAAGGACTGGCTCCGTGTCGGGGCACTCATCTGCCTCAAATCGCACGAATCGAGTCAGTGGCGTCTCGGCATTGTCCGCCGCCTGTCGCGCGTCAACAATGACAGCAGCTCGGTCGGAATTGAAACCTTCGCTGCCCCCCCCTCACTGGTCATGCTCTATGAACCGCCCACCCCGTCCGCCTACACGGTTGACGGGATCGACCTGAACAGCGCCAGCCAGCCGCATGCCAGCCTGTGGCTGGACAGCGGCGACGGCAAGGGAAGCGTCATCATCGACCCGGTACATTTCATGCCCGGCCGGACATTTCTGATCCATCATGCATCCGAGCCCAAAAAAATCGCGCTGGGCACGCCGGTGGACCACAGCGAAGGCTGGATCCGCGTCATGATCAAACCCTGCGTCGAACCCGTCAGCGCCTGACTCGCCGGTCTGGTTTAACTTTCACCCGCTCTCTGGCACAATCGACGAAAATCCGACACGCGCACGATTCACTCCACCGCGAAAGGTGCAAGCGCGTTAGCGGCACCCACGATCTGGAGACTCAGTGGCCCAAACCAACAAACCCACCCTGCTCATCGTCGACGACGATCCGCTCATTTCCGATACGCTCACGTATGTCCTGGGCAAAGACTTTGAGATATCGGCGGCCGAATCGCGCGCGCAAGTGCGCAGTCTATTGACGCAACTTGACGAACCGCCGCAGCTGGCACTGGTGGACCTGGGTCTGCCTCCGCATCCCCATAAGCCCGATGAAGGCTTTGCCCTGATCGCCGATCTGCTGAGCATCTCGCCCAGCATCAAGATTCTGGTGTTGTCCGGCCAGAGCGATGAAGCCAATGCGCGTCACGCGCGCGCACTTGGCGCAATCGACTTCGTTTCCAAGCCGTGCGAACCCGAACGCCTGAAATCCCTGTTGTTCAATGCCCTGCTGGTACAGGGTGCCGAACGCAGCGCCGACAAGGCGCCGGTGCCAGCCCAGGATTCCGGCATCGTTGGCGAAAGCCCAGCGATGGACAAACTCCGCCAGCAAATCAAGCAATACGCCGCTGCCCCCTTCCCGGTATTGATCGAAGGCGAATCCGGCAGCGGCAAGGAGCGCGTGGCTTCCAGCCTGCATCAACTGTCACCGCGCGCGGCCAAACCCTATCTCGCGCTCAACTGCGCAGCCATTTCACCGACGCTGGTCGAACCGACCCTGTTCGGCTACGCCAAGGGCGCATTCACCGGTGCGACCACTGCACGGGCAGGCTATTTTGAAGAAGCCGAAAACGGCACGCTGTTCCTTGACGAGATCGGCGAATTGCCGCTGGAATTGCAAGCCAAGCTGCTGCGCGTGCTGGAAAATGGCGAATACCAGCGGGTCGGAGAAACCCAGCCGCGCTTTTCCAACGCCCGCGTCGTCACGGCAACCAACCGCGATCTGCGCACCGAGATCAAGGCCGGGCGCTTCCGCCCCGACCTCTATCACCGCTTGTCGGTGTTTTCCATCGCGGTACCGCCGTTGCGCGAGATGGGCCAGGACAAGCTGACGCTACTGAACCACTTCCGCGACTTTTACGCCCGTGAAGCCAAGAGCCAGCCATTTCAGCTTGATCCGCGCGCGCAGCAAATGTGGGATGACTACCATTTTCCCGGCAACGTGCGTGAACTGCGCAACATCGCGATTCGCCTCACCACCAAATACCCGGGCATCGCGGTTAATACCCAGCAACTGGAAGCCGAACTTGATACCGACCAGGCCTATCCGCTGGAAATCCCGCTCGCCAACGACGGCAAGGCCTTGATCGAACTGGCGCGCAAGCAGTTGCAAACCCAGGCCAACTTCAATCTCGATGTCACACTGCGCCTGTGGGAAAAAGCCTACGTCGAGGCCGCCCTCAACATGACCCACGGCAATCTGTCGCAGGCCGCCAAGCTGCTCGGCATCAACCGCACCACGCTTTACAGCCGCATGCAGACCTACGGGACAGACTGAAGACTCTGTGTACTTTGACTATTTCGGTCTAAAGGAAGCCCCCTTCCGCATCACGCCGAATACCGAGTACTGGTATGCCGGCGGCCAGCGCGGGGAAATGCTCGCCGCCCTGCTTTACGCCATCGGCCAGGGCGAAGGCATCATCAAGGTGGTGGGCGAAGTCGGCAGCGGCAAAACCATGCTGTGCCGCAAGCTGGTCATCCAGCTTCCAGACAGCATCGACAGCATTTACCTCGGCAACCCCACCCTGTCGCCCGACGACATGCTGGCGGCCATTCTGGCCGACCTTGGAATCGACACGCCGGAAAATGGCCGCCAGGCGCGACTCGCCCAGTTGAACGCCAGCTTGCTGGCGCGCCACGAAGCCGGGCGACGCGTGGTGGTATTTGTCGAGGAAGCCCAGGGCATTTCACTCGACAACCTGGAGTTCCTGCGGCTGCTGACCAACCTGGAAACGGCCACCGACAAGCTGCTGCAAATCGTGCTGTTTGGCCAGCCCGAACTGGATGTTCATCTGGCCGAGCCCAGCATCCGCCAGCTCAAGGACCGCATCACCCTGAGTCTCAACCTGTCGCCCTTGAGCGAAGCTGAAGTTGCCGATTACCTGCGTGCCCGCCTCAGCGTAGCGGGCTACCGCGGCCCCGACCTGTTTGCACCCGCACTCATAACACGCATGACGCAACTTTCAGGTGGCCTGTCGCGCCGCATCAATGTGCTGGCCGACAAAACCCTGCTGGCCGCCTATGCCGGGCAAACCCACACCCTGACCCCGGCCCATCTGGATGCTGCAGCAGGCGATGCCGAAATGCAGCCGAAACGGCTCGCCAGCCATCCGGGTTGGCACCGCTGGGCCTGGTTGAGCGCCGGGCTTGCAGCGGCACTGGGTCTGCTGGCATTTGTCGCCTGGCAGGGTCTGACGCCTCCTCCGCCTGTTCAAACCGTGCGCCCGGCTCCACCACCGGTCGCCACCCCCGCTACCCTGATAGCCGAACAGACCCGGCAAACCCAGCGCTGGCTTGCCCAGGCAGCACCCGGAACCCACGTCATCCAGCTGGCCGCCGTTAAAGAAGCCACACAGGCGGCCGTAGTAATGGGACGCCTGGACGCAGCCACCCCACAACCGGTGCGCGTGTTGCATGCGCGGAGTCGCGGCACGCCTGCCTGGATCATCCTGGCGGGGGAGTTTCCAGACCGCCGCACCGCGCAAGCCGCGCTAAGCCAACTCCCTGCCGCGCCCGCCAGCCTGGATCTCCATCAGGTAACACCGTTTCTGCGCACGGTTGGCAAATTGCGCAACGTAGTCTTGCCAACAGGATGACTCATTTTGTGTTGAACCGTACCGTGTTTAACCTTCCAGCGCTTAACTTCTCCGTGTTCAATCACACTGCATTGACGGCGTTAGCACTCCCCGGCCTGCTGCTCGTGAGCGGTTGCGCCCCCCTGCCGGCCTTCGGTCCTTCGCCTTACCATATCCAGCAACCGCCCCAAACCGCCACGCAAAGCGCCCCACCGCCGGCACCGGTCAAAGCGGCGCCCATGCTGCCCCCGCCCAAGCTGAGTGCTCCGGTTCCGACCTATACCGTGGTGGTCAACGATGTGCCGGTTAAAGACCTGCTGTTTTCGATTGCGCGCGACACGCAGTACAACATCGACCTGTTCCCCGGTATCACCGGGCGAGTCACGCTCAACGCGGTCAACGAACCCTTGCCGTCGATCCTCGACCGTATTGCGCGCCAGGCTGACCTGCGTTACGAAACACACGGCAAATCCATTTCGGTGATGCCCGACACGCCCTACCCCAAAACCTATCGCGTCAACTATGTGAATGTGGCGCGCAACACCACTTCCAGCGTGGGAGTCGCAGCGCAGATCGCCAGCACCGGCAGCGCCGCCGGACAAACCGGGACCGGCACCACGAGCGGCAACTCCTCTTCGACCACCGTTTCGAGTCTGACCAACAACGACTTCTGGAATCTGCTGGCCGACAACCTGCGTTCGCTGCTGGCAGGCACCCGCGCCATCAAGCAAAGCGGCGAAGAAAAAGCCGCCCGCCTGCAGGCAGAAAAGGACGCACGCGCCGAGCGGGTGTCGCAAACAGAAGCCGCCAGCAAGGCCGGTGGCGGTGCCGCCACGCTGTTTACCGCCGCATTTGGCAACCAGCCCATTGACAGCAAGAACGATGTCGCTGTCAACCCGATGACCGGCACCGTATCGGTGCTCGGCACCGCGCGACAGCACGAAGTCGTGCAGCAATATCTGGACAGCGTGTCGCAAACCTCGCAGCGCCAAGTGATGATCGAAGCAACCATCGTGGAAGTTTCATTGAAGGATCAATTCCGTGCCGGGATTGACTGGTCAAAAGCCCTGCAAGGCGCCACCGGCTGGTCAATCAACACGGTGGGCGCCGGAACGAACGCACTGGCAGGCTCGCTTTCGCCTTTCATTCAGGCGACTTATACCAACTCTGGCAGCAACGGCTTCTCCGCTGCGATTGACCTGCTGGAGTCCTATGGCAACACCAAGGTGCTCTCCAGCCCCAAACTGATGGCGCTGAACAACCAGACTGCACTGCTCAAGGTGGTGGACAACCTGGTGTATTTCTCCATCGAGGTGCAGCAAGGCACGATCTCCCCCACCACGGGCATCCCGACCACCCTGCCGACCTACACCACCACGGCCAACACCATCCCGGTCGGCATCGTCATGAGCGTCACGCCGCAAATCGGCGACAACGGGCTGGTTTCGCTCACCGTACGGCCGACCATTTCGCGCGTGGTGGGATTCAAGGAAGACCCCAACCCAGCGCTCAAGCAATTCAGCAATATTTCCAATCTGGTGCCCGAAATCCAGGTGCGCGAGATGGAATCACTGCTGCAAATCCGCAGCGGCCAGACCGTCATTCTCGGCGGCCTGATCCAGGACGACTCCAGTAATGCCCGAGATGGACTGCCGGTGCTGTCGCGCCCGACAGGATTTGGCGCGATCTTCGGCCAGCAGGAACGCATCAACAGCCAGACCGAACTGGTCATCTTCCTGCGCCCCATTGTTGTTTCCAACCCGACACTGGAAAGCAATGAACTGCGCCAGTTCCAGCATCTACTTCCCCATGCCCGGAGTGAGCAGTGAGCCTGCTGCTCAAAGCGCTCAAACAGGCTGAGTCCGCCAACCCGAACAAATCCGGCGCGGGCAAACCTGAACTGCGCGGATCGGACTTGGACGACCTTGAACTCGAACCCGTGGCTGCACACACTAAAGCCTCCCAGACGGATTCAGCCGACGCGCACGAATGGGTGGAACCACCCGACCTGCTGTTTGGCAGCAATGGCCTAGCACCCGCAGAGGCGGCCCGCCGCAAACCGGCTTTCCGCTGGCCACAGCTTTCACTGGTACCGCTCACCGCCGTACTGGCCACACTGGTGGCGCTGGGATACGGCGTTTATCTGTACTTTTCCCTGCAACCGCCGGCGACCGTCGTCGCATCGCCGGCAAGCGTTGCTGCGCCCGCGGCCCCGCCGGAGGAATCGGTCCCGATCGTTGCCATTCCAATTGCACCCGCTGCGCCGGAAACGATGCCAGCCGAACCCGCCGCAATCGAGTCCCCGCCAGCGCCGCCCGAGCCAGTTGCGAAGCCAGCACCCGCCGCGCGCAGCACGCCTCGCGCCAGCCGTTCTGCGTCCACGCCCATGTCAGCCGAATCACCCCTGTTTCGGCCCGATGCGCATAACACGCTGCTGAGCCAGGCTTACGCTGCCTATCAACGTGGCGCGCTGGCAGACGCGCAACGCCTCTACACCCGGGCCAATGCAAACGGCGGCAATGTCGATGCATTGCTGGGCCTGGCCACCATCGCCAGCGTGCAAAACCGCGAGGCCGACGCGCAACGCCTGTATCGCGAAGTGCTCGACCTCGATCCGCGCAACGCCACCGCACAGGGCGCCCTGCTCGACCTGCTCGGCAACACCGACAGCCAGGCAGCCGAAAGCCGCCTGAAGACACTGATCGAACGCGATCCCAGCCCGCAGCTCCATCAAACCCTGGGCAACCTCTATGTCGGCCAGGGACGCTGGAACGATGCCCAGGCTGCCTACTTCGAGGCGTATCGCGGCGCACCCGATAATGCCGATTACGCCTACAACCTCGCCGTCAGCCTCGATCAGCTGCATCAGACTGCCGCTGCGCTGACGTACTACGAGAAAGCCCTCACCACTCCCGGCACATACCGCTTTGATCGCGCCCAGGCGGCAAGCCGGGTGCAGCAACTGAAGTCGGTTCAGTAAGGTCACCGCATGGAGCGCCGTAAAAAACTCCGCATGGGCGAAACCCTGGTCAGTCAGGGACTCATCACGCTCGACCAGCTGCGCATCGGTCTGAAAGAGCAGAAAATTTCCGGCCTGCCGATCGGCCGACAGTTGACCGCGCTGGGTTTCATGACCGAGGCGGTGCTGCGCGACCAGCTCGCCAACGCACTCGGCAGCCAGGGCATCGACCTGACCCAGGTGGTGGCCGACCCCGAGGCGCTGCAACTGGTACCGGAAGACTTCGCGCGCCGCCACCACCTGCTGCCAATTGCGCATGATGCCGCGCGTAACGTGCTGACGCTGGCGACCACCGACATGTTCAATGTGGTCGCGCTCGACCAGCTGAAAGCCGCACTCGGTGGCCAGCTCGAGATCGACACCCTGCTGGCGGGCGAAGCCCAACTGCTCGAGTGCATCGACAAGTTCTACGGTTTCGACCTCTCGCTCGACGGCATCCTGCGCGAGATCGAAACCGGCGAAGTCGATTACGCCAGCCTCAATCCCGACACCGAGGAATACACCCAGCCGGTGGTGCGGCTGGTGGGCGCGCTGCTCACCGACGCGGTGAAGCGCGAATCCTCCGACATCCACTTCGAGCCCGAGCATTCCTTCCTGCGCATCCGCTACCGCATCGACGGCGTACTGGAACAGATCCGCAGCCTGCACAAAGCCTACTGGCCGGGCATTCTGGTGCGGCTGAAAGTGCTGTCTGGCATGAACATTGCCGAAACGCGCGCGCCGCAGGATGGCCGCATGTCGTTGACGCTGAACGGCCGCCCGATCGATTTCCGGGTGTCGAGCCAACCCGGCATCCACGGCGAAAACCTGGTGTTGCGGATTCTCGACCGCGAAAAATCCATCATGCCGCTGGAATACATGGGCTTCACCGACGAGGCCCTGCGCGAACTGCAACTGATGATGGCGCGGCCCGAAGGCATCCTGGTCGTCACCGGCCCCACCGGCTCCGGTAAAACCACCACGCTGTATTCGATGCTGTCGCACCTCAACAACGAAACCGTCAACATCATGACGCTGGAAGACCCGGTCGAATACCCGGTCACGCTGATGCGCCAGAGCTCGGTCAACGAAACCCTCAAGCTCGATTTCGCCAACGGCATCCGTTCCATCATGCGGCAGGACCCCGACATCATTCTGGTTGGCGAAGTGCGCGACAAGGACACCGCCGAAATGGCGTTCCGCGCCGCCATGACCGGTCACCAGGTGTTCACCACCCTGCACACCAACTCCGCGCTCGGCGTGTTTCCGCGCCTGATGGACATCGGCATCCTGCCCGGCATCCTGTCCGGCAACATCATTGGCGTCATCGCCCAGCGGCTGGTGCGCAAACTGTGCCCACACTGCAAAGAGGCCTGCACGCCAGACGAGCACGAAGTCCGCATCCTTGGTGCTGATGTCGCCAATCCACCGCAAATCTATCGCCCCGTGGGTTGTCCCGCATGCAGCAACAAAGGCTACAAAGGCCGGCTGGCACTGATCGAAGTATTGCGGATGGATCCGACCCTCGATGAACTGGTCGCCAATCACGCGCCCCTGCATGACATTCGCCGTGCCGCATTCGAGCTCGGTTACCGCCCGCTGGCGGAAGACGGCCTGCAGCGCGTGCGCGATGGCATTACCTCGCTGGATGAAGTGGCGCGGGTGGTGGACTTGACGGGGCGGGTGTGATGCACGATCCAGGATTCAGGATTCAGGATTCAGGGTGCGTCGCTATGCGTTTCCGTCATCCTAAGCGCAGCTCAGCCGCCCCTTCCCGGGCCCCTGGTGCCTGATCCTCATGCCCTTCTTCGACTACCGCGCCATCGACCAGACCGGCCGCAACGTAAAAGGCACGCTGTCGGCCGTCAACGATGTCGACCTCGAACTGCGCCTGAAGCGCATGGGGCTCGATCTTGTCACCTTGTCCGAGCTGTCGCGACAATACGCCCCGCAAGGACGCGAACGCGTCACTCGGCGCGACCTGGTGACGTTCTGCATCCATATGCGCTACATCACCCGCGCCGGGATTCCGCTGCTCGATGGCCTGCGCGATCTGCGCGACACCATGGAAAAACGCGGCTTTCGCGATGTCCTCACCGCGCTGCTGGAAGACCTGGAGGGCGGCAAGGTATTGTCGCAGGCGCTCGCCGCGCATCCGGCGGTGTTCAGCGCGGTGTTCGTCCACAGCATCAAGGCGGGGGAACAAACCGGGCTGCTGGATACGGTGTTCGAGCGCCTCGGCGAATCGCTGAAGTGGCAGGAAGAAGTCGCATCCAAGGCCAAACGGCTGATGATCTACCCGGCCATGGTACTGGTCGTCGTCGGCGCCGCCATCCTGTTCCTGATGATCTACCTGGTGCCGCAGGTGCTCACGCTGGTGCAGACCATGGGCGTGGAACTGCCGTTGCCAACCCTTGTTTTGATGGCGATATCGAGTGCGATGCGCTCGTACTGGTTGATCGGCCTGCTGCTGATGCTGGCAGTGGGTGTTGGCTTACCCTTGTGGGTGACGCGAAGCGAGGCCGGGCGCGAGTGGTGGGATCGCACCCAGTTGCGGCTGCCGGTGATCGGGCCCATCGTGCAGAAAATCGTGCTATCGCGTTTCACCAACACGCTGTCGATGATGTACCGCTCCGGGGTCACCGTGCTCGACGCCCTGCGTGCCGGCGAAATGGTCGCCGGCAACCGGGTCATTGCAAACGGCATCCGGCGCGCCGGGCAGCAGATCGCCGATGGCCGAGGGCTGTCCGAAAGTTTCCAGTCGCTGGGGCTGTTTCCGCCGCTGGTGATCCGCATGCTGCGCGTGGGCGAGACCACCGGCGCGCTCGACGAGGCGCTGGACAACGTAACGGTTTTTTACAACCAGGAAGTGCTCGACTCGATCGACAGCGGTCTCAAGATCCTGGAGCCTGCGTTGACCGCCATCCTCGGCCTGCTGCTTGGCGGCATCCTGGTGTCGGTGCTGTTGCCGATTTACGACCTGATTGGAAACCTGCCGCTATGAGCCTGGCCAGCCTGTTCGACCACCGCCTGATCCTGCTTGCCACGCCGCGCCAGATCGGCGTGCTCGACTGGCGTCCGGGTCAGATGCACTGGCTGGGTGAGTTTTCCGCCACCGCTGCCGGCCTTGCAAGCTTCCAGAAAGTCGTTCTCAAACACAAAAAACTGCCGGTTCTGCTGGTCGTTGATACGGTGGATGAAGACTACCGCAGCGACATCCTGCCGCATGTTCAGGGACGTGCACGCGACGAATTGCTGGCGCGCAAACTCAAGCAGGTGTTTCGCAATGCCCGCTTCATGGGTGCCTGGCGGCAGGCGCGCGAGACGACCGGCCGCCGCGATGACCGTTACCTGCTGGCGGCGCTGACTGATGCCGACTGGCTGACGCCCTGGCTCAGCATCCTTCACCGCGAACAGGTGCCGCTGGCCGGAATCACCCCGCTTGCGCTGGCCTGCCAGCATATGTTGCACAAACTACGGCTGCAGGAACCGCACACCCTGCTGGCCTACCGCCTCAACAACAGTTTGCGCCTGTCGTATTACCACGACGGCCTGTTGCGTTTTTCTCGCCTCATCGGAGGCGACACCCCGACCCAATTGCCCAGCAACGCCGCCGACGAAATCAGCAAAACGCAGCTGTACCTCACCGGCCAGCGCATTCTGCCGCGCGAAGCCCGTCTCCACGTATTGCTGCTCGACCCCAGCGGCCAGCTCGACAGTGCCCAGGCGCCGCTGAACGCCGACCCGGCATTCAGCGCCCGCCAGATCGATCTCGCCACGCTCGCGCGCGCACTGCGCATCCCAGACAATTTCCTTGCGGCCACGCCGGAAATCGCGCCATTGGCTGCCATTGCCGACGAATCCGTGCAGCTGAACCTGGCGCCGCCCGAACTGCTGCGGCACCACACCGAGTACCGCTGGCGGCGCGGCCTGCACGCCGCCGCCGGGCTCATCGCCTTGTTCGGGGTGGGCATCACGGCAGCCTACTGGCTGCACGCGCAAGACCTGAACGAACAAACCGGGCAACTTAACCAGCAGCAAAACCAGCTCGACGCCCGCTATCAAGCCATTGCCCGCACCTTTCCCACCCAGGCGGCCAGCCCCGAACAACTGGCGCAAACCGTTGCCCTGGCACGCCAGCTCAAGCTGCCCGAGCCGAACGCCCATGGCGCGATGGTGGCCATCAGCCAGGCCATGCAAACCGCCCCCCTGATCCGTCTCGACAGCCTGAGCTGGAGCAACACGACCGATCCTGCCGGCCCGGCAACGCTCATGCTCGATGCCGCCCTGACCCCATTCGACGGCAACTATCGCGCCGCGATGCAGCATATCGAACGCTTCATCAGTCACCTGCAGGCGATTCCCGTTTTGCACAACGTGAGTCTGCAAAGCAGCCCGGTCAATGCCGACTCCAGCCAGACCCTGTCTGGCAAAACCTATGATCCCAACCTGGCTGACGCTCCCGCTGCACGCTTCAGTCTCAGCCTGGAATATCGCGAGGCCCAGCCATGAGCCGTCCGCCGCTTCCCGCCCTCAAACTGCCGCTATTGCTTCTGCTGGCCGCCCTGCTGCTGACCATCGGCGGCATCTGGTGGAGCCAGGATCTGGCGGAGCAGGCTGAACTGGCCTTGCAACACCAGCAAAACACGCTCAAGTCAGCGCAGCAGCAACTCGACCACAGCCGTCAGCAGCAACACCTCATCACCACCCATCTCGTCGCGTATCAAACGCTTGCCGCAAGCGGCTTTATCGGCGCGGAAGACCGCCTGGCCTGGATCGAGGCGGCGCAACACGCCAACCGCGACACGGGACTGTATGGCCTCGATTACCGGCTCGCCCCGCGCACCGCCTCGCCACCCGAGCTGGCGCAAGGCTTGCCGCTCGGCCAGACAGTGATGACCCTGACCCTGCCGCTGCTGGTGGAAACCGATCTCACCCATTTTTTGACGGCACTCAAGGCGCGTGCGCCGGGCGTGGTTCGCGTTCAGGGGTGCCGGCTGGCACGTTTGAACGACACGTTCGCGGGCGTCACCCGTGCGCCGCAACTCAGTGCCGAATGCGAGCTGCTGTGGTTTACCGTGGCTGACAACCCGGCGGAAAAAACCGGGAGCCCCGCACCATGAGCACGCGCCACCCCATCAACAAGGCCTGCCGGATCCGGCAGGCCCTGCGCTTCCTTGCGGCGATCTGTCTGCTGCCCCTTCCGCTGGGCGCCGCAGACACGCCTCCGGCCGAACTGGAACGCCTGTTTTTCACCCCGGCACAACGCGCCGAGATGCAAGCTGCCCGCACCCGCCCCCCCCTTTCCCCCCGCCAGCCTGGCTCGCCGGACGCTCCCTCCGCAACGGTCAAGTTTGACGGCGTACTGATCCGTTCCGATGGCAAAACCACCCGCTGGGTAGACGGCAAAGCGCAGACCGGAACCACCGGGATATCGAACATGAAACCGGGACAGGTCCGCGCCAACGGCAAGCTGTACGAGCCGTATCAAGTGCAGCGCCCCCTGCCCCCTGCAAGCAGCGAAAAGGACCCCACGCCATGACCACGACCCAACGGGGTTTCACCCTGATCGAGATGGCCATTGTGCTGATCATCATCACCATCCTGATCGGCGGACTGGCGGTGCCGCTGTCGGCGCAGATCCAGGCGCGACGGGTTGCGGAAACCAACAAAACACTGGAGGAAGCGAAAGAGGCGATTATTGGTTATGCCATGACACACAGGACAACGGGCGCCACGCCGCGTCCCTATCTGCCGTGCCCGGACACCGACGGCGACGGCCGTGAAAATCGCGTCATCGGCGGCCCCTACGACGGATCGTGTCCTCTAACCTACGGCTACTTTCCCTGGGTGGATTTGGGCGGCTCGCCAAATGACGCCTGGGGCAACCGCTTGCGCTATGTGGTGACAGACAAACTGGCGAACCGGATAAGCGGGTTTTTCTCTGGCACCGCCCTGAATACAGGCGCCTGGAAAAACATCGCAAGTTCAAGCGGATGCGCCTCCGTCGACGTCGCGGCAGGGGTTCCGTTCGTGCTTGTTTCACACGGCCCCAATGGCTGGGGCGCACGCAACGTCAATGGCAACACGCTGGCCGCGCCCAGCAGCGCCGATGAAAACGAAAACCTGCTGGGAGACAACGCATGCTACGTCTCGCATGCGCCGAGCAAACCCGGCGGTGCGGGTGGCGAATTCGACGACCTCGTCACCTGGATGTCATGGGGCACGCTGATCAGCCGGGTGTGTCCATCTGGTGGCTGTCCGTAGCCTGTAAACAAAAGCGCACGCGCCCCGCCTGATTGTCGGTCAGCTCCAGCCGGTAGCCGACCCGCGCGGCCTGCCGCGCGGCCTGGTACAGCCCCACCCCCAGGCCAAAATCCGACACCACCGGACTCAGGAACAGATTGCGCGCCACATGCTCCGGCGCAGCCGTCCCGCTGTCCGTCACGGTCAACCGCACCAGCGGATGCAGTTCCAGCCGCGCCTCTACCGCCACTCCGGGTTCGCTCTGCCGTTTGCGTAGCGCGTTGGTCAGCAGGTTATCCACCACGCTGTCGAACAGATCCTGCGGCAAGGGCGTGTCGTCGAGCGCGTCGGCAAAAAACTGCACATCATCCTGTTCGTAGCGCGCCTGTAGGGCGTTCCACCAGCTCTGCGCCGGTTGTTGCGTCACGTCCATTTCGCTCGGCTGCTTGAGTTTGTCGACCGTCTGCGACAGCCGCGCGGCCAGTTGCGGCAACTGGCGCTTCATCAGCGCCAGCAGGCGATCGCTGTCCTCGGGCGTCGACATGTCGGCGGCGGCCAGCAGGGTTTTCATCGATTGCAAAATGTTTTTGACATCGTGCGTCAGGCGCGCGCCGGTATCGTGTATCGCCTGACTATAGGCCTGCTCGCGCAGGGTCTGTTCGCGCACCTTGGCGGCATAAAAATAGCCCAGCAACTGCGACAGCAAGCGCACGTGCAGCGCCAGTGCGGGCGTCAACGGACGCTGCGACTGCCAAGTCAGGCTCAAGCCATGAAAGGCATGCATCACGCTATGCCCGGCCGGCTCGCCAAAGTCCCCTTCGCCACGCGCCGCCTGCCAATGTCCACCGCGTATCCAGGTCAGCTCATGCAAATCGGCCAGCGCATCGCGCACAAACGATTCCGGGTCGCGTTCGCGCTCGGCGCGCGTCGCCAGCCGTTGCGCCCAGCCCTCGAATGGCAGGCCCACCGATAGCAGATAACGCGAGGTCACCTGTCCCAGCCCGGCAAACCCGGCGTGTGGATTCCACAGCAACGACAGCACCAGCAGCAAGGCCGCCATGCCCAACAGCGTCTGCACCAGCGCCCAGGCATAACTGACCTTGGCCACTGCCACCACGGCGAACACGCCCAGTGCCATCACCATGATCAGCAGCGAGAGCATCAGGCCATAAATGAAATCGAGCGTGGACGAGGTGCTGCGCTGGCGGGTGGCCGGCAAAAACAGGATCAGCAGCGGCAGCAGCGGCAGGCCGTAGCGCACCCCGGCCCGCAAGGATTCAGGCAACGCCGCGCCGCCCAGGCTTTGCGGCAGCACCCAGGCCAGCAGCAGCGCCAGCAGATACCCCAGTGCCAGCAGATACGCCCAGCGCGGCCCGCGCTCGTTTTGTGACGTCGCCACCGCGCCCACCAACCCCGCCAGAATCGCCAGCCACAACGCCATCACCCAGCTGCTGTCCACCAGCACCAACAGCGCCGCCATCGCAAACACCGGCAGCGCCAACCGCGGCTCGATCCGCGTTTCACTGCGCACCAGCGGTTGCCACAGCAAGAACAGGCCGTAGTGCGCGAGCAGGAACGCGCGCGTCAGGGCCGCGTCAGCATCGAACACGACGGCCACGTGCAAGGCCAGCAGCATCAATGCCAGCCAGCGCCCTGGCGCCACCCGCGTGAAATGGACGGCCAGCGAGGCCAGCCAGGCTCCGCGTGGCGGGTATTTGATCGATTCAGTCATGAAATACGCAAAAAGAAAGACAGACAGGATAAAGGCAACAGGAGCCCCCTACTCTATCGGCATGCAGCGGACAAAATGGAGCCGGCAAACACCGCGCAGCCCCGCAAACCTGACGGAAATCCAGCGGGGGTGTTGCATTCTCGTCAAGTCCACTTGGATTCGACGTCCGCGAGTAAACTTTATTCCTTTAAAAACAAGGCGTCCAAACATGGCACCCATTTGGCACGCATTTTGCATTTTTCTTGGCAGGCCATAATAACCGGAGCGCTTTGCCATGCCTTATCCCCAAATCAAACGACACCAGTCGGGCTTCACGCTGATCGAAATCGCCATTGTGTTGGTCATCATCGGCCTGTTGCTGGGCGGTATTTTGAAGGGGCAGGAACTGATCACCCAAGGGCGCATCCGCAACGTGGCGAACGACTTCCAGTCGATGACCGCCGCAATCAACCTGTATCAGGACCGTTATCGGGCTCTGCCGGGAGACGATGCCGGTGCGGCAGCGCGCTGGACTATTACTGCGCCGACAGCAAGTACGGGTGCAGTGGGGGACGGCATTATTTCAGGGGCCTATAACACGGCGACAGCGACAGATGAGTCCCGCCAGTTCTGGTTGCACCTGCGTCGTGCGGGTTTGGTTGGCGGAGCTGCCGATGACGACACGACACCACCCAACGCGGCCTCTGGAGTGACGGGCGTACAGAATGGCGCATTTGCCATTCCGGGCATCGTTATTTGTTCCAACAACCTATCCGCCAAAATCGCACAGGCGGTTGACACCCAATTTGACGATGGCGTTGCTACTACCGGAACCGTGCGCGCCGGAACAGGCACCACGACGACAACTGCTGCGGCCTATGTCGATAACGGCACTAACTTTTACACTGTCTGCAAAGCGCCCTAAACCGCTTACGTTGCAGGCCTAGCCCTGCAGCACCCTAAACTCTGCCGCCGCCAGTCCATCGGCGGCACCGCGCAGCATCAGCACATCGCCGACGCGGATTTCGGTGTCGGGCTGGGGATCCACGCCCTTGATTCCCTGACGGCGGATCGCCACCACTTCCACCAGCAACTCGTCCAGCATCAATTCTTCCAGACGGCGCCCCACCGTGGCCGCGCCCTGAGTAATCAACACGGTATGCAAACGCGGCTGGCTTTCCTGATCCAGGGTGCTGTCGGTATCCGATGCGCCGCGAAAAAACCCGCGCATCATGGCATAGCGCGATTCGCGCACCATGCGGATACGCTTGAGCACTTGCGACAGCGGCACCCCCAGCAGCATCAGCGCGTGTGACGCCAGCATCAGCGAGCCTTCCATCACTTCGGACACCACTTCGGTGGCGCCGGCTTCCTTCAGTGCATCGATATGCGCGTCGTCGATGGTGCGCACCACCACCGGCAGTTCCGGCCGCAGTTCGCGCACATGACGCAGGATGGCCATACTGGAAGGCAGGTCGGAATAGGTCACCACAATGGCCTGCGCGCGTGAGAGCCCTGCTGCCACCAGCACTTCGCGCCGGCTGGCGTCGCCATACACCACGGATGCACCCGATGCGGCCACCGCGCGGATACGCTCGGGGTCGGCGTCGAGCGCGACAAAGCTGATGTTTTCGGCCTCCAGCAGGCGCGCCAGATTCTGTCCGCTGCGACCGTAACCGCAGACGATGACATGCTGAGAAGTGCCAAAGGTTTTGACCGCGATGTCATGTACTTCCTTGGCGCGTCCCGCCCATTCGCTGCCTGCAAGCAACCGCGTCAGGGTGTCCATGTGATTGATCAGCAGCGGCGCGATCAGCATCGACAGCACCATGGCCGCCAGCACCGGCTGGGTGATTTCGGCCCCCAGCAGTTTCAGGTCGGCCGCCTGCGCCAGCAGCACGAAGCCGAATTCGCCCGCCTGCGCCAGTCCCAATGCCGTGCGCACGGCGGTGGGGCGGGTGCTGCCGAAGGCCATGCCCAGCCCCGCTACCAATGCGGCCTTGCCGATCACGATCGCCGCCACCAGCACCAACACGTCGCCCCAGTTCAGCATCACCTGCATCAGATCGAGCCGCATCCCGATGGTGACGAAGAACAGGCCCAGCAAGACATCGCGGAAAGGCTTGATGTCGTCTTCCACCTGATAGCGGTATTCGGTTTCGGAGATCAGCATGCCGGCCAGAAACGCGCCCAGCGCCAGCGACAGGCCGGCAGTCTCGGTCAGGAACGCCAGCCCGAGGGTGAAAAGCAGCAGATTCAAGGTGAACAGTTCGGGCGACTTGTGCCCGGCCACCCACTGAAACCACGGGCGCATGAAACGCTGCCCTACAAACAGCAGAAAACCAAGCACCAGAACGGCTTTGACCGTCGCCCAGACAAGAATCATGGCCATCTCGTCGGATTCCCGGGCAAACGCCGGGATCAGAATCAACAGCGGCACCACGGCCAGATCCTGGAACAGCAGCGCGCCAAAAATCTGGCGGCCGTGCGGGGTCTGGATTTCCAGCCGTTCAGACAGCATCTTCGACACAATCGCGGTGGACGACATCGACATGATGCCGCCCAGCGCAATCGCCGCCAACAGCGGCAAATCGAGCAGCCAGGCCATCAGCGCAGCCAGCGCAATCGTCAGCACGACCTGCGCACCGCCGAAGCCGAACACCGTCATGCGCATGGTCATCAGGCGCGGCAGGCTGAATTCGAGGCCGATGGAGAACATCAGGAAGACCACGCCGAATTCGGCCAGGTAACGCGCCTCTTCGCTATCCGGAATCCAGCCCAGCGCAAATGGGCCAATCGCAATCCCGGTTACCAGATAACCCAGCATGGTCGGCAAGCGCAACGCGCGGGCGGCGGCCGTCACCAGGACGGCCACCGCAAGCAGAATGAGAACAAGCTGGAGGCTGCTGTGCATACGGTCTTTCATGGACTTGCGCCCATATTTGAGTCGGAGTCCCCGGGTTGCAGGACATCGTGGCCAACCGGCCAAATGCGGCCACAAGCTCACGGGTGCAGGGAAGGCTTTAGTATACTTGCCACCCATGCGACCCCAAGCCCCCTCTTCCGAACATTTGCTCACGCTCGCGCGTCAGGTGCTCGATATCGAAGCCGATGCGCTGCGTGCGCTTTCCACGCGTCTCGACAGCGGTTTTGCCGACGCCGTGAATATGATTCTGGCGTGCACCGGCCGCGTCGTGGTGTCCGGCATGGGCAAGTCCGGACACATCGGCGGCAAGATCGCCGCCACCCTGGCCTCCACCGGCACTCCGGCGTTTTTCATGCACCCGGGCGAAGCCAGCCACGGCGACCTCGGCATGATCGCGCCCAACGACGTGGTGCTGGCACTGTCGAACTCAGGCGAAAGCAACGAAATTGTCAGCATCGTGCCGCTCATCAAGCGGCGCGGCGCCAAACTCATCGCCATGACCGGCAACCGCCACTCGACCATGGCGCAGGAGGCCGACGCGCATCTCGATGCCAGCGTCGACAAGGAAGCCTGCCCGCTCAACCTGGCCCCCACCGCCAGCACCACCGCAGCGCTCGCGCTGGGCGATGCGCTGGCGGTGGCGTTGCTCGATGCACGCGGTTTTTCCGCCGATGACTTCGCCCGCACCCATCCCGGCGGCAGCCTGGGGCGGCGCCTGCTGATCCATGTGCGCGATGTCATGCACACGGGGGACGCACTGCCCAAAATCGATCGCGATGCCTCGCTCAAAACCGCCCTGCTCGAAATGACGCAGAAAGGACTCGGCATGACCGCCGTGGTCGATGCTGAGGGCAAGGTGGCCGGCGTGTTCACCGACGGCGACCTGCGACGCGCACTGGAGCATGCGCTTGACCTGCAACAGGCACGCGTGACCGACCTGATGACATCCAACCCCAAAACAATCCGCGCGGACGAACTCGCCGTGGCGGCGGTAGAAAAAATGGAAACCCTGAAAATCAATGGCTTGCTGGTGGTCAACGCCGACCACACCCTGGTGGGCGCGCTCAACATGCACGATCTGCTGAAAGCGGGAGTGGTGTAATGCATGCTCAGTCAATGGACGCATCGCTGATCGCCCGCGCGCAAAAAATCAAGCTGATCGCGTTTGATGTCGATGGCGTGATGACCGACGGCACCCTGTTTCTGGCTGACGACGGACAGGAATACAAGGGTTTCAACTCGCTCGACGGCCATGGCCTGAAAATGCTCAAGAGCAGCGGTGTCGAACTCGCCATCATTACCGGTCGCAGCTCAAGGCTGGTGGCGCAGCGCGCTCAAAACCTCGGCATCGAAATCGTCCATCAGGGCGCGCACGACAAGCTGGTGGTGTACCAAGCGATGTGCCGCGAACTCAACATCGCTTGCGACGCCACCGCTTATATGGGCGACGACGTGGTCGACCTGCCCGTGATGCGGCGCACCGGCCTGGCCATCAGCGTGCCCGCCGCGCCCGAACTGGTCAAGGCACACAGCCACTTCATCACCGCACGCGCCGCCGGTCACGGCGCGGTACGCGAGGCCTGCGAGTTCCTGATGCGCGCACAGGGCACGCTCGATGCGGCACTGGCCCCCTATTTAAAGTGATGCGCGCCACCCACGCTTCTATGCTGGATGCGGCATGAACGCACGCGGGTCACTGTGGCTACCATTGGTCGTCCTGTTGCTGCTGGCGGGCCTCAGCTACTGGATTGATCACGTGGTGCAGCTGCCGTTGAGCACCTCGCAAACGGCAAACAAAAGTCCCGAAGGCATCATGGAAAACTTCGAGGCCATGCGCACCGACCTGGCAGGTCGGCCACAATATCGTTTGTCCGCCAAACGCCTCAAGCACTACACCGGCACCAAGCGCACCGAAATGGAGTCGCCTCACTTGATCCAGCTCAGCGCCCAGACCGGCGAGATCGACACGACGGCGAAGCATGCCACCGTTTCACCCGCTGGCGATGAAGTCGATTTGCAGGGCGACGTGGTCATCGTGCGCGCCGCTCAACCCGGGCAATCCGTCATGACGCTGCGTACGGCACGCTTGCTGGCCTATCCGGACCGCAACCTGCTGCGCTCTCCGGGGAACGTCGATGTTCGCGACGACCTCATGGCGCTGCGTGCAGGCGCCATGGAATATCGCGCCGATCAACGCCTCATCATCCTGACCGGGCGCGTCAAAGCCCGCTACTTTCCCAGAAAGCCATAAGCACCATGCACATCATGAAAACAGGGATTTACGCCGCGCTTTGCGCCAGCCTGCTCGCCGCCCCGGCGCACGCCGAAAAAGCGGATCGCGACAAGCCCGTCAATATCGAGGCCGATACCGTCACCCTCGATGACGTCAAGAAAATCAGCGTGTACTCCGGCAATGTCATTCTCACGCAAGGCACCCTGATGCTGCGTGCCGATCGCGTCCAGGCAACGCAAAACGCCACCGGCCTCGACAAACTCAGCGCCTCCGGCCGCCCGGTGTCGTTCCGCCAGAAACTGGACAACAGCGATGACGTGATCGAAGGCGTTTCCAACCGCATCGAGTTTGACAGCGTCAACAATCAGCTTGAGCTGATCGGACAGGCGCAACTCCAGCGCGGTGGCGACGAACTGCGTGGTGAGCAAATTTCCTACAATGCCAACACCGGCTTTTATAAAGTTGTCGGGCAGCCCAACGCCACCAGCCCGTCCGGTCGGGTGCGCGCCACCATCATGCCGAAACCCCGCGCCGAACAGCCTGCAGCTAAGCCATGAGCCAGATTTCCGCCCACCACCTGAAAAAAGTTTATGGCAAGCGAACCGTGGTGCATGACGTCTCGTTCGACGTCAACAGCGGCGAAGTCGTTGGCCTGCTCGGCCCCAACGGTGCGGGCAAAACCACCTGTTTCTACATGGTGATCGGACTGGTTGCGGTGGATGGCGGCAGCGTGCAGATGGATACGCACGACCTCACCCACATGGCGATCCATCAGCGCGCGCGCATGGGGCTGTCCTACCTGCCGCAAGAACCGTCCATCTTTCGCAAGATGACAGTGGAAGAAAACATTCGCGCCATCATCGAACTCAAGCCCTACAGCAAAAGCGAACGCGAAGAGCACCTGGATAATCTGCTCAACGACCTGCACATCGAACATCTGCGTGA
Source organism: Gammaproteobacteria bacterium (assembly GCA_018831045.1). GTDB lineage: Bacteria > Pseudomonadota > Gammaproteobacteria > Burkholderiales > Thiobacillaceae > Thiobacillus. The sequence continues at coordinate 45,133 of JAHJRA010000043.1, read as the reverse complement.
TGCAACGGCTGTCAGCCTGTCCGGCGGCGAGCGCCGTCGCGTGGAAATCGCCCGCGCACTGGCAATCAACCCACGCTTCGTCCTGCTCGATGAACCCTTTGCCGGCGTCGACCCGATTGCCGTAATCGACATCCAGAAACTGGTGCATTTCCTGGTGGAGCGCGATATCGGCGTACTCATTACCGACCACAATGTGCGTGAAACCCTGGGCATTTGCGACCGCGCCTACATCATCAACGAAGGTCGGGTGCTCATTTCCGGCGCCCCCGACCTCATCATTCAGGACGACGGCGCACGCAAAGTCTATCTGGGAGAAAACTTTCGCCTGTAGTGATTTATTTGTCGGACAATCGCGCCACGACCACCTCAAGACGGCACGGTTTTTGCCGTAGACCCAAGCTATGAAGCACAGCCTCCAACTAAAACTTGGCCAGCACCTCACTCTGACACCCCAGCTGCAGCAGTCCATCCGGCTGTTGCAGTTGTCGACGCTGGAGTTGAACCAGGAGCTGGAGCAGATGCTGCAGGACAACCCCCTGCTGGAGCGCGAGGAGGAGGACGATTCCAGCCTGGTCGCCGCCGAACCCCCTGCCCATACCGCCGAAGCCGAAGCACAAAGCACCGAGACGCCGCCAACGGAAAGTGTGGAGAGTGCGGACACCGAATCAGCAACCACCCTGGATGACTCCGACTGGAATGATTACAGCTCGGCCGGCGGGGACGACGACGACACGGACTCCTCGCAGGGTTCGGTTTCAGGCGCAAGCCTGCGCGAACATCTGTTGAACCAGCTGATTGTCAGCGCACTCACCCTGCGCGACCGCACCCTGGTTGCCGCGCTAATCGACGACCTGGACGAGGCAGGCTTCCTCACCCAGCCGCTAGCCGACATCACCGCCAGCCTGCAAACCGAACTCGAGGAACTCGAGCCGGAAGAAGTTGAAACCGCACTCAAGCACTTGCAGAACATGGATCCGACCGGCGTCGGCGCCCGCAACCTGGCCGAATGCCTGACCCTGCAATTGCGCACTCTGCCGACGGACACGCCGCTGCGCACGATCGCCATGCAACTGACCGCGAACCATCTTGATCTGCTCGCCGCCCGCGACGTCGGCAAGCTCAAGAAAATTCTCGGCATCGACGACCCTACGCTGCGCGCCGTGCGCGCCCTGATTCTGTCCCTCAACCCGCGTCCGGGCGCAAGCTTCGGCGCAGACGAGACGCACTACGTCATCCCGGACGTCTATGTTCGCCGCATCAAGGGCATGTGGATCGCCAGCCTCAACGCCGACGCCATGCCCAAGCTGCGCGTCAACCGTGTCTACGCCGACATTCTGTCGCGCCACCGTGAAAATGGCGGCAGCCAGCAACTGGCCAGTCAATTGCAGGAAGCCCGCTGGCTGATCAAAAACGTGCAGCAACGCTTCGATACCATCCTGCGCGTATCGCAAGCCATTGTTGACCGCCAGAAAAGCTTTCTCGAACATGGCGAGGTGGCGATGCGGCCATTGGTACTGCGTGAAATCGCCGATGTGGTTGAGCTGCATGAATCGACCATTTCACGCGTCACCACGCAAAAATTCATGATGACGCCACGCGGCCTGTACGAACTCAAATACTTCTTCGGCAGCCATGTCTCGACTGACAGCGGGGGGGCCTGTTCTTCCACCGCCATCCGCGCGCTCATCAAGCAATTGATTGCCGCCGAAAGCGGCCGCAGACCTTTGTCCGATGGCCAACTGGCCGATGAGCTGGGACGCCAGGGCATCGTTGTGGCACGCCGCACGGTTGCCAAATACCGCGAATCCATGCAGATCCCGACCGCCAACATGCGGCGCGCACTTTGACCGGGCAAAAACTTTTGGCTCATTGGGTGCAAATACCCGACTTGCGCTTGAATGTGCCCCACTTTCGCCCCACAATGAAAGTGAGCGGGATGTTTCGCTTCTGGAGCGGGGTTATTTCCTCCCGTTGCAGTTTTTATCAGCAGACTTAGGAGGCTTTATGAATTTGACGATTTCCGGCCATCATCTGGAAGTGACCCCTGCCATTCGCAGCTACGTTTCCGAAAAGCTCGACCGAGTCAAACGTCACTTCGACCACGTCATCACCATCAATGTCATCATGCAAGTCGAAAAGCTGGTGCATAAGGTGGAAGCCACCCTGCACGTCAAAGGCCACGACTTCCATGCACATAGCGAAGACGGCAACATGTACGCGGCCATTGACTTTCTGGCCGACAAACTCGATCGCCAGATCGTCAAGCACAAGGAAAAAACCTCCGATGTCCATCAGGGCGATGGCGGTTTGAAGCACCAAACGACCGAGAGTCCGACCTGAACACACGCCGGGGGTGGATTAACACCTCCGGGCGTATAATTTTCAGGCACCGGACTCCCTCAACCGGCCCAGCCTTCAGCATGAACCTCATCGCCCCCCTCATTACCGCAGACACCGCCTTGCTGGACTTGAGCTTTACCAGCAAGAAAAAGCTGTTCGAACACGCGGCCGAGTTGTTCGCCCGGATTTACGGCCTCAAATCTGCCGATATTTTCAGCAGTCTGTTCGAACGCGAACGACTGGGGTCGACCGCGCTTGGTTGCGGGATCGCCATTCCGCACGGCCGGATCAAGGGCTTGAAGCATGCGTGCGGCGCGTTTTATCGCCTGCAAACGCCACTTGAATTCGATGCGCCCGACAGCCAGCCGGTTTCGATCTGCTTCATTTTGCTGGTTCCCCAAGACGCCAACGAAGAGCATCTGCAAATTCTCGGCGAATTGGCGCAGCTTTTCGGGGACGAAGCCATGCGCGCCCAACTCCTGAAAATCGCCACCCCGGATGATCTGATTGCGCTTTTCAGCGCATGGACCAGCTGAACGCAGCGCGCAGTGCATGGACGAATTCACCCATGTTTCCGTCGAGTCCCTGTTCCACGACATGGCGGAACAGCTTGACCTGAAGTGGATTGCCGGACAAAGCGGCGGGCAGCGCAGCCTGTCCTCGGAAACCATCCAGAAACCGACACTGGCGCTCATCGGCCACCTTAATTTCGTCCACCCCAACCGGGTACAAGTCCTGGGCTGCGCCGAAATGGACTACCTGCGCGGGCTGTCACCCGCCGGCCTGCAATACGCGATCAACCATCTGTTTTCGACCGAACTTGCTGCCATTATTGTTTCCAACGGTGAAACCGTTCCGGCGGCGTTACACGACAGCGCAGAAAAAACCGAAACGCCGCTTTTCACCTCGAACCTGGCGAGTCCGGTTCTGATGTCTCATCTAGGGCATTACCTGACACAACGCCTGGCCGAGACCACCTCGATTCATGGAGTGTTTCTCGAAGTACTCGGTACCGGCGTGCTCATCAAGGGTGATGCCGGGGTCGGCAAGAGCGAACTCGCGCTGGAACTCATCACGCGCGGTCACCGCCTGGTTGCCGATGACGTAGTCGATCTGAAACATGTTGCGCCTGAGATCCTCGAAGGCACCTGTCCGGTGCTGATCCGCGACTTTCTCGAAGTGCGCGGCCTCGGCATCCTGAATATCCGCTTTCTGTTCGGCGAAACGGCGGTCAAACTGCAAAAAAATCTCAAGCTCATCGTCGAACTGGTGCACCCGCAGGAAATCGGCGAAGTCGGACTCAACCGCATCGACATGGTCGCCTCGGCCGAAACCATACTCGGCGTTGCCATCCCCAAGGTGCGCGTTCCGGTTGCCGCAGGCCGCAACCTCGCCGTGCTGGTAGAAGTCGCCGTGCGCAACAACATTCTTAAAAGCCGGGGCATCAATCCGGTCGAGCAGTTCATCAAGCGCCAGCAGGCCGCGATCGACGAGGCAAGCTAAGTGCAAATTGTTCTGGTGTCCGGCTTGTCCGGTTCGGGTAAAAGCATCGCCATCGCGATGCTGGAAGACATCGGCTTTTACTGCGTCGACAACCTGCCGCTGGCCATGTTGCCCGCGCTGGTCGAATACCTGACCAGCGAAGGACACTCCCGCATTGCCATCGCCATCGATGCCCGCAGCGGTGCCAGCTTTGCCCAGTTGCCGCAGATTTCCGCCATGCTGCGCGAACAGGGCGCCGACCTGCGGATCATCTTTCTCGAAGCGAAAACCCTGTCTCTGGTCAAACGCTTTTCCGAAACCCGGCGTCGCCACCCGCTCTCCAGTGATAGCGTCTCGCTGCAGGAAGCCATCCAGCTCGAGCGCGAAACGCTCGCCGACATCGCGCCGCTGGGAAACCGCATCGATACCAGCGACCTGTCCCCCTCGGCGCTGCGGCTTTGGATCAAGGATCTGATCGGGCAGGACCGTTCGCGCATCACCCTGCTGTTCGAGTCGTTTGGTTTCAAGCACGGCATCCCGCTCGATGCCGACATGGTGTTCGACGTACGCTGCCTGCCCAATCCGCATTACGTCACAGAACTGCGCCCACTGACGGGCTGCGACCAGCCGATCAAGGACTACCTTGAAGCCAGCCCCGATGCCATGGCGCTGTTGACCGACATCCGCGCGTTTGTTGAAAACTGGCTGCCCTGCTTCATTCGCGATCACCGCGCCTACCTTACGGTGGCGATCGGCTGCACGGGTGGCCAGCATCGCAGCGTGTATTTCGCCGAAACGCTGGCAGCCGCCTTCCGTGAACGCGAGCAGGTGCTGGTGCGGCACCGCGAACTGGCCTGATGCCGCCATGCCTGATACGCAATCAAGCCTGCTGCGCCCGGGAACCCGATTTCGCATCGGCGACATCGGCGTGTTGCTGGCAGGTACAGCTTGCGTTGCCGGGCTGACGCTGTGGTCGTGGGGCGGCTCGCAGGGCGATACCGCCGTCATCCGTGCCGCCGGGCAGATAGTCGAAACTAGCGCCCTCACCCGCGCGAAAACCTTCTCCATCCGCGGCCCGCTCGGCATCACCCAGGTCGAAATCCAGCCCGGCCGCGCCCGCGTAGCCGCTGACCCGTCGCCACGCCAGATCTGCGTCAAACAGGGCTGGCTCACCCAATCCGGGCAGGCGGCGCTGTGTCTGCCCAACCAGGTTAGTCTCGAGATCCGTGGCCGCGCCGCTGCCTATGACACGCTCGGTTATTGAACTGCCGGTCCACGCCGACGATCGTCGCATTGCCCGCCTCGCCGCGCTGGCAATCGGCTTGACCCTGGCCGAAGCCGCTCTTCCCAGCCCCATCCCCGGCGTCAAGCCCGGACTGGCCAATATCGTCATCCTGCTGGTGCTGCTGCAACACGGCTGGCGCGCAGCAGCCTGGGTGTCCGCCCTGCGTGTGCTGGCCGGCGGCTTGCTGTTCGGCAGTCTGTTTGCGCCGGGCTTCTGGCTATCGGCCGCCGGTGCGCTCGCCAGCCTGCTGGTACTGGCATTGGCACGTCATCTGCCTCAGGCCTTTTTTGGCCCGGTCAGCCTGTCCGTGCTGGCGGCGTTCGGCCACATCGGCGGGCAACTCGCACTGGCTGGGTGGTGGCTGTTACCGGGCACCGCACTCATCAAGTTGCTGCCCGTGTTCGCCGCGGCCGCGCTGATTTTTGGCGCGGTAAACGGCGTGATCGTCATGCGCGTGCTTGCTGCCTCCACATCAGACAGGCGACAATCCGCGCCATGCCTATTTCCCTGAACACCGTCACCCTCGCTCTGTCCGGCGCATCCGGCATGGCCTATGGCCTGCGTCTGCTGGAATGCCTGCTGGCTGCCGACATCGACGTCAACCTGCTGGTATCGCACGCGGCCCATCTGGTCACCAAACAGGAACTCGGCGTGGCGTTGCCCGCACGCGCCAGCGATCTCGAACACCAATTGTCAGACAGCCTCAACACGCGCGACGGCCAGCTGCGCGTGTATGGCCGCGAAGACTGGAATGCCCCGGTCGCCTCGGGATCCAATCCGGCCGATGCCATGGTGATCTGCCCCTGCTCGATGGGCACGCTCGCAGCGATTGCCCATGGCACGTCGGACAACCTGATCGAGCGCGCCGCCGATGTGATGCTGAAAGAACACAAGCAGCTGATTCTGGTGCCGCGCGAAGCGCCGTTTTCCACCCTGCATCTGGAAAACATGCTGAAGCTGTCGCGCATGAATGCCGTGATCCTGCCGGCCAATCCCGGTTTTTATCACCGGCCGCAAAGCGTCGAGGACATCATCGATTTCATCGTTGCACGCATCCTCGACCAGCTCGGCATCGAGCATGCACTGATGGCGCGCTGGGGTGACGAGCGGTGAGCACCGGCATTGAGCGCACTGTGTTGCCGCTTTTCCCGCTCAATGCAATCGTGTTCCCCGGTGGCCGGCTGCCGCTGCGCGTTTTTGAGCAGCGCTATCTCGACATGGTCAAACACGCCATCGCCGACAACACCCCGTTCGGAATCTGCGCCATTCGCGACGGCGCCGAAGTTGGCGCACCGGCCGTTCCATACACCATCGGCACCCGGGTGTTCATCACCGACTGGGACATGCCGCAAACCGGCATCCTGCACATCGACACCCAGGCGCAGGAACGCTTCGTCATCCGCAGCAGCCATACCGAACCCAATGGCCTGCTTGTCGGCACGGTCGAGCCCGTCAGCGTCGAAGCCGCCACCGCCATCCCTGACGACCTCCTGCTTGCCGCCGAAATCCTGCGCCATATCGTCAACGAATATGGCGAGTCGCATTTCCCCGCGCCGCACGACTTCGACAATGCCGTGTGGGTTGGCTACCGCCTGTCCGAAGTGCTGCCGCTCAAGCTCGGCACCAAACAAGACTTGCTGGAAATGAACGACAGCGTGAAACGCCTGCGCATCCTCAGCGAAATCCTTAAGAAGCAGATCAATTGATGGCGCGCTTTTATCCCGCACTCGATGCGAAGCACCGCGCCTTCATCGCCGCGCAAAAACTGTTTTTCACTGCCAGCGGCACTCCCGGAAGCCGCATCAATCTCTCACCAAAAGGCATGGACAGCCTGCGCGTGATCGATGACCAGCACATTGCTTACCTTGACCTCACGGGCAGCGGCAACGAAACCGCCGCCCATCTGAAGCACGATGGCCGCATGACCATGATGTGGTGCAGCTTCGATGCCGACCCGCTGATTTTGCGGGTGTACGGGCGCGGTCGTGCGGTGCGGCGGCAAGATGCCGAATGGGACGGGCTGCACCGCCACTTTTCGCCCCTGCCCGGTGAGCGTCAGCTGATAGTTCTGGATATCGAATCGGTGCAAACCTCGTGCGGCTACGCCGTGCCGTTATATACCTACGCGGGCGAACGCGACACGCTGGCGCGCTGGGCTGAAAAGAAAGGTACAGTCGGTTTGCTGGATTACTGGCGCGATAAAAACCAGCTCAGCATCGACGGCCTGACAACCGACTTACTGGAGAATACCTGATGAAACGTACGCTGATTCCCCTGGTGATGTGCCTGTCCGCTTGCGATGTCAGCCCGCCACCCCAGCCGCAAACCGAGCGTCCACCCAATCCGGTGTTTGAAACGCAGATCCAGGCAATGAAAAAAGCCCAGGCAGTCGAAGGGCACGTGCTGGATGCAGCTGAAGCGCAACGCAAACAGGTGGAAGAAGCGACTCAATGAAAGGGATAGTTCGACTTAAACACGACGGGTTCGCACTGGAAATGTCGGGTTTCTTTACACGCCAACCCGGGAAGGAAAGCCAACACCTATAAATAACAACCACTTGCTATTCTGGAACGGCTATTGCTTGAGGTTCATCCGGATATTTGTAGTGACCTGTTTCAATCCAACAAGCTGTAGATTTTGAGGAGACAATTAATGAAATTGAATGCACTGGCCCTGGCGGCCGGCTTGGTGATGTCGAGCGCAGCCTCGGCAACGATAAACCTGAATCTTGTCGATGGCACGAACCTGGGCAATTTCGGGGCCCCGACAACGTGGAGTGAAAGCTTCGCGGTTTCGGTAGCCGGGACGATCGACCACAGCCTTTCCTTCAACATCACGACCCCGCTCTATGCGGGTTCTGGCGTGTCGGATATTCCCCTGTCATTCTTCACGGTCGTATTCAAAGACATTACAGGGTTGAGCGCCGATATTTACAAGAATGTCGGCAGCACCAGCACGCTCTATACGACCTTTGTGCAAAATGGCGATCCGGACCATTTGATTCTCCCCGCTAATTCGTTCTTTGATGTCGGCAACTACACCCTCAAGGTCGGCGGCATCAGTGCCGGCACGGCTGGCGCGTTCTATTCCGTCGCTGCCGTAACCGTCCCGGTTCCCGAACCCGAAACCTGGGCCATGCTGCTCGCCGGTCTCGGTCTGGTCGGTCTGCAACTGCGCCGCAAAGCCGCTGCGCTGGTATAAGCCACGACCAATCGAGTCGGAATTTCTTACACTTCACACGCCGACTGAGTCGGCGTTTTTTGTTTCCGCTACATTTCCGGCAATCGCGCCGGCTGCCGCAACGCCGGCGTCCGCCAGCAGGCGCTGCACCACCGCGCCCGCCAGCATCAGGCCGAACAGCGGCGGCATGTAGCTGATGGTGCCGTTCACCGCGCGCGCGCGGCCGCGCCCTTCCACCGGCTGCGGCGGCAACGGGGCACGGCCAGGCTCATCCGAAAACACCGTCAGCACACCTTTGGGTATCCCGCGTTTGCGCAACCGCTTGCGCATGACCGAAGCCAGCGGGCACATGCTGGTTTTCGAGATATCGGCAAGCTGGATCCGGCCGGGATCGAGCTTGTTGCCGGCCCCCATGCTCGACGCCACGCGCAAGCCGCGCTCGAAGCTGCTGGCCACCAGCGCAACCTTGCAGTTGAGCGAATCGATGCAGTCGATCACGTAATCGACATCGGCCGGCACGATGTCGGCCACGGTTTCGGGCACCAGAAACTCGCAGATCACCGTGAGTTCGCATGCCGGGTTGATGTCACGGATACGCGCCGCCATCAGCTCGGCTTTCGACTGACCCACGGTCGACAGCAGCGCGGGCAACTGGCGATTGATGTTCGAGATGGCGACCACATCGTGGTCGATGAGGGTCAGCCGCCCCACCCCCGCACGCGCCAGCGCCTCGGCGCAATAGGAACCGACGCCGCCGAGTCCTGCCACCAGGACGTGCGCGTGCGCCAATCGCGCCTGCTCGCTGGCGTCCAGCAGAATCCGGGTACGTTCAAATTGCGGCAGCTGGGCGGCGTCCATCGGCTAAAATTCCTTCATGGTTAAATGGCTGGTCACACTGGTTCTGGCGTTGGTGATACTCGGTCTGCTCACGCCGTGGCTCAATCGCCTGGGGCTGGGTCGTTTGCCCGGCGACCTGCAGATCAAACGCAAGCGTGGCGCATTTTACTTCCCCTTCACCAGCGTCATTCTCATGTCGCTGCTGCTTTCCTTCCTTGCTTATCTATTGGGTCGATGAACAAAGCTTTTGTTAAAGAATCCGATGCGGCGGAAGATGACGAAGAAGCGCTCATCGCGCCCGCCCTGCCTGCCGGTTCCAAGAATTACATGACGCCCGCAGGCTACGCGTGGCTCGATGCCGAATTCAATGAATTGTGGAAGGTCGAGCGCCCGAAACTGGTGGAGACGATTTACTGGGCGGCCAGCAATGGCGACCGCTCGGAAAACGGCGACTACATCTATGGCAAAAAACGCCTGCGTGAAATCGACCGCCGCATCCGTTTCCTGTCCAAACGCCTGGAACACGCCGAGGTGGTCGACCCGGCGACCCGCGAAGGCACCGACCAGGTGTTTTTCGGCGCCACCGTCACCGTCGCCAATCAGGACGGCAGCGAATCCACCTACGCCATCGTCGGCACCGATGAAACCGATGCCGGACGCGGTCACATTGCCTGGATTTCGCCGATGGCGCGCGCGCTACTGAAAGCGCGTGAAGGCGACACCGTCAGCGTGCAGACGCCGGACGGACGGCGCGAAGTGGAAATCATCGAAGTGCGGTATCAGACAATCGTCTGATACGTGTTCAAACCAGCCAGGCGATCGTCTGATACGTGTTCAACCCGCCAGGCGATAGCCTGAGAAGGCTTAATTCAGCACACTGGCCAGCAGCCGCCGATAGCGGCTTACCAGCTCACCGCCGCCCAGCAGATTGAACACCGACAACAGCGTCTTGCGCCCGATATCGTCCTGGAAGGCGCGATCACGACGAACGATTTCCAGCAACTGCTCCATGCCGTCCTCGTAGCGCTGCCCGGCAATCGCCAGATTGGCCAGCGCGAGCCGGGCGTCGAGATCATTGCCGTCGGCGGCGATGCGCGTCTGCAACGCCCCCTCGTCAGCGTCTGCCGCCGCCATGAATTGCAGCCGCGCCTTGAGTTGCGCCACGCGCGGATCGGCGTCGTCCGGCACGCTGCCGAGCAAACGCTGTGCCTCGTCGGCTTCGTTCAGGTCGAGCATGATCTCGGCAGCGTCGAGACGCACGCCGATGTGCGATGGATCGAGCTTTGACGCTTCGGCCAGCAGCTGCAGTGCCGCGCCATGATCGCCCGCCGTGTGCGCCGCTGCGGCCTGTGCACGCAGGTCCTCGGCCGGGCCGGGAACCAGCCGATCCAGAAATGCACGTACCTCGGCCTCCGGCAGCGCGCCGGAAAACTCATCAACCATTTCGCCGTTGACGAACGCCTTGACCGCAGGGATCCCACGCACGCCGTACTGCTGCGACAACACCTGGTTGTCGTCGGCATTGACCTTGGCGAGGCGGAACTTGCCGCCATACTCGGCGGCGAGCTTTTCGAGGATGGGCTTCAGCGACTTGCAGGGGCCGCACCACGGCGCCCAGAAATCGACCACGACTGGACGGATGTGCGATTCGTCGAGGACGGCGACCTGGAAGTCGGCCAAATTAGCATCAAGATCAAAATCAGACATGGCTGTCCTCCCTCAAATCTGTCGCGCCAGTTCCGCCGCCACGCCAATGTAGCTTGCTGGCGTCATCAACTTCAGGCGCGACTTCTCGGCATCGGGAATGCTCAACCCATCGATGAAACCATGCAAGGCATCCTGCGTGATGCCGCCTTTGCCGCGCGTGAGTTCTTTCAATTGTTCGTAGGGATTGGCAATGCCGTAACGCCGCATCACGGTCTGGACCGGCTCGGCGAGCACGTCCCAGCTGGTATCGAGATCAGCGGCGAGTGCAGCCGGATTGGCTTCGAGTTTGCTGAGACCACGAAGGCAAGACTCGTAAGCCAACAGGCTGTAGCCAAAGCCGACGCCCATGTTGCGCAGCACGGTGGAATCGGTGAGGTCGCGCTGCCAGCGCGAGATCGGCAGCTTTTCGGCCAGATGACGCAGCATGGCATTGGCCAGCCCAAGGTTGCCTTCGCTATTTTCGAAGTCGATGGGATTGACCTTGTGCGGCATGGTGCTGGAGCCGACCTCGCCTGCCTTGACCTTCTGCTTGAAGTAGCCGAGCGAGATGTAGCCCCACACGTCGCGGTTCAAGTCGATAAGAATGGTGTTGGTGCGGGCAATGGCGTCGAACAGTTCGGCCATGGCATCGTGCGGCTCGATCTGGATGGTGTAGGGGTTGAAGCTCAGGCCCAGATCCATGACGAAGCTGCGCGCGAAGCTTTCCCAGTCCAGTTCGGGATAAGCGGACACATGCGCGTTGTAATTGCCGACAGCGCCGTTGATCTTGCCGAGGATATCGATGTCACCCAGCGTGATGTAGGCACGGCGCAGGCGGAAAACAACGTTGGCGATTTCCTTGCCGACGGTGGTGGGCGATGCGGGCTGGCCGTGAGTGCGCGACAGCATCGGCAGATCAGCGTGTTCGTGCGCCAGATCGGTGAGACGCGCAATGACCTTTTCCAGCGCGGGCAGCAGCACACCGTCACGCGCGCCTTTGAGCATCAGGCCGTGCGAGAGGTTGTTGATGTCTTCCGAGGTGCAGGCGAAGTGAATAAACTCGGACACGGCCGCGATTTCGGTGTTGCCCTGGGTCCTTTCCTTGAGGAAATACTCGACCGCCTTCACATCGTGATTGGTTGTCGCCTCGATCGCCTTGACACGTTCGGCATCCGCCACCGAGAAGGTGTCGGCGATGCCATCGAGCAAGCCAATGGCCGCTTCGGAAAACGCAGGGACTTCAGCGATGGCGGTTTCAGCCGCCAGCGCCTTCAGCCATTCAATCTCGACAATGACGCGGTATTTGATCAGCGCATATTCGCTGAAAAAATCGCGCAGGCTTGCGGTCTTGCTGCCGTAGCGGCCATCCAGCGGCGACAAGGCGGTGAGTGCAGTGAGTTCCATCGTGTTGTCCGGTATTGGTTATTAGATTGGTTAAACAGTGCGCCTGCGCGTCACGTTAAACGGTGCGCCTGTCGCGCACGGCCTGCGCCAGCGTGCCGCTGTCGACATACTCCAGCTCGCCGCCAACCGGAACGCCACGCGCCAGCCGGCTGACCTTGATGCCGCGCGCTTTCAGCAGTTCGCCGATGGTGTGCGCGGTGGCCTCGCCTTCCGGGGTGAAGTTGGTGGCGAGCAACACTTCCTCGACCACGCCGTCGAGCGCGCGGGCGATCAGGCGGTCGAGATGGATCTCGCGCGGACCGATGCCGTCGAGCGGGCTCAGGCGTCCCATCAGCACAAAGTAAAGGCCGTTGTAGCTTTGGGTGGCTTCCATCATGTTGAAGTCGGCGGGCATTTCAACCACAGCCAGTTGCCGTTTGTCGCGGCGCGGGCTCAAGCAGACCTCACACACCTCGGCTTCGGAAAAATTGTTGCACAGGCGGCAATGATGCAGATGCGTCAGCGCATGGTTGAGCGCACCCGCCAGTGATTCAGCGCCGCGCCGGTCGCGCTGCAACAGGTGATACGCCATGCGTGCGGCAGACTTGGGGCCCACGCCGGGCAGCACGCGCAGCGCGCCAATCAGGTTTTCCAGCGCGGCGGGTTGCATCTCGGTGGGTGCTCAGAAAGGCAGTTTCATCCCGGGCGGAATTGGCAGCCCGGCGGTGACGCTGCCCATTTTTTCCTGCACGGTGGACTCGACCTTGCGCACTGCGTCGTTCATGGCGGCGGCGACCAGGTCTTCCAGCATCTCCTTGTCATCGCCCATCAGGCTGGGGTCGATGGTGACGCGGCGCACGTCGTATTTGCAGGTCATCGTGACCTTGACCATGCCTGCGCCGCTTTGCCCTTCGATTTCGATTTCAGCCAGCTTGGCCTGCATTTTGGCCATGTTTTCCTGCACTTGCTGAACCTGCTTCATCATGTTGCCGATGCCGCCCTTCATCATGTTGATTCTCCTAAGGGTTGAATGGTTGAGGCGTCGATCTGGCCGCCAAACTGCTCGACCAGTTCACGCACAAATGGATCGGATTCGATGGCCGCCACGGCTTCAGCCTGACGTTCATCCTTGATACGGGTGCGTACCTGCTGCGGTGTCTTTTCAACCGCCGCGCCCAGCTCGATAGCCACGGTGAGGGCTGGGCCAAACTTGTCGCGCAAGGCCGCCACCAGCTTGTCCTGATAGGTGCGGTCGAGCAGATGTTTATGCGCTTCGGCGACGCGCAGCTTTACCGAGTCGTCCGACTGCGCCACCAACTCGCAATGATCGGCCAGCATTTTCGCCATGCCGCCGAGGCGCAATGACGCGACGACGGCGAGCCAGTCCCAGGCGCCATGGGGCGTCGGTTCGCTGGCGGTCCATGCGGATACGGGCGGGGTAGCGGCGGCCGGCTCCGGGGCAACAGGTGCGGCAATGACTAGAGCGGGGGTAATTGGCTCAGGCTCAGTGGCTGGGGCTGCCACCGCTATCGGCTGCGGCACGGACAATGCAGCAGGCGGCGCAGACTCGACCCTGGGTAGGGGTGTCGCCACCCGCGCCGGCGCCGGCCGTTCCAGTGGCGCACGGTTCCCCGCACCCGGCGCAAACGCCAGCATCCGCAGCAGCGTCATGCAAAACCCCGACATCTCATCCGGCGCATACGGCAAATCACGGCGGCCATTCAGCGCAATCTGGTAATACAGCTGCACGGTCTCGGCATTGAGCTGGCTCGCCGCCATCTGCATCCGTTCATCCTCAAAGCCGGCTTCCAGCGTGCCGTTTTTGATTGAATCGGGCGCATGCAACATCAAGGCCAGTTGTGTCAGCAGGCTGCCCATGTCCTGTAGCGCCGCATCGAACGCCATGCCACCCTCGGCAAGTTGCTGCACCTGCTGCATCAGCCCATCGGCGTCGTTCGCCGCCAACGCATCGAGCAGGTCAAACAGATAATCGCGGCGCACCGTGCCGAGCATCGCCTCGACACCCGCCGCTTCGATGGCGCCGCCACCGTAGGCGATCGCCTGATCGGTCAGCGAGAGCGCGTCGCGCATCGACCCTGCCGCGGCGCGCGCCAGCAGATTCAACGCCGCCGGCTCGGCGTGGACGTTTTCATCGGCCAGCACCGCGGCCAGATGCTGCGCCACCAACGCGGGCGGCATCGGCTTCAGATTGAACTGCAGGCAGCGCGACAGCACCGTCACCGGAATTTTTTGCGGGTCGGTGGTGGCGAGAATGAATTTGACGTGTGCGGGCGGCTCTTCCAGCGTTTTCAGCATCGAGTTGAACGCCGGTTTCGACAGCATGTGCACTTCGTCGATGATGTAGACCTTGTAGCGCCCCACCGTTGGCGCGTATTGCGCGTTGTCGAGCACTTCGCGCATGTTGTCGACGCCGGTGTTCGACGCCGCGTCGAGTTCCAGCAGGTCGACGAAGCGCCCGGCGTCGATCTGGGTACAGGCCGAGCACACGCCGCATGGCGTGGCGGTGACACCGGTTTCGCAGTTCAGGCACTTGGCCAGAATCCGCGCCAGCGTGGTCTTGCCCACCCCGCGCGTACCGGTCAGCAGATAGGCGTGATGCAGCCGCCCCTGCGTCAGCGCGTTGGAGAGCGCGCGCACCACATGTTCCTGCCCCTTGAGATCGGCAAACACGCGCGGCCGCCACTTGCGCGCCAGCGCCAGTGCGGGAGAAGCAGATTCGCCGAAGAGATCAGTCATGGTGAGGGGCTAGGGGTCAGCGGCCAGGATTCAGAGGTCAGGAAAAAGCGGTTTTTCAACGGTTTTCGCTTGCGCAAGCATCACATCCTGATCCCTGAATCCTGCCCCCTGAATCCTGAAAAAAAGTGGCGAGCCTGACCCCGGCACTGGCATCGCTCGCTGGGGCTGCTTCCTTCCGGACCTGACCCGATTCACGAACTAGCCATGCGGGGAGACCCGCCTCGAGCATTTTAACGCAGATGCGCGGCGCGCCCTATAGAAAAACCGGCAAAGCCATGCCGAATCGGTGCTTTGACGCGCAATCGGGCCAAAGCCACCTTGCTGCGGGCAATTTATTCCTCATCCGCCGGCACCGCCAGCCGGCGCTTTTTCACCGCATCCGCCAGCATGCGCAGCAGCGGGATCGTGTCGTCCCAGCCGATACAGGCGTCCGTGATGGATTGTGCATAGGCCAGCGGCTGGCCGGGAACGAGATCCTGCCGTCCCGCAGTCAGATGGCTTTCGATCATCATGCCAATGATGCGGGTATCCCCACCTGCCACTTGCGCGGCGACATCGGCACCGACGTCGATCTGGCGCTGGTACTGCTTGCTGGCGTTGGCGTGGGAAAAATCGATCATCACCTGCGGGCGCAAGCCTGCGGCAGCGAGTTCCTGGCAGGCCGCCTCGACGTTGGCGGTATCGTAGTTCGGCGTTTTGCCGCCACGCAGGATCACATGGGTGTCTTCATTGCCGGAAGTGCTGAACACGCCGACATGGCCCGATTTGGTGATGGAAATGAAATGGTGGCGCGCGGCCGCGGCCTTGATCGCATCAGCCGCGATGCGCAGGCTTCCATCAGTGCCGTTCTTGAAACCCACCGGGCACGACAGGCCGGACGCCAGCTGCCGATGCGACTGCGATTCGGTGGTGCGCGCGCCAATCGCGCCCCAACTCACCAGGTCGGCGATGTATTGCGGCGAAATCAGGTCGAGAAACTCGGTAGCGCAGGGCAGGCCGATTTTGTTGATTTCAAGCAGGAGCTTGCGCGCCAGGCGCAGGCCTTCGTTGATGTCGTGGCTTTCGTCCAGATGCGGATCGTTGATGAGTCCTTTCCAGCCCACGGTAGTGCGGGGCTTTTCGAAGTACACGCGCATGACGATGATGATTTCGTGCGCCAGCTCATCGGCCAGCGGCTTCAGCTTTTTCGCGTAATCGATTGCCGCAGCCGGATCGTGGATCGAGCAGGGCCCGACGACGATGAACAGGCGGTCATCCGCGCCACGCAGCACGTCGTGAATGGCACTGCGCGCGCGCGTCACGTGCGCCAGCACGGTTTCGTTGGCGCGGAGTTCCCGCATGATCTGCATCGGGGCGAGCAGTTCGCCGCTTTGCTCGATACGGGTGTCGTCGGTGCGGGTGGTCGTCATGGTGTGGCTCCTGGGTTTATGCAGCGGCGGCTTAAACAAAAAACCGCCAGCGGGCTGGCGGTTTCGTTAAGCAAGCTGACCAGCTCAGCGCCTCCCGACCGCCTTGGGCGAGGGATAAAAGCAGCTAAAAAAGGACAGCGTGGCCGGGGTCATGCGCGCCAGTCTATCAAAACCCGCCGACCTGCGACAACCGCAGGCGCATGTCACGTTATCGGCGCCCCATCAAACCCAGGCGCCCCACCCTATAATCGAGGCAAAATCAAGCGAAGCAGAGGGAATGATGAACAACGAGATTGACAGCCGGCACGCCGGCCAGGACTTGCGGCGCGACAAGCGTTTTCAGGTATCCCAAGCGGCCATCATCACGCAAGCCGGGTATCCCGAAATCGCCTGCGAGATTCGCGATTTTTGCGTGGGCGGGCTTTTCCTCAAATTCACCAATCCGGAGGTGGCCATCGCGGCGCTGGCCAAACGCGCCAATGCCGAAGTGGAAATTGTCTTCACCTCGGCGTCAAGCAACGCCACGCTCAACTTCCAGGTGCCCGCGCTGCTTAAACGGCTGAGTCCACTCGGCGTCGGCGTCGCCTTCATCCGCCAGCCGCTCGACGCGCTGCGCGCGCTGCAGAAGCTGCGGATGGCGAGTCACCGGCAGAAACTCGCTGCGTTGCCCACCTCGGAAGCCTTCCCTCATCTGCGTCAAGCCAGCACCACGCTATTGAACGAAACCTTGCTGCAGGCCCACGACCAGATGATGCGTGCGCTGGGCGACAAACTCGGCGCGGCGGCATTACTGGCGACCGGCATTGTCGAGCACAGCGGATTATTGAGCGCGATGCACGAATTCAACCAGCATGCCGCGATGGTGCAAACCCGCTTTGTGCAGCAGGTAATGGACGCGCTGAAACAGAATCAAACCCATCAGGCCCAGATCAAATCAAGTACCAACGAAGGCGGCCTGGCCCTGGTAGACGAGCTGGATTTTGAAGACTGGCTCGCCACGTCCACAGATGCCCACAAGCTGGAAGAGCAGTTCCACGAGCAACTGGCCGATATCGAACCGCGCATCGGCCAGTTATTCGGCTTTGCCTGTGACCACAACACCAATCCGTTCGGCCCTAGTGTCATCGGCCATGCTTTCCGCAACGCGGTGCAGGATGTTCCGGTATCGGCGCGCGCTCGGCAGGTCGCCTATGCCACCTTGCGCGACGTGTTGTCCGACCAGCTCGCCCCCCTGTATTCGGAATTGCTGGCGATGCTTCCGGTTTCGCAGGTGGAAACCCAGTCACAGCACGCCACCCCGACAGCGCCCCCGACGCCTGCCAAACCCCACCAGGCTTCGCCCGATCAAGCGGATGCAAGTCTGGCCGGCACCCCGCCCCCAAAGGGCGCACTCAGCCGCCTGACCAGCTCCCTGATGGATTTTTTTCAGCGCAATCAGGGCGCCCAGGGCAACCCGAGCAACGTGGCACCCGGCGCCCCGATGCCCTCCGGCGCACCGGCTTCGCAGACGAACCAAGGTGGCTACGCGCAGCCAGCCGGATCGGGCGGCAGTCAAGCAATGCAGATGGGCGTTCCCGGCGTGGCGCATTCGCCGGTATTGCAGCGGCTGGCGGCAGCGGGTGCCTTGCCGCCAGCGGTTACTCAGGAGATGCAACGTTCGGTCGACATGTTCGGCGCGCTGTTCGACACCATGCACGCCGAAAAAACCGTCAGCGAAGGAATGCGGCCGTTTTTCCAGCAGCTTGAAACCAGCCTCGTCAAGCTGGCCATGTCCGACCCGCAGTTTCTCAACTCGCCCAGCCATCCCGCGCACAAAGTGTTGAACACGCTCGACCGCATCAGCATGGTGGCGGGCGACGATGGAAAAATCGGCGATGCGCGTCTGATGCGGCTGATGAGCCGCTGGACCGACCGCATCAATGCCGAAGCCGACAAAAACCCGGGCGTGTTCGAAGAGGCGCGCACCCAGCTCGAACGCGTGGTCAAGCCACTGTTGAGCGAACGCGCCGCACGCGTATTCCGTTTGCAGGAAATGTGCGAAGGCCGCCAGAACGCCGAGATCGTCAAGCAGCGCATCCTGCGCGAACTGCTGGCACGGCTGGACACCCAGCCGGTGCCCAACGCCGTGATCGAATTGCTGAACGGTGGCTGGCGCAATGTGTTGTTCATTGCGGAAATGCGCCACGGGATCGACAGCGATGAAGCGCGCGAAGCCTGGCAGGTGTTGCGGCAATTATGTGGCTGGCTGGACCCGGATCTCGCCGAGCCGCCGACGGCCACCGATGTTCAGGCCCTGCTACAGCGTATCGATCAGGAACTCACTCAGGTTTGCGCCGACAAATTCGCGCAGGATCGCATCGTCGACCAGCTTGCATCCGCGCTGTTCGAAACCGACAAATCGCAGCACCCGCGCACCGCGATTGCCGCCCGCCTGATCGACGCCGCCAGCGAGCCGCTCAGCGAAGCCCAGGACAACCTGGCCGAGCGCCTGCGCGTTGGCGACTGGTTGCAATTCAAGTCGCAGGACACGCCGCTCAACCTGATCTGGATCGGCAACCAGCCGCCGGTGTACGTGTTCGCCAACTATCGCGGCATCAAAAAACTCGACCTCAAGCGACCCGAGTTGCTGCAAACGCTGGAAGAAGGCGACGCGCAATGGACCGAAGACCTCGAGTTGCCGCTGATGGATCGCTCCTACAGCGCGATGATCCAGAAAATGCAGCGCGACCTGCTGTGGCAGGCCTCGCACGATTCCGCCACGGGCCTGGCCAACCGCAAGAGCTTCTTCCGCGCAATCCGTCGCGCCTGGCTGCGCAGCCAGACAACCGCGGGCGGCTATGCCGTCGGCGTCATCCAGCTCGACATCCACAACCCGGCGGGCGAGGCAGTGGGAAGTGAAACGCGCATCCCCATCCTGCGCGATCTCGCCCAACTGCTGCCGACCCTGCTGCCTGCCAGCGCCCAACTGGCGCGCGCCGGCGAATCCGGTCTGGCATTCTGGATCGAGGCCGCCGACGGCGAAGCTGCCCAGGCCCAGGCCGAAACGCTATTGAGCGCGCTGACCGCCCAGCCGCAGGAAATCAACGGCACGCGCTACCGCGTGCAAATGGCGGCAGGGTTGATGTGGGCCAGCGACTGCCTCAGTCCGGAAACCTATTACGACAATGCCAACGCTGCCAGCGCCCGCGCCCGCGAATCGGGGCAGGCGGTGGTGCTGTACAGCAGTGAAGTCAATGACAGCGGCGTGCTGGCGCTGGCGCAGTGGGCGCACGAACTCACTGCCATCCTCGCCAACAACCAGCTCAGCCTCAACTGCCAGCCAGTGGTGGCCGCAGCCGATGCCGCGCGCACCCCGCTGTATTACGAAGTGCTGCTGCACCCCACCGCGCATGACGAACGCGCCATCGCCACGGGCGACCTGATCGACGTCGCCGCACGCCTGCAACGCATCACCGAGATTGACCGCTGGGTGGTGAAAACCGTCCTGCGCTGGATGCGCGACCACCCTGAAAAGGTCGCGTCGATCGGCGGCCTGTCGATCAACCTGTCCGGCCAGTCAGTCACCAATCCGCTGTTCCTCAAGTTCCTGCTGGCCGAACTGGTGCGCGGCGACCTGCCCGGCAACAAGCTTATTTTCGAAATCAGCGAAGCCGATGCCGTCGAAGGCCATGCCCAGACCCAGCTGTTCATGCGCCAACTTCAGCGTCACGGCTGCCGTTTCACCCTCGACGACTTCGGCATCGGCAGCAGCTCCTACACCAGCCTGAAGAGCATGAAGCTCGACTACCTGAAAATCGACCGCACCCTGGTACGCGAAATTGGCACCAGCATGATCGACGAAGCCCTCGTGCGATCCATCCTGGAAACCGGCAGCTTCCTCGGCATCAAGACCGTGGCGGGTTTCATCGAAGACCCAGACTTCCTCGCCACGCTGGTCGAAATGGGGGTCGATTGCGTGCAGGGGTATTTCATCGGCGAACCGCGCCCACTCGACAGTCTGGAATGAGCACAGGAGCAACCCGCGAAGCGCCTCCGCACGAGAAATGCCGCTTGGCGGTTTTTTCCTCCATGTACCGTTCCACTGGCAAAACAATGAGAAGCAAGACGCCTCGCCTTCGTGGTTATGCTCTGTTCGCCCTGATGTGGCTGCTGTTTAGTCCGACGAGCGCGTTTGCCGAGAAGGTCAATATCCTGGTTGTGGCCATCCACGGCGTAGAGATTGGCAAACAGGAGTGGCAGCCCACATTTGAGTACCTGCAGGCAGCCTTGCCGCAGCACGAGTTCCACCTGATCCTGGTCTCCCCTTTCGACCTTGAGCGCATCAATGCGCTGGTGGCGCGACAGGAAATCGATTTTGTGATCACCCAGCCAGCCATCTATGTGTCACTTGAACGCAACTTTGGCGTATCCCGCATCCTGACGATGGTTCAAAAAGGCGGATTCTCAGAATTCGGTTCAGCCATCATCACACGGGCAGACAGTGGGATCCACACCATCAAGGATCTGCGTGGCAAGACCATCGCGGGTGTCGCCACACTCGGTTTTGGTGGCTGGCTGGTCGGGTACAAGGAAATGCTGGATCACGGATTTGATCCCTATAAAAAAGCCAAAGCGGTCACGTTCCTGGGTACCCAGCCCAAGGAGATACAGGCCGTCCTGAACGGCGAAGTGGATGCCGCAGTCATTCGGACCGGTGCGCTGGAAAGCCATGCAACAGAGTGGAAGATCAACCTTGATGATTTTCGCATCCTGGCACCCAAAACCTACCCCGGCTTTCCCTTCAAGGTCAGCACCCCGCTTTATCCTGAATGGGCATTTGCCAAAACCCACCAAGCCTCGAATGAACTGAGCAAATCGGTTGCATTGGCCCTGTTGTCACTTGGCAGCAACAGTGAGGTTGCCGCACAAGCCGGTTTTCAGGAGTGGACGTTTCCTTACGACTACCAACCGGTTCACGATCTGCTGAAAACCTTGCGGGCGGGTCCTTATGAAAATTACGGCAAAGTCAGCATGCGTGACTTCGCCGATCAGCACATCCCCGAAGTCGTTTTATTTCTGGCATTGGCATGCATCATCCTCCTCATGACAGCCGCAATCTATCGCTCCAACCGCATCCTTTCCAAGGAAAAAGAGGATAAGGAAAAAGCCTATGAGGTGATGAAACAGATGGCGACCCATGACAGCTTGACGGGACTGTGCAACCGCTTGCTGTTCATGGAGTTGCTGGAACAGATGATTCATGGCGCCAGGCGCAAGGGGGCATCCATTGCGATCCTGTTCATTGATCTTGACGGGTTTAAAGAGATCAATGATCGTTATGGCCACAATTACGGCGATGATGTTCTCTGTCAGGTTGGCAACACCCTGAAAGAAGTCACACGGAGTAATGATGCGATTGCCCGCCTGGGCGGGGATGAGTTTATTGTTGCCCTGAGCGACGCCAACGAAATCGAAAACCTGCATGCGTTGGCAGAGCGCATCGTGGAACGCATTGCGCACATCACTTTGCCACATGACGCTGGCATTAAAGTTGGTGCCAGCATGGGGGTCATTTTCGGTGCCCCCGGTCAATACAGCGCAGAAGAGTTGATACAAATAAGCGATAAGTTGATGTATGAAGCCAAGGTGGCTGGAAAAGGACGCTGCATCATCAAGCCGATCCCCCCAAGAGCCTAGACGCTCTCAGGGTTGCCAGACGCACAGCACCCGAAGCGAAACCCGCGCAAATCCCAGCCCGAACAGGGGACGGTGGACATGCTTGATCGGCACTTTAGGTGTTGGCTGCTTGTTGCCCCCCGGACAGCCAAAACCCCACGTCCTTACCCATACAACTGAACCGCGAACCCATCCAGCTCCCAGTCGCGAATCAAATGCCAATCGGCGCTTGCGGCAATCGCGCTGAATTCATCGCGGTGGAATTTGTAGGAGTTCTCGGTGTGCAGCGCTTCACCCAGATTGAAATGAACGCGCTGGCCAGCCACGTTGACGCTTTGCTCGACCAGGCTCACCAAGTGCATTTCGATTCGCCCGGCGGTTGGGTTGTAGCAGGCATAGTGGCGGAACTGGCTGAGGTTGAAGTCGGCGTCGAGTTCGCGATTCAAGCGCGCCAGCAAATTCAGATTGAAAGCGGCGGTGACACCTGCGGCGTCGTTGTAGGCGCGGTGCAGGTAGACGGGGTCTTTTTTGAGATCGAAGCCGATGAGCAACTGGCCCGCTTCGCCCGCCAACTGGCGAAAGCGCGCGAGCAAGGCAGCGGCGTCATCTGGCGCAAAGTTGCCGATGCTGGAGCCCGGGTAATAGACCAGCCGCCGATCTGCCGTGAGGTAAGGCGCGGCGGCTTCCAGATTGTGAATGAAATCCATGCCCAGTGCGGTGACCGCCACCCCGGGGTAGTCGCCTGCAAGCCGCCCGGCGGCGGCGGCAAGCGGCGCACCGGCAATGTCCAGCACCACCAGCTGGCTGGGATGCAACGCACCGAGCAGGGCGCGGACTTTGACGCAGTCACCCGCGCCCGGCTCGATGACGCAATCGACCGCACCGACGGCAGCGGCGACCTCCGGCAAGTGCGCTTCCATCAACGCGTGCTCGGTGCGGCAGAGGACGTATTCGGGCTGCGCGCAAATGGCCTCGAACAGACGGCAACCGGCTTCGTCGTAGAAGTATTTGGGCGGAATGGCCTTGGGCTGCGCCGCCAGTCCCGCGAGCACGTCGGCGCGCAGGTCGCCATCTACCACCGGAAAATCGAAAAACCGGAACACCACTTAGACCGCAACCGTCACGTTCGTCCCCGCATGCAGCCCGCCGATTTCCACCGCGCCGGCAAAGCCGTGCTGGTGAAACACATCGAGCACGGCCTGACGCGATTCGGGTGCACAACTCACCAGCAAGCCGCCGCTGGTTTGAGGATCGCTCAGAATCGCCTGCTGCCAGTCGGCGATGCCTTCGGGCAGCGTCACTTCAGCGCCGTAGCCCGCCCAGTTGCGCTGGCTGGCGCCGGTGATGTGGCCAGACTGTGCGAGTTCAGCGACTCCTGGCAGCAGGGGCAGGCGCGCGAGTTCAATGCGTGCGGCCAGCTTCGAGGCGCGGGTGATTTCGAGCAGGTGGCCGGCGAGGCCAAAGCCGGTGATGTCGGTAAGCGCGTGGACACCGTCTATCCCTGCAAGGTCGGCGCCGGCGGTGTTGAGCTGGGTCGTGGCGGCGATCATGGCCGCATATTGATCGGCACTGAGCGCCTCCTTTTTCAGCGCGGCGCTGTAGATGCCGACCCCCAGTGGCTTGCCGAGAATCAGCACATCGCCCGCCTGGCCGCCCGAGTTTTTCTTGACGCGGCGCGGGTCGACCACGCCGATGCCGACCAGACCGTAAATCGGTTCCGGCGCGTCGATGGAATGGCCGCCCGCAATCGGGATGCCGGCCGCCTTGCACACCGCTTCGCCGCCCGCGAGAATCTGCCGGATGACGTCGTTGGACAGCTTGCCGATCGGCATGCCGACAATGGCGAGCGCGAACAACGGCCGCCCGCCCATGGAATACACATCGGACAGGGCATTGGTTGCAGCGATGCGGCCGAACTCGAAGGGGTCGTCCACAATCGGCATGAAAAAATCGGTGGTGGCGACAATGGCCTGTTCGTCGTTCAGGCGATAAACCGCGGCGTCGTCGCCATGCTCGATGCCCACCAGCAGATCGGGATAGGCTGCCGCCATGTTCGATGTAAAAGGCGTGCCGGCGAGAATTTCGCGCAGCACGGCTGGCGCAATTTTGCAGCCGCAGCCGCCGCCATGTGAAAACTGGGTCAGGCGGATGGGAGGGTTAAGAGTGGGCTCGCTCATGTTCAGAATTCACCTGTCGATTAAATTGAAAGTGTCGCTTGAATTTAGGGTATCTATATAGCATGAACCTTGATCGTCCCGTCAGCGGCCATACGCCGGATCAGCTCATCGCCAGCCTGGCGCAGGCGCGTGAGCAGCTGCGTGCGCTCGTCGCCGGCCTCCCGGCAGACGGCTGGCTGGGGCCACGTGACCCGGTTCTGAATCCGCCCTTGTGGGAGCTTGGTCACATCGTGTGGTTTCAGGAGCGCTGGTGCCTGCGGGCGCAGGCGGCTGGCAGCCTCGCCGCCAGCCGGGTGCCGGGTGCCGATGCGCTTTACGATTCGTCCGCCGTGCCACACGACACGCGCTGGGATCTGGCTTTGCTGCCACCTGCAGCGCTCGATGCGTATGCCGACCAGGTGACCGCAGCGGTGGCGGCCAGACTGCGCAGCGCGTTTACGCCTGCGCTGGCCTATATGGCCGAGCTGTGCCTATATCACGAGCTGATGCACATCGAGGCCTGGTGGATGGCGTTTCAACACCTGGGTTATGCGCCACCCGATGCGCTGACGCTGCCGGACAACCTGCCCCTGCTCCCCAGCCGTCTTGCGCTTGCCGAGGCCGACGTGGCACTGGGCAGCAGAGCCGATGCAGGCTTTGTTTTCGACAACGAAAAATGGCGCCACACCGTGCACGTTCCGGCCTGCGACATCGACGCCAGCCTGGTAAGCGAGGCCGCCTTTGCCGCCTTCGTTGACGCGGGCGGATATCAGCATCGCGCGGTGTGGTCGCAAGCGGGATGGGACTGGCGCACGGCCAGCGGCGCGAACCACCCGCTGTACTGGCGCAAGGTCGATGGCAACTGGCAGGCGCGCCGCTTTACGCAATGGACGCCGCTGCATGCAGGCACACCCATGCTGCATGTGAATGGTTTTGAAGCCGAAGCCTGTGCGGCCTGGCTGGGGCGTCGCCTCCCCAGCGCCGCCGAATGGCAGCACGCTACCGGGTCGGCTGATTTTGACTGGGGTGCTGGCTGGGAATGGACGCGCGACGCCTTTGCGCCCTACCCCGGATTTGAGCCCGATCTGTACCGCGATTATTCGCAACCCTGGTTCCACACTCATCAGGAGTTGCGCGGTGGCGGGCCGGTGACCGATGCGCGACTGAAGCGACCGGGCTTCCGCAATTTTTATTTGCCGCATCGGCGCGATGCGTTTGCGGGCTTCCGCACGGCCAACGCTTAAGCCAGAAACAATTCCAGCAAGTCGTTCAAAAAGCGCTGACCCTGCACGCTGGGTTGCAGCCGGGTAGCACCAGGCAACAGCAAGCCCTGTGCACGCGCCTTTTCCAGCGCTGCGGTACACACAATCAACGGCAACCCGGTACGCACCTCGAACAGGGCGGCAGGCACGCCCTCATTCAAGCGCAACGCATTCATCATGAATTCAAACGGCAGGTCGGCGCGGGTCAGGGTGCGGGTGTCGGCGATAGGTGCGCCCTGCCCCACTGCATCCATGTATTGCTGCGGATGCTTGGTGCGCATCTGGCGAACGATGCGGTCATGAAAGCTGAGCTTGGAATGCGCACCCGCGCCGATGCCGAGGTAATCGCCGAACTGCCAGTAGTTGAGGTTGTGGCGGCTGGCATGATTCGGCTTTGCGTAAGCAGACGTTTCGTAATGCTGCATGCCTGCCTCGATCAGCCGCGCTTCGACCGCCAGCTGCATGTCGGCGGCCAGGTCGTCATCCGGCAGATTCGGCGGCGCCGTGTGGCCGAAGGGCGTATTGGATTCGAGGGTGAGATGGTAGGTCGACAAGTGCGGCGGCTGAAAACTCAGCGCCGTGTCGATATCGGCCAGCGCCTCGGCCAGGGTTTGCCCCGGCAAGGCGTACATCAGATCGAGGTTGAAGGTGTCGAAATGGGTGGCGGCGAGTTCAGCCGCGCGGCGCGCTTCGGCATCATCATGAATGCGCCCCAATGCCTGGAGGTGACGCGGATTGAAACTCTGGATACCGAGCGAAACGCGCGTGACGCCCGCCGCGCGAAAGCCGGCGAACTTGGCGGCTTCCACCGTGCCGGGGTTGGCTTCCAGGGTGATCTCCGCGCCGGGCGACAGCCGCGTCAGGGTGCGCACGCCGGTGAGGATGCGGTCGATGCCTGCTGCCGAAAACAGGCTGGGCGTGCCGCCGCCGAAGAACACCGTGTGGAGGGTGCGCCCCCAGATATCCGGCAGTGCACGCTCCAGATCGGCGAGCAGCGCGTCGATGTAGGCGGCTTCCGGAATCGCTTGCGCCGCATGCGAATTGAAATCGCAATACGGGCATTTCTTCACGCACCACGGCAGGTGGATGTAGAGCGACAGCGGCGGCGAGACGGTCAGCCCGCCACCGGCAAAGCGAATGACGGACTCAGCCAAGCTGTTTTAACTTGTCAACCAGATCGCGCAGCGCCTGGCCGCGATGGCTGATGGCGTTCTTGGTGTCTTCGTCCAGTTCGGCACCGGTTTTGCCAAATTGCGGGACGAGGAAATACGGGTCGTAGCCAAAGCCATTCTCGCCACACGGGGTGTCGATGATTTCGCCGTGCCAGCGACCTTCCGAGATAATCGGCTCGGGGTCGTCGGGGTGGCGCACGTAGACCATGACGCAGGTGTAGTGCGCGCGGCGATTGGCCTCGTTGGCCAGCGCGGCGATCAGCTTTTCGTTGTTGCGCTGGTCCGACTTGGGCTCGCCCGCATAGCGCGCGGAATAGACGCCGGGCGCGCCACCGAGCGCTTCGACACAGATGCCGGAATCGTCCGCCAGCGCGGGCAGGCCGCTGTGCGCGCTGGCGTGGCGCGCCTTGGCCAGGCAATTCTCGACGAAGGTGACGTGCGGCTCGGGGCAATCGGGCACGTTGAATTCGGATTGCGGGACCGCCTGGATATCCAGCGGTGCGAGGATGCGGGCGATTTCACGTAGCTTGCCGGCGTTGCCGGAGGCGATGACGAGCTTGCTCATGCGTACAGCGCCGCCAGCTGGGCGGCGGTGATTTCCGTGATGCCGGCGCTGGCCAGGTCGATCAGCTTGTCCATGTCAGCACGCGAAAACGGCGCGCCTTCGGCAGTGCCCTGCACTTCGACGATGCCGCCGCTGCCGGTAATCACCACGTTCATGTCGGTGTCGCAGCCGGAGTCTTCCAGGTAATCGAGATCCAGCACGGCCGCGCCTTGATAGAGGCCGACCGAGACGGCGGCGATGCTGTCGTTCAACGGGGTTTCGGTGAGTTTGCCGTCGCGCAGCAGGCCGGCGACCGCATCGGCAACCGCCACATAGGCACCGCAGATGCTGGCGCAACGCGTGCCGCCATCAGCCTGCAACACATCACAGTCGATGTGCAGGGTGCGTTCGCCGAGTTTTTTCAGGTCGACCACGGCGCGCAGGCTGCGGCCGATCAGGCGCTGGATTTCCTGGGTGCGCCCGGACTGCTTGCCGCGCGCGGCTTCGCGGTCGCTGCGGGTGTGGGTGGAGCGCGGCAACATGCCGTATTCGGCGGTCACCCAGCCCTCGCCGCTGCCTTTTTTGTGCGGCGGAATTTTCTCCAGCACGCTGGCGGTGCACAGCACGCGGGTGTCGCCCATGGCGACCAGCACTGAGCCTTCGGCATGTTTGGTGTAACCGCGGGTGAAAGACAGGGTGCGCAGCGCATCGGGCGCGCGGCCACTGGGGCGGGAGAAAGCAGCAGTCATGGCAACGGACAAAAAAGGAAAGCGCGAGTTTACCGCGCCTCTGGCATCCAGCTCACACGGCACGCATGCCCGCGCTACTTGACCGAGATTTTCTGGATCGCCTGCTGGATCTCGGCGATGGCGCGCTCGATCTCGTCATCCGACACCGCTGCGGAACCCGCGACCGGACGATGCGCGTTGATCTGGGTGGTGATGCCGCCGTCTGGCAGCGCCAGGGTCGAAATGGAGTCTTTGCTTGGCATGCGCGCCTCGCCCCAGGTCATGGCAATCAGGCTGAGATTGTCGCCGTGCTCGCCGCCACGGAATTCGGCGTGATCCATCAAATGACGCACCGCGTCTTCCAGCGTATACGCATGCAGCAACGCAGCGAGCTCCTGGGCATTGATCATGCCCCAGATGCCATCGGTGCAGAGCAGCATGGTGTCGCCATCCGTCAGCGGGAGCGGCGCATTGCATTCCACCTGCGGGATGGCATAGCCACCGAGGCAATTGGACACTTTGTTGCGCTCCGGGTGGTTGCCCGCTTCCTCTTCGCTGATGATGCCATCGCGCACCAGTTGCGCCACGGCAGTGTGATCTTCGGTGCGCGCGATCAGGCAGCCGTCACTGAACAGATACAGGCGGGAATCGCCCACATGCGCCCAGTATGCCGTGCTGTCCTGCACCACCGAAGCCACCAGGGTGGTGTGCGGGATTTCGAGCAAGTCCTGCGCAATGGCGTAATCGTTGATCGCACTGTGGGCGAGCGCGGTTGCATCAGCCAGAAAAGCCATCGGGTCGTCCAGCCGCGGCTTGGCCATTTTCTGGAACAGGTCGGTCAGGGTCTGCACCGCGATCTGCGCCGCAATTTCGCCGTACATGTGGCCGCCCATGCCATCCGCCACCACCATCAACAAGGCATCGCGGCTGTAGGAATAGGCGACCCGATCCTGGTTGTTTTTGCGGCCCCCCTGACGTGACGCCTGGTAAATGGTGAATTTCATCGCGATAGCTTTAGAACAGATCTTTAGTCAGTGAATGCTTGATGCTACTCAAAAACGAGGGTCTTGGCAGCGTCATCGAGCTGCTATCCATCAATACCTTTTGCAAGCTAAACACACTTTGCGGGCGTTCCATATAGTTGAGCCTGAGGCAGTTGTCGATGGTTTCCAGCAACTGCGCAGAGTAGGTGCCACGCCAGTTCACCTGTGCCGGCACCATTTTGTCGTTGAGCAGACGCGCATCGGCTGCCTGCGGGGGGTAACCCGCGAGGCAGGCATACAAACTCGCCCCCACGCTGTAAATATCACTCCAGGGGCCAAGCCGTTCACGGTTGTGATACTGCTCGGGCGCGGCAAAACCCGGGGTATACATGGGTTGCAGCTTGCTTTCTTCCTGGGTCAGCGTTTGCCGCGCCGCACCAAAGTCGATCAGCACCGGCGAACCGTCCAGACGGATATAGATGTTGGACGGCTTGATGTCGAGATGCAGCAGTTTGTGCGTATGCACTTCGCGCAGGCCGTTCAGCAGCTGCGCAAACACCCGGCGGATGAAGCTTTCGCGGATACTGCCGCGGTTGGCCTGGATATGCTGCTGCAGGGTCTTGCCCCGCTCGAAGCGCATCACCATGTACACCGTGTCATTGGCGCGGAAAAAGTTGACCACGCGGATGACGTTGGGGTGATTGATGCAGGCGAGCGCCCGGCCTTCTTCAAAAAAGCACTTCATACCGTGCCGGAAAATATTGTTGTTTTCGGTCGAGCTGGCCTGTACGACGACCGAGCCTTCGGTACGCAGCACCAGCGCGCCCGGCAGGTATTCCTTGATGGCCACCGGCAGATTGGCGTCGTCGCGCGCCAGATACACCAGGCTGAAGCCACCGCCGCCAATTTTGCGGACAATGGTGTATTCGTTCAGCCGGTATCCGTTGGGAAGTGCCTGGTTGGGTTGAGTCGCCATAATCGAACGTCTATTATCTTTTCTGCAGTTTACTGGCCACGCCAGCCATCAAATACATCCTGGCCATGCGCCAGCCATCTTTTTTAACCCACGCATACCTCATATGACCAGCAGCATGACCGGGTTCGCCGCCCACAGCATCAACCTTGAGCATGCCAACCTTAATTTTGACTTGCGCAGCGTCAACCAGCGTTATCTCGAACTTCATTTCCGCCTCGCCGACGAAGTGCGCATCCTGGAACCGCAGTTGCGCGAACTTATCCAGCAGCGGCTGACGCGGGGCAAGGTGGAGTGTCGCGTCAGCCTCAACCCGAATGCCGTCGCCACGCCCGATAACGGCTTGAACCCGACGATTCTTGAGCATCTGGCGCGCTGGCAAGCCGAAGTGCAGCAACGGCTGCCGGACAGCGCGTCCCTGAGCGTCAACGACATCCTGCGCTGGCCGGGCGCAGTGCCGACGGTCACGCAATCGCAAGAGATGCTGAACAAAGCCGTGCTGGCCGGGGTGCGCGCCACACTGGACGAGATGGAGGAAAGTCGCCAGCGTGAGGGTGCCAGGCTCGAACAGCACATTCTTGACCGCCTTGCCGCCGCCGAAGCCCAGGTGGAAACCCTGCGCCCCTTGCTGCCGAGCCTGATCGCCGCCCAGCGCGACAAACTGGCCGAACGCCTGCATGCAGCACTCGGTGAGGCCGGGCATGAACGCCTGGCACAGGAAATCGTGCTGGCGGCGCAAAAAGCCGACATCGACGAGGAGCTTTCCCGCCTGTCCACCCATTTTGCGGAAGTTCGCCGGGTGTTGTCTCAGTCCGGCGCGGTCGGCAAACGGCTCGATTTCCTGATGCAGGAATTGCATCGGGAGGCCAATACGCTGGGCTCAAAATCGGTCGCGGTGGAAACCTCGCGCGTATCGCTCGAACTCAAGGTACTGATCGAACAAATGCGCGAACAAGTGCAAAATATCGAATAAGCAGAACAAGAGAACCTGGAACAGCCATGACCCCTTCTTCCCCATCCGGCGTACTTTACGTCGTCAGCGCCCCGTCCGGCGCCGGCAAAACCAGCCTGGTCAAAGCCTTGCTCAAAGTCGACCCGGCCATTCGCCTGTCGGTCTCGCACACCACCCGCGCGCCGCGTCCCGGCGAAACCAACGGGCGCGATTACCATTTCGTCAGCCGCGAACAGTTCCAGATCATGCTGGCTGAAGGCGAATTTCTGGAACACGCCGAGGTGTATGGCAATTTTTACGGCACCGCAAAAGGCAGCATCACCCACGATCTCAACGCGGGCCATGATGTGCTGCTGGAAATCGACTGGCAGGGCGCCGGCCAGATCAAGCAGCATTTCCCGCACTCGGCGTCGATTTACATTCTGCCGCCCTCGTTCAACGCGCTGCGCACACGGCTGGCCGGACGCGGGCAGGACAGCGACGAAGTCATCGAGCGCCGCCTGGCGGCCGCTGCTCACGATGTCGCTCACGCCGATGCGTTCGACTATATAATCATCAACGATGATTTCGAGCATGCCTCACTGGATCTGCTCGCCATCACCCGCAGCATTCGCCTCGAAACAGCGCGCCAATTAGTTCGGCACACCGCCCTTTTCGAGGAATTCCGGCGTATCTGATTGATCTGGTTTCAATTTTTCGTATTGAATTGATTTGTACCCAACACCCCATGGCGCACCCGCGCCACCTGAGCAGGAGTATCCCTATGGCTCGTATTACCGTTGACGATTGCATTCCCATGTTCCCCAACCGCTTCGAGCTGACGCTCGCCGCGACCTACCGTGCCCGTCAGCTGGTGCAAGGCTCACAAGCCATGGTCGAATCGAGCGACAAGGCCGTGGTCACCGCGCTGCGCGAAATTGCAGCAGGCAAAGTCGGTCCGGAAATTCTCAATCGAGGCCGTGCCTGAGAACCAGCCCATTCCGCAACCGGCGCACCCGCACCGTGCGCCGACGTTGACTCACGAATTCGACTCGCTGCGCCCCAAGCTGGCGTATCTCACGCCGGACGAAATCAGCACCCTGGAGGTTGCCTACGAATTCAGCCGTAGCGCCCACGAAGGCCAGTTTCGCAAGAGCGGCGAACCCTACATTTCCCATCCGCTGGCGGTCGCCGGCATCCTTGCAGAATGGCATCTGGACGCGCAGACCTTGGCTGCGGCCCTGTTGCACGACGTGGTGGAAGACACCCCCGCCACGGCTGGGGAGATCGAGGTGCGGTTTGGCAAGGCGGTCTCGTTGCTGGTCGACGGCGTATCGAAACTCGACAAACTGGCGTTCGAGTCCGAACAACAGGCACAGGCGGAAAACTTCCGCAAAATGCTGCTGGCAATGGCGCAGGATGTGCGGGTCATCCTGGTCAAGTTGGCCGACCGCCTGCACAACATGCACACCATGGATTCGATGCCGGTTGAAAAACACCGCCGCATTGCCACGGAAACGCTGGAAATTTACGCCCCCATCGCCAACCGGCTCGGGCTGCATGCGGTTTATCAGGAACTGGAAGACCTCGGCTTCCGTTACAGCCACCCCAATCGTTACAAGGTTCTGGCCAATGCGGTAAAAGCCGCGCGCGGCAATCGCCGTGAGCTGGTCGACAAGATCCGGATCGCACTGCAGGAGAAACTCGAGCAGTGCAAGATCGAAGCCACCATCAGCGGGCGCGAAAAACACCTCTACAGCATCTACAGCAAGATGCAGGAAAAGAGCCTGGCGTTTTCCGAAGTGTTCGATATCTACGGCTTTCGCGTGGTCGTCCGCGACCAGCCAACCTGTTATCTGGCGCTGGGTGCGTTGCATTCCCTGTACAAGCCGATTCCAGGCAAATTCAAGGACTACATCGCGATTCCCAAGGCCAACGGCTACCAGTCGTTGCACTCCATCCTGTTTGGGCCCAACGGCACGCCGATCGAGGTGCAGATCCGCACCACCGACATGAACCGGCTGGCCGAGTCGGGCGTTGCCTCGCACTGGATGTACAAATCGGCTGACACGGCACTCTCCGAGGTGCAGACCCGCACCCATCGCTGGCTGCAATCGCTGCTCGACATCCAGGCCGATCACGGCGACTCGCCCGAGTTTCTGGAACACATCAAGGTCGACCTGTTCCCCGACGAGGTCTATGTATTTACCCCCAAGGGCAAGATCATGGCCATGCCGCGCGGCGCAACGGCGGTGGATTTCGCGTTTGCGGTTCACTCCGATGTCGGTCGCCACTGCGTCGCGGTCAAAATCAATCACGAACTGATGCCCTTGCGCACCCAGTTGCGTAATGGCGATCACGTCGAAATCCTCACCGCATCCAACGCCAGTCCCAATGCGGCCTGGCTCAATTTCGTCGCCACCGGCAGAGCGCGCTCGCACATCCGCAATTTCCTGCGCAATACCCGCGTCGAGGAAGCCGCGTCGCTGGGCGAACGCCTGCTCAACAACGCGCTGGCCGCGCTCAATCCCGAAGCGAGTTCACCCGACCCCGCCGTATGGGATCGCGTGGTGAAAGACTACGGCGTGCAAACCCGCCAGGAGCTGTTCACCGGCATTGGCCTGGGGCGCAAATTGCCGCTGGTCGTAGCGCATCAGCTGCTCCATGTGCAGGGTGAACAAACCGGCACGCCGGCCCATCCGCACGCCATCAGCATTCGCGGCTCGGAAGGTATTGCAGTCGAACTGGCGCAGTGTTGCCACCCCATTCCCGGCGACCCCATCCTCGGTTTCATCCACAAGGATCGCGGGCTCATCATTCACACCCACGACTGCCCCTCGATCCGCACCTTCCGCGCTGATCCGGACAAATGGCTGGATGTGGAATGGGAAGCCGAACCCGGCCGCATGTTCGACGTGCAGATCAAGGTCGTCGTCGGCAACCAGCGCGGCGTGCTGGCCAAGGTCGCGGCCGCGATCGCCGAGCACGGTTCCAACATCGGCAATGTGGCGATGGAAGAAGAAGACGGCAGCCCTTACACCATCCTGTTCTTCACCGTGCAGGTCGAAAACCGCATGCACCTCGCGCGCGTGATGCGCGGCCTGCGCGTGCTGCCCGACGTGGTGCGGATTTTTCGCATCAAGGGCAAGAAGGACGGCCGCGCCGCCACCCAATAATCCCACTCTCCGGAATCCAGCATGAACAAGAGCATCATCCAGACCGCCGACGCACCCGCCGCCATCGGCACCTATTCGCAGGCAGTTCGCGTCGATCAGACGGTATACCTGTCCGGTCAGATCGGCCTCGATCCCGCCTCCATGCAAATGGTGGAGGGCATCGACGCGCAGATTCACCAGGTGTTCAAGAACCTGGCGGCCGTGGCCAGCGCAGCCGGCGGCTCGCTGGCCGACGTGGTGAAGCTGAACGTGTTCCTGATCGATCTCGCGCACTTTCCCAGGGTCAACGAAATCATGGCGCAGTATTTTGTCGCGCCCTATCCCGCGCGCGCAGCCGTCGGCGTCGCAGCCCTGCCCCGCGCAGCGCTGGTCGAGGCCGATGCGGTGATGGTCACCGGATAAAGCCTGCGTGAAAGCGGCCTCGCCGTTTTCCTTTCCCGTCAGCCCGGCGCTCACGGCCAAACTCGCCAAGCTCGGCCTGACCCGTGACGCTGACCTGGTCCTGCACATCCCGCTGCGCTGGGAAGACGAAACCCGGCTGACGCCGATCCGGGATTTGCTGCCGGGGGACACCGTGCAAGTTCAGGCCACGGTGACGGAAGCGGCGATCGCCTACCGCCCGCGCCGCATGTTGACCTTATCCGTGCGTGACCTCCACGGCGGCATACTCGGCATCCGCTTCCTGCATTTTTATCCCAGCCATACCAAGCTGTTTCAGCCGGGCGAAACCTTCCGCTTCGTCGGCGAAGTGCGCGGCGGTTTTCTCGGGCTGGAGATGGTGCACCCGCGCTTTGTCAAAGCGGACGTCGACACGCCGCTCCCGAGCGGGCTGACGCCGGTATACCCCACCACCGCGGGTCTCGGGCAGGCGGCGCTGCGCAAGGTAATTGCGCGCGCACTGGAGCCGCGCATCGAAGATACCCTGCCCGCCGATTGGCTGACCGAACTCGGGCTGCCCGAACTCGATGCCAGCATCCGCCTGCTGCACCAGCCGCCGCAACATGCCGCGCTGGCGGAACTCGAATCGCACCAGCATCCCGCCTGGCAACGACTCGCGTTCGACGAACTGCTGGCACAGCAGCTGTCGCTGGCCGCCGCACGCGCACAACGGCGGACGCTGACCACGCAAGCCCTGCCCGCACAGCACCGCCTGACCGCTGCTTTCCTCGCCGCACTGCCGTTTGCACTCACCGCGGCGCAGCAGCGCACCTGGCAGGAAATCAGCAGCGACCTCGCACAGCCGCATCCGATGCGACGCTTGCTGCAAGGCGATGTCGGCAGCGGCAAAACCGTGGTCGCCGCGCTGGCGTGCCTGCAGGCGGTGGAAAATGGCTTGCAGGCCGCGTTCATGGCGCCCACCGAAATCCTCGCCGAGCAGCACGCGAAGAAGCTCACACCGCTGTTCGAGTCGCTCGGCCTGCACTGCGCCTGGATCTCCGGCAGCCAGCGCAAATCGGTGCGTACCGCATCCTGGCAGGTGGTGGCGGCGGGCGAAGCCGACGTCGTGTTCGGCACCCACGCGCTGTTTCAGGAAGCCGGCAGCTTCAACCAGCTGGGGCTGGTGGTGGTCGACGAGCAGCACCGCTTCGGCGTAGGCCAGCGGCTGGCGCTGATGCAGAAAGGCAGCGAGCCGCACCAGCTAATGATGAGCGCGACACCGATCCCGCGCACCCTGGCGATGAGCTTCTTCGCCGACCTCGACGTCTCCACCATCGACGAGCTGCCGCCCGGGCGCACCCCCATCGTCACCAAACTCGTGAGTTCCGCACGGCGCGACGACGTGCTCGCGCGCGTGCGCGAAGCCTGCCTCGAAGGCGGCCAGACCTACTGGGTGTGCCCGCTGATCGAGGAATCCGAGAAGCTGCAGCTGCAAACCGCCGAAGACACCCACGCCGCGCTGACCGCGCAATTGCCCGAACTCAATATCGGCCTGGTGCACGGCCGCCTCAAACCCGCCGACAAGCAGGCGGTGATGAACGCATTCCAGGCTGGCGCCATCCATCTGCTGGTCGCCACCACCGTCATCGAGGTTGGCGTCGACGTGCCCAATGCCGCACTGATGGTGATCGAACACGCCGAGCGCATGGGGCTCGCGCAGTTGCACCAGCTGCGCGGCCGCGTCGGGCGCGGCAGCCGGGAGTCGGTGTGCGTGCTGCTGTACGAAATCCCATTGTCGGAACTGGCGCGGGCGCGGCTCAAAGTGATTTTCGAATCCACCGACGGCTTTGAAATCGCGCGACAGGATTTGCAGCTGCGCGGGCCGGGCGAGTTGCTGGGGCATCGACAGAGCGGCCTGCCGATGCTGCGCTTCGCTGATTTGGAGCGGGATGTCGCGCTGCTCGAAACGGCGCGCGATCTGGCCCAACGCTGCCTCAAGCACCATCCGGAGATTGCTGCGCGGCATGTGGAGAGGTGGCTGGGAAGCCGGCAGGTTTTGGCGGGGAGTTGAAGTTTTATTCTGCGCTGCTGACCGTTGGCCGGGGGTAGCCCGGCAGCTAGTTACTTTCTTTGTCAATGCGACAAAGAAAGTAACCAAAGAAAACGCACCCCGACATCCCCGAATTCCCGAAAACCGAGCCTGCCAGGTGGGCGGCAAAGAACTCGCCCCGCTTTTGCTGTTTTGATTTGATTTTTGTGAGCGGGGCTTCAAACACCTTTGCCGCTGATCCACCCAGCAGGCTCAATTTTCGGCGGAGCTGAGAGGGGACGAAAGTCAAAACCAGGATGGTGGTAATAGAATGGTTTGTGCACTTCTGTTACGACACTCACCTGACAGATAAAGGCCATCAGCCTTATCCGTCCTACTCCGGCTGCAATTTATTTATTACGATTTATGCGTAGTTGTTCAGAATTTTTATATGAGTGGTTAGTCGTTGGCTTTCCAAATGAGGGCTTTGCATACCAAAAAAGTTAAGCCGCCATAAATCGAAAAAACAACACCTTTCAAAATTGGAGCAACTATTAATCCATACATCGAATCGAAAAGGTCGGGGCCTCCATTTGAAAGTGAACGTACTAGCCAAAATGAAGACGTGAGAAATCCTGTAAGGACTCCAGCCAAAGCAAAATAAAAAACGAATTCACTGAATTTGACTGGTGAAATTGGAAATTTCATGTTTTACCTTTTGGGAGGTTGGATGACTACCATTTACACGGCCCCGTGCCGGTGACACTAGCAGCAACCCAAACCTACAGGGTTATGCGCACATCAAATAGTAATCAAAACGTAAAGTCATAGCCACGCTGGTTTTGACCTGCTCCCCTCTCAGCCCCGCCGGAAATTGAGCCTGACGGGTGGATTAGCGGCAAAGGTGTTTGAGCCCCGCTCACAAAAAACCAATTAAAAACAGCAAAAGCGGGGCGAGTTCTTTGCTGCCCACCCGACAGGCTCGATTTCCGGGGTTTCGGGGATGAGCGGGGTCGCCTTTTCTTTGGTCACTTTCTTTTGGCGAAACCAAAAGAAAGTGACTAGCCGCCGGGCTACCCCCGGCCAACAGTCAACAGCGCCGCACAACCTTCAATCCAGCCCCCACAAGCTCAACCCCGGCCAATACGTCAGCAACATCAACCAAACCAGCAATACAAACAAAAACGGCAACGTTGCGCGAAACACCGCAAACACCGGTTTTTTGAAGCGCTGGCTGGCGAGGTAAAGGTTGATGCCGACCGGCGGGGTGAGATAGCCGATTTCCAGATTGGCCAGAATGACGATGCCCAGATGCACCGGGTGAATGCCGAAGTGCGTCGCCAGCGGCAGCAGCAGCGGTGTCACGATGACGATGGCGGAAAAGATATCCATCATGCAGCCGACCGCCAGCAGGGCGAGGTTCATCCACATCAGGAATTCCAGCGGGCTGGTGACCTTGGCCTGGACCCATTCGAGCAGGTGCATCGGCACCTGCGCGTCGATCAGCAGGTTGGCGAGGCCCAGGCTCAGGCCGAGAATGATGAACAGACTGCCTACCAGCACGGCGGCTTCGTGCACCACCCACACCAGTTGTTTCAGGCTGATCTCGCGATGGATCAGCGTTTCCAGCAACAGGGCATACAGGGCGGTGCAGGCGGCGAGTTCGGCGACGGTGAGATAGCCGCCGGCCAGTCCGCCAATGACGCCGACAGGCAGCAATAAATCGGCCCAGCCCACGCGTGCGGCGAGGGTAAGTTCACGCAGACGGAAGCGATGTCGCGGTGCGCCGCGTGCGCCGCGCAGCAGGGCATAGGCACCCACCATCAGGAACAGCACCAGGGTCGGCAGCAAACCGGCGACAAACATGTCGCCGATATCGACCTGCGCCACCACGCCATATAGCAGCACCGCCAGGCTGGGCGGCAGCAGCAGGCCCATCGAACCCCCTGCGGTGATGAGGCCGAGCGCAAACTTGTCGGAGTAGTCCTCATGTTTGAGCATCGGGTACAACAGACCGCCCAACGCCAGAATGGTGACGCCGGACGCACCGGAAAAAGCGGTGAACACCATGCACGTCAGCACCGCCACCCAGGCGATACCAGCCGGCATCCAGCCCAGCAGGGCGTTGAAAAATCGCACCAGCCGCTTCGGCGCGCCGCCCTGGCCCAGGGTGGCCCCCGCCAGCACAAACAACGGAATCGCCACCAGATTGGGCGATGAAGCCAGCCGCGCAAACTCCACTATCAGCAGGGCGGGGTCGAGCTGCGCCTCGCGCGTGGCCGTGAGCGCCGCCGCACCCAGCACAATGAACAACGGCAGGCCAACCAGCGCCAGCACGATGAAAAGCGCGGTTGTCATGCGGCCTTGTCTGGGCGAGCCAAATCAGGAAGGGTCAGCACCGCGCGCAGCAGAAAATGCAGCGCCAGCAGCCCGAAGGCAATTGGCAGGATCAGGCCCAGCCAGGCCAGCCAGACCGCATCAGCCGACTGGTAACGCCATTCATCCTGCCAGTACACCCAGGCCGCCTGTGTCAGCAGCGCGCAAACGAGTGCAGCCCCCAGGTTGAAGGGAATCGCAGTGAGTTTTTGCCAGGCCGGGCGCGCAGCGAGATTGGCGGGATCGAGATGCAGGTGGCGCTGCGCGGCGACCGCGAGCGCGGCGCCAGGCAAGGCCACCCACAGCACCAGCTGGCGCAGCACCAGATCGCCGCCGGGCAGGGTGGCGTGAAACAGGTTGCGGCCGACGATATCGGCCACCGACAGTGCCAGCATGGCAACGAAAGCGAGCAGCGCGGCGCCGAGCTCGACCCGGGTCAGGGCTTGCTCCAGCCAGCGGCAGGCGCGCAGAAAAATCACTTGGCCTGGCTGCTCCGATAGCGGGCGAGTGCGGCGTCCACCCGGCGATCCAGATCGGCGGAAAGATAGGTCTTGGCTTCCAGCGCACTGACCGCTTTGCGGGAGAGCGCGGTTTGTTCGGCAAGCTTGAAGTTGTGTTGTTGCAGGCCCACCATCGGCCGGGTGGTTTTTGCCAGCACGGCAAGCGATGCCTGATCGTCGCGCCGCGTGTCGGCAATGAGTTTTTGCGACAGCGGCGCGCCACTGCTTTTCAGCAGCACTTGCAGGTCGGCAGGCAATCCGGCGTAAAACTTGTTGGACACCACCACCGCACCGATACCCGTCGCCATCGATTGATCGCTCATGTAAGGCGTCTTGCCCGCCCATTGCAGGGCGATGCTGGCCAGCGGAGTGCTCACGACCGTGTCGACCAGCCCGGTGGAAAGTCCGGTGTAAACCTCGGTAATCGGCAACGCCACCGGCGACCAGCCGTTGGCACTGAAGAAGGCATCCATGAAGCGGTCGCCCTGCCACTGCCAGATGCGGCGACGCGCCAGTTCGTCGAGGGTCGCCAGCGGCTTGGTGGAAAAGAAGTGGATGTTGCCGACTTCCATCCAGGCGAGCAACTCGTACTGGTTGGCGCGGAATCCCGCGTCGATGGCCGGCTGGATGGTGGCGCGCACTGCGTCGATCTCGGCATGGCTGCGGAACAAAAATGGCGTTTCGAGGATGCGCGCAGGCGGGAAAATTTCGCCGACGCCATGTCCCGACAACGCGGCGCCCTGCAGCTGGCCAAAGCGGATTTTGCGCAGCATGTCGGGTTCGTCGCCCGAGATGCCGCCGGGATAAAACTTGACCGTGAGCCGCCCCTGGCTTCTGCTGGCCAGTTCCTTGCCCCAGGCGTTAAACGCCTTCATCCAGGTTGAACCCTGCGGTGCGAGGGTGGCGAACTTGAGTACGTAGGTGTCTGTTGCGTAAGCGGCAGTCGCGCCCAGCAGGGCGAAGCCACACAAGGCTTGAAGCATGAGTCTGCGCATCAGAATAAATCCTTTTCCTGCGCCAGCAAGGCAGCAGCCTGTTGTTTGGCCACGGCATTGGCGAGGTTGAGTTCAGGGTCAGCCACGGGCGTATCGAGCACACGGCTCAGCGTGACATGAAACGCCTCGCGCTCCCCCATTTGCCGCAACAGGTAGCGTGCACGATAGACCTCAACCAGCAACAGCTGATTGTGATTGAGCGCAGCAGCGCGGTCGAAATGTTTGGCCGAGCGCTCAAAATCACCGCCAAACATTGGTGCGCGGCCACCATAGTAGGCGCCAAAAAACAGGTGGGCACCGCCGTAATAATAGGCCTCGTCCAGAGCCAGCACGCGCTGCATCATCGCCTCGACGCGCGGCAACTCGGCCAGTCGCGCCGGGTCGTCCAGCTGAAGCTCGATCCACTTTCCCCACGACGAAGCGGTCCAGAATAGCGCCGGCACGGCATCGAGCTTGAGCGTCGCCAGGCTCTGCTCAAACGTCGCGGGATCGCCGGCCATCGCAGCCTGCGACATGCCGGCATGTTCGAGTGCGACCAGAGCGTGCGTGCGTGCGCGCCGATAAAGACTGGCTGCACGATCGGGGTCGCCAGGCTCGACAAAGGCAAGGGTGTAGCCATAAAACCCCATGGCCGCCTGTACTTGATACGCTGTATTGTCGGGGTCGGCGATCAACAGCGCTTCGAGCATTTTAAGATTGGCCGGCATGCTCGCCTGCGCAAGCCCGAGGTCAGTCTCGCGATTCATTGCAGTGACGCCATGATTAATCAGCGGGGCGGCACCGCGCGCGACCAGTTGTCCGGTCGAACAGGCTGGCAAAAGCAGCACCAGACTCATGATGGCGCCTAGTCGGATCAGCATTCGGTCTCCTCATTCAAGTTATGGGAATGCGGCCGCCATGCTAGCACTGTCCGTATGTGGCCGCTGGCATAATGCGTGTTTTCCTTGGACTCAGCAGTGACCGCTTCCCGGCACATCCCCCTTCGGCACACCCGGCAGCGGCATGACTGGCTCGCCCATGCTTTCCGCACACCTCGCGTACTGCGCAGCGGCTTGTCCGATCGGGGATCCCTCACCCGACGCCTGCAGACGCGGTATGCCGATTTCAGGGTTGAACTGCTGGCTCACGGACTTGACCGGCCGTTTCGCGACGAAACCCACGCCTTGCACATGCGACGCGCAACGCGGGCATACGTTCGGAACGTTCTGCTCATAGGGGATGGACAGGCGCGTGTATTCGCTCATAGCGTGCTGCCCCGCACCGGGCTGCGAGGCGGCTGGAACGGCATCAGCCGATTGGGCAGCAAGCCCTTGGGCGAAGCCCTGTTCAGCAACCCGCGGATTCGCCGCCTCGGCCTGACGCTACGCCGCATCGATGCGCGCCACCCCCTTTATCGCGCAGCGCGTTCCCATACCGGCATCACGGCGCGTTATCTTTGGGCGCGCCGTTCGGTGTTTTGTCTCAATGGATACCCGCTCATGGTGAGCGAAGTCTTTCTACCTGCTATCGATGCTTTATGACCCTGACCGAACGTCTGACCCACTATGAAAAACTGATGCGGCTCGACAAGCCGATCGGCATTTTGCTGCTGCTGTGGCCAACCCTGTGGGCGCAGTGGCTGGCCACCCATGGCCAGCCGGATTGGCTCATCGTGTGGATATTTACCATGGGGGTTGTGGTCATGCGCTCGGCGGGTTGCGTCATCAACGACTACGCTGACCGTGACTTTGATGCGCATGTGGCTCGCACCCGCGAGCGCCCCCTCGCGGCAGGCAAGGTGTCACCCAGGGAAGCCCTGCTGCTGGCTGCCGGGCTGGCGCTGCTGGCATTCTTGCTGGTGTTGCCGCTCGGAAAACGGGTCATTGGACTATCGTTCGTCGCCTTGTTTCTCGCGGCCAGCTACCCGTTCACCAAGCGTTTTTTTGCGATCCCGCAAGCGTATCTAGGCATCGCTTTCGGCTTTGGCATCCCGATGAGCTATGCCGCATTGTGGGGTGAAGTACCAATGGAAGCCTGGCTGTTGCTGGCGGCCAATGTTTTCTGGGCGATTGCCTACGACACGGAATACGCCATGGTCGACCGTGTGGACGACCTTAAAATCGGCATCAAGACATCGGCCATCACA
This sequence comes from Gammaproteobacteria bacterium, assembly GCA_018831045.1. Classification (GTDB taxonomy): domain Bacteria; phylum Pseudomonadota; class Gammaproteobacteria; order Burkholderiales; family Thiobacillaceae; genus Thiobacillus. The sequence continues at coordinate 2,791 of JAHJRA010000043.1, read as the reverse complement.
TTTGGCCGCTTCGACCTGGCTGCAATTGCAGTGTGCTATGCCGCCACGCTGACCCTGCTCGCCTGGGTGGGCTGGCAACGGCAGATGGATGCCATTTTTTACGCCGGGCTAGGCGTGGCTGCGGCGATTGCGCTCTACCACCTGAAACTGATCCGTCATCGTGAGCCCCAGCAATGCTTTCGTGCCTTTCTGCACAACACCTGGTTTGGGGCGGCGGTGTTCGGCGGCATTGTGCTGAATTACCTGCTGCGCAGTTTATAAGTTCATAAGCGGCAGGCCACGCGGGACAACTCGCTGTTGGGGTAAGCCTGCTTGATCGCATCCAGGTCTTTCAGGGCATCAGCGTCTTCACTGCGAATCACATAGTAAAAATCGGTTCCTTTACGCGGCAACAACTCGACCCGCGTGCCGAGCACGCCCTTGCTCTCGAGTTCGCGTACCCGTCGATCCGCCGCCTCTGCGTTGGCATACAAACCCAACGAAATCGCGTTGCGCCAGGCCACATCCTTCACCACAAATGCATCTTTCACACCCGCCGCCGCCAGTTCGTTCAGCTTTGCCGCTGCCGACTGCGAACTGGGCAGGGGTGGGAAAATCACCCAGTTGCGCGTATTCAAAGGTATTTCGCTAAACGACATGACGCGCTCTCCCGCCATTGCCTTGAGTTGCTCGCGTACCCGGGGGAACTCATCCCGGCTCAAACCGCGCCATTCAACGCATAAAGCCTTCGATTCCACCTTGGCCACGCGTGAAGCAGGCACGTCCGTTGCAACCGACGCGCTTTGACTGCGCAGGCTCAAGCGGTCAACGTTGAGCGGCGCATTTTGATCCGATGCCGTTTGCGGCCAGTAAGGACGCCCAATAAAAAAACCTGCCACGCCGAGATTGACCAGAAGCAAGGCCCACGTTAGCCATTTCATCCTGCCCCCCCCTCGTTGACCACGCGAGCTATCCCTTCCAGAACCAACAAAGGGACCTGCTCCACCGGCAAATCCAGATAAGGCATCAGCATTGCGGCATCGCCCCCTGTCAGCAAACACAGCGGAATGCAGCCGCACTGCTTGGCCAGTCGCGCATGCTGCAGATGAATGGCACCACTCATGGCCGCCACCATGCCACTTTGCACGGCATCGGCAGTGTTCTGTGGGAATGCTTGCCAGTGGCCATCAACCCCTTCGATCTGTGCTGTCCCCAGGCGCAGGCTCTGTTGCATCAGGCTCCGTCCCGGAATAATCAAGCCACCTAAAAAGACACCGTCTGCCGACAAGGCATCGACCGTCAATGCCGTACCCAGCGATACCACAAGTGTTGCTGCCGGGTTACGCTGGCGCGCGGCGATCAGCCCCATCCAGCGATCGACACCCAACTGTGCTGGATTGGCATAGGTGTTTCTGACCTCCAGGAACTGCGCATTCGCCGTCAGCCACCGGGGTTCAATTTCGTGCCGAGATAACAGGCCTGCAAGCTGGCGATCGCGATCGGCACCGGCGACGCTGGCTATCGTGCATTCGCCCCCAGCCGGCACCCACTTCGCCAGGGCAGACAAATCTGAGTAATCGGCATGGCCCTGTGATTCCCATCGACCGCCTGCCACCAGGGCCCATTTGAGCCGTGTGTTACCCGCATCGACAAGCAAGTGCCGAGCACTCATCACCGCGCCCTCAAACGGAGGCTGATCTCGCCGCCACTGTATGCCGTAGGGATTGCGTTCGCGTCGCACAGCAGAATGGCCCCGGTAGCATCAACCCCACAGGCCACGCCATGCACGGCCTGCGTGTTTGGCAACATAAGGCTCACTTCTTTTCCCGAATAGGCATCCAATGCCATCCATTCTGCGCGCAACGCTGAAAATCCCTGCTCTTTGAAAACAGCCAATGCTGCATGCAACTCCTGCAAACAATCTGCCAGCAACTGGTTGCGTCCTATCGTCACGCCCATTTCGGCAAGATCAATGACGGCTTGATCAATGCTGTCACGCTGAGCATCATTCAGCCGAACGTTCAGCCCTATGCCAACAACAGCAAAGGCCGCTCCATGCATATCACCCTGAGCTTCAACCAATATTCCAGCCAGTTTTCGGTAACCTACCAAAACGTCATTGGGCCATTTCAACCGGGCGGGATATCGAGTGTGGCGATTGACCGCGCGCGCAACAGCAAGCCCGGCAACCAGGCTCAAGCCTGCAATCGACTGTAATCCCCGCTCAAACCGCAGCAGGACTGAAAACGTCAAACTGCCGCCAAGCGCCGCGTGCCATTGGCGGCCCCGTCTACCTTTGCCTGCAAATTGATGTTCAGCGCATAGCACGCTGCCATCTGATGCGGAGGAGATGGCAGCCATCATCAATGCTGAATTGGTTGAGGCAACGCTATCCTTTATCTGAATATCAAAAGCAAGCGCCGCTTCACCCAGCAATTGGACAACCACGTCGGCATCCAACCATTCGACCCCATCCGGTAATTTGTAACCCTTGCCGCGGACAGCATGAATGGTTACTCCCAAAGCTCCGGCTTGCCTGATTACATTAAACACACTCGCGCGAGAAAGGCCGAACTCGATTGCCATATCCTGGCCCGAATGAAACGTACCGTCGGATAGGCGTCGTAATATTGGCAGAAGGCTTTGATGAACTTGGCTAATCACCGACGGGATTCTACCTTTCCCCCGCCCTGCTGTTTATGGGGAGGGGTTTTATTTGGTTTTGACAGGCAATAAAAAACCCCCTCATGGATTGAGGGGGTTAGTTGTAACCGCGAACGGTTACCAATAAGGAGTCTGACGATGACCTACT
>JAHJRA010000042.1:0-11689 GCA_018831045.1 Gammaproteobacteria bacterium | reverse complement strand
GTCAGCTCGGCGCCGGCTTCGGCAGCCATCGCGTAGGTCGAACCGGCGTTCCACACCGGGTACCAGGCGCGGCCGGTACCTTCACCCACCGAACGCGGACGGAAGATGTTCACGCAACCACCGGCGGCCAGCAGAATCGCCTTGGCCTTGTACACGACAACCTTGTGGTCGCGGGTCGAGAAGCCGACGGCACCGGCGATCCGCTGCGGGTCGTTCTTGTCGTTGACCAGCTTGACGATGAAGATACGCTCTTCGATGCGATCCATGCCGAGCGCCTTCTTGGTGGCTTCAGCAACGATCCATTTGTAGGATTCGCCGTTGATCATGATCTGCCATTTGCCGGAACGCACGGGCTTGCCGCCGTCCTTCAGCGCGGGCAGGCCCTGGGCGCCGTCATGACGCTCGCCGTTTTCGTCGGTTTTCCAGATCGGCAGGCCCCATTCTTCGAACAGGTGCACCGAATCGTCCACGTTACGGCCCAAGTCATAGGCCAGGTCGTCGCGGGTGATGCCCATCAGGTCGTTGGAGACCATGCGGGCGTAGTCGGCGGGGTCCTGCTCGGAGCCGATGTAGGTGTTGATCGCGGACAGGCCCTGCGCAACGGCGCCGGAACGGTCCATCGCGGCTTTGTCGACCAGCTTGATCTTCAGGTCGATGCCTGTTTCAGCTTTGGCAGCATCTGCCCAGCGCATGACTTCGTAACCAGCGCCGCAGCATGCCATGCCACCGCCAATCAGGAGGATGTCGACTTCCTCCTGGATAACTTCGGGATTACCAAATTCTCCAGCCATTTCACACCTCTTTCAATTAATTCTGGATTACTTACGAATCAGTTCGGCAGGGTTGCCAGCGCGGTAACCGCCCATCATGTCGCGGGTGAAGGACCCCGTGGTTTCGATGTCGGCCATCTTGGGCATGGGCTTGTTGCCGTAAGGATCGATCGAGCCTTCGGGCGTGGTGCGGATCGGGAATTTGAAACGCTTCAGCACGCCATTGCGGAACTTGATGGTCCACATGATGGAGTCGGAACCGCGCAGCGGCTGCACCATGCCACCCAACGGCACAACGTCAGCGTAGTGGCGACATTCGATCGCCTGCTGCGGACAAATTTTCACGCAGGAATAACATTCCCAGCACTGCTCGGGTTCCTGGTTGAATGCGCGCATGGCATGGCCGGTTTCAGAACCGTCCTTGTCCAGCTTCATCAGATCGTGCGGGCAGATGTACATGCAGGCGGTCTTGTCCTGACCCTTGCATCCGTCGCACTTATCGGTACGAACATAGGTTGGCATTACAGTCTCCTTAAGTTAGCTAACTTCCGCGTACGTCGCGGTCCGCTTAGAACTGAACCCGTCCTTGGCCGGGGCGTATCGCGAGTCCGCTTCCGGTAGGCTCGTGTCCTAAAACCCTTGCCCTGTATTGAATACAGGTAAAAATCATGCGGCCGAGTGACCCTTCAGTTCGACCTTGACGTTCTGCTCGGCAGTGAGGCCGGCGTAATATTTTTGCAGCACCTTGGCGACTTCCGGACGGCTGAATTCGACTGGCAGATCCTGGCCCTCAGAAAGCATTGAACGCACTTTGGTGCCGGATAACAAAATGCGATCTTCCTTGGTATGCGGGCAGGTACGCTGCGAAGCCATGCCGCCGCACTTGTTGCACCAGAAGGTCCAGTCGATGTTCATGTTCTGGGTTTCGAGCGAACCCTTGGGGATCTCGTCGAAAATCTTCTGGGCGTCGAACGGGCCGTAATAGTCGCCCACGCCAGCGTGGTCGCGGCCGACGATCAGGTGCGAACAGCCGTAGTTCTGGCGGAACAGCGCGTGCAGCAGCGCTTCGCGCGGGCCGGCGTAACGCATGTCGAGCGGGTAACCAGCCTGAATCACGGTGTTGGGGGCGAAGTAGTTTTCGACCAGCACCGAGATGGCCTCGGAGCGGACTTCGGCCGGAATGTCGCCGGGCTTCAATGCGCCGAGCAGCGAGTGGACCAGCACGCCATCCATGGTTTCGATGGCGATTTTGGCCAGGTATTCGTGACTGCGGTGCATCGGATTGCGGGTCTGGAAGGCAGCGATCTTGGACCAGCCCAGCTGTTCGAACTTGGCGCGAGTTTCCGCGGGGGTCATGAACTGGTCGCCGTATTCTTCCTTGAAGCTGCCGGTAGACAGGACTTTGACCGGACCGGCCAGGTTGACCGGACCTTGTTCCATCACCATCTTGACGCCGGGGTGTTCGAGGTCGGTGGTTTTGTAAACCTGCATGCACTCGTGCGCTTTGTCGATGGCGTATTTCTCGGTGATTGTCATGGTGCCCATGATTTCACCGGTTTCACCATTGACCAGCGCGACATCTGCGCCGACCGCAATGCCCTGGCCGGTTACTTCGTCAGTGGAAAGCGTGACCGGAATCGGCCAAAATAGACCGTTAGCCATTTTGTAGCCATCACACACGCCTTGCCAGTCGGCATGCGTCATGAAGCCATCCAGCGGCGTGAAGCCACCGATGCCCATCATGATGAGGTCGCCGGTTTCGCGCGAGCTTATCTTGATTTTGGGGAGCGAGGCAGCACGCGTTTTTTCGGCAGCGAGGGCATCTCCTGCTAGCAGAAGGGGTTTGAGTTCTCCACCGCCGTGGGGGCGTACCAGTTTGGACATGCTGTCTCCTCAGACTATTTGTGGATATTGGTGTCCGAGGAGAATAGCATCGTGACTGACGCCTGAATAATGCTTTATTTTTATAAAAGGATAAGCGGGGCTGATATTGATTTTTGCTGATCGCCTGGTACGAAAAAAGCCCGGACATGCCGGGCTTTTTTGTTCTTGAACAACAGGTTATGCGTCAAAAAATGCAGGCATGTCGGATTGTTCAGTCTTGATGACATCAATCCAGGCCGGCTTGGTGTCCCCGCCGGCTGCAGCAAGTTTTTTGGTTTCGTCGTAAAGCATTTTCCAGCGGTTGTAGAGACAGTCGCTGACTTTGCGCATGCCTGAATCGAAGTAAGAATTGTGTAAGTCACCGATCGTGCGGGTGAACGATTCCATCTGCTCCAGCAGATTATGCGGATAGCCTTGGCGGTTTGGATCGGTATATTTCACCATTTCGCGTTTGACCGCCCGCGTGAAAACTTTTTGGCCTTCGGTGAGATCGGACTCCGCGCGGGGCGCGCCGCCATAATTCATGACTTCGTGGATGAAGCCATTCAGGCGTTCACCGAAATCGAAATGGGTGTAATCGACGTTTTGCATAAATCCTCCGTTAATTCTTGATGATGCGAGTAAGGCTGGGTTTAACCCGGGGTTTATCCTACGCCGCATCACGCGCCTGTCCAGCAATGCGGGTAGGCTTATCGGCTAAGCCCTTGAATCCAGCAGGAATAAATTTTATCAGCCAGCAGATGGAGCTGCGCGACTCGCGCCTCCAAATCCGTTTGAATCGCATCAGGTGACTGTACGCCCGGGCTGTCGCTCGCAGCAATTTCAGCTGCGCCATGATCGCACCAGCTGGCGATGAGTTCGGGTGTCATTTCGACGTGGCACTGCATTGCAATGTGACGGCCGTTCAGCACATAGGCCTGATTGGCGCAGTAAGCGCTTTCGAGAACATGCGTTGCCCCGGGCGGCAAACTGAAGGTTTCGCCGTGCCAGTGAAAGGCAAGCATGGGCACGGCAGCATCACCCAGCCAAGGGCGTGCCGCGATGGCATCCGTCGCCCGGACGTTACCCCAGCCGATTTCCTTGACCGGGTTTCTGCTGACTGTGGCGCCGAGGGCTTTGGACATCAGTTGCCCGCCCAGACAATGGCCGATCACCGGCACGTCTGCCGCGATGGCCTGACGGATCAGTGACAACACCGGTGGTATCCAGGGCAGATCGTCATTCACGCTCATCGGCCCGCCCATCAAGCACAGCCCGGAGATGCCGTTAAGGGTTTCGGGCACGGCATCGCCCGCATCGATGCGTATCAGTTGCCAAGGGATGCCGTGGCGATCCAGAAACGTGGTGAAATACCCCGGTCCCTCGGTTGGGGAATGACGAAAAATCAAAACAGGATTCATGATGGCGCTCAGACAAAAATTTACTGCAGCTATCTTAGCTGCAGTTTGCCTTTCCAGTTCCGTTGCATGGTCAGCCAGTGTGTCGGTCATGGGTTTGTTCAGGGACAAAGCCATCCTCAGCATCGACGGTGGCAAGCCACGCACTTTGAGTGTTGGGCAAACCCTGCAGGGGGTGAAACTGATTGCCGCCGATTCAACTAGCGCCAGCATCGAGGTGGATGGCAAGCGCCGTACCCTCGCTATGGGGCAATCGTTCGCAGGGGGGACGCCGGCAGGTACACGCCAGACGGTTTCGCTCACTGCCGATGCACGGGGCCATTTTGCCGCGCTGGGCTCGCTGAATGGTTTTCCGGTCACCTTCCTGGTCGACACGGGCGCCACCAGCATTGCCATCAATGCATCCGAGGCCCGTCGCATGGGGCTTGATTATCGGGCTGGGCAAGCCGTGGGTGTGAGCACGGCGGGGGGGGTGGTGCCGGCCTGGCATGTCAAATTCAATACGGTGAAAGTGGGCGGGATTGTGCTCAATCAAGTGGACGGCATGGTGGTGGAAACGGGTTTGAGCGTGCCGCTATTGGGAATGAGTTTTCTGAACCGGATGGACATGAAGCGCGACGGTCAGACCATGACCTTGACCCAGCGATATTGATTTCAGTGCGTCAGAATGCAACAAAGGCCTGCAATTGCAGGCCTTTGTTTTTTAACAGCCATATCGGATAGACGAGGTTACGGCTTCGTCTTGTCGCGCTCGATCAGTGCATAGGCGCTGTGATTGTGGATTGATTCGAAATTCTCGGCTTCCACCACGTAGGCATCAATCAGTGGTTCGGCGTTCATGGCTGCCGCCACGTCGCGCACGATGTCTTCGACGAATTTGGGATTGTCGTAGGCGCGTTCGGTGACGTATTTCTCATCCGGGCGCTTCAGCAGGCCGAAGAGTTCACACGAGGCCTGATCCTCGACTTTGCGCACCAGGTCTTCGATCCACAGGAAGCCGTTGGTTTTCGCGGTCACCGTAACGTGCGAACGCTGATTGTGTGCGCCGTATTCGGAGATTTTTTTGGAACAGGGGCACAGGCTGGTCACCGGCACCTGCACCTTGGTGGTGTGGGTGAATTTGCCGTTCTCGATCGCACCGACGAAGGTGACTTCGTAATCGAGCAGGCTCTGCACGCCGGAAACCGGCGCGGTCTTGTTGACAAAGTAGGGGAAGCTCATTTCGATGTAGCCCGATTCGGCTTCCAGGCGTTCAACCATCTGGCGCAGCATGCCTTCGAAGTTTTCGACCGAAATCTCGCGCTCGCGCGTGTTGAGAATCTCGATGAAGCGCGACATGTGGGTGCCCTTGAAGTTGTGCGGCAGGTACACGTACATGTTGAAGTTGGCGATGGTGTGCTGGACGCCTCCGGTCTTGTCCGCGACCCGGACCGGGTGGCGGATGCTTTTGATGCCGACCTTGTCGATGGCGATTTGTCGGGTGTCGACAGAGTTTTGCACGTCCGGCATGCAGGTGGTGTCGCAGATGTCGTTCATGGCGATTCCTTGGGTATGCGTTCGTCTTAACCGAGTTTATCGCTAACCCGGCACAGTTTAGACTAAGTCTACACTGCGATAATAGTTGAGTAAACTACTCAGGTAATAGGGTTATCCGCTGGCGGACAGCGCGTTCAATTCCCGTCGAATCGAGGCCGCATTCAGCCAGCATGGTGGGAACGTCTCCGTGCTCGATGAAGCGGTCGGGCAGGCCGAGATGGAGCACGGGTACCTGAATGCCGAGCGCAGACAGTGCTTCCGCCACGCCAGCGCCGGCGCCGCCGGCTACCGCATTTTCTTCCAGCGTTACCAGCAGCCGGTGGGTTTGCGCCAATTCGCGCAGCAAATCCACGTCCAGCGGTTTCACGAAGCGCATGTCGGCAACGCTGGCATTGAGCGCCTCGGCGGCGGCCAGCGCGGGGGCGACGAGGCTGCCGAATGCGATCAGTGCAATGTCGCGGCCACTGCGGCGCTGTATGCCTTTGCCGACTTCAAGCGGATCGAGACCCGGCTCGATCGGTGCACCCTTGCCGCTGCCGCGTGGGTAGCGGACTGCTGACGGGCCGTTGTGCAGAAAAGCGGTAGTCAGCAGACGGCGACATTCATTTTCGTCCGAAGGCGCGGCAATCAGCATGTTGGGGATGCAACGCAGGAAACTCAGATCGAAACTGCCGGCATGGGTGGGGCCATCCGCGCCGACCAGGCCTGCGCGGTCAATGGCCAGCATCACCGGCAGATCCTGCAGGGCGATGTCGTGGATAAGCTGGTCATATGCGCGCTGCAGAAAGGTCGAATAAATTGCGACCACCGGTTTGATGCCTTCGCACGCCAGGCCCGCGGCAAAGGTCAGGGCATGCTGCTCGGCGATGCCGACGTCAAAGTAGCGTTTGGGGTAGTCCTGCGAAAAACGCACCAGCCCCGAGCCTTCACGCATGGCCGGGGTGATGCCGACCAGCCGGGTGTCGGCTGCGGCCATGTCGCACAGCCAGTCGCCGAAGACTTGGGTGTAAGTGGGCTTGGCACCCGTTTTTTCGGTGATGCCTGTCGCCGGATCGAAGCGCGATACGCCGTGATAGAGGCAGGGATTGGCTTCGGCGGGGGCGTAGCCTTTGCCTTTGCGGGTGACGACATGCAGGAACTGCGGACCGCTGAGCTGCTTGATATTGGACAGCGTATCCAGCAGTACGTCGAGGTCATGGCCGTCGACCGGACCGATGTAGTTGAAGCCAAACTCCTCGAACAGGGTGCCGGGCGTGACCATGCCCTTCATATGCTCTTCCGCGCGCTTGGCCAGTTCGCGGATCGGCGGCGCAACCGACAACACCTTTTCGCCGGCGCGACGGGCTGCGGCGTAAAACTTGCCCGACATCAGCCGTGCCAAATAGTTGTTGAGCGCGCCGACGTTGGGCGAGATCGACATGTCGTTGTCGTTCAGCACCACCAGCAGCGGCAGGTCGGTGGCGCCGGCGTTGTTCAGGGCCTCAAATGCCATGCCCGCGGTCATGGCGCCATCGCCGATTACCGCGACCGCGCGCTGGCTGGAACCGGTCTGGCGGAACGCTTCGGCCATGCCGAGCGCCGCCGAAATCGAGGTGCTGGAATGGCCGACGCCGAACGCATCGTGTTCGCTTTCGGCGCGACGCGGGAAGCCGGCGATGCCGCCCGCCTGCCGTAGCCCCGCCATCGCTGCGCGGCGGCCGCTGAGAATTTTGTGCGTGTAGCTTTGGTGGCCGACGTCCCACACGATGCGGTCGCTCGGGGTGTCGAATACGTAGTTCAGCGCCAGCGTCAGTTCCACTGCGCCCAGGTTGGATGCCAGATGTCCCCCGGTTTGCGCGACCGACTCGACCAGGAATGCGCGCAACTCCGCTGCGAGTCTAGGCAAATCTGCCGTTGGCAGGGTGCGCAGATCGGCCGGGGTGTTCAGCTGGTCAAGCAAAGGCGTGACCATTTAAAACGTGCGCTCCACAACAAAATCAGCCAGTTGATGCAGCCGATTGGCCGCTGCGCCTGCATTCTCCAGCGTGGCGTGCGCATCGGCGCGCAGCGCCTGCGCGAGTTCGCGCGCGCGCGCCACACCGAGCAGGCTGACGTAAGTGGGTTTGTTGTTGGCTGCATCCTTGCCCGCGGTTTTGCCGAGGGTGGCGCTGGACGCTTCGGCGTCGAGCACGTCATCCACTACCTGGAAAGCGAGCCCGATGCACTTGGCGTAGTGATCCAGCGCGGTGGCAGTCGCGTCGGGTAGCGTGCCGCAATGCGCGCCCAGCAGCACCGAGGCGCGGATCAGTGCACCGGTTTTGTGGATGTGCATGAATTCGAGTTCGGTCAGGTCGAGCGGCTTGCCGACGCTGGCCAGATCAATCGCCTGGCCGCCTGCCATGCCGCGCGAGCCGGCTGCTTGCGCCAGAAGCTTCACCATCTCTAATTGGCTGCGGGCATCTGCGGCAAGCGGCTGCGCGGCAAGGATGTCGAACGCAAGACTTTGTAGCGCGTCGCCCACCAGCAGCGCGGTGGCTTCGTCATATTCGACATGCACGGTGGGCTTGCCGCGCCGCAGCGTGTCGTTGTCCATGGCCGGCATGTCGTCATGCACCAGCGAATAGGCGTGGATCAATTCGACTGCCGCCGCCGCGTGTTGCACCTGTTCAATATTTGCGCCGGTGAATTCGCCAGCCGCAAATGCCAGCAGGGGACGCACCCGCTTGCCGCCATCCAGCACGGCGTAACGCATCGCTTCGTGCAAGCGCGCGGGCGCGATCTGAGCCGGGGGAAGATGCGCGGCCAGCACGCTTTCAATGCGTGTCTGACAGGCCAGTGTCCAGACGGAGAAATCAGTCATCGGTGGGATCGTTTTTGAGGGGCGATTCGGATTTGAAATTCGATAGCGTGCCGTTTTCCATGATCTTGACCTGTTGCTCGGCATCGGCCAGTTGCTGACGGCAGTAATTCAGCAACTCGGCACCGCGCTTATAAGCAGCCAGTGAGGCGTCCAGCGGGAGCTGGCCCGATTCCATTTCAGACACAATGGCTTCAATCTCGGCCAGTGCGGATTCGTAATCTTTGGGAGGCGTGGCGGCGCGGGATTTGGCCATTGGTTCTTACCCGGGCAGAAACAAAGCCCCATACTTTAACCGAGATTGCCCGCCGGGGCCTCTCCCCTGGGGAGGTGAATCAGGTTGAACTCACCAAAATCATCTGCTGCAGGCGCTGGCAGAGGGTATCGATGATGCGGCGCGACAGTGGGGCGGAATGCGTCATCAGCTCCTCCAGCACGTGCGGTGGCAAGGCCATTACCGTGATTTCGGTTTCGGCGATGATCGAGGCGGTGCGTTTCTCATTCAGCAAGTAAGCCATTTCGCCGAACAACTGGCCTGCTTTGAGCGTGCCGATCTGGCGTTGGCCCGCGTCGGTGTGCTTGTAAACATGGGCGCGGCCGGTGTGAAGAAAGTAGGATGTGCGCGAATCGCTGCCCTCTTCAATCAGGGTGTGACCGGCAGGGTGAACTTCGCCGTATTTATCGAGCAGGCGGTGGGGGTCGCCAAAGACGAACGCCTCAAACCTGCCTACGCCGCTGGTGTGGCCGAGAAAGAGTTTTTCCAGCGCGGTGATGTCCGCCTTGCCATAAGCGTATTGCGCCTGCGCCCAAAGATAAAACAGCAGAAAGGCCAGGAAGGCACCGGTCAACACAAACACCACACTGCCGGGCGCACCATACAGGCTGCGCAAGTTTTCCAGCTTGTAGAACGTGCCGAATAACGAGAACAGCACGGCCAGACTGAGCGTGGCAGCGAGGGCGAACAGGGCTGCGACCGGCGCAGAGGGGTGCTGGCGGGGGAGCCGCCAGTACGCAGCGAACAGCAGCGACCACACCATGGCAAAGCCGAACAGGGAATTGAGCACCTGCAACATCTGCGCATTGCCACTGCCGATAAAATTGTGCTGCGCCAGAAAACTCAGGGTCATTTGCGCCAGCACGGCCAGTCCCATCAGCAGAAACAGCAGCGGCAAAACGATCAGCGGCAACACCCAGGACAACACCAGATTGCGCTTTTTCGGGTAGGGGAAAATGACACTGAACGCGCCCTGTACCGCGTTGACCAGTCCACGCGACGACAGCACCAGTGTAAGCAGGCCAATGCCGCCTACCGTCAGCTGAGCCTGGCGCGGGATGAAACCCAGTTCAGTCAGGGTATCCAGCCGCATCTGGTCGTAGAGTGCGGCCATCAGGATGGTGGCGGGCACCGAGTTTTCGGCAAGACGGCCCAGCAGTTGCAGGGCGTAGCTCAGTAACAGCAACAGTGGCGTGGCGGATAGCAGAAAATAAAACGCCGCAGCAGCGGCGTGGTTTTGCAACCGGTTCTGGCCGAACAAGCGAGCGGTGGTATGGGCCAGCTGGAGCGGCCAGCCCAGGCACTGACGCAGGAAAGCCAGGACGGGAAAGCGCATGGTCCGAGCCTGCCCGTTTTGACGCACTAGGCCAGTGCGGCGGCGATGCGGCTAATCGCCTTCTCCAGATTGGCCTGCGAGGTGGCGAAGGACAGGCGGATATAACCTTCTGCGCCAAACGCCGAGCCGGGAACAACGGCGACGTCGGCGGATTCCAGCAAATATTCGGAAAACGCGATGTCGGTCGGCGCATCGATGATGTCGCGCGCCAACAGATTCATGATCGCGTCGCGCACGTCGGGGAAGGCATAGAAGGCGCCGCCGCTGTCCAGGCACTTGAAGCCGGGGAGGGCGTTGAGCGCGTCTACGATATAACGGTGGCGTGTCTTGAAGGCATCGAGCATCGGTGTGATGCAGTCCTGGTCGCCGTTGAGCGCGGCTTCGGCAGCCCACTGCGAGATCGAGGTGGGGTTGGAGGTGGACTGCGACTGTACGTTGGTCATCGCGCGCAGGATGGCTTCCGGGCCTGCCGCATAACCAATGCGCCAACCAGTCATCGAATAGGCTTTCGACACGCCGTTCAGCACCAGGGTACGGTCGTACAGATCGGGGCACACGTTCAAAATGTTGACGAATGGCACCTCATTCAGGCGGATGTGCTCGTACATGTCGTCGGTGGCAATCAGCACCTGGGGATGCTTCATCAGCACCGCACCGAGCGCGGCGAGTTCGTCGCCGGTGTAGACGGCACCGGAGGGGTTGGACGGGCTGTTGATGACGACCAGTTTGGTTCTGGGCGTGATGGCTGCCTCAAGCTGTGCCGGCGTGATCTTGAAGCCCTGCTCGATGCCAGCCTCGACAATCACCGGTTTGCCGTCAGCCAAAATGACGATATCGGGATACGACACCCAGTAAGGCGCGGGGATGATGACTTCGTCGCCCGCGTTGACCACCGCCTGCACCAGATTGAAAAAGCTCTGCTTGCCGCCGCACGACACCAGAATCTGCTTCGGCGTGTAATCGAGGCCGTTATCGCGCTTGAACTTGGCGATGACCGCTGCCTTCAGGCTGGGGGTGCCGTCCACCGCGGTGTATTTGGTCAATCCCGCGTGGATAGCCGCGATTGCAGCATCCTTGATGTGCTGCGGCGTATCGAAATCCGGTTCGCCGGCGCCGAGACCGATGATGTCGCGGCCAGTCGCCTTGAGCGCGGCGGCACGGGCGGTAACGGCCAGGGTGGGGGAGGGCTTGATGGCCTGTACGCGGCGGGAGAGTTCCACAGTGGTTCCTTCATGCATCCGTCGTGACGGAGTGCTACTATCGGTTGGTTTTTGCCGCGCGATTTTACCTGTGTTCGTCACCTTCCCCAATAGCCCATTTCGCCTGTTCCAGCCATTTCCCCCGGCCGGCGATCAACCGACCGCGATTGAAAAACTGGTCGAAGGCATCGAGGATGGGCTGGCCTTCCAGACCCTGCTCGGGGTGACCGGTTCGGGCAAGACCTTCACCATGGCCAACGTGATCGCGCGTCTCGGCCGGCCGGCGCTGGTAATGGCGCCCAACAAGACCCTGGCGGCGCAGCTGTATTCGGAAATGCGCGAGTTCTTTCCGGAAAATGCGGTCGAGTATTTCGTCTCGTACTACGATTACTACCAGCCCGAAGCCTATGTGCCGGCGCGCGACCTGTTCATCGAAAAGGATTCCAGCATCAACGAG
>JAHJRA010000041.1:0-5411 GCA_018831045.1 Gammaproteobacteria bacterium | reverse complement strand
TCTCTAGAATGCGCGCCTTATTGCCCAGATGGCGGAATTGGTAGACGCGCACGGTTCAGGTCCGTGTGCCGCAAGGTGTGGAGGTTCGAGTCCTCTTCTGGGCACCAGTTGTAAGCAAAAAGCCGACCTCGTGTCGGCTTTTTGCTTGTATAGATTGAATGTCTGCCATTACGCCTCGTAGGGGTGACGACGCACAATTGTCTCCACCCGATCCGGTCCGGTCGACACCACGTCTACCGGCACTTCACATAACGCTTCCATCCGCTTGAGATAGGTCTGTGCCTTTTGCGGCAGCTTGTCGAACTCCTGCACGCCCACCGTGGTATCGCTCCAGCCGGGCAAATCTTCGTAGATCGGCTCGACATGGGTGATCGACTCCGCGCCCACTGGCAGAATGTCGCACACCTCGCCGTCGATTTTATAACCTACGCAGACCCGCACAGTCTCCAATCCGTCGAGCACGTCGAGTTTGGTCACGCACAGTCCCGACACGCCATTGATCTGGATTGAGCGCTTGAGCGCGGCAGCATCAAACCAGCCACAGCGTCGCGCACGGCCTGTGGTGGCACCAAATTCGTGGCCCTTCTCGCCTAGGTACTGGCCGACGTCGTCGAACAGTTCGGTCGGGAAAGGCCCGGAACCTACGCGTGTGGTGTAGGCCTTGGTGATGCCCAGCACGTAATGCAGCGTATTCGGCCCCACACCGGCGCCGGTGGCAGCACCACCGGCAGTGCAGTTGGAAGACGTCACAAACGGATAGGTGCCGTGGTCGATGTCGAGCAAGGTGCCCTGCGCGCCTTCGAACAACAGGTTGCTGCCCGCCTTGTTGGCCTCGTACAGGCTGCGTGGCACGTCGGCAATCATCGGCTTCAGGCGATCGGCCATCGCCATCATGCTGTCGAGCGACTGGTTGAAATCGACCACGTCAGCTTTGTAGTAGTTCTTCAGCATGAAGTTGTGGTGATCGAGCACTTCGCCCAGCTTGGCGGCAAAACGTTCGCGGTGGAACAGGTCCTGCAGGCGCAGCGCACGACGCGCCACCTTGTCTTCGTAGGCGGGGCCGATGCCGCGCCCAGTGGTGCCGATCTTGCCGGCGCCCTTTGCGATTTCGCGCGCCTGATCGAGCGCCACATGGTGCGGCATAATCAACGGGCAGGCTTCGCTGAGCTTGAGGCGGCCCGCCACATCGACCCCAGCAGCCAGCAGCATGTCCATTTCTTCCAGCAGCGCCGTCGGCGACAGCACCACGCCATTGCCGATATAGCAGGTAACGTTGTCACGCAGAATGCCGGACGGAATCAGGTGCAGCACGGTTTTCTTGCCCGCCACCACCAAGGTATGTCCTGCATTGTGACCGCCCTGGAAGCGCACCACGCCTTGCGCACGGTCGGTCAGCCAGTCGACGATCTTGCCCTTGCCTTCATCGCCCCACTGGGTGCCAATGACGACGACGTTTTTTGCAGCCATGGTGAAGTCTCCCTAACTTATAGTGTATTGGAACTGGCAATGGCCAGTTCACGTAAATCCAGACTGAAACCGGTGGCCGGACGCGCCCGGCCGAATACCCGCCCTACTTCGTCGTAGCGTCCGCCCTGCGCAATTGCATGGCTACGCCCACCCGTATAAGCGGCAAACACCACACCGCTGTGATAGCCGTAGCCACGCAGTTCGGCCAGGTCATAAGCAGCATTGACGCCAACCAGACCACGATCGAGTCCCTCCAGCGTATCCAGTGCGCGCTGCACTGTCACCAATTGCGGCAGGCATGCGCGCGCTTCCGCTAACACGCCACGGTCTCCATACAACCGTGGCAACGCAGCGAAGGCATCCCGCAACGCTGCAGGTAGCCCCGCAGTAAGAACAGTCACCGTACTGCTGTCCTTGGCCTGCAAAGCGCCGAACAATTGATGTTCAAGATCCCCACCCAACCTGGCTTCTTGAGCCAGCGCACGGTAAACCCCAACATGGCCGATGTCGAGTTGCAGGGAATCGACGCCACATGCCGACAGTCCTTGCAACATTAGCGTCAGGATTTCGAGATCGGCTTCAGCACCCGGCTCACCATACAGTTCGGCGCCGATCTGAATCGGCTCGCGTGAGCGATGAAACCCATCCGACTGGGTGTGTAGCACGCTACCTGCATAACACAGACGATTCACTGCATTGGCAGTCAGCAAATGTGCATCGATACGCGCCACTTGCGGCGTGATGTCGGCACGCACGCCCATCAGGCGCCCGGACAATTGGTCAACCAGCTTGAAGGTCTTGAGATCGAGATCCGCCCCCACGCCAGTCAACAGAGAGTCGACATACTCCATCAGCGGCGGGATCACCAGCTGATATCCACGACTACGGAACAGGTCGAGCAATGCACGCCGCATGTCCTCCATGCGCCAGGCTTGCGGCGGCAGGACATCTTCTACATTTTCAGGGAGCAACCAGGCAGCCATTTCAGCTCAACAATTCAATTCAACACCATCAACAAAAAAACGCCGCCCAACATCGAGGCAGCGCCGATAAAACGCAACTGGCCATCGCCGGGCTCCCGCTTCCAGCGAAAACCATCACACCAGACGGCGCGCGCAGCAAAAGGCAGCATCCCCCTCAATCAGCAGTAGCAAGCCGATTGCAGCAAGCCAGTTAAAACCGGTTATTTACCGCCAGCGGCACGCGGATTCTTCATGTATTTAAAGAAGTCCGCACTGGGATCGAGCACCATCACATCGCTCTTGTTCTTGAAGCTTTCACGGTACGCCTGCATCGAACGGTAAAACGAGTAAAACTCCGGGTTCTTGCCATAAGCTGCAGCGTATACCGCAGATGCCTTGGCATCCCCTTCGCCCTTGACGCCTTGCGCATCACGATAGGCTTCGGCGACGATCACTTCCTTCTGCTTGTCAGCGTCGGCCTTGATTTTCTCCGCTTCTGCGGCACCGGTTGAACGCAGCTCATTTGCCACTTTCTTGCGTTCGGCATCCATGCGGCGATATACGTTCTCGGAGACTGACGATGGCAGTTCGACGCGTTTGATACGCACATCAACCACCTGCACGCCCAAGGTGCTTGCAAAAAGGTCAGCACTGGTACGAATCGCGCGCATCACATCGTCGCGCTTGCCGGAAACCACATCGTTTATCGAGCGTTTGCCAAACTCGGCACGCAAGCCATCATTCACGGTTTGCTTCAAACGAATCGCCGCACGGCTCTCGTCGCCGCCAACCGAAACGTAGAACTGCTTGGCATTGACGACGCGCCACTTGATGAACGAGTCGACCAGCACGTTTTTCTTTTCGGAGGTAATGAAGCTTTCTGGATCAGCATCATCAAGAGTCAGAATGCGCGTATCAAAAAAACGTACGTTCTGGACCAGCGGCAACTTGAAATACAGACCCGGCTTCTGCTTCACCGAGACCACCTCACCAAGCTGGAAAACCAGTGCATTTTGAGTCTGGCTGACGGTAAACATGCTACCGCTCAGCACGATAGCCACTACAGCCAGCCCGATCACAACGGGCGCAAAATTAATTTTCATGGCCGATTCTCCCGGTCGCGGCTGCGGAAGGCATCACGTGAACGTGGGTCTGACGCTGCAGCGGGCGCCGCAGCCGGTGATGGCGACAGCGACTCAGGCGCGCCCGCATAGGGCTGGCTCACGATTTGCTGCAGCTTGTCGAGTGGCAGGTACAACAAACTGTTGCCCTTCTGGTCGACGATCACTTTTGTGGTGTTGTTCATCACGGATTGCATCGTGTCGAGATAAATCCGCTCACGCGTAACCTGAGGGGCTTTCGCATACTGAGTAACAACCTGGGAAAACCGGTTCGCCTCACCTTCGGCGTTTGCAATCACAGACTGCTGATACCCCTCGGCCTCTTCTTTGAGGCGCGAGGCGAAGCCACGCGCACGCGGCACCACGTCGTTGGCATAAGCCTCTGCTTCATTTTTCAGGCGCTCGCGATCCTGGCCGGCCTTCACCGCATCGTCGAATGCCGATTGCACCTGCTCAGGCGGCTGAATATTCTGCAAAGTCAGCTGGCTGATCGTGATGCCTGTCCTGTAGCGGTCCAAAATCAACTGTGTCAGCGATCTGGCGCGCGTAGCGATTTCGGCACGTCCCTCGTAAAGCACGAAATCCATCTTGTTTCGCCCGACGATTTCGCGCATCGCGCTTTCAGCCACCTGACGCACAGTCTCCTCGGGCGCGCGGTCGACAAAAAGGAAATCCTTGGGATCCTTGATGAGGTACTGCACCGCGAATTGCAAATCGACAATGTTTTCATCATCGGTAAGCATCAGGGATTCGCGCAGCATTTCGTTCTTGACGTTGCTGCGGTAACCAATTTCGACCGTACGCACCTGGTCGATGTTGACGACTTCGCGCGACTCGATTGGCCACGGAATGTGCCAGCTCGGCCCCGGCTCGGTGGTCTGGATATATTTACCGAAGCGCAACTCCACGCCACGCTGTCCCTGGTCGACGATGTAGAACCCGCTCGCCAGCCACACCAGCACAACCAAGCCCAACAACAAACCGATCAGGTTGCCGCCGCCCGGCAGTGAGTCGGGGGAGCCGCCGTCCGGCCCCTCTCCCCTGCTCTTGCCGCCGAACAACCCATTCAGACGCTCGTTTACGCGCCGCCACATCTCATCCAGATCGGGCGGGCCACTGTTTTTGTTACCACTTCCTTTGTTGCCCCATTGCGGGTCGTTCCAGGCCATATTGATTACTTTATGCAGTGTGAACTATGGGAATGTAGCAGTTTCGTCGGGTGCTGCGATCTCGTCCCGAACGCAGTTAGCTGCCAGCATTTCAGACAACGCATCGCGTAAAAGTTCAAGCCCCGCGCCAGTTTGCGCGGACACATAGACATTTTGAAGTTTACCATATTCATCGCGCCCCACTCCCGGCGCAATGCCCGTCAAATCCAGCTTGTTGTAGACGCGAAGCTGTGGAACCGCATCCGCACCGATTTCGCCCAACACCGTTTCAACTGCCTCAATCTGCCGCTCACGCCCAGGACTGGCGGAGTCAATCACATGCAACAGCAAATCAGCTTCGGCAGTCGCTTCAAGCGTGGCCCGGAATGCGGCAACCAGATCGTGCGGCAAGCGCGTAATAAAACCAACGGTGTCGGACAACACGATTTCGCCCAGCTGCGGCAGATACATCTTGCGCGTGGTGGTGTCCAGCGTGGCGAACAACTGGTCGGCAGCATAGGCCCCTGCGCGCGTTAGCGCATTAAACAGGGTGGACTTGCCCGCATTGGTGTACCCCACCAGCGCGACCGACAGCACCTGCTGGCGGTCGCGCGAACGCCGCTGGGTGCGGCGCTGCTTGCCCAGTTTTGCCAGTCGTTCACGTAGCGCCTTGACACGCACACCAAGCAAACGGCGGTCGGTTTCAAGCTGTT
>JAHJRA010000004.1:0-46465 GCA_018831045.1 Gammaproteobacteria bacterium | reverse complement strand
AGTAGGTCATCGTCAGACTCCTTATTGGTAACCGTTCGCGGTTACAACTAACCCCCTCAATCCATGAGGGGGTTTTTTATTGCCTGTCAAAACCAAATAAAACCCCTCCCCATAAACAGCAGGGCGGGGGAAAGGTAGAATAAAAACTGGCCTCATTTAACCGGACGTAAACATGGACGAACACTTTGGTCTCGAGACACTGGCAGTACGCGCCGGAACTGTTCGCAGCCAGTTTAACGAGCATTCGGAGGCGATGTTTCTCACCTCTAGTTTTATATTCAGCAGCGCGGAGGAAGCGGCAGCACGATTCAAGGGGGAGCAACCTGGTCCGATTTACGCGCGTTTTACAAATCCCACCGTAAGCATGATGGAGACGCGGTTAGCCGCGCTTGAAGGCGCGGAACGTTGTGTGGCGTTTGCGTCTGGAATGGCGGCTATTTTGGCGACTGTAATGGGATTGATGAAGGCGGGCGAACACGTGGTGGCGTCTCGTTCAATTTTCGGTTCAACCGTGCAGTTGTTCAGTAATATTCTTGGACGATTTGGAATCGAGACGACCTATGTGTCGCCGACTGATCCAGCAGAATGGCGTGCGGCAGTAAAACCCAATACGAAGCTGTTCTTTGTTGAGTCCCCATCGAATCCGTTGACCGAAGTGAGTGATATTCGTGCACTCTCGGAGATAGCACACGCCTTTGGCGCATGGCTTGCTGTGGATAATTGCTTTTGCTCCCCGGCTTTACAGAAACCATTGGCCTTGGGAGCTGATATTGTCATTCACTCCGCCACTAAATATCTTGATGGACAAGGCCGGGTGCTGGGTGGTGCGGTGCTTGGCAGCCAACTGTTGATGGACGGGGTTTACACCTTTCTACGGACTGCTGGTCCGACATTGTCTGCATTTAATGCCTGGGTGATATTAAAGGGGATGGAAACGCTTTCCATCCGTATGGAGGCGCACTCTAAAAATGCGCTGGCGTTGGCGCATTGGCTGGAGACGCAACCTGCGGTTGCGCGTGTTTATTATCCGGGTCTGCCATCGCATCCACAGCATGAATTGGCGATGGTGCAGCAAACGACTGGTGGCGGAATTGTTGCATTTGAACTGAAGGGAGGAAAAGATGCAGCGTGGAAACTCATCGATGCGACCCGGATGTTGTCGATTACCGCAAATCTGGGAGATACCAAAACCACCATCACGCATCCGGCCACTACGACTCATAGCCGGATGACCCCGGAGCAGCGTTCGGCAGCGGGCATAAGCGATGGCTTGGTGAGGATTGCGGTAGGATTGGAGTCAATTGCCGACATTCAGGCCGACTTGGCGCGCGGTCTGATATGAATGCCTTGTATTGCTACGGCAGGCAGTAAAGTGTCAGGCAAGGCGGGGGGCAAGTCATAGGACTGGAGCGATATGAACTTAGAGGAGCCCGGATCACAGGGGCATGTCCTAGCTAGGTTTTACGCAGCAATTGTTTCTGTCAAAACGCTTCCACCTTTAGCTCGCATCCCTGCTTGTCACACGCTACATAACCCCAGCGCATATACCAGTCCGGTACCACGAAGCGCTCACAGTCATGGCCATCAACCGAATGGATATGCCGCGCCGGACGATGGGTGTGACCATGGATCAGGCGTCGCGCTTGCTGCGCGCGCAACGCCTGATCCACCGCATCGTCGTTAACATTCATGATCGTGCTTGGTTTGTCGGCTTTGGCTGTCTCGCTCCCGGCGCGGGCCTGACGGGCCAGGTTGCGGCGCAAGGCTTGTGGCAAATAGCGTAATAATCCCAGCATCACCGGATGCCGAATCCGGCGGCGAAACGCTTGGTAGGCGACATCCTCAGTGCATAACGTGTCGCCATGCATTAGCAGCGTTGTCGTGCCATATAGATCAATACGGGTCGGGTCGGCGATAAGCGTCATGCCGGACCGGGCAGCGTAATGTTTCGCCAGCATGAAATCCCGGTTGCCGTGCATGAAAAATATGGGTGTGCCTGCATCCGCCAGTGATTTGAGTCTGCGCGCTGTGTCGTGCGCAACTTGTTCGTCGTGATCGTCTCCAATCCAGGCTTCGAATAAATCACCCAGAATATAAAGCGCATCTGCGCCGGCCACTTCCTCTGTCAGAAAGCGAAAAAAACGCCCGGTGGCGACCGGGCGAGCGTCCGTCAGGTGCAGGTCGGCGATAAAATACGTGCGACCTGTACGCATTACCTTATTCAGACGATTTCCGCCTTGGTTATTACGACGTCTTCCAGAGGAACATCCTGGTGTCCGGCGCGATTACCGGTTTTGATTTTTTTCATCTTGTCGACTACATCCATGCCTTCGACCACCTTTCCGAATACAGCGTAGCCATAGCCTTGCGGAGTCGGCGAGGTGTGGTTGAGAAAACTGTTATTGGCAACGTTGATGAAAAATTGCGCTGTGGCCGAGTGGGGGTCGTTGGTGCGAGCCATGGCGACGGTGTACACGTCGTTTTTCAGGCCATTGCCGGCTTCATTCTCAATCGCTGAACGGGTCGGTTTTTGCGTCATGCCGGGCTCAAAGCCACCGCCTTGAATCATGAAACCATCAATGATGCGGTGGAAAACCGTGCCATCAAAGAATCCGTCGCGAACATATTGAAGAAAGCTCTCTACTGTTTTAGGGGCTTTAACGGCGTCGAGTTCGAGGGTGATGATGCCGTGGTTGGTGTGCAACTTGACCATGTGTAATCCTAAAGTGAGGTTTCGTGAATGATTTTCCAGAGGCCGTTTTCACGGCTCCAGAATTGGCGTTTGGTCGTGCGGTCGTTAAGGGTGTTGCTTTGGTAGCGCTGCACAAAGCTCACCAGCGCGAAATCGGTTCGTTCCGCCTCTAAGTTGCTTGTTGGGATGTTAGCCAAAGCGTTGTCCGTTGGTAACGCTTCTCTTGAACCGGGATCAGTTCCTTGCGGGTAGAGCATCAGACTGAGGTTGTCGAGGCTGACCTTGATCCAGGATTTGTCAGCGTTGACTTTATGCTTGTTGGCGGCGAAGGCCGTGAGGTTTTGCTTGCCGGTATGGAACGAGGCGCTGTAATGGCTGAGCAGGCGTGAAGTGTCGCGGCTTTCCCAATCCTGTCGCCATTGGTCGATAGCTGCTGTCAGGTCATCACGGCGAGCGTTAAGCACATCCTGTTCAATCCATTCGACTTGTTCGGCAATGATGACCGGCGTTTTACCCGTTTCGATGTATTCGCCGAGACGGGTGAGGTCTTCATTGGCAAGAACCACACAGCCCTCACTTGCGCGTGGGGCCCGGCTATAGGTATTGCTCGGACTGCCGTGGATCCAGATTCCATGTCCGCTGCGGCCCTGGCGAGTGTCCCATTCGTTGGGGTACGACAGGGTGAACGCGCCACTGCCGTAAAAGTCACCCAGTTCACTGGAAGGTTTGAAGCTTGATATGGCGTAAATGCCAATTGGAGTGCGTTTGTCTCCTTCTTTCTGCTTGCCTGCACCCGCTTTGCCGATCGTGACATAGAAATCAGCCACGCGTAGCGGTTGGCCTGCAAGGTTTTCATAAACGTACAAACGTGAACGGCTGGCATCGACTACCAAAGCATGGCGATAGTCATTGTCCAGATTCAACAAATAGGCAGGGACCTTGTTATGGGGGTGTGCATCGGTCACGGCGCGCATGCGTTGCCGGGCCTCATCACGTAACAGCTCGAGCTCGGGACTGGATGCGCCGTTCGGATTGCCTAAAGTTTGCAGTGCCTGGACGCGTGCCAGCAACATGTCCCCCTTGATCAGTTGCGCCAACCGAAAATTGGGATGTTGTTCCGTCAGCAAATCAAGGGTATTGCGTGCCTCTGGCATCCGGGCTTCCGAAATAGCCCGCAGGCTATCGGTCAACTGGCGGTCCGCTGCCAGTTCCGACGCGTGAAGCGCCGGAGCAGCCAGCATTAGCGTGAGCAAGAGGCGTTGCATGTTTAGTTTAATGGGCCGATTCGCCGATGATGCGCCACTGGCCATTTTGCAAAGCCAGTGTCAGGGTTTTGTTGACAGTGGATTGGTGACGGTCAGATCGGTAGGCTTGGCTAAAAGTGGCAGTAGCCGAGTCGCCCTGTCGCTCGATCTTCAGGTTGCTGATTTTGACGTCGATCGTGGCGGGGGCCGTAATGCGTGCGCGGCGTTGCGCTTCCCATTCAGCGCGAGTCAACCCGTCAGCGGAGAAATTGCTGGCATAGGCCGCGAAGTAAGCGTCTACATTGCGTGATGACCAGGCTTGTGCCCAGCGTGTAATGGCAGTTTCGACTTCCTTGTGGGCTGCAACGGGCTTGGCGGAGCTGGGTTTGACAACAGGTGCGGGGTCGGTAATAGCTGGTTTGTTAGCGGGCTTGGCCACACCGGGAATCGCTTTTGAGGTTGCCGGTTTGCCTGGTTGTGCACCAATCAAGTCTTGGATGAGGGCAAGTTTGGTTTGTGCCGCCGTATTTTTGCTATCCAGTGCCAGTGCTTTGTCGTAGGCAATGGAAGCCATTTTGGCGTAAATGTCACCGAGGTTTTCGTGGGCGGTAGCGTAGCTTGGATGGGTGCGTATGGCCATTTCAAGCGCGTTTTTGGCGTCTGCGTACTTGTTTTGCGAAGCGTACAACACCGCCAGATTGTTATAGGGCTCGGGGAGCTCTGGGTAGTCTTCGGTCAAACCCTTGAACACAGCGATCGCATCGTTGGTCTTGCCCTGATCTGCCAGGATGAGACCCTTGAGAAAACGGGTTTGCGCATCTTTTGGGTTTTTGGCGAGATAGGCATTGGCGCGGGTGAGCGCGGCAGACAGGTTGCCACTCCGGAATTGCTGATTGATCTCCTGGACTTCGTCTGCCAGTACGGGCGAAGTGGCGAGCACAAAGCAGGCAGCAGCAACGGCGAGGAGGCGGGATAAAGCCATGTGATATGCTCAAATTGACGGTATAAGAGTACGAATTCTAGCAATTTCGGGCGCGCTAAGACAGCACGCTTGAGGTGACTCCCCGCTTGCCCACTTGGTTTTTACTATGCTGCACATCCACAACTCCCTGACACGCGTTAAAGAAGCGTTTGTTCCCCTGACACCAGGCAAGGTACGTATGTACGTCTGCGGCATGACAGTGTATGACCTCTGTCATCTCGGACACGCCCGGGTGTTCGTGGTGTTCGATATGGCGACCCGCTGGCTGCGCTCCAGTGGCTATGACGTCGAGTACGTCAGGAACATTACGGACATCGACGACAAAATCATTAAGCGGGCAGCAGAAAATAGTGAAGCGCCGGCTGCGCTGACCGAACGGTTCATTCACGAGATGCACCAGGATGAGCGCGCGCTTGGCGTGTTGCCGCCCGACCACGAGCCGCGCGCCACTGCGTATGTCGTGCAGATGCTGGCGCTGATTGGTCAATTGATCGACAAAGGCCTGGCTTACCCCGCGCCCAACGGCGATGTGTATTACAGCGTGCGCGCTTTCCCTGCGTATGGCCGCTTGTCGGGCAAAAGTCTGGATGAACTGCGTGCGGGCGAGCGCGTGGAAATCGATGCCGCCAAGCGCGATCCGCTGGATTTCGTGCTGTGGAAAGCGGCCAAAGCGGGCGAACCCGCATGGGAGTCCCCGTGGGGCGCGGGTCGCCCCGGTTGGCATATCGAATGTTCGGCGATGAGCGCGGACCTGCTGGGCAAGCATTTCGACATTCACGGCGGTGGCCAGGACTTGCAGTTCCCGCATCATGAAAACGAAATCGCCCAGTCCGAAGGTGCCCACGACTGCACCTTTGTGAACTACTGGATGCATAACGGCTTTGTGCGGGTCGACAACGAAAAGATGTCTAAATCGCTGGGCAATTTCTTCACCATTCGCGAAGTGCTGCAGCAATACGATGCCGAGGTGGTGCGTTTTTTCATTCTGCGTGCGCATTACCGCAGCCCGCTGAACTACTCCGATGCTCACCTGGACGACGCCAAAAGTGCGCTGACCCGGCTCTACACTGCATTGAAAAACGCGCCCCTGAGCACGACGTCCGTTGACTGGGCGGCGACTGCCGCGCAGGCGTTCAAAGTGGCGATGGACGACGATTTCAATACGCCCGAGGCGCTGGCTGTGTTGTTCGAGCTGGCCAGTGCGGCCAATCGCGGGGATGCCGATTCGGCTCAAATGCTACGCAATCTGGGGGGCGTGCTCGGCTTGTTGCAACGCGATACGGCCGATTTTCTCAAATCAGGTGCCGCTGGCGCGGGCCTGTCCGAAGCTGAAATCGACGCCATGATCGTGGCGCGTCGCGATGCGCGCGCTGCGAAAAACTTCGCCGAATCCGATCGCATTCGCGACGCGCTGCTGGCGGCTGGCATCGTGCTGGAAGACGGGGCGGGCGGAACGGTCTGGCGGCGCGCTTGAGCGCATCCCGGCTGATTTACGCCGGCGCGGAAGACTGGTTGCATCCGCACTGGCACGTAGCGTTTTATCCGGACGGCTTGCCTGACGACTGGTTGCTGCCTTACTACAATACCCGGTTTCAAGCGGTGTATTTGCCCGCAGCACGCTGGCAGGCAGCTTCGGCTGCCGACTGGATGCAATGGCTGGAAGACACGCAGCCCGGTTTTCGATTTTTGTTGGAACCCGGAACCCTTTCCCCGCCTTGCGATGCGCGCATCATTGTGGCGACGCCGGAGTGGTGCAATACGCATCTGTGGTGGCTCGATGCGTCTCCCGACCTGCGTGAACTGGCACAGCAAGCGAGTGCGCATGCGGCCAGTGGTGAGCCGCTTTTTGTAATCAGCCGTAGCGGCGATCTGGAAAAAATGGAGCAGGTGATGATCCTGAGCGCGGTGCTGGGCTACTGAGGCCGACTGAAATCACACAGGCAGGAGGGGGATTAGTTCACCGGTATTCGGTAAAATGCTGCGCTTGGCTTTCCTCATGACGGGCTTGATTCCCTTTGCAAAACGACAACCTGATCGAAATCGAACAGCTGGCTTTTGGCTACGGTGAGCGATCCATTCTGAAAAACATCAATCTGACTGCGAAGCGCGGCCAGGTGGTTGCGATCATGGGGAGCAGCGGCTGCGGCAAAACCACGCTGTTGCGCTTGATTGGCGGGCAAATCAAGCCGGGCCAGGGCGTGGTGCGTGTGGCGGGCGAGTCGGTGGGCGATCTCGACCGGGGCGGTCTGCACCGCTTGCGTCGCAAAATGGGCATGTTGTTTCAGTTCGGCGCGCTGTTCACCGATATGACGGTATTTGACAACGTGGCCTTCCAGTTGCGTGAACACACCGACTTGCCGGAGGACGCCATCAGCGATCTGGTGCTGATGAAGCTGCACGCCGTCGGCCTGCGTGGGGCGGCGCAGCTGATGCCGGCCGAGCTTTCCGGCGGCATGGCGCGACGGGTGGCGCTGGCCAGGGCGGTTGCGCTCGATCCCATGCTGGTGCTGTACGACGAGCCATTTGCCGGGCTCGATCCCATTTCGCTGGGCGTGACCGGCAACCTGATTCGTCGCCTCAACGACACGCTCGGGCTGACTTCGATCGTCGTGACGCACGATGTGCATGAGTCGCTGAAAATCGTCGATTACATTTACTTCATCTCGGACGGCGTGGTCGTCGCCGAGGGAACGGCAGACGAGATTCGTGCCTCTGGTTTGCCGTTCGTGCATCAGTTTGTGCATGGCGAGGCCGATGGCCCTGTGCCGTTCCATTACCCGGCGCCACCCTACGCCGACGACCTCAAGCTGGGAGGGCAGGGTGCTTAAGCGGACGATCGAGCATGTGGGGAATCGCGTCATTCAGGCGGTTTGGCGCATGGGGTACGCGGCGCGTTTCTTTGTGACGATATTGCTGCATTCGGGCACCGCATTCCGCCGTTTTGGCCTCACCATCCGCGAGCTTTATTTCAGCGGCGTACTGACGCTTGTGGTCATTCTGGTATCGGGCTTGTTTGTCGGCATGGTGCTGGGTTTGCAAGGCTATGAGACGTTGCAGACTTATGGCGCGGAAGAGTCGCTGGGCATCGTCGTGGCGCTGTCGCTGGTGCGTGAACTGGGGCCGGTGGTGGCGGCCTTGTTGTTCGCCAGTCGCGCGGGCAGCGCGATCACGGCAGAGATCGGCCTGATGAAGGCGACCGAGCAACTCTCGGCAATGGAAATGATGGCCGTTGATCCGATTGCGCGCGTGGTGGCACCGCGCTTCTGGGCGGGCGTGATTTCCATGCCGCTACTGGCGGCGCTGTTCTCCGCGATGGGGATATTGGGCGGTTATCTGGTCGGGGTACAGTTGATCGGCATTGACGAAGGTTCATTCTGGTCGCAGATGCAAAATGCGGTCGATTTCGAGCGCGATATCGTCAATGGTGTAATCAAGAGCGTGGTGTTCGGCATCGCCATCACTGCGATTGCGCTGTTCGAAGGGTACGATGCGCCCCCCACCGCCGAAGGGGTCTCGGGCGCAACCACACGCACCGTGGTGACATCCAGTCTGGCCGTGCTGGCGCTGGATTTTGTTTTGACTGCATTTATGTTCCGGGGAATTGGTTAAACATCATGAACAAGACCGTACTCGATTTTTGGGTGGGATTGCTTGTCCTGGCTGGCATCGCCGCGTTGCTGTTTCTGGCGCTAAAAGTCGGCAGCACCAGCGCCCTCAATTCGTCGGCCAGCTACGAAGTGGTTGCCCGTTTTGAAAACATCGGCGGCCTCAAACTGCGTGCGCCGGTCAAAAGCGCCGGGGTGGTCGTTGGCCGGGTGGCAGATATCCAGTTTGACAATGAAACGTTCGAGGCCGCTGTCACGCTTCGTCTGGACAAGCGCTATGCTTTCCCCAGGGACAGTTCAGTGGCCATCCTGACGTCGGGCTTGCTGGGTGAGCAATACATTGGTCTGGAGGCGGGAGGCGATAGTTTGAAACTCAAGGCGCACGATCGCATTCTCATCACGCAAGATGCCGTGGTACTGGAAAACCTGATCGGTCGGTTTTTGTACGACAAGGCTCAAGAGGGAGCACCGCAATGACATCCAAGCATTATGAATTCGCCCGCCTGACCCGTGCACTGTCGGCGCTGGGCATGTTGATGGTGGCAGGGCCAGGACAGGCCGATACCCTTAATTTGCAGCAGGCAGTGGAAATGAGCCTGACGGCCGACCCCCGCATCAAGGAAAGCGAACAGGTGGTCGAGGCGGCACGCGGCCTGTTGCAGGAAGTGCAGGGCAACGCGGGGTGGCGAATCGGGATGAACGCGTTCATCGGCCTGGCGCCAGAAGTCGAGGGCGGGTTTTATCAGGGCGGCGCGCAATCCTGTACGGCGCTTCCGTGTACCCCGCGTAGTGACGGCAGAGAGCTGAATGGCGTGTCTGACTGGACGCATCTCAGCTTCGCCCTGATCAAGCCGCTTTTCACCTTTGGCAAGCTTGAGCATTACGGCGAGGCCGCGCAAGGCAGCATCGACATCAAGCGCGGCGAACTCAAGAAGACCCGCACGGATACGGTTTATGACACCAAGCGCGCGTATTACGGCTATCTGGCCGCACGCGA
Organism: Gammaproteobacteria bacterium; assembly: GCA_018831045.1. Taxonomy (GTDB): domain Bacteria; phylum Pseudomonadota; class Gammaproteobacteria; order Burkholderiales; family Thiobacillaceae; genus Thiobacillus. The sequence goes on along the minus strand of JAHJRA010000004.1, from coordinate 36,945 downwards.
TATTCGGGTCTATCTGGACGACATGCTGGAGCGTCTGGGTAAAGAGCTGGTCAGCGTTGAAAAGAACCTGGCCGACGACACCGGCATTGCCAAGCAGTCCGATCTCTACGCGTTGCAGACCGCCAAGGGCCTGCTGTCGAAGTATGCCAACCAGGCGCGCGCGCTCGAAAAAATCAGTCTCGATGGCCTGAAGGTGTTGACGGGTATCGGTTTGGCCGGCGAGCTGAGCGTGACCGACGAGCGAATCGAGCCCGTGCCTTTTCCGCAGGCCGACCTGGCTGAATTCAAGTCGCGCGCCATGCAAAGTCGCCCTGAAATGGAGCAGCTCGAAGCAGGGCTGCGTGCCCGTCGCGCACTGGTGGCCGCCAAAAAATCAGACCGCATGCCGGATGTGTATGCCGGGGTGATTGGTGAATTCAACTACGCATCACGGCGTGACAGTGTGGACAATCCTTATCTGAACGATTCATTCAACAGTGCGGGGCTGACACCGGTCGTCGGGGTGAAGTGGGACACGGTATTTGGCGTGGCGAGTGCGCGCGTCAATCAGGCGCAGGCTGAACTGGAGGCGCTCAATCACAAGAAGGCCTTTGCACTGGAGGGCGTGCCATTTGAAGTGAGCGAGGCATATGCCCATGCCCAGGCCAACTACGCGTCGCAGCGTGAGTTGGCCGCCAGTGCGACGGCCGCGCGGCGCTGGCTGATTGCATCGCTGGCCGACTTTTCGGCGGGGCTGGAAAGCGCCGACAAGATGACTGATGCGCTGAAAAACTACGTGCTGGCGCAAACCGAGTATGTGCGCACCATCAACGATTACAACATGAACGTTGCGCAGCTCGCACGTTTGACGGGTGAACTCAAGTAAGCAGCGGGTGTCTACCCGAGTGCTTGACCCCATTATGAACAGGATGATTTGATGAATACATTGCGCTCTTTTTGGCTGTTGCTGGCACTGGTGTTTGGTTTGCATTCCAGTGTCGTCTGGGCAGTGGACACCCCGCCGGACGTATTGGCGCGCACCACAACGCAAGAGGTGCTTGCCATCCTGAAGCAGGACAAGGAAGCGCTCAGCAGCAATCAGTCCAAAGTCCATGAATTGGTTGAAGCCAAAATCCTGCCCAATTTTGACTTTAACCGGATGACCCAGCTTGCTGTCGGCAAGCACTGGCCGCGCGCGACCGCAAAACAAAAGCAATCGCTGGTGGCCGAGTTTCGCAATCTGCTGGTGCGCACCTATTCCAGTTCGCTCACGGCGTTTTCCAATCAGACCGTTGATTTCAAGCCGATGGTGATCAAGCCGGACGACACCGACGTAACCGTGCGTTCCGAAATTCGCCAGCCAGGCGGGCAACCCATCCCGATCAACTACAACATGTACAAAACGGCTTTTGGCTGGAAGGTGTATGACGTGGCGATCGACGGCGTGAGCCTGGTCACTAATTACCGGGCGTCTTTCTCCAGCACCATCCGCCAGAATGGCATTGATGGTTTGATCAGTACGCTTGCCGCCCAATCCCAATCCCAGGCCCCGCGCGGGGCCGCCAAACCGGCGCCGCGTCCTGGCTCGTGATGACATGTGAAGGCAACTGTTGCCGCATTGGCGGCGCCGTGACCGTGGATACCGTTGGCGGGCTGTTGCGCGAATTGCAGCCGCAACTTGAAAGCGGGATGGAAACGCTGGATTTCAGCGGTGTCGAGCAAGCTGATTCAGCTGCGCTGACGCTGATCTTCAGCGCCATGCGCCATGCCCGGCAAGCCGGCCACACTTTGGTCTGCACCGGTTTGCCCGCCAGTTTCACCACCCTCGCCGAACTCTATGGCGTGTCCGAGCTGCTGCCGCAATGACCCTGGCCCATCCGGCCATCAGCGTACGCGATCTGTGCAAACGCTTTCGTGCGACCCAGGCGCTGGACGGGGTCTCGCTCGATATTCAGTCCGGCGAGTTTTTTGGTCTGCTCGGGCCCAACGGTGCCGGTAAAACCACCCTGATTTCCATTCTCGCCGGGCTCACCCGCGCCGACTCCGGTCATGCCGCCATCATGGGGCATGACGTGGTGCGCGACTACCGGCAGGCACGCCGCGCGCTCGGCGTGGTGCCGCAGGAACTGGTCTACGATCCTTTTTTCAATGTGCGCGAAACCTTGCGTATCCAGTCCGGCTATTTCGGGTTGCGAAACAATGACGGCTGGATTGACGAGATCATGCATCACCTTGATCTCACCCCGCACGCCGACAAGAATACGCAGAATTTGTCGGGCGGCATGAAGCGCCGCCTGCTGGTGGCGCAGGCGCTGGTGCACAAGCCACCAGTAATCGTGCTCGACGAACCCACCGCCGGCGTTGATGTTGATCTGCGCCGTTCGCTGTGGGAATTCATCAGCCGCCTCAACCGCGAAGGCCACACCATCCTGCTGACCACGCATTATCTGGAAGAGGCGCAGGCGCTGTGCGGCCGCATCGCCATGCTCAAGGCCGGGCGCGTCGTGGCCTGCGACACCACGCGCAACCTGTTGCATCACGCCAACGAACATTGCGCCGCGTTGCGCCTCGCAAGCGCGCCGCCTGCTGCATGGGCAGCGCGCCTGCAAGTCTTGCCAGACGGCGGCTGGCGTTTCAATTTCAGCGATTTCAGTGAACTCGAATCCCTGCTGGCCGGGGTGCGTATGGCGGGTGGGCAGGTGACCGAAATGCAGTTACTGGAAGCCGATCTGGAGGATGTCTTTACCGACATCATGAAGCGGACATGAACGGCTTTCTTGCGTTGCTTTACAAGGAACTGCTGCGTTTCTGGAAAGTGGCGGTGCAGACCGTGGTGGCACCGGTCGTCACTGCGCTGCTGTATCTGCTGATCTTTTCCCATGTTCTAGAATCGCACATCGAGGTCTACCCCGGCGTCAGCTACACGCAGTTTCTGGTGCCGGGACTGGTGATGATGAGCATGTTGCAGAACGCTTTTTCCAACAGCTCGTCGAGCCTGATCCAGTCCAAGCTCACCGGTAACATCGTGTTCGTATTGTTGCCACCCTTGTCGTATTTGCAATTCTTCGGCGCTTATCTCATCGCGGCGATCGTGCGCGGGCTGGTGGTGGGGCTGGGAGTGTGGGTGGTGACGCTGGGCTTTGGCACGCCAACCGTACCGCATTTGGGTTGGCTGCTTGCATTTTCGCTGCTGGCCTGCGGGTTGATGGGCGCGCTGGGCACCATGGCGGGCATCTGGGCGGAAAAATACGACCAGCTGGCGGCGTTCCAGAATTTTCTGATCCTGCCGCTGACGTTTTTGTCAGGCGTGTTTTATTCGATTCATTCGCTGCCAGCCTTCTGGCAGGGGGTGTCGCACTGGAACCCGGTGTTCTACATGATCGACGGCTTTCGCTACGCCTTTTTAGGGCAGTCCGACATTGACCCGGGCTTCGGCCTGCTGGTCGTGGCAGGCAGCTTTGTGGCAATATCCGCGCTTTCGCTCTTGATGTTGAAGAGCGGTTACAAATTGAGGCATTAAGTATGGTTACCCCCGACGACATCAAAGGCTGGATCACCGAAAAACTCCCGTGCGATTACATTGAACTGGACGGCGACGGCCAGCATTTCAATGCAATCATCGTCAGTCCGTCGTTCAGCGGCAAAAACATGATCCAGCAGCACCGTCTGGTGTATGACGCGCTGGGCACCCGCATGCACGCGGAAATCCACGCGCTGTCGATGAAGACCTACACGCCTGAAGAGTGGGCCAAACGCTGAATGGAATCCCTGCTGATCCAAGGCGGCAACAAGCTGACCGGTGAGGTGCGCATTTCCGGCGCCAAAAATGCCGCGCTGCCAATTCTGACTGCCAGCCTGCTGAGCGCTGAACCCTTGCAGCTCAGCAACGTGCCGCATCTGAAGGACATCAGCACCATGCTGGCGTTGCTGGGCCACATGGGCGTGCGCGTCACGCTGGACGACCAGAACCACGTTACCCTGTGTGGCGAATCGATTCCCCACAAGGATGCGCCCTACGAAATGGTGAAAACCATGCGCGCTGCGATCCTGGTGCTGGGGCCGACGCTGGCACGCTTTGGCGAAGCGCGTGTTTCAATGCCCGGCGGCTGCGCTATCGGTTCGCGGCCGGTTGATCTGCATATCAAGGGCTTGCAGGCGATGGGCGCTGAGATTCACATCGAACATGGCTATATCCACGCCAAGGCCAAGCGCCTGCACGGCGCGCATATCGCCATGGACATGGTCACCGTCACCGGCACCGAAAATCTGATGATGGCGGCTGCACTCGCTGATGGCACCACGGTGCTGGCCAACGCTGCACGTGAGCCGGAAATCGTCGATCTGGCCAACTGCCTGATCGCGATGGGTGCAAAAATCGAAGGCGCCGGCAGCGGCGTCATCACCATTCACGGTGTGGAGGCCCTGCATGGTGCGCAGTACAGCGTGATGCCCGACCGCATTGAAACCGGCACTTTTCTGGTTGCCGCAGCGATGACCGGTGGCCGTATCCGCGCGACTCATGCCCAGCCCGACACCCTGGTTTCGGTGATGGGCAAGCTTGCCGATGCGGGCGCGCACGTTACCTCGGGTGACGACTGGATCGAAGTCGAGTCCGATGGCGTGCTGAATGCGGTCGATGTGCGCACCGCGCCGCATCCCGCTTTCCCGACCGACATGCAGGCGCAGTTCATGGCGTTGAATTGCGTGGCAAGCGGCGTCGCCAGCGTGACCGAAACCATTTTCGAAAACCGCTTCATGCACGTGCAGGAACTGCGGCGGCTGGGCGCCAACATCGAAGTTACCGGCCACACCGCACTGGTGCGCGGCGTGCCGCGGCTCGACGGCGCCATCGTGATGGCGACCGACTTGCGGGCCTCGGCTTGCCTGGTATTGGCAGGACTCGTCGCGGCAGGTGAAACCACCATCGAGCGGATTTACCACCTCGACCGCGGCTACGAACGCATCGAGGAAAAGCTCACCCAGCTGGGTGCGCGCATCAAGCGGGTGCATTGAGATGGGCATCATTCTTGCCTTGTCCAAAGGCCGCATTTTTGAAGAAACCCTGCCGCTGCTGGCTGCAGCGGGGATCACTCCGAGCGAAAGCCCGGAGTCGTCGCGCAAGCTCATCATCGGCACCAACCGCCCCGACGTGCAGCTCATCATCGTGCGCGCGAGTGATGTGCCGACTTACGTGCAATACGGCGCGGCCGATCTCGGCATTGCGGGTAAAGACGTCTTGAACGAACACGGCGGCAATGGCCTGTATCAGCCGCTCGATCTGCAGATCGCCAAGTGCCGCATGATGGTCGCCGTGCGTGAAGGCTACGACTACGCCGGCACAGTGAAGCAGGGCGCACGCATCCGCGTCGCCACCAAATACGTCAACGCTGCGCGCGATCACTTCGCCTCCAAAGGCGTGCACATCGATCTCATCAAGCTCTATGGATCGATGGAACTCGCCCCGTTGGTTGGGTTGTCCGACGTCATCGTCGATCTGGTTTCCACCGGCGGCACCCTCAAGGCCAATGGCCTGGTCGCGGTCGAACACATCAGCGACATCAGTTCGCGGCTGGTGGTGAATCAGGCCGCGCTCAAGCTCAAGCGTGGTTTGATCCAACCGGTGATTGATGCGTTTGCTGCGGCGGTAGATACTCACGCGTCGCTCTGAATGTTGCGACTTGGCCCCTCTGCGGTATTTTGGCGTCATTGTTAAGATGACCCCGGCCTGGCTCAAGTTTCTGCCCGCTACGATGCGGATCAGGGTTGAGCACCGCCCAAATCTGCAAAAAGCTCTCACCAATACGGGTTGGTTGTTTGGCGACAGGGTGCTACGTATGGGGGTGGGGCTGCTTGTCGGCGTGTGGGTAGCACGCTACTTGGGGCCTGAGCAATTCGGTCTCTTGAACTATGCAATGGCTATTGTCGCCTTGTTTGGGGCGATTGCTAGCTTGGGCCTCAACGGAATCGTGGTGCGCGATCTGGTCAAAGAGCCAGAAACCGCTAACGAAACACTCGGCACGACCTTTCTCCTGCAGGCCATCGGTGGTTTGTTGGCATTTGGACTTGCGATTTTTACTATTGGTTTTGCGAGGCCAAATGACAACTTTGCCAAGCTACTGGTTGCGGTGCTTGGCTTTGTTATGGTGTTCAAATCCACGGATGTGGTGAGGTACTGGTTTGAATCCCAAGTCAAGTCAAAATATGTCGTTTGGCTGGAAAACGGCATATTTTTAGTTCTGGCAGTCGTTAAGGTCGGGCTGATCCTCATGGCGGCGTCTTTGATGGCCTTTGTTTGGGTCGCCTTCGCTGAGGGCGTGTTGGTTGCCGTTGGCTTGCTTGGTGTTTATGCTTGGCGAGGTGGGGCACTTAGCTCATGGCGTATCCACTATGGTCGTGCGAAAACACTCCTCAAGGACAGTTGGCCGCTGATTCTTTCCGGTTTGGCTGTCATGGTGTACATGCGTATCGACCAGGTCATGCTGGGACAGATGTTGGGGGATGAGGCGGTGGGCATCTACTCAGCTGCTGTGCGTGTCAGCGAAGTGTGGTACTTCATTCCTATGGCGATAGCAGCCTCTGTATTCCCATCAATCATTGAAGCCAAAAAACAAAGTGAGGATCTGTACTGCCAGCGGATACAGAAACTCTATGACCTTATGGTGCTTCTGGCCTTAACGGTGGCGATACCGATGACTTTTTTGTCAGAATGGGCTGTGGTCTTTTTGTTTGGTAATGAATATCTGCAAGCAGCACCGGTACTCTCAATATCTATTTGGGCTGGGGTGAGTGTTGCTCTGTCTGCAGTCCATGGTAAATGGTTGTTGACAGAGGGGATGCAAAATTATGCATTGTTATATACCTCTATCGGGTGTCTTATAAACATTGTCCTTAATATCTATTTCATTAAAAAATACGGTGTAGTGGGCGCCGCTTTTGCAACAGTCGCCGCTCAGACATTGCCATATTTTCTATTGCTGCTGACAAAAAAAACCAGGCGGCATTTAATTATTATTATTAGAGCATTTAATCTTTATCGCGTTATGAGGCGTTTGTGATTGAAATGAAGTATTACTTGAGACGTTTAGCGAACAGGATCAGTTGTGGGAAGTGGGTTGCCTTTAGAGCAATTATAAAAAGCAAAGTGAAAGATGAAATTAACAATCAAAGAATCAAATATTCATTACAAGGCGATATAGGGCGAAAATTATACTTATATGGGGAGTTTGAGAGAAATGAGCTGGAGATTTGTCGTAGATATATTAAGAGCACGTCGAAAATAATTGACATTGGCGCAAATGTTGGTCTGCACACTATATTCTTTTCAAAGCTTGCTACAGAAGGTTTGGTAGTGTCTTTTGAGCCGCAGAGATCGATATTTTCTATCTTGATGGAAAATGTGAGGGATTTGGCTAATGTAGTTCCTATCAATTTGGCTATAAGTTCTGCTCCAGGGATAGCTGAGTTTTACGTAGCCTCTGATGATGCATATTCTTCACTGAAGGACACCCTTCGGAAAAGTATCGTTTCAAGAACTAAAGTGATGACCTTGCCATTTGATGCGTTTTTTTACGCATTTGATAGTCTCGATTTGGTAAAAATTGATGTGGAAGGATATGAGCATGAAGTGCTTTTATCTATGAAGCAAACCTTAGAAAAACACAAGCCAGTATTGTTTGTGGAAATATACGCAGGGTCTAACTCAAATCTTGATCCAGACAAAACGGTGAAATTCCTAAAAGATTTAGGATATCTTGCTTATTTTGTTGATCAGGGTGGGGAATTAAAAAAATATGAGACCCATAATGATAATTTTTACAATTATTTTTTTGTACACAGCAGCCAAGCATGAAATGCCCCGTTTGCGATAATGCCAAAGGGTTTAACCTCGAATTTGAAGCATATGATGATCGCTATGGTTATCCAGGCAGATTCCCGCTGTATCGGTGCGTTGCCTGTGGCCATGTGTTTCTGAGCGCCAGTTTTTCTGCGGAACAACTTTCCACGCTTTATTCGGAATACTACCCACGTTCCTCATTTAGGCTTGAGGACTATCAACCTCACCGGGAGCGTTCTGGCTTTCTGAGTTGGCTGGATGGCGCGCGCGCGTCTGCTTTCCGATGGGTTCCGCGTAATGTCCGTGTTCTAGATATCGGTTGTGGTTTTGGCGAAACGCTGGGTTATCACCAGGCAAGGGGATGCGAGGTTTACGGGGTCGAAGCAGATGGAAATATCCGCCGTGTAGCCGACAGATATGGTTACAAAGTACATGTTGGGTTATTCAATCCTAATAATTATGAGCCTTCTTCATTTGATTACGTGACGATGGACCAAGTGATGGAGCATGTGCAAAACCCGGTCGAGGTCTTGGAGGGAGTCTCAAAGGTTCTAAAGCCGGGCGGAATGGCAATATTAAGCGTGCCCAACGCAAGTGGTTGGGGTGCGCAGATTTTCGGCCGCCGATGGATAAACTGGCATGCGCCATATCACATGCAATTTTATTCGACCCGTTCTATGCAGAACGCACTGGAGAAGGTGGGGCTTGTATTGGAGCGAACCAATACCGTAACCCCTTCTTCTTGGCTCAATTATCAGTGGCTGCATCTACTGACTTGCCCGTCTGAGGGAGTGCCCTCAAAGTTCTGGGAGCAGAAAGGAAAATATAGCGTTGCTCAAAAAGTGGCGATTAGATTGTTGTCCCTTATCCATCGATCCAAGTTAAATCACTTGGTTACACGTGCGTTTGATGCAATTGACTTGGGGGACAGCCGATTGTACTTCTTGAGAAAACCTTGATGCCCAAAATTTACATCCTTTTGCCCGTCCACAATCGTAAACGCATAACACAGGGGTTTGTTGAATGTCTGAAAATGCAGACCTTCACTGACTATCATCTGGTGTTGATTGATGACGGCTCGACCGATGACACAGCAAACATGGTTCGGAAATATATTCCCGATGTCACTGTGTTAGAGGGTGACGGTAATTGGTGGTGGGCAGGAAGTTTGCAAAGAGGGATTGATTGGTTGATGAAAAATCGTGTGTCGGAGGACACCATCGTTCTTCTGGCCAACGACGATGTGACATTTGAGGCAGATTATTTGGCGAACGCTGTATTAGTTTTTAATGACAGAAGTGGTTTGATGCTTCTGTCAAGGTTTTCTTGTGATCAAGGCAAGACAATTGATGAATCAGGTGTGGTCGCCGATCTTAAGCGGCTTTCTTTTAGAGTTGCGTTGCCTGGCGAGGAGCCTAATTGCCTATCTACTAGGGGGCTATTTGTTCGGCATGCGGATATTAAAAAAATCGGCGGCTTTTATACCCGATTGCTACCCCACTATTTGTCTGATTATGAATACACCATTCGTGCAAAAAAAATTGGAATGCTTTGTGAAACTAATAATTCCGTATTTTTATGCCCGAAACTTGATGCAACTGGTTATCACGAATTTAAGGAGATCAGTTTAATAAAATTCTTGAGAAACTATTTCTCAATTAAGTCCGCAGCAAATCCGATCTATTTGAGCGTTTTCGTGCTTCTTGCCGTTCCTAGAGCGTGGATTTTGTTGAATTTAGGGAGGGTTTGGTATCAGGCTGCGAAAATGGTTGCTAGGCAGGTAGCGATTTCAATGCGTAGTGTGGTGGGGTAGAGCAATGAAAACGCTGAGGCCAATTGGGTTTGCCCCTATCGTCCTTTTCGTCTACGCCCGCCCCGAGCACACCCGGCGTACGCTCGAAGCCCTCGCGGCCAATGCGCTGGCCGACCAAAGCGATTTGATTGTCTACTCTGATGCCTCGCGCAGCGAACGGGAAGCCGAGGCTGTGCGGGTGGTACGCGAGTTGATCCTCGCGACCTCGGGATTTCGTAGCGTGACGCTGGTCGAACGCAACATGAATTTTGGGCTTGCCCGCAACATCATTGAAGGCGTGAGTGAAGTCCTGCGACAGCACGAGTGCGTCATCGTGCTTGAAGACGACATGGTGACGTCGCCATTTTTTCTGACCTATATGAACGATGCGCTGAAGCGCTACGCAAACGATGACCGGATCATCAGTATCCACGGCTATGTTTACCCGGTTGCAGGGGGGCTGCCCGAGGCGTTTTTTCTGCCGGGTGCCGATTGCTGGGGCTGGGCGACCTGGCGGCGTGGATGGGCATGTTTCAATCCGGACGGCGCGCAGCTGTTGCGAGAACTGAAACAGCGCAAACTGGAGCGCACCTTCGATTACGAGGGAAGCTATCCCTACACCAAAATGCTCGAAGCTCAGATTGCGGGCACGAACGATTCTTGGGCGATCCGCTGGTATGCCTCGGCTTTTTTGCTGGGGAAGCTGACGCTTTATCCCGGGCGTTCGCTGGTGCACAACATCGGCAACGATGCGACCGGCACGCATTGTGACCAGTCCAGTGAGATGGATACGTTGCTCAGCAACCGTCCGATCAGGCTCGACGGTGTTGCTGTGGAATCCAGCACCCTGGCTCGAGGGGAATTCGCCCGTTTTTTCAACCGCCAGTCACGCCGCGGGATAACTGGCTGGATCAGGCGACTACTCGGTTCGCTCACGATGGAACGGGCTGCATGACTTCCGCCAAGGCTTTGATTCGGGATTGCCTGCCACCGCTTGTTATTCGCCGGCTGCAACAGCTACGCAGGGGGGGTGTCCGATTTGAAGGGGATTTTCCGAGCTGGGCCGAAGCCAGTCGGCATGCCACTGGTTATGACACCGATGCGATCCTCGCGAAGGTGCTGGAGGCTACGCTCAAGGTCAAGCGTGGCGAAGCGGTGTATGAGCGCGACTCGGTCGTTTTCGACCAGATCGAATACGTTTGGCCAGTGCTCTCAGGCCTGATGTGGGCCGCTGCCCGCAATCAGGGCCGCCTGAGTGTGCTGGATTTTGGCGGGGCATTGGGCAGTACCTACTTCCAGAACCGCCGGTTTCTGGAGGGTCTCGCTGACGTGCGCTGGAATGTGGTCGAGCAGGCGCATTACGTCGAACGAGGAAACGCGCTGGTCGCGGAAGGCCCGCTGCGGTTCTACTTCGATATTGCGACCTGCCTCGCCGAACAGGCGCCGAATGTGGTGTTGCTCTCCAGCGTTCTGCAATATTTGCCTGACCCGTTGGGGATGCTGAATGAATTGGGCCGTGTCGGCGCTGCCGTGTTGATGATCGATCGCACCCCTTTCGCCAGCCTCGCGGAAAACCGGCTGCTGGTGCAGCACGTTCCGGCCTCGATCTACCCAGCGAGCTATCCGATGTGGGTTTTTTCGGATTCGCAACTGCTGGCACATCTGGCGCCACGCTGGCGCGTGGTCAGCCGCTATGCTGGGCCCGAGGGGCAGGTTCGCTCGCGCGAGGGTGTGTCTTTCAAATTTGAAGGCTTGTTGCTGGAAGCATGTTGAACCTGACACGATTACGCGCGTTTTACCGCCAGCAGGCGTTTTTTCCGGGTCCGCTCGGGGTGTTCGTCAATCCTTTCTATCTGGCGCGATCGGCCTTGCATCAGGCGATGCGCGACTGCGCCAATAAGCTCGATGGCCGCCTGCTCGACGTGGGCTGCGGCAGCAAGCCTTACCGCAGCCTGTTCAAGGTGACGGAATATGTCGGACTCGATATCGATAGCCCGGTCGCCCGGCAGCGCGGCGTCGCCGATGTGTTCTATTCGGGGCAGGATTTCCCGTTCGAGGCCAGATCCTTTGATGCGGTGCTATGCAATCAGGTATTGGAGCATGTGTTCAACCCCGACGAATTCCTGGCCGAAATCGAGCGCGTGCTGAGGCCTAGCGGCAAGTTGCTGTTGACGGTACCGTTTGTCTGGGATGAGCACGAGCAGCCCTGGGATTACGCACGCTATTCGAGCTTTGGCCTGAAAGCCCTGCTCGAAAAACAGGGTTTCCGGATCGTCAGCCACCGTAAGCTACGGGCAGATGTGTCGGTATTGTTTCAATTGGCCAATGCGTATTTGTTTAAGCTCACCCAAGGCTGGCCACGCCCCGCCAATTTGCTATTTACAGCCACGGTGATGGCGGCACTGACAGTGCTGGGGCTATTGGGCGCACGCCTGTTGCCGGATAATCCCGACCTTTACCTCGACCATGTGCTGCTAGCGGAGAAATCAACGTGACCAATTATCTAAATCGTGAGGTGCTCATCACCGGCGGCCTCGGCTTCATCGGCTCAGCGCTGGCCAGACGGCTGGTCGAACTGGGAGCTAACATCACGCTGGTCGACAGCCTGATTCCGCAATATGGTGGCAACCTGTTCAATGTCGCCGATATTGCCGACCGGGTGACGGTCAACGTCTGCGATGTGCGCGACCCTCACGCGATGGCGTATCTGGTGCGCGGCAAGGATTACCTGTTCAATCTGGCGGGGCAGACCAGCCATCTTGATTCGATGAGCGATCCGCAGACCGACCTCGACATTAATGCCTCGGCGCAGCTCTCGATTCTGGAGTCGTGCCGCAAGGCGAACCCAGTCATCAAGCTGGTCTTCGCGAGTACACGCCAGCTCTACGGCAGGCCGGATTACCTGCCGGTGGACGAAAAGCACCCGATTCGCCCGGTCGACGTGAACGGTATCAACAAGCTCGCGGGCGAGTGGTATCACCTGCTTTACAACAACGTCTACGGTATCCGCGCCTGTGCGTTGCGCCTGACCAATACCTACGGGCCGGGGATGCGGGTGCGCGACGCGCGCCAGACCTTTCTCGGCATCTGGGTGCGGCTGCTGATCGAGGGCAAGCCGATCAAGGTGTTTGGCGACGGCTTGCAGTTGCGCGATTTCAACTATGTCGATGACTGCGTCGACGCCCTGCTGTTGGCGGGGGCCAATGACGCTGCCAACGGCAAGGTCTACAACCTGGGTAGCCGCGAAGTCATCAATCTCAAGGATCTGGCGGTGATGATGACCGCGCTGGCCGAGGGCAGCACGTTCGACCTGGTGCCGTTTCCCGCTGACCGCAAGGCCATCGATATCGGCGATTACTACAGTGACTACACCCTGATCGAGCATGAGTTGGGCTGGACGCCCAAGGTCGCGCTGGCCGAGGGTCTGGCGCGCACAGTCGCGTACTACCGCGAAAACTGGCCGCATTACTGGGAGGCCAATGCATGATCCTGATGAACGATTTCAAGGCCGAGCCGTTGGTGATCCGCGAGGCGATGCAAGCAGCAGCGGCCCGCGTGTTCGAGTCTGGCTGGTACGTGCTGGGACGCGAGCTGGAAGCCTTCGAGCGTGAGTGGGCAACCGTTTGCGGCGTCGATCATGCGGTCGGCGTGGGCAACGGCATGGACGCCATCGAGATCGCCCTGCGCGCGTTGGATATCGGACCGGGCGACGAGGTCATCACCACGCCGATGACGGCCTTCGCCACGGTGCTGGCGATTCTGCGCGCCGGGGCTACGCCGGTTCTCGCCGACATCGATCCCGACACAGCGCTGCTCTCAATGGACAGTGCGGAGCGTTGTCTCACGCCGCAAACCCGTGCGGTCGTGCTGGTGCACCTTTATGGCCAGGTTCGCAACATGCCCGATTGGGTCGATTGGTGCGCGCAGCGCGGCATTGCACTGGTCGAGGATTGCGCACAGGCGCATCTGGCCGCGCAGAACGGCACGACGGCGGGCGCGTTCGGCGCGGCTGGCGCATACAGCTTTTATCCAACCAAGAATCTGGGTGCCATCGGCGATGGCGGGATGCTGGTCACGCTCGATGAAGCGCTTGCCAAACGGGCTGCGACGCTGCGTAACTACGGCCAGAGTGTTCGCTACCATCACCCCGAGTTGGGGCTCAATAGCCGTCTCGACGAAATCCAGGCGGCGATCCTGTCGGCGCGCCTGCAATGGCTGGCGGAATTCACGCAGCGGCGGCGCGATATCGCTGCGGCCTACCGCGTAGGTATTGTCCACCCCGATGTGCGGCTGCTCGCCGCGCCCGAAGCGGAAAGTGCCCATGTCTATCACCTCTTCGTCGTGTGTTGCGAAGCGCGCGACGCGCTGCAGGCGCATTTGCAGGCGCACGGCGTACAGACGCTGATCCACTATCCGATCCCCGTCCACCAACAGCCGCCGTGCCTGGATATGCGACGCGATCCGCAGGGGCTTGGCCATAGCGAATATCATGCCGCGCGTTGCCTGTCGCTGCCCTGTCATCCGCAGATGAGCGACGCAGATACGGCAGCGGTGATTGTGGCGGTGAACGCGTTTGAGCTGCCGTAAAGACCGTGTGCTGTGAAGATCGATAACCCCGCAATGGAACACTACGTCACCCTGTTCGACAGCTTTTTCCTGCCGCAGGGCCTGGCGTTGCATGCGTCGATGGAGCGGCATGCCGGCCCCTATACGCTTTGGGTGTTGTGCATGGATGAAGCCGCCTATGACGTGCTGGCCCGCATGCGTCTGCCCAACCTGAAACTGCTTGCCCTGAGCCAGCTGGAAACGCCGGAATTACTGGCGGTCAAACCGGGGCGCACCCGGGGCGAGTATTGCTGGACATTGACTCCCTTTTCCCCGCGCTTCGTCTTCGAGGCCGCACCCGACGTCGAACGCGTGACCTATCTCGACGCCGACCTGTGGTTCAGGAAAAACCCTGCACCGATATTCAGGGAATTCGCCGCGTCGGGTAAAGGGGTGCAGATCACCGATCACGCCTATGCCCCGGAATACGATTCCACCGTCACCAGCGGACAGTTCTGCGTGCAGTTCATGACCTTCCATCGGCAGCGCGGTGAAGCCGTTCGCAAGTGGTGGGAGGCGCGTTGCCTCGAATGGTGTTTTGCCCGTTACGAGGATGGAAAATTTGGCGACCAGAAATATCTGGACGACTGGCCGGAGCGATTCCCGGATGAAGTTCATGTGCTCGTACAAAAGGAGCTCCTGCTCGCGCCGTGGAATGTCACCCGTTTTCCCTATGGTCAGGCTGTGGTCTATCACTTTCAGGGATTGCGTATTCTGGCGGGGAAAAAGGTCGTGCTCGCGCCCACCTATTCCCTCCCGCGCTTCGTTGTCGCGAATATTTATGAGCCCTATCTGCGCGACCTCAGAGCTGTGGTCATGCAACTGGAACAAGCAGGCTGGAAAGTGTTGAAACAGTCTGCCCCTCCCGGCTGGCTTGAGAGCGTGAAGCCCTTGTTGGGCCTGATCGTTCGCAATTTCTGGCGTGTGCGCCTGCACCGGGTGAAGCCGCTATGACGACCGCCCATCCGCTTGCGGCGCTGCCCTGCAGGATATGCGGTCAAGCCGCACCGCGCCGACTGGCTGCTAAAGGCGATCGTTCAGGCGAATCAATCAAGGTTTATTTCTGTGGCGCCTGCAATGCACACTTCACGGCTCCCCCGGATTTCGATTATGAAACACAGGATGAGGGGCTTATTGCCTACTACGAAGCGCATCGCGACTACATCCTGTGGCGCCACAACCGGATTTTCGATTACCTCGAAAGAGCCTTCGGTCTGGCGCACGGGCGCTTCCTCGACATTGGATCGGGGGCGGGTTATTCGCTGGAAGTGGCGGCAAAACGCGGATGGGATGCGCAGGGCATCGAGCCTGGCAGTACGCTAGCCGAGTATTCGCAGGCGCGGCTCGGCGGACACGTGATCCATGGGTATTTCACGCCGGATCTGCGCGCCAATCTGCAAGCGGCCAACCCTGCAGGCTACGATTATCTGTTGATAGACAATGTGCTTGAACACGTCAGCGATCCGGTGGAGTTTATGGAACAGGCGTTGGGCTTGCTTGCCGAACGGGGCGTCGCGCTGGTGGCCATTCCTCCGGTGGATTGGCTGCGGGTGATGCTCGGTTGTAATTCCCTGGTACGGGCACGCAGCCACTCGGCACAGATCAACCTGTTTTACGACCCTGAGCAGCACGTGAATTATTTTTCGCGGCGGGCAATGCGGCGCTTGGTCGAGGAGCGGCTGGGTTATACGCTGTTGCTGAACCACTTCCACCATTCACGGATTCTGGACAATCCGCTTGCGCGTTTCTGTGGCTTCGAAACCGGCTATTTTTTCATTGCCCGTTCCGCGGGAAAAGGCTGAGGACTTGAGCCTGTCTGATTCATCCGTATCGCCGCGCGTATCGATTATCACGGTTGTGAGAAACGACGCGCCGGGGCTCGCGCGCACCCTCGCCAGCGTGGCAGCCCAGGATTACGCGAATCGCCAGATGGTGGTGATCGACGGCGGCTCGACCGACGGCACGCTCGAAATGCTCCGCCAGCACGCGACGGCAATCGACAACTGGATCAGCGAGCCCGATGAGGGTATTTACCACGCGATGAACAAGGGGGTGGTGCTGGCGGACGGCGAGTGGCTGTTGTTCATGAACGCAGGTGATGAATTCGCTGGAACAGACGCGCTTTCGGCTGCCGTCGCAGTGATTGGCACGGGTGTGGACGTCGTCTATTCTGACTGGATTTACCGCGAGAACGGCAGGCTTGCCCAAGCTGGTTTCGACCGCATGAACGTCCGTCACCAATCGGTGCTGTACCGCAAATCGCTGCACGAGGTGTTCGGATTGTACGTGGTTGGCCGTGGGGTGACGATTTCCGATTTCGTTTTTTTCCTGTCGCTTGCCAATAGGCGCTGGGCCTACTGCGCACACCCGATTTCCGTCTGCGACAAAGCGGGTGTTTCGGGCAAGCCGACGCACTTTTACCAGCGCATGGCGATCGAGCTGTTGTTCGGCCGTCGCAGCCGGGTGGCTGTGGCGTTGATCCTGCTGCTGCACCCGCTGTACCGTTTTCTTAAGCGCAATGTGCTCGGAAAACGCTGACCGGAGCCGTGACACGTGATTTCGGTTTGTCTGGCCACCTATAACGGCGGTGCCTATATTGGTGAGCAGCTGCGCTCGGTGCTGACCCAGTTGGGGCCGAATGACGAGGTGGTGGTATCGGACGACGGCTCGACCGATGACACGCTTGCAGTCATCGCCAGTCTCAACGACTCCCGGCTCCGGTTGCTTGACGGCGGCGGCCAGCTCGGAGTGGTCAAAAACTTCGAGCGCGCGTTGCGCGCGGCGCGCGGCGAACGGATTTTTCTATGCGACCAGGATGACGTGTGGCTGCCCGGCAAGGTCGAACGCTGCCTGACGGCACTGGCCGATTGCCCACTCGTGGTGACCGACTGCGTCGTGGTGGACGGCGAGTTGAAGCCGCTTGCGCCATCATTCTTCCACCTGCGTCATTCGCGCCCGGGGGCGCTGCACAATCTCTGGAAAAACACCTATCTCGGCTGCTGCATGGCTTTTCGCCGGGAGCTGTTGCAGATCGCGCTGCCTTTTCCCAATCGCATCCCCATGCACGATATGTGGCTGGGCATGATCGCGGAAACCCACGGCGGCACCTGTTTTGTGGCGGAGCCGCTGCTGCTGTATCGACGACATGGCGGCAATGCTTCCGATACGGCAGGCAGAAGCACGGCCACAGTCGCCAAGATGATCGCTGATCGCATTTTTCTCGCCTCGCTGGTTGCGGCCAGAACGCTCCGGCACTGGCTGCCCTAACCCTGCCGCAAAGGTGCCCATCATCCGAATTTCCGTCATCACCGTTGCTTTCAATGCTGCCGACAGCATTGTCGACGCGCTGCACTCGGTGCAGGTCCAGACTCATCCAGACATCGAACATATCGTAGTGGACGGCGCCTCGACCGATGGCACGCTGGCGCTGATTCGCGCCCATCAGACCAGCTCGATGAGGCTGATTTCCGAACCGGATCATGGCATTTATGACGCCATGAACAAGGGCGTCGCTGCGGCCACCGGCGAGGTAGTCTGTTTCCTGAACGCAGACGATTTCTACGCCGATGCGGATGTACTTGCCCGGGTCGCGGCGCAGATGGCGCAGGAGCATCTGGATGCCCTGTTCGGCGATGTGGTATTTTTCCACGCCAGCAATCCGCAACAGACAGTCAGGCGCTATTCATCGCGCCGCTTCCGGCCGGAGCGCATCGCCTGGGGCTGGATGCCTGCGCATCCGGCGCTGTTCTTGCGACGGGAAGTGTACGAGCGGACCGGGCCTTTCAGAACGGATTACCGCATTGCTGGGGATTTCGAGTTCGTCGCCCGTGCCTTTGGAAGAAACTCGCTGCGTTACCGTCATCTCTCAGAAGTGCTAGTGCGTATGCGTACCGGCGGAATCAGCACAGGGGGCTGGCGTAATACCCTGTTGCTAAATCGGGAAGTGCTTCGTGCCTGCAGGGAAAATGGCATCAAAACAAATATGCTGAAAATACTTTCCAAGTACCCAGCCAAGTTGTTGGAATACTTTCACATATGAAGGTGCTGGTTACCGGAGCCAATGGCTTTGTCGGTCGTTTTTTGTGCGAGTGTCTCAATGCACACGGGCATGTCGTCACCACTGCGGTGCGGCGTGTTACCAATCTCGCAGGCGAGGCGGTCGTTGGCTCTGTCAATGGCGAGACCGACTGGACTTCTGCACTCTCCGACTGCAGCACCGTCGTCCATCTCGCCGCCCGCGTGCATGTGATGAATGAAGAGGCGAGCGACCCACTGGCCGAATTCCGTGAGGTGAATACCGAGGGCACCCTAAACCTCGTACGCCAGGCGGTTCAGGCTGGCGTGAAACGCTTCGTGTTCATCAGCACCATCAAGGTCAACGGCGAAGGACGCGATGCGCCATATCGGGAAATCGATGCCGTTGCGCCGGAGGATGCCTATGCGATATCCAAATGGGAGGCCGAACAGGGCTTGCGGCAGATTGAGCGGGAAACGGGGATGGAGGTTGTCATTCTGCGACCGCCGCTGGTGTATGGGCCGGGAGTGAAAGCGAATTTCCAGCGGCTGATTCAAATTGTTAAAAGGGGGTGGCCGTTGCCGCTGGGCGCGATTCGCAATCGACGCAGCCTGTTGTACTTGGGCAATTTTGTCGATGCGATCCGGTTATGTGTGGAACACCCGGCTGCCGCAGGGCAGACTTTTCTACTGGATGATGGTGAGCCAGTTTCAACGCCGGAGTTGATCCGTGCGGTGGCGCGCGCTTTGGGACGTCCGGCGCATTTACTGGCAATGCCGGTATGGCTGCTTGAAGCAGCAGGAACGCTACTGGGCAAGCGCGCTGCTGTGGCGCGGCTAACGGGTTCGTTGTTCGTGGATAGTTCAGCGATCCGGTCGCGCCTGGGTTGGCGGCCGCCGTATTCAATGGCAGCGGGATTGTCGACAACAGTGGCGGCACTAAAATGAGCTGGCTAGTTGTGCTTGCTTCCTTTGCCATTTGCTGGCTTGCGCTGGCCGGGTTGCTGCGGCGCGGTCACCTGCCAATGGATCACCCCAACGCCCGCTCGCTGCACGAGACGCCGACGCCGCGCGTGGGTGGCCTGGGCATCATGGCGGGAGTGGCGGTGGCCAGCGTGTGGTTGGCCGACGGCATCTTGCTGCCGGTGATGTTGGCGGCCTTTTCCCTCGCTGCCCTGTCACTGCTGGACGACATGCGTGGCTTGCCGGTGGCGCTGCGCTTTCTTGCGCATTTTGTTGCGGCCACGGCATGTTTGTTGGCGCTTGGGCTGACGGGATGGGCACTGGTGGGCGCGGTGCTTGGCGTTGTCTGGATGACCAATCTCTACAATTTCATGGATGGCGCGGACGGGCTGGCGGGCGGCATGGCGGCGATCGGATTTGGCGCGCTGGCGCTGGCTGCGTGGCGGGGCAATGCGCCGGAACTCGCTGCATTGTGCGCGGCGATTGCGGCGGCGGCATTGGCTTTCCTGCGCTTCAATTTTCCGCCCGCGCGGATATTCATGGGCGACGCAGGATCGATTCCGCTGGGGTTTCTGGCGGCGGTGCTCGGCATTTTGGGCGCGCAGCAGGATGTATGGCCGTGGCTGTTTCCGCTGCTGGTGTTTTCGCCCTTCATCGTCGATGCCAGTGTGACCCTTGCCAAGCGCGGGCTGCGTGGCGAAAAAATCTGGCAGGCACATCGTTCACATTATTATCAGCGCGTGGTGTTGCTGGGCGCGTCGCACCGCCAGCTGGCCTGGGCGGCCTATGCGTTGATGCTGGCAAGTGCTGCGCTGGCATTCGTGCTGCTGCGCGTGCCGCAGCACACGGCATCCCTGCTTATACTGGCGGCCGCAATCTATCTGCTTGTTTTTCTGACTATCGACCGGCGCTGGTATCGACTCTGCAATGAATCTTAATCCCCGCACCTTCGCCATCATCCTGCACGACATTCTGGTCGCAGCACTGGCCTGGCTGGGCGCGTACTGGCTGCGTTTCAATCTCGCAATGCCGTCCGAGTTTCAGGATGCTGCGCTGTCCACGCTGCTCTGGGTGGTGCCGCTGCAGGCCGTGGTGTTCTGGCGCTTTGGCCTGTACCGCGGCATCTGGCGCTTTGCCAGCCTGCCCGATCTCAAGCGCATCGTGCTGGCGGTGGGACTGGCGGCGGTGATGATTCCGGTGGTGTTGATCCTGTTCCGTATCGATGCGGTGGTGCCACGTTCGGTGCTGATACTCGATCCGCTGCTGTTGCTGATCGTGATGGGGGGGAGCCGTCTGGCCTACCGTGCATGGAGAGAGCATCGCCTCGCCAGTGTGTTGCATCCTTCCAGCCGTCCTGTGCTGGTGGCGGGGGCGGGGTCGGCAGCGGATTTCTTGCTGCGCGAACTGGCACGAAACCCCGCTGGCTTTCATGTGGTCGGGCTGCTCGACGACAGCCGTAGCAAGCAGCGCCGGCTGGTGCAGGGCATCCCGGTATTGGGCGCACTGGATGAGGTGGCGATCCATGCGCGCAAGATGGACGTGCAGGACATCGTGTTGGCGCTGCCGTCGGCCGCGCACGAAGTGCGCAAGCGCATCACCCAGATCAGCGCCGATGCCGGCTTGAATGTGCTGACGATTCCGTCGCTCGAAGATCTGGTGGCGGGGCGGGTGTCGGTGGCCAGTTTGCGCCGCATCGAACTGGATGATTTGCTGGGGCGCGATCCGGTGGCGCTCGACGACAGTGGTTTGCATCAGTTGCTGACTGGCCAGACGGTGATGGTCACCGGTGCGGGCGGCTCGATCGGGTCTGAACTGTGCCGCCAGATTGCGCACTTTGCGCCGGGCAAGCTGGTGCTGTTCGAGCAGTCTGAGCTAGCCCTGTATTCGATGGAACAGGAATTGCCTCAGCGTTTCCCAGGCGTGCAGATCGTGCCGGTGATCGGCGACGTCAAGAACGCGGTCTGGGTCAACCAGGTGATGGCTGAACATCGCCCTGCCGTGGTGTTCCATGCCGCCGCCTACAAGCATGTGCCGTTGATGGAAAACAGCAATGCCTGGGAAGCGGTGCGTAATAACGTGCTGGGTACGCAAGTGGTTGCTGCAGCAGCACAGGCAAATGACGTGGGCACGTTCGTGATGATTTCCACCGACAAGGCGGTCAACCCGACCAATGTCATGGGGGCGACCAAGCGGCTGGCCGAGATGGTTTGCCAGGCGATGCAACAGGCGAATGGCACCCGATTCGTGTCGGTGCGTTTTGGCAATGTGCTTGGCTCGTCCGGCAGCGTGATCCCCAAGTTTCAGCAACAGATCGAGGCGGGCGGGCCGGTGACGGTGACGCACCCCGACATCACGCGCTATTTCATGTCGATTCCCGAAGCCGCGCAACTGGTGTTGCAGGCCGGGCTGATGGGTAAGGGCGGGGAGATCTTCGTGCTCGACATGGGCGAGCCGGTGAAAATCGCCGAACTGGCCAAGCTGATGATTCGTCTGTCGGGTGCAGACGTCGATCGCATTCGCATCGAATACACCGGCCTGCGTCCCGGCGAAAAGCTCTACGAAGAACTGCTTGCCGATGACGAATCGACCTTGCCCACGCCGCATCCCAAACTGCGCGTGGCTCAGGCGCGCGCGGCCAATGTGGATTGGCATGCCGAATGTCTGGCCTGGCTGGCACATGTTGATCCGCACGACGAGGCCACAGTCAAACGCCAGCTGAAAACCTGGGTACCGGAATACCAGCCGGGGACGGTGTGAGCGGTCAGCGGCGCGGTGTGCGCGCCAGCTGTTCGTACAGTTCCAGCGTTTGATCCAGCATCTTCCGGAGCGGAAAAAAGTCACCAGCCGGAACCGCGGAGGGGGATTGCAGCAGTTGCGCAACGCGCTGGAAAGTTTCGTCGATGTGGCCAAGTGGCAATAGTCCCGCCGGATAAATCGTCCGCAAAATTTCACCCACACCGCCGTGGTCGTAACCCGCTGTCGGCACGCCCAGACGCAGTGCCTCCAGCGTGGTGCGACCAAACGACTCGGGCTGGGTGGACAGCGACAACACCAGATTCGACATCGCCAGGATGTTCTTCAGGTCGTCGCGCTGGCCGGTGAAACTGATGTCAGCTTCTAGCCCCATGCTGCGCACGCGGTAGCGTAATTTGTGCAGATAGCGTTGCTTGGAAGCGGACGCACCGCCGGCGATCAGGCCATGCACGGGTAGTCCACGACGCTTGAGCCGCGCAATCAATTCGATCAGGTCTTCGTGCCCTTTGAGCCGTGTGATGCGGCCCGGCAGGGTGAGCAGCAGCTTGCCGGCCGCTTGCGGAAACTGGGCAAAAAACGCCTGCTGCCAAACCGGGTCGGGTTTCCAGCCGTGCGGATAGGCCGCACCATCGACACCGCGATGGATCACCTGCACATGCCACGGCAGCGTGTCGGGGTATTCGCGCAGGATGTAATCGCGCACGGTATTCGACACCGCAATCACCCGCTCGCCGCGCGCCATGATGGCGCTGTAGCGATTGACGCCATACAGGCCATGCACGGTGGTGACAAAACGCGGGCGCGTGGCCGGGTTCATGCCGCGCCACGCAAGATAGGCGATCCACGCAGGCACACGCGAACGGGCGTGGATGATGTCGACCTTGTACTCGAGCAGGAATTTGCGCAACTTGCCGACCAGCAGCAGCGTTTTGAAGCGCTTGCGGCCAATCGGCCAGGTGAAATGTTCGCCCCCCGCTGCAACCAGGGACGACACCTGGCGCCCGCCGGCCGACATCACCAGTGCACGGTGGCCGCGCGCCACCAGCGCCTGCGCGACCTCGATCGTGCCGCGTTCCACCCCGCCTGATTCGAGCGCGGGTAGCAGCTGCAATACCGTCAGTTTTTTTTCTTCAGCCATTCCAGAATCCATGCGGCGCAGCGGTCAGCCTCGGCCAGCGGTTGTGTGTTGGGGTTTAATTTTTCATATGCACACCAGCCCGCAAAGCGCGTGATGCGCCGTGCGTCGGCGAGGAGGGCAATCGCCCGGCCGACGCGGCTTCTCGGGTTGACCGGTAAATCAAACACGCCGACATCAGCACCGGCGGTCAAAGCTTCGAACACCATCGAGGCGCTGTCGGGCGTGACCCACACCGTGCCGCTGTGGGCGAATTGATCGGGCAGCCAGTCGGCCGGGGTGGCGGTATGGGGAACGACATCGAGATTGGCGGCGGGCGGCAGTTGTGCCAGAAAATCATCCGGCGTGCGGCGCGAGGTGGTGAGCGTCCAGTGCATGTCGGGCGTGCGCGCCAGGATGCTTTTGATCTGCACCTGTATCGCATCGCTATCCCAGTCGAAATGCGGCGAGACCCCGCCGATCAGGATCAGACCGCGTTCCGGGTTCCGCGCGCTTGATGGGCAAATGCGATTGAGCGCACCCTCGGTTACCAGCGTATGGGCATCCGCCGCGACGCCATCGTGCTGCGGCAGGATGCACAGATCGAACCAGCGGCGCGGCAGGCTCGGCTTCATCAACACCACGGCACGGCCTCCGCGTGCGCGCCGCGCCACCAGCAGCGTCAGATGCGTAGCGTGTCCGGCACCGATGATCAGGTCGGGAGCAGGCAGCGTTTGATCCGGCGAGATTTTGAACAGCAGCATCAGCCAGGCGCGCCAGACGGGCAGGGCAGTCAGGTGGTGAATGCGGGCAGGGGTCGCCCGCGCCAACGCCTCGGCCAGCCCCAGTGACTGGTTGACATGCCCAGGTTTGCCATCGCTAATGACCCAGACGTTAAGCGCAGGCATCACGGCAAACTCAGGCACGGTGCCGGGAGAGACGATTCATGGAAGGGAACGCGGGTCGCGGCTTGAAGCATGCAGAAGGGGGTACAGGCGGGGTGCGTAAAGTGTAAGGCAAGTTACCCGCATGGAACGCCTAGTGGCCCGGAATCCAGCGTCGTTCAAGTGCAGCCTGCCAGCTATAAGGCGTTGGGTCGAGCGCCGGGGATGTGTCATCCATCAATGCCACCAGCAATTCTGCCGATGCCGGCGCAAGCGTCACCCCATAGCGGTAATGCCCAGCATTGATGAATACATTCTCGAAATCAGGATGCCGGTCGATGATCGGAATGTTGTCCGGCGAGCCCGGCCGCAATCCCGCCCAATGCTGGACCGGTTGCACATCCGCCAGCGCAGGCAACAGTTCGGCGGCTTCAGCGTGCAGCCGCAGCCGCGTGGCGTCGTCAGTCGATTTGTCAAAACCAACATCTTCCAGCGTGCTACCCACCAGCACATGGCCGTCCCGGCGCGGAATCAGATACAGCCCATTGCGATACACAATCGTGTCGAGCACACCGGGTTCAAGTTTGAACAGCAGCATCTGCCCGCGAATCGGGCGGATATTGGGCATGGCAGGCAGGTTCGGCAACGCAGAGCCTGCCCAGGCACCCGTGGCCAGCACAAACTGGTCTGCCGTAAACGCACCCTTTAACGTGTGAACAGCCACCATGCGTCCGCCTTGGCTGGAAACCGACTCGACCGCGCAATGCGTGTGGATGACCCCGCCCAGCCGGGTGACCGCTTCACGCAACGCCGCCACCAGGCGCGGGTTGCGAACCTGGGCGATGCTGGGTAACCAGAGGGAGTCGTCGGACTGCGCAGGCTCACGCTGCGCGACCAGGCCGTGCGCCTGGCACCAGGCAAGCGCGGCATCCGGGTCGGCCACCTCTCGCACGCGCATCCCGCAGCGCCAGTATTCAGCGCGCATCCCGGATTGCGCTTCAATAGCCGCGATCCAGTCTGAATAGGCAGTCATCGAACGCAGCGCCAGCTTCGATAAAGGCTCGGCGTAATCCCACGGCAATAACGGCGACAGAATGCCGCCGCCCGCCCAGGAGGATTCGGCTCCGGCTTCGCCGCGATCCAGCAGGGTGATGCGAACACCACGCTGCAAAAGCGCCAGCGCAACGCTCAAGCCCGAGACGCCAGCGCCGATAACAAGGGAATGCTCAGTCAAGGAAGATTACAGCCAGGTATTCAGGCCGCACATTCTAGCAATGAGACCGCTGGTCGGTGCAAAGTGGAATTCGCTGCAAGCCTGTCGATAAAATCAACTATGGAAAAAAAACTCCCATTACGCGGCATTCAGAAGGGTCGGTCTTTGTACCGTCAGCCGGGGTTCACGCTGATCGAGCTCATCATTACCTTGGCCATAGCGGCGATTCTTATGACCGTGGCTATCCCAAATTTTCAAATCTTTGTGTTGAATGGCCGTATCTCGGCGCAGGCAAATGATTTCATGGGAGCACTTGGTCTGGCAAGGAGCGAGGCAATCAAGCGTGCCACGCGTGTGTCGATCTGCAAAAGCGCAAATGGGACCGCCTGTGCGACTTCGGGCAACTGGGAGCAAGGCTGGATTGTTTTTGTCGATGGGGGTACTGCAGGGACGGTCGATGGTACTGACTCTGCTATACAAGTGCATGGCGCTTTAGATGGGGGCGGCACATTTGTTGGGAACGGCACAGTAGTTAATTATTTTGCATATCAAGCAAGCGGATATGGAACGCAGAACGGCACGATCAAACTGTGCCCACCAAGTCCTGCGGCAGTTGAGGGGCGCGACATCGTGATATCGAACACCGGTCGTGCCCGTGTCCAGAAACCGCCAGCAAGTGCATGTACCTGAGGAATAAGAAAGCTATGCGTCAATCCGGTTTTACCTTGCTGGAAGTACTGGTCGCAATTCTGGTGCTGTCTATTGGCCTTTTGGGGCTGGCTGGCTTGATGGCGTCGAGTATCCGCAACAACCACAGCGCTTACCAGCGTACCCAAGCTACCTGGCTTGCCTACGACATGATTGATCGTATGCGTGTTAATCGTGCCAACGCGATCACGTCTGCAAACAACTACAACATCGCAATCGGCACCGCGTCATCCAGCTCGAGTGGTTTGGCGGGCACGGATGTGACGGATTGGAAAACCACCTTGGCCAATGCACTTCCAGCTGGAGATGGCTCTGTGGCGGTTAATTCAACCACAAGGGCAGTCACCGTTATCGTCCAGTGGAATGATTCGCGTGGCACTGGCGGCAATAACGCCCAGCAATTGCGCGTGGATACCCAGCTATGAACAAACTGATTTTTATTAGAAGTGCCCGCCCTCGCCAGCAAGGCTTCAGCCTGATTGAACTGATGGTGGCGATGACGATCGGCTTGGTTGTGCTGGCAGCGGTAGGTTATGTATATCTGAGCAGCCGCCAATCCTTTCGCCTGGCCGACAGCATGTCGCGCATGCAGGAAAACGCCCGTCTGGCCATCGAAACGATGGCGCGCGATGTGCGGATGGCAGGCTACGTAGGGTGTGGCAATTTGCAGAACTCCACGGTCACCACCATCGCCAACCCGCCGGTTATTGCCATATCGCCGGCAACCGTGATAACCGGGTTGGATTCCGGGGCATCAACAGCAAATTTTGCTGGGACAACAATTACGCGTCCTGCGGGCGACACGATTTCGGTCATGGGCGCATTTGGCGGTGGCGTTGGTTTGGTTGGTAATCTGGTCCCTTCCAATGCGAACGTGCAAATCAGTGGAAATCCCTACAATTTTTCGGTCGGCGATGTGCTCGTTGTAAGTGATTGCACCGAGGCGGATGTTTTCCGCCCGACAACCGTGTCTTCTAGTGGTTCCGTCACCATGGCTCATGGAAATAGCACCAATACCGGTAATCGCGTTGGTACCTACGGTTCTGATGCAGTTGTCTTCAAAGTGGAACGGTATACCTACTTCATCGGCACCAACCCGGCTGGCAAGCGTGCGCTCTATCGCACCAACCTCGCCACAGGAGTGGCGGCTGGCACTTCGGAATTGGTCGAGGATGTTTGGGATATGCAGATCACGTATGGTCGGGACACCAACGCGGACGGCGCGGCAGACAGCTACGGTGATGCAACCGCAGTGGGAACGAATTGGGCGCAGGTGGTGAGCGCCCGGATTAGCTTGCTGTTAGCCAGTCCCGAAAACAATATCGTGCCTTCACCGCAAACCTACAACTTTAACGGTGCGGCGGTATTAGCCGGCGACAGGCGGCTCTATCAAGTGTTGACAACTACCATAGCGGTGCGCAACCGCGCGTCCTGATGCATGAGATGAACACGCAGATGATGAAAAATGCTATTACGCAGCGCGGTGCCGCACTGGTAACCGGACTGATCTTCATGGTGGTGTTGACCCTGCTCGTGGTCTCGGCGATGCGTGGCACCATTCTGGAAGAAAAAATGTCGGGTAATGCACGTGACGCTGATCTGGCTTTTCAGTCTGCTGAAGCGGCATTGCGCGCGGGTGAGCAGGTGCTGAACGGAGCCACCTTGCCGGCATTCGCTGCAAGCGGTGCCTATCTCACGGTGGGTAGCCGAGACGATGCGTACTGGTTATCTACCCACAACTGGACAACCAATTCTGTGGCTTATGGCAGCGTGCCTAATGGCGTCGCCTCCGCGCCACGCTATGTCATCGAGGAATTGCCATCGGTGCCTTCCGCCGGGTTCAGCAAAAAAGCCGGGGTCATTCCTGAAACTGGCTATTACAAGGTCACTGCGCGCGGCGTGGGTGGCAACCCCAATACGCTCAGGTTGGTGCAAACCACCTACCGTCGTTGATGGAACATCGAAAAGGAACCGTCATGAATAACATACGCTCTAGCTTTTTGGGTGTGTTTTTGCTGCTGGGAATACACCAGGCTTCCGCGATCGATGTTGCGCAAAAACCTGTTTTCCTCAATCCGCCCGATCCGCGTGTGATGCTGGTGATGTCGCGCGACCACGAATTGTCGAAAAAAGCTTACAACGACCACAGCGATCTCAACGGCGACGGGATCCTTGAAACGACGTATGCCGACACTATCGACTACTACGGATATTTTGATCCCAAGAAGTGTTACACCTACAACACTTCTGGCAGTGGCCGATTCGAACCTGCCGGCCCTGTAACAACCGGTCATCAATGTTCCAGCCAGTGGAGCGGCAACTTCCTTAACTGGGTAAGCATGACCCGCATGGATGTGCTGCGTAAAACCTTGTACGGCGGTTTACGTTCAACCGACAACAACAGCACGACTGCCGCGCTGGGCGCCACCGTGCTGGAGCGCACGTTGCTACCCAACGATGTCCATGCCTTTTCCAAAGTGTTCGCGCCGACGGGCGGCGCCACGGACATGGCGAAATACACGCCCTACAGCAATGCCAGCATGTCTTTTTGTAATGTGACGCCTGGATCAGGGTTCTCACGCAGCAGTACTGCTGTGCCCGTTATCCAGGTCGCCAGCGGCGCATTCCCACGTTGGGCCATGACGGAGCATCCGCAATGCGGTACTGGTAGTGGGGATAAACCCGGTAGTTTGACGGCTACCGTAACAGTGCGGGTGGCGGTTTGCGCACCGGGCTTGCTCGAGGACAACTGCACGCTGTATGGCAGCAACCGCAAGCCGACCGGCTTGTTGCAACAATATGGTGAAAAAGAAGCCCTGGCGCGGGTGCAGTTTGGTTTGCTGACCGGCAGCTATTCCAAAAACAAGTCGGGTGGTGTGCTGCGCAAGAACACCTCCTGGTTGACCAACAATGCGACGGCTGCGGACAATGAAGTCAGTTCAATCACCGGTCAATTTATCAACCAGACCGATGCCAGCACTGGAATCATCAACACCATCAATCGAATCCGTATTTCAGGATGGGATTATTCGACCGGAAAACATCAAAACAGTTGTAACAGCCCTGGCATCCTGACATTCACCAATGGCCAATGCGTGGACTGGGGCAACCCTTTGGCCGAAATGTACCTGGAGACCCTGCGTTATTTTGCGGGAAAAACCAGCCCTACGGCGGCATTTGACAGCGACTCGACGGAACAAACCCATTTGCCGTCCTTGCCCAAAGTGGCTTGGGCCGACCCCTTGCCGAGCAATTCATGGTGCGCGCTATCAAATACGGTGGTGCTTTCCACCGGTCTCAACTCGTTTGACCGTGACCAGTTGACGGGACATGGAATCGCCGGCCTGGATGCTGGCAGTTTGACCGATCAAGTGGGAGCTGCCGAAGCGGTAATGGGCTCGTATTTGATTGGTAGCAATGGCGTAACCACGGACAACCAATGCTCGGGTAAAACGCTAACCAGCCTGAGCGCTGCCAGCGGCATTTGCCCAGAAGTCCCCAGTCTGGAAGGTGGCTATGGTCTTGCCGGCCTGGCTTATGCTAACCAGATGGTGGATTTGCGCCCGCTGTACCAAACCAGTCGGAACGATCGGTGGGGGGTTACCAGTACCAATCCTAATCCGGCTTTTGCCGCCCGCCAGCCCATGGCAACTTATAGTGTTGCTTTGGCTGAAAGCCTGCCCAAATTTGAAATCCCGGTATCGGGTGGGACGGTGACCTTTTTGCCGGCGTGTCAGGCGAATTCGACAGGGACTGCAATTGCAACCTCATCAGGTTGGCGCGTCTGTTCGCTAACTGATCTTCGCGTGACCAATTTGGTCACGAATGGAAGCGGCCAACCTGTTTCAGGAAGCCTGGACGCGGCCTGGGAGGACTCCACCTGGGGTAATGACTATGACATGGACGGTGTGTCCCAACTGGATTTTTGCGTCGGCATTGCGTGTAGTCCAAGTATTGCCACCAACTCAATCAAGATTACCGCACAAGCAACTCGTGCAGCAGCGGGTCATGCCCTGCGTTTTGGCTATATCGTGACGGGCACTTCACAGGATGGGACGTATCTTGATATCTTGCGCCCTGGAAATGAGAACTTTACCAGTCTGCCTGCACCTGCCACTGTGACCGTGCCCACATCGCGTACATTTACGACGGGTACATCAGCCGCCAAGTTGCTGGAAAGCCCGTTGTGGTATGCCGCTAAATATGCACGCTCGGACTGGGATACGCAAAACAACGCCACTGGTGCAACTGGTGCTGACACGATCCCTGACAACTTCTTCAAGGTCACGAACCCGGCAGGATTGTTCGACGCGCTGGGCAAGGTGTTCGAGCAGGCAGCCAATGCCGATGCGTCGGCGTCCGCGATCGCCAGCAACTCGACGCGCCTCGACACCAACACCCATATTTATCAGGCGGTATTCCATAGCCCTGCCTGGACGGGTGAGCTGAAATCCATTCCGCTGAGCTTGGCTGGCGTGCCGGGAACCATGATTTGGGAGGCGGGAAGCCTGATCCCTGCAGCAGCCAGCCGCAATATCAAGACCTGGAATGGCCAAGCCTGGAATGTGGCCGCGAGTGGAGGCCTGGATTTTGTGTGGGGTAGTTTGACGACAACGCAACAAACGTCGATAGGCAGTACCGCTGTCCTCAGCTATCTGCGTGGCGACCAAACCAATGAAAAACCCAGCGGGCCATACCGCAAACGCACGACTTTGCTGGGTGATATCGTCAACTCAGATCCGCATTATGTGGCGATGGAAAGCTATGGGTATGACCAGCCGGGCAGCGGCTTGCTGGCGGCCCAACAAGCGGCCTATACCTATTTCCGTACCGGCAACACTGGCGTGACCAAGGCGACACGCAAGAAAATGCTGTATGCGGGTGCGAACGACGGCATGCTGCACGCTTTTAACGAGGCGACTGGAGTCGAGTTGTTCGGCTATGTTCCCAATGCGGTGGTCGGAAATTTGAGCAAGCTGTCTGATCCCAATTATCAGCATCTTTACTATGTGGATGGTTCACCCAACTCGGGTGATGCCTACTTGGGGAGTGGGTGGAAAACCGTGCTGTTGGGAACGCTGGGCGCCGGCGGCAAAGCGGTTTTCGCCCTGGATGTAACCGATCCAGACAGCTTTGATGCCAGCAAGGTGATGTGGGAATTCACCGATGCCAGCGATCTGGGCAACATCATGGGCCGTGCTCACGTTGCACTCATGAACGATGGAAACTGGTATGCAGTGTTCGGCAATGGCTATAACAGCAGCAACGGGCATTCGGTGCTGTTCATGGTTCCACTCGACAAGACCTTGGGCTTGCCTGTTCTGAAAATTGATACGGGTGTTGGCTCTGATAACGGCCTGTCTGAACCGGCATTGCTGGATGAAGACGGTGACCGGATCATTGACACTATTTACGCAGGTGATCTGAAGGGCAATCTCTGGAAATTTGATGTGTCGGCCAGTAACGCGGGTACATGGGATAGCGCCTACAAATCTGGCAGCACCCCCAATCCACTGTTCAATGCCACGGTCGGATCGGCGCAACCCATCACCGGTGCCCTGGAAATCGGTGCGGTACCGAGTGGTTCAAGCGGCTACATGGTTTACTTTGGCACGGGCAAGTATCTGGGAAACTCCGATATCGTTCCCGTTCCCGCCCCGACCCAAACTGCTTATGGCATTCTCGATTCGGGGACAAAAATCACAACAGGCCGCAGCGCGCTCCAATCGCAAAGTTTTGTCTATGAGGGCCCGCGTTCATCCACCGATACAAGCGAAATTCGTGTGGTGGGTGCTAACACGGTGAATTACGCAGGGGGCATACGCGGCTGGTATCTGGATTTACTGTCACCTAATACGCCATCAGCACTTGGGGAACGTATCGTGAGCTCGCCACTGCTGCGGTTTGGGCGTGTGATTCTCACCTCGATCGTGCCGTCGTCTGCACCTTGCGAACAGGGCGGCTACAGCTGGATTACTGAAGTTGATGCGCTGACGGGGGCGGGTCTCAACTACAGCGTGTTTGATTACAACGGTGATGGCACGTTCGATGCGGCCGACTATGCCGCATATAGCTCGTCAGGGGTGGCTACTACCAATCCCGTAAGCTCGAAAAAGCTTGGCAGCGAGGGATTGATGAAATCTCCGACCGTGATTAGTGCAGGCGAAACAGAATACAAAATAGGCAGCGGCACTGCGGGTGGAATTGTCGTGGTGAAAGAAAAAGGGACGACGGGTTCCCCGCGTACCTCGTGGCGGCAAATTTTCGCGCCCTAATCGAGATAGCTGAAAGAGGTAAGTATGAACAACCAACCCACAACACGATCCAGAGGCTTTACCCTCATCGAGTTAATGATCACTGTGGCGATCATTGGGATACTCGCGGCGATTGCATACCCGAGCTACACACAATATGTGCAGCGTGCTAACCGGGCGGAGGCGCGTGGATTGATGCTGGAAAATGCGCAGTTTCTGGAGCGAAATTTCACTATGGCGAATCGGTATCATCAGACAAGTGCCGGGGTGACAATCAACAGTGCAGCTTTACCGAGAGTAAAGAGTCCTATCAATGGCACAGCCAAATACAATATCACCGTGGATACTTCAAACAGAATCGCTGCTGCCTGCACAGCTGGCCAGTGTTTCACGCTGACCGCTACAGCGACAGGAACGATGGCAGGAGATGGCTGCGGCAATTTCAGGCTTGACGATACTGGCGCCCGGGATGCATCTGGTGCGCTCGGAACAGCTGCTTGCTGGTAGCGCTGATCTTTACGTTTGTTCCAGCCCCTTCGGCATAGGAAAGCTCACGCGCTCCACTGTGCCATCCAGTGCGGTCACATTTGACACGCCTAATTCTTTCAAGCGTGTAATCAAATTCCGCACTAAAACCTCCGGCGCTGAGGCGCCTGCTGTAAGCCCGACCCAGTTTTTTCCTGCAACCCACTGCGGATCGATTTCTGTTGCATTGTCGACCATATAGGCCGGCACGCCCAGATTCTCAGCAACTTCCCGCAACCGGTTGGAATTCGAACTGGTCGGCGACCCCACCACGATCACCACATCGCATTGCTTCGCCAGCGCCTTGACCGCATCTTGCCGGTTTTGCGTGGCGTAGCAGATGTCGTCTTTTTTCGGGCCGGTGATGGTGGGGAAGCGTGCACGCAGGGCATCGACCACGCGCGCGGCATCGTCGACGGATAACGTGGTCTGGGTGACGTAGGCGAGCTGGTCGGGATTGTTTACCTGCAGGGTGTCGACGTCGCCAGGCGTTTCGACCAGATACATGCCGCCCTCCGACTGCCCCAGCGTGCCTTCGACTTCGGGGTGGCCTTTGTGGCCGATCATCACGATTTCGAATCCCTTGTCGCGCATTTTGCTGACTTCGACGTGGACCTTGGTGACGAGCGGGCAGGTGGCGTCGAATACGTTGAGTCCGCGCGCTTCGGCCTCCAAGCGCACGGCTTGCGAGACGCCGTGGGCGCTGAAGATGACGGTTGAGCCCGTAGGGACATCGGCCAGTTCGTCGACAAAAATTGCGCCTTTGTTCTTGAGATCGTTGACGACGAAGGTGTTGTGGACGACTTCGTGGCGCACGTAAATCGGTGCGCCGAATTTTTCCAGGGCGCGTTCGACGATGGCGATGGCGCGGTCGACGCCGGCGCAGAAACCGCGTGGGTTGGCGAGCAGGATGGTGGGATGCATGGGCGGCGGCTTTGGCTTAGAGAATGTCGACAATTTCGACTTCGAATTCGATGGATAAATCGGCGAGCGGGTGGTTGAAATCGACTTTTACCGCATCGTCACCCACTTCGAGAATGTGTCCGGCCAGGGTTTCGCCGTTGGGCATGGCGAATTCGACCAGTTGGTCGACTTCGAGCGTGATGTCGGCAGGCACATCGGATTTGGGCAGGGTCTGGATCAGGTCAGGCCGGCTGTCGCCAAAGGCCTGCCAGGGTTCGAGTAGAAACACATGTCGTTCTCCGGGAACGAGGTCGATCAACCATTGCTCCAGGGTAGGGGCCAGCGTGCCATCGCCGAGGGTGACGGTTTCTGGCTGGGCGTCGTCGAAATTCGAAATGACGTCGTCGCCGCCACGCGGACGCAAGGCGTAGCGTAGCCGGAAGGTGTCGCCGGGATTGAGCGTGCGCGTGGTCATGCTGCCTTGTCCGGCGTGGCGGGTTTGCTGGTGAGGCTGTCCCAGATTAGCAGGCCCGCGCCGACGGTGATGGCAGAGTCGGCGACGTTGAAGGCGGGCCAGGCAAAGCTGCGGTAATAGAAATACAGAAAGTCCACTACATGTCCGAGCACCACGCGGTCGACCACATTGCCGAGCGCGCCGCCTAATAACAAGGCGAGCGCGAACGCCATGCGTGGCTGCCCGGCGTGCAGCTTGAGCAGGCGCACGATGATGACGGTGGCGATGACGCCGATGGCGATGAAGAACCAGCGTTGCCAGCCACCCGCGTCTGCGAGAAAGCTGAACGCGGCGCCACTGTTGTAAACCAGTACCAGTGAAAAGAACGGCAGGACCGGCATGACTTCCTGATAGTCGAGCACGGATGTCACCCAGAACTTGGTGAGGTGGTCGGCGATGATGACCGCCAGGGCGATGCCGAGCCATTTGCGCATGGCGGGGTTGAGGAAATCACGCATGGCTGCGCGCCTCGCCTGCGGTCGTCAGGTTGCTGACGCAGCGCCCGCACAAACCGGGGTGATCGGCGTGCGTGTCAACGTCGTCACGGTAGTGCCAGCAGCGTTCGCATTTTTTCGCGGCGCTCGGCGTGACTTCGATGCGGTCGGACTCGCTTGCCACCAGGCGTGCCTGTGAGGTGATCAACACGAAACGCAGGTCGTCGCCCAGCGAGGCCAGCAACGCGTGGGTGTCGGGGCTGGCATGCAGGGTCACTTCGGCCTGCAAGGACGAGCCGATGCCACCAGCGGCGCGCACGGTTTCCAGGTCCTTTTGAAACTCGGCGCGGATCGCGCGGATGCGCGTCCAGCGGTCGAGCAAGTCGACTGGGTCGGTTTGCTCGGGGAGGGTGTGCCAAGAGTGCAGAAAAACCGAATCGTCGCCTGCCAGCTGTGTCCACACCTCTTCGCCGGTGAACGACAAGATCGGCGCCATCCAGCGTGCCAGCGCATGGGTAATGTGGAACAGCGCGTTCTGTGCGGCGCGGCGCGCACGGCTGTCGGCGCCGCAGGTGTAGAGCCGGTCTTTCAGAATGTCGAGGTAGAAACCGCCAAGGTCTTCCGAGCAAAAGGCCTGCAGTTTTTGCGCGACGAAATGGAATTCGTAGGCATCGTAATGCGCCTGCAGTTCGCCTTGCAGCCGGCGTGTCAGCGCCAGCGCGTAGCGGTCGATTTCCAGCCAGTCTTCAACCGGCAGCGCGTGCGCCTGCGGATCGAAGTCGGACAGGTTGGCGAGCAGGAATTTCAAGGTATTCCGAATCCGGCGATAGCTTTCCACCACGCGCTTGAGAATCTCGTCGGAGATGGTCAGCTCGCCGGAGTAGTCGGTGGTCGCCACCCACAGCCGCAGGATGTCGGCGCCGTATTGATCCATCACCTTTTGCGGGGCGATGACGTTGCCCTTCGACTTGCTCATCTTGTGGCCCTTGCCATCGACCACGAAGCCGTGGGTGAGCAGCGCGTCGTAGGGCGCGCGGCCGTCGGTCGCGCACCCGGTCAAGAGCGACGATTGGAACCAGCCGCGA
The DNA here is from genome assembly GCA_018831045.1 of Gammaproteobacteria bacterium. Classification (GTDB taxonomy): domain Bacteria; phylum Pseudomonadota; class Gammaproteobacteria; order Burkholderiales; family Thiobacillaceae; genus Thiobacillus. The sequence continues at coordinate 1,370 of JAHJRA010000004.1, read as the reverse complement.
TGCTGGTCCGAGCCTTCGAGATACAAATCCGCAGGATGCGCGAGCTCGGGGCGGCGCTTCAGCACGCAGGCGTGGGTCACGCCCGAATCGAACCAGACGTCGAGCGTGTGGCCGGTCTTGTTGTAGTGCGCGGCGTCCTCGCCCAAGAGTTCGGCCGGGTCGAGCGCAAACCAGGCCTCGATGCCGGCCGCTTCGACGCGCTTCGCCACGGCTTCCAGCAGCTCGGGCGTCTTCGGGTGCAGTTCGCCGGTTTCCTTGTGGGTGAAGAAGGGCATCGGCACGCCCCAGTTGCGCTGGCGCGAAACGCACCAGTCGGGACGGTTCCGGATCATCGCCTCCAGCCGCGCGCGGCCCCAGCTTGGGAAGAACTGCGTTGCATCAACCGCCGCCATCGCCTGCTCGCGCAAGGTCCCCCCCTGATTCCTGACCCCTGAATCCTGGCCTCTGGAATCCATCCCGATGAACCACTGCCGCGTCGCGCGGAAAATGATCGGCGTCTTGTGGCGCCAGCAGTGCGGGTAGCTGTGCAGCAGCTTCTCGTGCGCCAGCAGGTTGCCGCTGGCTTCGAGCGTTTCCAGGATCAGCGGGTTGGCCTGCCAGATGCTCATGCCGCCGACAAGCGGCACGCCGGCGTAGAAGCGGCCGTCGTCACCGACCGGGTTGTCGACCTTGAGACCATAGCGGCTGCCCACCACGTAGTCGTCGAGGCCGTGGCCGGGGGCGGTGTGCACGGCGCCGGTGCCGGCATCCGCGGTGACGTGGTCGCCGACGATGACCGGCACCTGCCGCTCCTGGAAGGGGTGCCACAGCAGCACGCCTTCGAGCGCCTGGCCAGTGGTGTGCGCAATGACTTCGGCGCCTTCACTCAATCCATATCGGGTGAGCGCCGCTTCGTGCAGGCTGTCGGCCAGGATCAGCAGGCCCTTGGTCGTGCGCACCAGCGTGTACTGGAAATCAGGGTGCAGCGCGACCGCCTGGTTGGCGGGCAGTGTCCATGGTGTAGTGGTCCAGATGATAAAGTAGGTATTGTCAGAAGCGGCACCCGGTGCACTCTTTAACTTAAATTTGACATAAACGGACGGTGAGCTATGGTCGGCATATTCCACTTCCGCATCAGCAAGAGCCGTATCGCAGGAAGCGCACCAGTGGACAGGTTTCAATTGTCTGTAGATATAACCGTTTTTTAAAAGATTTCTAAAAACTGAGATAATTGCAGATTCATATTCGTTTTTCAGGGTCAAGTACGGGTTTTCCCAATCGCCGATACAACCAAGCCGTATAAATTCGTCTCTTTGTATACCGACGAATTTCATTGCAAACTCCGCCGCTTTTTTCCTGAACTCGATTTTATCAATTGTAGATTTATTTTT
>JAHJRA010000040.1:0-82447 GCA_018831045.1 Gammaproteobacteria bacterium | reverse complement strand
GCGTTTGCCGTGCGCCTCTCGCAACTGATTGCGCACTGGATACGCGTGGGCTATTGCCAGGGCAACTTCAACAGCGACAACTGCGCCTTGGGCGGGCGCACGCTGGACTACGGCCCTTTTGGCTTTATCGAAGCATATGACCCGGCGTTTCAAATGTGGACAGGCGGCGGCGAACACTTCTCCTTCATGAACCAGCCCATGGCCGCCATGGAAAATTTCAGAATGTTCTGCATTGCCCTCGTGCCGCTGCTGCAGCAAAACGAAAGCGCGATTCAATCACTGCAGGCGATACTGAATGAACTGCCGGAAATAATGCAGCGCGACATGAATCATATGTGGGCAAGCAAAATGGGCCTTGCCGAATTTAATGCCGCGCTTTTCACCGAGCTGCACACGCTCATAACCGAAACCCCGGTGGACTACACCCTCTTCTGGCGCGAGCTCTCAAACCTGCCCACGCAAGTTGCCGCACTGCAAACCAGCTTTTATGAAACACGCGGAGGCTATGCGCAAAACAGCGCGTCAATGGATGCACGCTGGCATGCATGGCTGCAAAAATGGCACATCGTCTTGCAACAAGAAGGCCGCAACCCGGCGGACGTCTCGGCAGCCATGAAGCGAACCAACCCCAAATACATACCCAGAGAATGGATGCTGGTAGAAGCCTATCGCAGCGCCACAGACAGCGGTGATTTCAGTCTTGTGCACAAGCTGCACGATGTATTGGCAGACCCCTACAGTGAACAAACCGAAGCTGTGGCAGCCCTGTATTACAAAAAGAAGGAAGAGAAATTCTTTAACCTGGGCGGTACGTCACACTGCAGTTGTTCGTCGTAGGCAGCAAGGTTTCTAGTGTGTTGCATCCATTGGTTGCAACCAAGTCAACCGATGGTCGCTAAACACTTAAGGAAGATCTGCAAAAACTGGGCATCCCCACCTTAATCCGCACGGATATTTGCAGCAGAAGCCGCGCTCGTTATTCGTAAGAAAAGATATTCTCGCTAAACAGCAATCTGCACACGCTTCTTATACATGGCAGGCTCAACATCACGGCAACGTTGATCAAGCTGATGTTCGATTCGTTTAAGCAAACTATCTGGCATGGGCTCCTGCTTAACATTTAGGAGTGATGGCGCCTCGCGCCCGCTAATCACCAGCACATCACCACGCCCTTTACGATCTACAAACCAACCGGGCAGCGTGACCACGGCTTTAACCACCACCTTTTCACCCACCGCGCTAGACAACCACTTGCTCAGCCATTGCGCTTGATTACGCGCCTGATCAAGCGGCTTGGTTTCAATCCAGCCAGGAAAGCTCAGTACCTTTCCATCAAAAGTTACCTTCGCATCTTCTGCACCGCGATCCCGGTTCGGTTTTGAACGCCCTTTCGTTTCAATAGCAAACACACCATTGGGGGCCACCATAATGTGATCAATGTTAAATCCCTCGGCCGGGAAGTCATGAAATACCGCCACACCCTTGCGCATAAGCTGATCAAGCTCCTGCCCCATTGCCAGTTCAGCGTCATAACCAAGACGTAATCGCCACACCTTTCGCATGGCTGTATATGTCATGTAGAAAAGAAAAGAAAAGACTAAAAAACCCACGGCAATCAGAACGAAGGAAACTCTAGGGGATCGGCCATCCACATAAGCTTGTGTCATATGTGTCGAATAGAGCATGAGCGGAAATAGCGGCAGCCCCATCAAATAGCCCATCACATCCCACATTCGATCATCAAGTTCTTTGCGTAACGACTCTCCCGGGCTGCGCAACAATTGTTGGCTGAGTGGTGAACGCTTGCGTTGGCGTTGGCGATTACGCATCCATACAATGAAACCAGCGGGTATGAATAAGAAAACCAACGCGACAAATATGGGTGTAAAGCTAGTAAGCATGGTGTGTCCGTGTAATTGGTATTGGTATTTAGATTCGCTTACATAATAAAAAATTAAGTTTTCTAACAGCTTCTAAACCACAGAAATGCGATGCCAATTCATTCAACCACTAGGAGAGTGAAGGAATACCTAATTCTGTAAGGTATCTGAAAGTGCTGTCATAAAATTTCGGCGATCGCGTCGGATCATTGGGGTCACCGGGCGGGACAAATAGAACCATTCCTTGCCGGGCGCGGGTGAGTATTACGCGGTAAGCATTGCGAAGGTAGCGTTGATTGTCAGTGTTCGCGATATTGCACCACTTGGTCCCGCGGAAGTCGTGAAAACTCCAGTCCGTTCCTGTGAAACGCAAATCGCCATCCCAAGTAACACAAGCCCAATCAAGTTCTAAACCTTGAACCTGAAATTCGGTCGCTGCATCTTCTAAGTAATAGCTTGAGCGCGTGTCCTCTTTCTCATTGAGAAACCAATGAACTGGATTAACGTCCACACGAATATCAATGGCATGCGGTTTAAGGCGCTGCGCTTTTGATGATGCGATAAGACCAAAACGTTCCGTTCCCCTGGCATGGTCACGAACCCATTGCTTGGCGAGACTAATGTCACGCGTCACTGCGATGGGGTAACGAGATGACAATATGGAAAAGGCGTCACACGCTTTTTGTTTTTCACAATCAAGAAGCGCTTTGACGAATTCCGAAACGTTTTCAGCACGAAATGACCGCATAGACACCGCAAGATGCAGACCATCATCGATGTGGGTGTTCTGCCGCTGACGTATAGCCTCTAAGGCATTGCCAGCTGCATACTCGCTGTCGGCAAGTTTTGACGAAATATGCATGTGCCAATCTGGAAACTTTGAAGTTACAGCTTCTAACCAGGCATCAATGCCTGCTTCGCCCGTATTAATTTCTTGGCCACCACCGACAAGGCAAACGATAACTGCCCAATCCAGATGTCGGTCCATACATGTAATTAGAAATTCGGGCTCCGATTGCTCGAATCCAGGTTGATTTTTCTTACGAAGCATGAAGTTGGCGGTTTGCCGTAAATTCCATGCACGTTGGGCCTCATCGAAAATGGCAACGTGTTCTGTTGGTGCACCCTGGTCTATCAATGCATCATCTCGGAAATGATGGACGTTCTGGATGAAAGCCTTGACGCTTTCGGCAACTTCACCCTTGCGCATACGGATTCCAACAGTCTTTTGACGCGCCACTTCGTCACGGGTAAGGGCCTCACGTAGCACAGCGACAAGTGGGCCATTACCTGAGAGAAAAACGGCATGCGTAGGCTCATGAACCTCTCGACGCTTAGTGGCGACGTTCAAACCAACCAAAGTTTTTCCAGCCCCTGGCACACCCGTCACAAAGCAAATGAGCTTGCGGTTCTGTGACTTCGCTTCATCGACTAGTTCTTCAATGCGCCGAGAGGTAATGCGCAAGTTTTGCGCGCCCGCATCGTAGCGTGCGATAGCCTCGACTGAATGTTGGGAATACAGGGCGCGTGCAGCTTCAACAATAGTGGGCGTCGGTCGATATGACGCACGCGGCCATCTCTGTGTATCGATAACCGCACCTTCAATTGTTTGAAGCGTCTGTTCAATTACCGTGCGTAGGCCCTCTGGGTGTACGGTAACCGGGCGATAGACCATGTCCTCGTCAGCGTGCAATTTAAATGGTGCTGATGTTGTCGCCCCAGTGGCAATGAGAATTGGAACAATCGGTGCGGCATGACTGGCTTCATGAAAATTCTTTAGGTCGAGAGCGTAATCCCATACTTGATCAACAGCTGCGCGATCAAAGGTTTTCTCACCAACCTTGAATTCAATAACAAACACAACAGGGCCAATCAATAACACCGCGTCAATCCGACGGCCCATGCGCGGAATATTGAATTCAAAAAACAGTGAGCCCGTTAAACCAATGAGACATGCTTGCAGAAGGTCGATTTGCGCAAGCCATGCGTCCTTTTGTGTGGGTAGCAACGCAAATTGATTATTAGTCGCAAGACGCCCGACGATGACATCGGGTTGGCTTTCGATGAATTCTGAAATGGATGCGCCGTACCAAGCCCTCGACGTCACAACCACATTTTCCCCTGGTTTAAGATTTGGTGTTATAGGGGTCTGCATCGTTTCATTTCCCATAAGTCTGCGGTTCAAACCTGCCTCAGAAAACAAACCGAAGCTGACTCCCTTTAATTATTTCATTCGTTTACACCCAGGCGCCCCGCCCCTGTTTGTCATGGGCCGAATCTTCGCACACGCGGTGAGCTTTTATAGGTGTCGATGCCATCGACACGTTTTTGGGACATGTCGATCAAAACGCATTTTTTCGACACATCCCCTTCTCACAGCACCTGGTTCACCTCGAACACCGCATCAATGGCCCGGCCGTTCCAGTTGTATTCCAGGTAGGCGGCGTGCAGGCAGTTTTTCACGATGCCGGTGCGCAAGGCGGCCAGGCATTCGCCACCGGGGTGGCGTACCGATGGATACAGCATGCCTAGTGCGCCTTCTGCCCTGAGTGTGCGGCCGATGCCCTGGGCGTAGCTATAGTCGTTGGGGTCGACGATGCGGGGCTCGGCATGGCTGGCCGCGCGCAGGTCGGCCACCTCGTCCTTGGCTTGCACGCTGTAGAGCCGCATTTGCAATCGCATGGGCGGCTCGGCGGTGGCCAGCATGAACAGGGCCGAGTGATGGCGGGTTTCGGCAATGGCGGTGTCCTGCTTGCGGGCGCAATAGAACACGCCATAGCTGCCGTCGCTGAAGCGGCTGCCCTGCGGGTTGAGATGGGTGAAGGCGGCCATGATGCAGGTGCTGCCGGGGCCGAACAACCGCTCCTCCGCAGGGACCAGGCTGATGTCGCCGACTTCGTCGCGGATGCGGTCGTTGGTCATGGCCTCCAGCGCATACAGGGCGTCAAAATCCGCGGGGCTTGCGACGCGCTCGAACAGGCCCACCGAGGGAAAGCGGCTGGGGATGACCCGGTAGGCCGGGTTCCAGTTCAGCTTGGTGGTGGGGTAGGCCAACTTTAAACGCGTCCTTCGACAGCACCCGCAAGGGGTACGCCGGTGGGTGCCCCGCCGCTGTGCGGCGACCCTTCCGCAGGCTCAGGACGAGCGGCAATTGTCATTGCCTAGGCCCAGCCGCCGCGCCGGGCATCCAGATACTGGCGCACCGCCAGCAGGTCGGCGACGTTGCCGCCGAGCATGCGGTCGAGCGCGCTTTTGCCGCCGAACAGCGGCGCCGTGTTGGGCTTTTTCACCCAGGCATCGGCCGCAGCGGTGGAGGGCAACAGAATCTGCAGCGCCTTGTAGATGCCCAGGAGGTAGGACAAACGCTCAAGGGTGTCGCGCTTGAGATCGGCGCTCTCGGGGGCGGATTTCCACTTGAAAAAGGTCGAACGGCCGGGGGTGCCCAGCAGCACCATCTGTTCGTCGGTGCTCAGCGCCCAGTCGCGCGCGATGTTGAAGAACGCGCGCAGGCCGGCGGCCGACAGGTCGCGGCTGCTTGGCTTGCTCTGTGTTTTGACGGCACGCGCTGTGTTTTGCATCTCACCCCCAGCCAATATGTTTATGTACTGACGGTGTAATTTAGTCCACAAGTGGACTTTGCGCAATGCCGGGCTGGGTACTGCACACGCTGGCAAGATGCGTGCGCTGAAACCCCTGCCTTATTGACCGTCGCCCTCCTCGGCCTGCTGCTGCAGCGACCACATGTGGGCGTACATGCCATTCAGCGCCAGCAGTTCGGGATGGCGTCCGCGCTCGACGATGCGGCCGCCTTCCATCACCAGGATCTCGTCGGCCTCGACCACGGTGGACAGCCGGTGGGCGATGATCAGGCTGGTGCGGCTTTTGGCGATTTCGAGCAGTTCGGCCTGGATGGCCTTTTCGGTTTTGGTGTCGAGCGCCGAGGTGGCTTCGTCGAGGATCAGGATGGCCGGGTTTTTCAGCAGGGTGCGGGCGATGGCGACGCGCTGCTTTTCGCCGCCGGAGAGTTTGAGCCCGCGCTCGCCGACGATGCTGTCCCAGCCTTGCGGCAGGCTTTCGATGAAATGCAGGATGTGGGCGGCGCGCGCGGCTTCGATGACTTCGTCGCGGCTGGCCTCGGGGCGGCCGTAGGCGATGTTGTAGTAGATGCTGTCGTTGAACAGCACGGTGTCCTGCGGCACCACGCCGATGGCGGCGCGCAGGCTGTCTTGCGTCACGTGGCGGATGTCCTGGCCGTCGATGCGGATGCTGCCGCTGCCGACGTCGTAGAAGTGGAACAGCAGACGCGCCAGGGTGGATTTGCCGGCGCCGCTGGAGCCAACGGCGGCGGCGGTTTTGCCGGCCGGGATGGTGAAGCTGACGTCGTGCAAAATCGGCCGGTCGGCGTTGTAGGCAAAGTTCACCCGTTCAAACTTCACTTCGCCCGCCACCACATCGAGTTCGCGCGCGTCGGGCGCATCTTCCACTTCACGCGGCCGGTTCAATAACGCGAACATGCGTTCGACGTCGGTGATCGATTCCTTGATCTGGCGATACATCACGCCGAGAAAACTCAGCGGCTGGAACATCTGCAGCAAAAAGGCGTTGACCATCACCAGATCGCCCAGCGTCAACGTGCCTTCGACCACGCCGTTGGCGGCGCGCAGCACCATCAAGGTGACGCCGATGGCGATGACGCCGGCCTGCGCGGCATTCAGCATGCCGAGCGAACGCTGCGATTTGAGCGCCATCGCTTCCCATTCGATCAGGCTGCCGTCGTAGCGCGTGGCTTCGTATTTTTCGTTGCCGAAATACTTCACCGTTTCGTAGTTGAGCAGGCTGTCGATGGCGCGGCCGTAGGCTTCGGAATCGAGCGTGTTGGCGCGCCGCACGAACTGGGTGCGCCATTCGGTGATGGTGACGGTGAATCCGATGTAGGCCGCCAGCGTCACCAGGGTGAGCACGCCAAACACCCAGTCGAGCTTGACGAACAGGATGCCGGCGACCAGCACGATTTCGAGCACGGTGGGGGTGATGCGAAACAGCAGGTAGCCGACCAGGCTCGACATCGCCTTGGAACCGCGCTCGATGTCGCGGGTGATGCCGCCGGTCTGGCGCTCGAGATGAAAGCGCAGCGACAGCGCGTGCAGATGCTTGAACACCGCCATGCTGATGCGCCGCATCGCGCGCTGGGTGACCTTGGCAAAGATCACATCGCGCAGGTCGGAAAACGTGGTGCTGGCGAAACGCAGCACGCCGTAGCCCAGAATAAAGGCCAGCGGCAGCACCAGTTCCGGGCCGGGTTTATCCAGCGCGTCGATGATTTCCTTGAGCACCAGCGGCACCGCCACCGAGGCCAGCTTGGCGCCGACCAGCAGCGCCAGCGCGATCAGGACGCGGCCGCGAAACTCCCACAAATAGGGAAACAGGCGGCCGATCGAACGCAACGTGGGCTCCGCTGCCGGGCCGGTGGCGGGCGAAGCGGGAGAAGAATGGGCGGACTCAAAGCTTGCGGACATAGGGGCGGCGGGTTGACTGCGTCGAGTAGAATTACGACTGGATTTTTCGATTTTACGTCCTGGCGCGACCAATCCCGCCGCGATGTCTCCCCGCCCGACAATTAAGCCCATGACCCTCTACGGCATCCCCAACTGCACCACCGTGAAAAAAGCCCGTGCCTGGCTGGCCGAACACCAGCTTGACGTGGCGTTTCACGATTTCAAGAAACAGGGCGTCGACCTGGCCTGGCTTGCGCGCGTCGCGGCGCAAACCGGCTGGCAAGCCTTGCTCAACACGCGCGGTACCACCTGGCGCAAATTGTCCGATGCCGAAAAAGCGGCCGTGACCGACGAGGCCAGCGCGCTGGCGCTGATGCAGGCGCAATCGAGTGTGATCAAGCGCCCGCTGCTCGAAATCGAAGGCACGTATCATCTCGGTTTTAGCGAAGCGCAGTATCAGGACCTGTTTGGCTGAAACCTGCTGCAAGTTGTTTCGGTCTAATTTTTTGCTCAATCCCGTTTCATCCCCCGGCGCAACGCATGTGCCAGACATACCAAGGAGAATTTCCCATGCGACTGTTAATTGCCCTGCTCGCCCTGCTGGGTTTTGCCCTGCCCGCCGCGGCCGGCAGCTCGGCCATTTATGAACGTTCTGCGCGGCTGCCGGCCGATGCCGCCTATGTCCAGCTGTACGATGCACTGGAAAGCAACGGCTTTTTTGTGATTTTTGAACCCAACATGGGCAAATCCCTGGCCGGCATGGCGGACGCGCTCGGCGCGGACTACAACCGCAACCAGTTGAGCACGATGCGCAGCCTGGTGTTCTGCAAACCGCGCGCCACCAATGAAATTGCCAATGCCGACCCGGCGCTGCTTGCGCTGTGCCCGCTGCATATCACCCTCACCCACAAGACGGGGGTCTCGACCGTGTACTTCGTGCGGCCTTCGGTGGTCGCTGCGGGCAGCCCCGGCGAAGCGCAGACCAAGCAACTGGAAGCCGATATTGTCAAGCTGATCGAGGGCGTCATGCATGGCGAATGAAACCCTCGATTTGGCGATTGAACTGCTGCGCCGCAAATCGCTGACCCCGGACGATGCAGGCTGCCACGATCTGATTGCCGCACGGTTGCAAGCGCTCGGATTCCACATCGAACGCCATCGCCATAACGGCGTGGACAACCTGTGGGCGCGCCGCGGACATACTGCGCCGCTGGTGTGTTTTGCCGGCCATACCGATGTGGTGCCGACCGGGCCGCTGGAGCGCTGGCAGTCCGACCCGTTCGAGCCCACCCTCCGCGACGGCCAGCTCTACGCGCGGGGCGCGGCCGACATGAAAACCTCGGTTGCGGCCTTTGTCACCGCCACCGAGCGCTTTGTCGCCGCCCACCCTGATCACCCCGGTTCGCTTGCCTTCCTGCTCACGTCGGATGAGGAAGGCCCCGCCACCGATGGCACGGTCAGGGTGGTTGAAACCCTCAAGGCGCGCGGCGAATTTCTCGATTTTTGCATTATTGGCGAACCCACCAGCGCGGCCGAATTCGGCGACACCATCAAGAACGGACGGCGCGGCTCGCTGTCCGGCAAGCTCACGATCAAGGGCGTGCAGGGCCATATCGCTTACCCGCATCTGGCCAAAAACCCGATCCATCTTGCCGCGCCCGCCATCGCCGAGCTCGCCGACACCATGTGGGACGAAGGCAATGCCTGGTTCCCGGCCACCACCTGGCAAATATCCAATATCCACGCCGGCACCGGCGCAAACAATGTGATCCCGGGCACGCTGGTGATCGACTTCAACTTCCGTTTTTCGACCGCCAGCACGGCGGAAGGCCTGATGGACGCGCTGCAGGAAATCCTCAACAGCCACGGCCTGGATTTTGAGATTGTCTGGAGCCTGTCGGGTCGTCCTTTTCTTACGCCGCGCGGCGTGCTGTGCGAGCGTTTAAGTGACGCCATCCACGAAGTCACCGGCGTCACCCCCGAGCTGTCCACCACTGGCGGCACCTCGGATGGCCGTTTCATCGCCGACATCTGCCCGCAAGTGGTCGAATTCGGTCCGCTCAACATGAGCATCCATAAAATCAACGAGCATGTCGCGGTGGAAAACATCGAACCGCTGGCGGCGATCTATCAAAAAACCCTGGAAAAACTGCTGACATGATTGGCTTCGACGACACGGAATCCCTGATCACCCTGCGCGACTGGCTGCGCTTTGCGGTGTCGCGCTTTAACGAATCCAAGCTGTGTTTCGGCCACGGCTCCGACAATGCCTTCGACGAAGCGGCCTACCTGATCCTGCACACCCTGCACCTGCCGCTCGACCGCCTGGATCCGTTTCTCGACGCCAGCCTGACCCACGATGAAGCCGAAGAAGTCAAAAACGTGATCGAGCGCCGCGTGCGCGAACGCGTGCCGGCCGCCTACCTCACTCACGAAGCCTGGCTGGCCGAACACCGCTTTTATGTGGATGAGCGCGTGATCGTGCCGCGCTCGTTTATCGCCGAACTGTTGCCCGAGCAGCTTTCGCCCTGGGTCGACGTCCCGGAAAACGTGACCCGCGCGCTCGACTTGTGCACCGGCTCCGGCTGCCTCGGCATCCTCGCCGCGCTGGCCTTCCCCGACGCCACGATCGACGCGGTGGATCTGTCCCGCGATGCGCTCGATGTCGCCGCGCGCAACGTCGCCGATTACGGCCTGCAGGATCGTGTCGAACTGATCGAATCGGATCTGTTCTCGGCGTTGCAAGGCCGAACCTACGACCTCATCCTCAGCAACCCGCCCTATGTCAACGCCGAATCGGTTGCCGCGCTGCCGCCGGAGTATCAGGCCGAGCCCGCGCTGGCGCTGGGTTCCGGCGCAGACGGCCTCGACGCCACCCGGCAGATTCTGGCGCAGGCCGCATCCCACCTGAATCCCAATGGGCTGCTGGTGGTTGAAATCGGCCACAACCGCGACGTCCTCGAAGCCGCCTACCCCGGCCTGCCCTTTACCTGGCTCGAAACCGAAAGCGGCGACCAGTTCGTATTCATGCTGCGGCGCGAAGACTTGCCAGACAAACCCTGAACCACGGTCAGCGCTGCCGGCAGAGGCAATCCGTCTAGCCGGCGCGGGCGATGAACCCTGTATCCAGCATGGCCGACAGCTGAGCGGCTGCTTGCGGCCGGCTCATCAAATAGCCCTGGCCGAACTGGCAACCGTGATCATGCAGAAAGTCGTATTGCGCCAGGGTTTCGATGCCTTCTGCAATGACCTCCAGTTCAAACCCTTTTGCCAGCGCCAGAATCGTCGTGACGATCTGGGTGTCGCCCTTCTGCCCGGGGAGCTTGCTGACAAACGACTGGTCGATCTTGAGCCTGTGGAACGGCAGCTGCTTGAGGTAACTCAAGCTGGAGTAGCCGGTGCCGAAGTCGTCGAGCGACAGCCGTACACCCATGGCACGCAGGCTGTCGAGGCTGCTGCGCACCTCGTCGTTCATGATCAGCATCACGTTCTCGGTAATTTCAAGTTCGAGACATTGCGCTGCCAGACCGGTGCGGCCAAGCACCTGCTCGACCGATTTCACCAGGCGCCGCCCTTCGAACTGACGGGTCGACACGTTCACCGCCAGCGTCATCCCGTCTGCCTTGCCCTGCTTTTGCCAGTCGCGCAACTGGGTGCAGGCGGCCTCGAGCACCCACTCGCCCAGCTGCACGATCAGCCCGCTGTCTTCGGCGGCCGGGATGAACGCGCCCGGCATCACCAGCCCCCGCTCGGGATCGTTCCAGCGCAGCAGCGCCTCGAACCCGACGATGCGCTGGCTGGCAAATGCCACAACCGGCTGGTAATGCAAGAGCAGTTCGTCACGCTCCAGCGCCTGGCGCAGCCGGGTGTCGAGCGTCAGCCGCTCGACGACCCGCTCGGTCTGTTGCGCCTGATAGAACAGGAAGCGATTGCGCCCCTGCTCCTTTGCCTGATACATGGCGGTATCGGCGTGCTTGAGCAGCGCTTCCACCGAACGCGCGTCGTCGGGGTAAAGCGCGATGCCGATACTGGCGCTGGTGTAGATCGCGGTAGAGCCCACCGAAATCGGCATTTCCAGACTATGCAAAAGACGGGTTGCAACCAGTGCGGCATCCGATGAGTCGCCGATCTCGGACACGATGACCACAAACTCATCTCCGCCAAAACGGCTCAGATGATCGTGAGCGCGCAAGACCGATTGCAGGCGAGTGGCAATCTGTTGCAACAGCAGGTCCCCGGCGCCATGGCCCAGGCCATCATTGATGTTTTTCAAGCGGTCGACATCGACGAACAGCAGCGCCAGGCGTTCGTTGGTGCCTTGCATCGCTTCCAGCGTCTGGTTCAGCGCGGCGTTGAAGCCCTCACGATTCGGCAACTGCGTCAGCGCATCAAAATAGGCCAGCTGATTCAGGTGCGCCTGGGCCGTCTCGCGTTGCTCGATGACGGATTGCAACTGATCGGCGCGCCGCTGCAGTTCCCCGGTCTGGCGCTGCACCTGATGCCGCAACAAGCCGGCAACAGCCAGCGCCAGAACCAGCAGACCGCCGGCTGAGGCCGCAGCCCACGGCAGCCAGACGGGGTAACGCCCGGCTGGCGCCGCTTCGAGCCAGGTACGCAGAGAGTCGTAGTAGGCTGACCCGGTATCGGCCTTGAGAGCGGCAAGATGTCGGTCAAGCGCCTGCAGCAGGACCGGGCTGGCATGCTTGGGCGCCGCATAATGAACAAAGATCGGGTTGAACACGATGCTGGTAATAGCCAGATTGGACTGATGCGCGTGCAGCGCGGCAAACACCCGGTTGACCGCGCCCGCATCGGCTCGACCGTCGACGATCGCATCCAGCACCTGGGGATAGGTATCAACGTAGAGCGGGGTGAAAGGCGCATGGAATTTCATCGACAGTTCGACCAGTGCCTGGCCATGGGTGCTGCCGCGCATCAGGGCGACCCGCTTGCCCTTGAGGTCGGGCAGCGAATCGATGCGCGCCTGCGGGTGCCGGAACACCATGCCCCAATTGCCGATCAGACTCTGCTGGCTGAACTGGAAGCGCTGGGCACGTTTATCGCTGTAAGCGATGCCGACCATCAAATCGATTTCGCCCTTGTCCAGGCGTGCAACGAGATTGCCAAAGGAGTCGGGAACATAGGTGACCTGCCAGTTTTCCTGCTCCGCCACCCAGCGGATCACGTCAATGGCGATCCCTTCGGGGGCGCCGCCGGGCGGTGTGCTGACGATAGGCGGATTGTCGAACACCCCGACCCGGACAGGAATGCGGTCAGGCGCCGCCCACGCGATAGACCACGACAACAGCCAGAACAGCCCTGCCTGAAGAAAAGTACGGCACGTCACGGGATGGGTTGACCCTGGATGGGGGACGCAGTGCGCGTCTCAAAAGTTGAAAGCGGATTCATTCTGGCGAGCAGTATAGGGACAGACATCCGCTCAGGCCATTGTATTAATGTACAGATCAGCAGCGAATAACCATATGAAAAGTATTGGTTTTCCGTGCGTACCGCACGCGCCCCCGGTCACGCTTGCCGAACAGGCGGGGCCAAGTCGCCGGCAATGCGCCGGGCGAGCTGGGTTGCCGCAGCCATCACGGCACTTCGCACCGGCTCGTCGCCGGGCGTCGCCGCGCCAATTGCGATGCCGTACAAATCGAGCCGCGCCGGCAGCTTGCCCAGTTCACGCGCCAGCAGCAGCGCATCCAGCACGCCGAGTCCATGGCTCGAAAGCCCCTCGCGGTAGGCCGGCCAATCCTTGCGATCAAAACGTTGGACATGCCCGGGCGGGTCATCACTCTGCATGGCATCGACCAGGATGACCCAGTCTGCATGTTCCAGCAGGGAAATCAGCTGCACGCCGGGACGATCGAGTTTGTCGATGACGACATCGTCTCCGGCATGCACGCCATGGGCTGCCAGGGCATCGACGACCAGCCAGCCGGCCTGGTCGTCGCCCGACGGTGAGCCGATGCCGAGGATGCGCACCGGGCTCATGTGCGTTCGACGTTCATGCGCAAAAAGTGGGTGGCGCAGGAGATGCAGGGGTCGTAGTTGCGGATGACTTTTTCACAATGCAGGCGCAGCGCATCGTCCGGATGGTCGAGTCCGAAATTGAGCAGCGACAGCCGCAGGTCTTCCTCGATGCGACCCTGGTTCTGGCTGGTTGGCGGCACGATGCGCGCGTTGACCACGCACCCCGCAGCATCCATTTCGTAGCGATGCCACAACAGGCCGCGCGGCGCTTCGGTGCAGCCAGTGGTGATGCCCGCACGCGGCGTGACCGGCACCCAGGGCGAGTCCGGCACGCGGTAGGCGTCGAGCAGACGCAGCGCCTCGTGCAGCGCCAGCAGGATTTCGATGGCGCGCGCCACCAGGCTGTGAAACAGGTTGCGGCTGGGCAGCAGCAGACCGCTTTCGGCCAGCAAAGCGTTGACCCGCGCAGGCAGACGCGCATGGTTCAGATTGAGGCGCGCCAGCGGCCCGACCAGGTAGGGCTGCCCGTGATAGCGGCTGAACAGCGCGGTGGAATGCGGTTCGTGGACTTCGGCGAAATGATCGTCGAACGCTTCCGCCGCGATGCGCAGGCCGTCGCTGGCCGCAATATCGCCGCGCTCGATGGCGTAATCGGCCGGATGCTGCAGGGCGACGGAGAGGAAAGCCTGATCGTCCTGCGGCACCGGGATGCTGGCCGTCCAGCGGACCAAGGCTTCGGCTTCGGGCAGCGCAGCGCGGAGTTTTTCCCGTAGCGCCTGAACCCGGGCCAGCGACGGCGCCGCGTGGAAGCCCCCGATGCGCACCCCCACCGGGTGCACCGAGCGGGCGCCAAACAGGTCCATCAACTCGTTGCCCAGCGCCTGGATGCGCAGGCCGCGGCGCACTTCATCCGGCGCAATGCGCGCCAGTTCGATGGCGTTGTTGCAGCCGAAAAAATCCGGCGCGGCCAGCAGGTGGATGTGCAGGCTGTGGCTCTGGATCCATTCGCCGCAGTAGAACACCCGGCGCATGGCGTGCGCCCACGGATCGAGCTCGACGCCGAACAGTTTTTCCAGCGCCTGCGCGGCAGTGACCTGATACGCCACCGGGCAGATGCCGCAGATGCGCGCCACCAGGTCGGGGATTTCGGTGTAGTGCCGCCCTTCCAGAAACTTTTCGAAGAAGCGCGGCGGCTCGAAGATGCGCAGGCGCAGTTCGGTGATGGCGCCATCGTCGATGCGCAGGTCGAGCGCGCCCTCGCCTTCTACCCGCGCGAGCACCGGAACGTGGATCGAAACCGTTTTTTTCTGTTCAGTCATGGCCATTCATCCGGATCTTGACGGCTGCCGCGAGAAAAACCGGCGCTTGACTGTTAATCGACTGGAAGCGCTGCACGATGGCCTGCGGCGTCAGCCCCTGGCGAGCGAACTGCGCCGCCAGCGCATCGGTGTTGGCATTTTCCGCCGGGCCGTAGCAGCCGTAACAGTCGCGGCCGAGGCTGGGACACAGCGCACCGCAGCCGGCCCGCGTCACTGGCCCCATGCAGGCAATCCCGCGCGTGACCATGATGCAGGGATAGCCCTGCCGCTTGCATTCGGTACACACCTTGTCGGCGTTGTCATGCGGCGCCACGCCGAGCAGCAGGGAATTCACCACCGCCAGCATCTGCGGGCCGCTGACCGGGCAGCCCCACAGTTCGAAGTCCACTTTGACGTGGCTGGCAATCGGGGTCGAACGTTCCAGGCTGGCAATCGCCTCGGGGTGGCTGTAGATCTGCGTCACCCATTGGGCGTTGAACACGCCGTTGCGCAGACCCTGGATGCCGCCCGCGGTGGCGCAGGCGCCAATTGCGATCAGCAGTTTGCTGTGGGCGCGAATGTGCCGGATGCGCTCGATGTCTTCCGGTGTCGACACGCTGCCTTCGACAAAGGCGACGTCGACGTCGGTGTCCGGATCGAGCGGCCCGGCCTCGGCAAAATGGACCAGTTCGACCCGTTCGGCCAGCGTCAGCAGGTCTTCGCCGAGGTTGAGGAAGGCCAGCTGGCAGCCGTCGCAGGAGCTGAACTTGTGCACCGCCACGCGCGGCTTGATGGGATGGGCTGTGGACGTATTCATCAGAACCCCTTGTGTGCCAGCAAGGTCTTGACCTCGCCCCAGTTGAACACCGGACCATCGCGGCAAACGAAGCTGCCGCCAAGCTGGCAATGGCCGCAGCGCCCCACCGCGCACTGCATGTTGCGTTCCATGCTGAGGTACAGGCTCGACTCGGGCAGGCCGCGCGCCAGCAGGCTGTCGGCCGCCGCGTGCATCATGCCCTCCGGCCCGCACATCATCGCCACCGCGCAGTCCGGGTCGAAGTTGGCGAGACCAAACAGCTCCGTCACCCGGCCAACATGCCAGGGCCAGAACGCCGCGCCTTCGCTCGCCGCCACCAGCACCTGGGTATCCGGCAGCTTCGCCCAGCGGTCGTATTGCTCACGCCAGATCAGGTCCTCGGCGTGCTTCACCCCCTGCACAATGACCAGCTTGCCGAAGCGATCGCGCCGTCGCAACACGTAATGAATCACCGACACCACAGGCGCGCAGCCAAGTCCGCCGGTCACCAGCACGACGTCGCGCCCGCCCATTTCCTGCAGCGGCCAGCCGCGTCCGAACGGCCCGCGCAGTCCCAGCTTGTCGCCCGGCTGGAGCGCCGCGAGTCCCTGCGTGACGCGCCCCAGGGCGCGGATGGTATGGCCTATGCCGTCATGCTCGACCGGATCAGACATGATGGAAATCGGCACCTCGCCCACGCCGTAGAGATACAGCATGTTGAACTGGCCGGGCGCGAACTGGTAAGCCGCCTGCGCCGCCGCATCGTCGAGGCGCAGCTGCAGGGTAAAAATGGTGGGGGACTCCTGTGTACGCGCCACCACGGTGGCGGCGTGCGGCGGCCCGGCATCCATGGCATTCGGCGCATTCATGGCTGGCTCCCGGCGGTCAGCGCGGCGACTTCTTCGGTCAGGTCGATGCCCACCGGGCACCAGGCGATGCAGCGGCCGCAGCCGACGCAGCCGCTGCGGCCGAACTGGTCGTGCCAGGTGGCCAGCTTGTGGGTCAGCCACTGGCGATAGCGGCTGCGGATGTCGGGCCGCACATTGGAGCCGTGCAGATGGCCGTGCGCCTCGCCGAAGCAGGAATCCCACACCCGCTCATGTTGGCTGCTCTGGCCATTGAGCGCAGGCACATCGGCTTCGGCATGGCAGAAACAGGTGGGGCATACCGCCGTGCAGTTGCCGCAGGCGAGGCAGCGCGCCGCCACGTCATCCCAGCGTGGATGCTCCAGCTGGCTCATCAAGGCATCGCGCAGAAAATGTCCCGGGAGCGCGCGTGTCTGACTGGCGGCGGCGGCCTGCCCCTGTTGAATGGCGGCCGAGATTTGTTGCGGCGTGGCAGATGCAAGCTGCAGTGCGCTCAACACGTCTTCCCCCTTGGCGGTGCCTGCCTGCACGACGAAGCCTTCGGGCAGTTCCGCCAGCGCCAGGTCGTAGCCTGCGCTCGGGGTTGGGCCATCGCCGGTGGAGGCGCAAAAACAGGTCGCCGCCGGCTCGGCGCATTGCACCGCCACCAGAAACTGGCGATCACGGCGCTGGGCGTAGTGTGCGTCGCGCCGGTCGTCGCGCAGAAAGTGGGCATCCTGCAAGGCCAGTGCCGCCAGGTCGCAGGCGCGCACGCCGATGATGGCCTGCCTGGGCACATCCGGCATCACGGCCTCGAAGCTCAGTTTGCCATGCGCGTCCCGCCGCACTTGCCACAAGGATTCCTGGGGCGCAAATGCCAGCGGCTTGATTGCCTGCGGCCCGTTGGCCCAGGCGAAGTAACGGTTATGCGGATCCTGACTGAGCTGGTAATGGCCGGGTGCCTGCCCGGCCTGCAGCCCTCTTGGCAAGGCGTCGGGGGATGCGAGTTCGCGCATGACGATGGCCCCGTTCTCCACGGCCGGGCCCAGACATTGATAGCCTCGCTTCATGAGTGTGGCCAGCAGGGAATGCACGTGTTCGAGAGGCAGGAATCCGGCTTGTTCGGTAGAGGAAAACATCGACTGGCACCCCGAGGCGTTTTTTGACAGTGTAGGCAGAACGCACCCGGCGGAACAGGTCTTTAGATTAGTGCCGCCCCTTTCCGCTTCCGCCTGTGCGGGGAATCCATTCATGCCTGTTGGATATAATGCCTTTTTGGCTGTGATGGAGGAATGTGTCATGCAGCAACAACTGGACGTGTTTGTCGCTTCGTTTACCGCTTTCTGGACCCAACTGGCCGGATTTGTTCCCCAACTGCTTGCTGCGCTGGTGTTGTTGTTTGTGGGCTGGCTACTCGCCAATCTGGCAAAAACCGGGGTGATGAAACTGCTCGACGTGCTGAGATTCGACAGCCTGGCCGAAAAAACCGGCATCGAAGCCTTTCTCAAACAGGGCAATCTCGACGTGTCGCTGTCGCGCCTGCTGGGCAAGCTGACTTACTGGGTCATCATTTTTGTTGTCATCGTCACCGTTGCCAACAGTCTCGGGCTGCATATGGTGGCAGAGCTGTTCAACAAGATCGTGCTTTATATCCCCAACATCATCGTCGCCATTCTGGTGCTGGTGTTCGGCACGCTGGTCGCGCGGTTCATCAACCGTCTGGTGTTCGCCTACCTCAACAATATCGGCGTGCAGGGTGCGCTCACCATCAGCACGCTGTCGGAATATGGCGTCATCATCTTTGTCGTGTTCGTCGCGCTGGAGCAACTGGCGATCGGCACCACGCTGCTGACTGCCGCGTTCCAGATCGGCTTCGGCGCGCTCGGCCTGGCGTTCGCGCTGGCATTCGGACTGGGCGGGCGCGAATGGGCGGCGGGCGTGATCAAAAAGCTGACCGAGAAATAAGCCGGGTCCAGGCTCAAAAAAAAAGGCCTGCGCATTTTTGCGCAGGCCTTTTCATTTCTCGACTTCGATCATCGCTAACCGAATCTGGATCCATCCACTGACTTAACGCATCCGCGGCTTGCGCGCGTGCTTGTCAGGGACGCCACGAATCTGGCGGCGTGGGCTGGGCGCCATTTCGGCCCATTCGAGCACGCGCGCGACCAGATCGTCTTCGAGTTCCATTTTCTGGCCTCGGCGCAGTTGCGGCGGCAGCGCGATCGGACCGAAGCGAACGCGGGTCAGTCGCGACACCGTCAATCCGAAATGCTCGAACAGACGCCGCACTTCGCGCTTGCGGCCTTCCTTGATGATGACGCGATACCACTTGTTGACCCCTTCGCCGCCGCCGGCAAAACAGCTTTCCACGTGGGCCGGACCGTCATCGAGTTCCACTCCGGCAATCAACTGCGCAATCATGTCTTCGCTGAGTTCGCCCAACACCCGCACGGCATATTCACGCTCGACTTCAAAACGCGGGTGCATCAGATTGTTGGCCAGTTCGCCCGAGGTGGTGAAAATCATCAAGCCATCGGTGTTGTAGTCCAGGCGGCCAATCGCTATCCACTTGGCACCGCGCAGCTTGGGCAGGGAATCGAATACGGTGGCGCGGCCTTTGGGATCGTCGCGAGTGACGATTTCGCCGTCCGACTTGTGGTAAATCAGGATACGGGTGCGCTTCTCGTCAAAGCGCAGGTAGACGCGACGGCCGCTGACCTTGACCACGTCGCGCGGGCCAACCTTGCAGCCGACGGTGGCGGTTTCGCCGTTGACCTGCACCCGCCCCTCGGCAATCCATTCTTCCATTTCGCGGCGCGAACCGACACCGGCCGAAGCCAGGGCCTTTTGCAGGCGCTCGCTGGCGGCTTCGGGGGCGATCGCCTGTTGCAGGCGGCTCGCCGCTCGCCCGATAGGGGCAGCAGGCGAACGGCGGATGGGGGATAAAGGGCGTGCCATATTAATGAGTCTCGGTGACTGTGCTGATAACTGCGGCGCTGGCAATTTCAATGACCGCGCCGACCGTCTGGGGGAAGCTATTGTCCAGCAATTCAGCGCGTAATTCCGGAATCAATGCAGTTTCATCCGGCGTCACCAGTGTGCCCAGCTCATCCAGCGGCGGCAACTCGGATAGGGTACGCAGATTGAGATCACTCAAAAAGTGATCCGTGGTGCCGAACAACGCAGGGCGTCCCGGTACGTCGCGATGACCGATTGCCTCGATCCAGCCACGTTCTTCGAGCGTCTTGATGATGTGGGGATTGACTGCGACGCCGCGGATATCCTCGATATCGCCGCGTGTGACCGGCTGGCGGTAAGCAATGATGGCCAGCGTTTCCAGCACTGCGCGCGAATAACGCGGCGGCTTTTCATTTTTGAGACGGGTAAGCCAGGGCTGCATTTCAGGACGGGTCTGAAAGCGCCAGCCATCTGCCACCTGCACCAACTCCACGCCCCGATCCTGCCAGTCCACGCGCAATGCGTCGAGCGCGCGACGCAACCCGTCATTGGACAGGGCCGAAGCCGACTCATCGTGTTCGAACATGCGTTTCAGCTCGGCCAGTGAAAGTGGCTCGACCGCCACCAGCAAGGCGGCTTCCAGCACGCGCTTCAAATCCTCTGGGTGATTACTCGGTTGCAGGTTCATGCAGGTTGGTATGCAGCTTGACGTAGATGGGGGCAAAAGGCTCGGCTTGAGAGACGTCGAGCAGCGTTTCCTTGGTCAGTTCCAGTACCGCCAGAAAGGTGACAACCAGTTCATGTACAGTTGAAGATTCCGGAAACAAGTCTTTGAATTCCATGAATTCACCGGGCGTCAGCCGCCTTAAAATCCGGCTCATGTGTTCGCGGATGGAGAGCTCCTGCCGGCCAATGCGGTGATGCGTCCGATTTTTGGCGCGCGACAGGATCGCCAGCCAGGCAGCAGCGAGTTCTTCCGGATGAATGCTCGGCAGCTGCCTGGCTGCTGCCGGCATGAACACGCTGACGGTGTCGAAATCGCGACCGGCCTGGGGCATGGCGTCGAGATGCTGCCCGGCGAGTTTCATCTGTTCGTATTCCAGCAGGCGGCGCACCAGTTCGGCGCGCGGATCGTCGCCCTCGTTCGCCTCCTCGGCCTGCTCGCGACGCGGCAACAGCATGCGCGACTTGATGTCGATCAGCATCGCCGCCATCAGCAGATACTCCGCTGCCAGCTCCAGCCTGGTTGCGCGCGCCGCCTCAACGTAGGCCATGTATTGCCTGGTCAGCGCCGCCATCGGAATGTCCAGCACGTCGAGGTTCTGGCGGCGGATCAGATAGAGCAGCAGATCGAGCGGGCCTTCGAAGGCGTCGAGAAAGATCTCGAGTGCATCCGGCGGAATATAAAGGTCCTGCGGCAGTTCGGTGAGCGGCTCGCCACGCACCTTGATGACAGGCGCATGCGGCGTGTCGGAGATCAGGGCGTAAAGAGGTTCAGCAGCGTGCATAGCGCGATTTTACCCGAGAGCGACCGACTCAAAGTGAGCGGATTCAGGTTTCCCTTGTACGGTAGAAAGCTGGTCGCTTGCATTTTACCGGTCGGTCAACTATTGTTCGGCACATGAATATTGCAACCGACACCCGATCCCGAATCGTCGCGGCAGCCAAAACGCGCTTCCATTCGCGTAGTTATGCCAACGTCGGCATCCAGGAAATCTGCGACAACGCCGGCGTACAAAAAGGCAGCTTTTATCATTTCTTCCCGTCCAAACGCGATCTGGCACTGGCGGTCATCGATGAGTTCGCAGATGACTGGGCCAATGGATTTGTGGCCGAAGCGTTTGACCCGGCATTGCCCCCGATGGAACGCATCGACTACCTGATCGACGCCGCTTATTTCTGGCAAAAATCGATCAAGGAAGTCCATGGGCGGATGCTGGGCTGCATCTTCGGCAATCTGACGCTCGAAGTCAGCACGCAGGACGACATCCTGCGCGCCAAGTTGCTGGCCATTTTTACGCGGGCCAAATTCCGCTTCAAGGATGCACTCGATCAGGCGGTTGCGAACGGTGATATCGCCCCGCTGAATACCTCGTTAACCGCTGAAGCCATGCTGGCCTACCTCGAAGGCGTGATTTTGCTGGCCAAGTCGCAAAACGACCCCGAGCTGCTTTACCGCCTGGGGCCTGCGATCAAAACCCTGCGCATTGAATTGAAGCCCGCCTGATTGCCATGCGATCAAGGGGCTTTTTTTTACTGCCGAATTTACCGACCGGTCTAGCGGTTCGGCTGGAACCGTCGCTTGGGCTGCCTGTTTAGGGCCCATCCTGCATTCGAATCCCGTTATTCATGCTGTTTCGCCCGGCATTTTTTTGCCGATTTCCTTGACCGTACGGTCATCTACACGCTGAAGGAGTTACATGATGAACACACACGCAACGCAAACCCTGGATGCACGCGGCATGAACTGCCCGCTGCCCATCCTGCGCACCAAAAAAGCCTTGTCCGGCCTGAACACAGGCGAAACGCTGGCCATCACGTCGACCGACCCGGGATCGATCAAGGACATGGAGGCATTCTGCAAACAAACCGGGAATGAGCTGGTTTCTTCCAACGCAAACCAGGGCGAGTTTGTATTCCTCGTCCGCAAAGCCTAAGGAGACGATCATGGGTGCTATCGATAAAATCATTCCAGACAACCTGGACACATCCCAGCTGGATCAATGGTTTGACCAGCGGTTTGAATCCAAAATGGCCGAACGCGAAGCCGCGCACGTCCCTTCGCTGGCCATTATCGCCACCAAGGGCACGCTCGACTGGGCCTATCCCCCGTTCATTCTGGCTTCCACCGCATCGGCACTGGGGTGGGACGTGTCGATTTTTTTCACCTTTTATGGACTCGAACTGCTGAAGAAGGATCTGCATCTTGAAATCAGCCCGCTCGGCAACCCGAGCATGCCCATGAAAATGCCGTTCGGCCCGCAATGGCTGAAGGACATCAACTGGAAAATTCCGAATATCGTCATGGCAGGGGTGCCCGGTTTCGAAAAAATGGCAACCGGCCTGATGCAGCAAACGGTCAAAAACAATGGGGTGGCCAGCATCGAAGAACTGCGGTCCATCTGCATAGAAGCCGACGTCAAGCTGGTTGCCTGTCAGATGACGGTTGAACTCTTCGGCCATTCGCACGATGCTTTCATCCCCGAAATCAAGGACTGGATCGGTGCAGCCAGCTTTTTGCCGGTGGCGCAGAAATCGGACGTGTGTCTGTTTATCTGAGTCTTTTCAGCTTGTTGGGCACTGCCGGCCGGATCATGAGCCTCAGTGTCCAGTCAGTTTTTCTGATGCGCGGGGCAAGTTGGGCAAGACCATCAGCAATCATTATTTGCCATGCTTTCCCCGCGCACTAACCTGAATGGCAGCTTCACCAGTTGTAGGGTTGAAAGGAGTTGATCATGTATATCAACGATGTAGTGCTACATGTTAATGAAACGCTGGATGCGCAGGCGCGTCACGATTTGGAAGATCAAATGCGGGCCATCGATGGCGTCATCTCTCCGGGATTCAACGAACGCACGCCGCACCTGATGGTGGTCGCGTACAACTCGGATCGCGTTGGCTCGGGACAACTGCTGGACGCAGTATCTCGCCAAGGCTATCACGCCCAGTATTGCGGGGCGATCTGAGTCACACCGTCGGGCTTCAGCCTGCGGAATGCGTTCCAAACACCACTGCCGCGACATCCTGATAGCGCTTGGCAAAGTGTACGGTCAGACCGGCACGAATGTGGTCGGGCAGCTTGTCGAAGTCACGCCGGTTGGCATCGGGCAAAATCAGTTCATTGATGCCGACGCGGCGTGCAGCAATGACTTTTTCACGGATACCGCCTACCGGTAGCACTTGGCCGGTGAGCGTGAGTTCGCCGGTCATCGCCAGGGGGCGGTTGATTTTGGCGTTTTTCGCCAGCGATAGCAGCGCGGTCGCCATGGTGACGCCGGCGCTGGGACCATCCTTGGGCGTCGCACCTTCCGGCACGTGCAGGTGTACAAAGCTCTTGTCGAAGAAGGTGGTGTCCGCGCCGTAGGATTTCAGGTGCGAGGCGACGTAGCTGTAGGCGATCTCGGCCGATTCTTTCATGACCTCGCCCAGTTTGCCGGTGAGCTTGAAGCCGCGGTTAAGCGTGTGGACGCGGCTTGCCTCGACCGGCAAGGTGGTGCCGCCCATCGAAGTCCATGCCAGTCCGGTGACGATGCCGACGCCGCTCATCGGTTTTTCCCGCGTGAACACCGGCTTGTCGAGATAGGCTTCCACTTCCTTGATGCCTATTTTGATCGGTGTCGCCGCCCCGCCCAGAATTTTGACCACAGCTTTACGCGCCACCCGTCCCAGTTGTTTTTCCAGGTTGCGCACGCCGGCTTCGCGTGCGTAGCCGTCGATCACGTGGCGCAGCGCGCCTTCGGTGATGGTGAGCTGGCCTTTTTTTAGCCCGGCGCGGGTCAGTACGCGCGGCCACAGGTGGTGTTTGGCGATGGCGATTTTCTCTTCGGTGATGTAGCCCGACAGGCGGATGACTTCCATGCGGTCGAGCAGCGCCGAGGGGATGGAAAAATCGTTCGCGGTGCAGATGAACAGCGCCTTGGATAAATCGAAGCGCACGTCGAGATAGTGATCGAGGAAATCGGCGTTCTGCTCGGGGTCGAGTACTTCCAGCAAGGCCGAGGCTGGATCGCCCTGGTAATTGGCGCCGATCTTGTCGATTTCATCAAGCATGATGATCGGGTTGGCCGAGCCGACTTCCTTCAGCGCCTGGACGAACTTGCCGGGCATCGCGCCGATGTAGGTGCGGCGATGGCCCTTGATCTCGGCCTCGTCGCGCATGCCGCCCACCGAAAAGCGATAGAACTTGCGCCCCAAGGTTTCGGCGATGGACTTGCCGATGGAGGTTTTGCCGACACCGGGCGGCCCGATCAACAGCAGGATCGAGCCGGCCATTTCGCCCCGCATCGCACCCACCGCGAGAAACTCGATAATGCGGTCCTTGACGTCATCGAGGCCGTCATGGTCGCGGTCGAGGATCTTGCGTGCGACGTCGAGATCGATCTTGTCCTGGGTATGCACGCCCCACGGCAACACGGTCAGCCAGTCGAGGTAGTTGCGGGTGACGCTGTATTCCGGCGAGCCGGTTTCCAGCAGCGCCAGCTTGTGCATTTCCTCGTCGATGCGTTTTTTGGCCGCCTCGGGCAAGGTCAGTTTGGCGATCCGCTCGTTGAAGGTATCAAGCTCGGCGGTCTTGTCGTCCTTGGCGATGCCCAGTTCTTTTTGAATTGCCTTGAGCTGCTGGCGCAGGAAAAACTCGCGCTGATGCTCGCTCATTTTCTCGTCGACCTTGTCGCGGATGTCCGATTGCAGGCGTGCGACGTCGAGTTCTTTTTTCAGCAGAACCAGTACTTTCTCCATGCGCTTTTTCAGACTGAATGCTTCCAGCACATCCTGCAAAGCCTGCTTCGATGCGGTGGTCAGGCTGGCGGCAAAGTCGGTCAGCTGCGACGGCTCATTCGGCCCGAAACGGTTGAGAAAGAACTTCAGCTCTTCAGAATAAAGCGGATTCAGCGGCAGCAAGTCCTTGATGGTATTGATGATCGCGATGGAATATGCGCGGATTTCCTCGGAATCCGGCTTGCCGGTTTCGCTCGGGTAATCAACCCGCACCTTGAATGGTGCCGTCTCGGACAGCCACTCGACAATGCGGAAGCGGCGCCGCCCTTCGGCGATGAACTGCATTTTGCCGTCGGAACGGACCGGATGGTGGATGCGCACCAGGGTGCCGATGCTGCGGAAATCCCCCCGCTTCACCTCGTCGGTGTTGTCGGGTTTGACCACGACCAGCCCCACCATGTGGTGGTTGGATTCTCCGATGGCCTCGACCGTGGTCAGCCACGGTGCCTCGTTCATCAGCAGCGGCATGGTTTGCGCCGGGAAAAAAGGCTTTTCAGTCAGCGGCAGCAGGTAGAGCTCGCTCGGCAACAGGGGATCGACCGGCAATTGCAGCTCGGTTGAGGCTTCATCTTCAGGAGCAGTCGGCTTGGGCATGGATTATTGTTCTCGTGTTGATTCAGGCAGGGTGATCAAACACCCAGTCCGAAGTATCGAGCTTATCTACCGCTTTTCAAGGTCGGGCCGGGGTGTTTGTTTGCATCGCGGAGGCTGCGAGCGGAATTTCTTCAACAATATCAGGCAATCCGGACAACACCATCAATTCGACTCGGCGATTGCGCGCCCGGCCGTCTTCTGTGTCGTTGGAGGCAATCGGCTTGCTGGCTTCGCTGCCGATCGCCAGCAGGCGCTCCGGTTCAATCCCGTTGGCAGCCAGCAAGCGCACCACGCTGGTGGCGCGCATGGCAGAGAGTTCCCAGTTCGAGGCAAACGTGGAATTGCTGATCTGCCGGTTATCCGTATGGCCGGTGACTTCAAGCTTGAACGGCTCGTTTTTCAAGGCTGCGGCCACAGTTTGCAGCACTTGCAGCGAATGCGGATGCAATCGCGCCTGCCCGGGCTCAAACAGGACATTGGCATTGATTTCGATGCTGACGCCGCGCCGGCTCTGGGTGACCCGCACCTTGCCCTCCTTGATCAGCGGCCCCATGGCGGCGAGCAGCGTGTTGGCGACATCGGTCATGTGCGTCTGTTCTTCGAGATGCTGCTGCTGCTTTAGGGTGCGTTGCTTGACCTCGGGCGGCAGCTTGAGCGTCGGCAGCTCCGGCACCTTGATGTCGTCCTCGGGGGACGGGTTGCCGAAAGCATCGCCCAGCGAATTTGCCAGGACGCGGTACTTGCCTTCATTGACGGCGGAGATGGCATACATCACCACAAAAAAAGCGAACAACAGGGTGATGAAATCGGCGTACGAAATCAGCCAGCGATCGTGGTTCTCATGCTCGAATTCGATCCGCCGCCGCTTGCGCATCAGACATAGCCTTTCAGCCGCGCTTCGATAATGCGCGGATTGTCGCCGTGCGCGATGCCGATGAGACCGTCGCAGATGATCTCGCGCTCGGTGACGCGGCGCGCAATGGTGAACTTGATCTTGTTGGCGATCGGCAGGAACACCAGGTTGGCAAGACCCACGCCATAAATGGTTGCAACGAAAGCGACGGCGATACCCGCCCCCAGTTTGCTCGGGTCCGACAGGTTTTCCATGACGTGGATCAGGCCAATCACCGCGCCCAGAATGCCGAGCGTCGGCGCGTAGCCGCCTGCGGCCTCCCACACGCGGGCAGCCTGGCGTTCGACCGTTTCAAAATTGTTGATTTGCACCTCGAGCGTTTCGCGCAGCTTGTCGGCATCCGCCCCATCGACCAGCAACTGCAGGGCGCCTTTCTGGAACGGGTCATGGGTCATGTTGACGTGCCTTTCCAGCGCCAGCACGCCTTCCTTGCGCGTGGTGTTTGACCACAGGATGACCCGGCGGATCAACGCCTGGGTATCAGACTCGGGCGGCCGGAACACCCATTTCGACATGCGCATGCCCCGTAAAAAAACCGGCAACGGGAAATGCAGCAACACCGCGGCCAGGGTGCCGACGACGACAATGACGAAGGCGGCCGGTTGCAGGAACAGGCCGATATGCCCCCCTTCCATCGCCTGGCCGCCGAGGATGGCGGCCAGCCCCAGCACCAGACCAATCAGGCTGCCACGATCCATGCATCCTCCTTGAGTTTGGTGCGGATCCGCGCGATGGCCTGGCCGTGCAGCTGGCAAATACGCGATTCGGTGACGCCGAATACTTCGCTGATTTCACGCAGGTTGAGCTCCTGTTCGTAATACAGGGACATCAGCAATTGCTCGCGCTCGGGCAGCGCCTCGATTCCGCGGATGATGCAGGCGCGCAAATTGGCATCGAGCAATTGCGGCAGCGGCATGCTGGCCTCGTTCGCCGATTGCTTGTCGAGAAAGGAGTCATCTTCGTCCGCTTCGCCAAAGTCTTCGAAATACAGCAGTTGATGGCCGCGCGCATCGCCCAGCATGTCCTGGTATTCACCCAGCGGAATTTTCATCGACTCGGCGATTTCCGTTTCACTCGGTTGTCGCCCGAGTTTGTGCTGCAAGGCGCCGATGACCGCCTCGATCTTGCGCATCGACTGCCGGGCGGTGCGCGGCATCCAGTCGGAATGGCGCAGCTCGTCGATCATCGAGCCGCGAATGCGTTGAATGGCATAGGCTTCGAACTGCGCGCTCTGCGCTTCGTCATAGCGGCTGATGGCGTCGAGCAGGCCGATCATGCCGGCCTGCACCAGATCGTCTTCCTCCACGCTGGGCGGCAGCCGCCCCATCATGTGATGCGCCAGCCGTTTGACCATCGGCATGTATTGCGTCAGCAGTTCGCTTTTTTCGCTTTTTCCGCTTGCTGTGTACATAGGATTCTGGGATTACCCCCTTCTACAGGATTCCATCAGGCGACCGCCTTCGATCACGCGCTGCATGAAGCCACCGACGTTACCCAGGCTGGCCGGCTGGGGCCAGCGCAACAGACCATCGGCCAGTTTGCGAAACTGCGAGGTCGATTTTGCGACCGGGAAGGCATCCACGACCGAGGTGCGCAGCCGGTTGGCGCGATCCAGACGCTCGTCCAGCGGCACATAGCCGAGGTAATCCACCGACACCCCCAGATAGCGCTCGGCGGTCTGCGAGAAATTGTGCGCGACGGCTTGCGCCTGCTCGGGCGATTCGATGCGATTGAGCAGCAGGCGGAACTGGCGCTTGCCGAAATTTTGCGACAGGCGTTTCACTAGGGTGTAAGCCTGCGTGATGGCGGTGTTGCCGGGCGGCAGTACCACCATGATTTCCGAAGCAGCCAGACCCAGCGGCAACGCGTCGGGATCGGTGGCCTCTTCCATGTCAACCAGCACCACGTCTACCCCGCATTGCAGCTGGGTAAAGCTTTGCGCCAGCCATTCCTGGTCGCGCTCGGACAGGCGGCCCAGGCGGCTGAACCCGCCGCCAATCGGCAGCACCTGCACATTGTCGGGGCCGGTCAGGATCAGCGCATCCAGGGTGCAGCGACCGGCCAGCACGTCCATCACGTCGTGGCGCGGGGTCAATCCGAGCGCGGCGGCGGCGCCCTGCCCCTTGTGGCTCTGGTCGATGATGAGTACGTCGCGTCCGCCGCGCGCCAGCGCGACGGCCAGATTGGCGGTCGCGGCTGTCTTGCCCGCGCCCTGCTGCCCCGACATTACGGTTATGACCTGAAACCCGGCCTGCCCCAATCCCAACAGGCTGCGCAGCCCGGCGGCCTGATCGCTGTTGAACTTGTCGCCTTTGAAATCAGCCATGGGACACCGCGCTTTCGCGATGCTGGGTCGGCTGGCCGCTCAGGGCGAATGCGAGTTCGCTGTCGTCGAGCTGCCAGGGCGAGGACAGGGTTCGCGTCTTGAACGCGCGATGGATCAGGTATTGGCGGTTGGCCAGATGCAGGTCTTCGGGCACGCGCTGGCCGGTCGCCAAGTAGTGCACATTGAGCTGGTGACGGATCGCGCAGTCGAGCGCGGGGCCGAGGCTGGCGGCTTCGTCGACTTTCGACAGGATGCAGCCGTCGAGACCGCGCGACTGGTAGGCGCGCACCACTTCGTCCAGCGTGTCGCCGTGGCTGGTGGCGTTCAGCAGCAGCAGGCGCTTGATCGGGTGTTCGGCCTGGCACAGCATTTCGACCTGCTCGGCCACCGCCTGATCGCGCTGGCTCATGCCGACGGTGTCGATCAATACGGTGTGCTTGTTGCGCAGTTCCTTCAGCGCAATCCGCAGGTCAGCCGCGTCACGCACCGCATGCACGGTCACGCCGAGAATCTTTCCGTAAATGCGCAGCTGCTCGTGGCCGCCGATCCGGTAGCTGTCGGTGGTGAGCAGCGCCAGCTTGCCGGCGCCGTGGCGCACCACAAAGCGCGCGGCCAGCTTGGCAGTGGTGGTGGTCTTGCCCGCCCCGGTCGGCCCCATCAGGGCGAACACGCCGCCGCCGTCGAGCATGTCGGTTTCGTTTTGCATCACCTGCAGCCGCTTCATCAGCGTGTTGCGCATCCACACCTGCGCCTGTTCGGCGTCGCCACGTTCTTCGCCGCGCGGCAACGTATCCAGCAGTTCACGCGCCAGGGTGGCACTGAAGCCCGCCGCCAGCATGTCGCGCATCAGAGTGGCACCGGACGGGTCACGTCCGGGCAGATCGCGCCAAGCCAGATCGGCCAGCTGGTTCTCCAGCCGCGATTGCATCATCTTGATTTCGCTGATCACGCTTTTGGCCAGTTGGGCGCCTTCCTGGCTCGGCAGGGCAACCCGCTCGACCAGCCGGCGTTTGAATGTCACCTCAGGATTTGGCTCGCTCTGCATGTCCATCGCCAATTCCTGTGGCTCAGGAGCCCGGGGCTGCGTCGGTTTTGGGGTGGGCATGTCCACCACCGCGGGCGCCATCGCAGCGATGTCTTCCGCCGGGATCGCCAGCACCTCAACCCCGCCATCAACGGCGCGATTCGACAGGATGACGGCATCCGGCCCGAGCACTTCGCGCAACTGGCGCATGGCTTCACGGGATGTTTTGGCGACAATACGTTTGACGTTCATGCTGCTCCTCCTACAAGGGAAGTGACTTTGATGTGTTTGCCTTCGGGTACTTCAGCGTGCGAAAGCACTTTGAGTTGCGGCACGGTGCGCCGCAAAAAACGGGCAAGTAAAGGACGCAGCGCAACCGGCGTCAGCAATACAGGCGGATGGCCCAGCGCTTCCTGGCGCTGGGTCGAAGTCTGGGTGCGTTCGAGCAGGGCATCGGCGAGGCCGGGCTCCATTGCGGCCGCATCGCTGCCGGCCTGCAGGGTTTGCATCAACAAACGCTCCAGGCTCTGGTCGAGTGCGATCACCGGCAGTTCGCCGACCGAGCCATAAATCTGTTGCACGATCGAGCGCCCCAGCGCCACCCGCACCAATGCGGTAAGCTCGCTGGGATCCTGGACGCGTGCGGCATCCTCCAGCAGAGTGTCGATGATGCTGCGCATGTCGCGGATCGCCACGCCTTCGATCAACAGGTTTTGCAATACTTTTTGCACGGTGGAAAGCGACAGCATCTTCGGCACCAGGTCTTCCACCAATTTGGGCGCGCTTTTGCCCAGGTGATCGAGCAGTGACTGCGTTTCCTGACGCCCCAGCAGCTCAGCCGCATGCTGCGTCACCAGATGGTTCAGATGGGTGGCGATCACGGTGCCGGGATCCACCACGGTGTAGCCCAGCGCCTGGGCCTGATCCCGCAACTCGGACTCGATCCACACGGCAGGCAGGCCGAATGCGGGATCGCGTGTGGCCACGCCAGGCAAGGTCGCCGTGATGTTGCCTGGATCGATCGCCAGAAACAGCCCGGTGCGTACTTCGCCGCTGCCGATTTCCACGCCTTTAAGCGTGATGCGGTAGCTGTTCGGGCTGATTTCGAGATTGTCCCGGATGTGAACGGCGGGCGGCAAAAAACCGATTTCGCGGGCGAATTTCTTGCGGATGCCCTTGATGCGGCGCACCAGTTCGCCGTCAGCCGCGCTGTCCACCAGCGGAATCAGGCGATAACCGACTTCCAGCCCCAGGGTGTCGATCGGCGCGACGTCTTCCCAGCTGGCTTCCTGCGACTCGACGGTCGCCACGGGCGCGCTCTGCACGTCCTCCGCCGCCACGTCCTTTTTCTGGCTGCCTTTATAGGCCATCCAGACCATGCCACCGGCTAGCAGCAGGAAAGAGAAGTGCGGCATGCCGGGAATCATTCCCATCATGCCGATAATCGCGGCGGTGATGTAGAGCGCCTGGGTTTTGTTGAAGATGTTGGACAGCACCTGTCCGGCGATGTCCTCATCCGTGCTGACCCGGCTGACGATCAAACCCGCGGCAATGGAAATCACCAGTGCCGGAATCTGCGCCACCAGGCCATCGCCGATCGCCAGCAGGGTGTAGTTGCGCGCAGCATCGGCCAGCGACATATCGTGTTCCATCAAACCGATGATGAGACCGCCGACGATATTGATCAGCAAAATCAGGATGCCGGCGATGGCGTCGCCGCGCACAAATTTTGAAGCACCGTCCATCGACCCGAAAAAGTCGGCTTCCTGCGAGACTTCCGCGCGGCGGCGACGGGCTTCGTCCTCGTCGATCAAACCGGCATTGAGGTCGGCATCAATCGCCATCTGCTTGCCTGGCATGGCGTCCAGGGTAAAGCGCGCGCTGACCTCGGCAATGCGCCCGGCACCCTTGGTGATGACGATGAAGTTGATCACCACCAGAATCACGAACACGATGATGCCCACCGTGTAGTCACCGCCCACCAGGAAATGGCCGAACGCCTCGATCACTTTACCTGCAGCATCCGGGCCGGTATGACCTTCCAGCAGCACGACGCGGGTCGAGGCGACGTTGAGCGACAAGCGCAGCAAAGTGGACAGCAACAGCACCGTGGGAAAGGCGGCGAAATCGAGCGCTTTCTTGGTCGACAAGCTCACCAGCAGCACCATGATGGATAGCGCGATGTTGAAGGTGAACAGCATGTCCAGCAGGAACGTGGGCAACGGCAGCACCAGCATCGCCAGAATGAGGACGATGAAAATCGGTGCCGCCATGGAACGCGCCTGGGCGGCGTTAAACAGCTTGGATAAATTCAGGCCATTCATGCAGTGGCCTGCAGCGGATCAAGTTCGGGCGGAACCGGCAAGGCGGTCGGCGCATTCGGATACACCCCGCCCACCTGCTGGAAATGGCGCAGCTGGAACACGTAGGCCAGCACTTCGGCCACGGCGGTGTAGAGGGTGGCAGGAATTTCATCGCCAATTTCGGTGTGACGGAACAGCGCGCGTGCCAGGGGCGGCGCTTCCAGCAGCGGCACATTGTTCTCGGCGGCCAGTTCGCGGATCTTGGCGGCGACGGCGTCAGCACCTTTGGCCACCACACGCGGTGCGCCCATTTTGCCTTCGGTGTATTTGAGCGCCACGGCGTAATGGGTCGGGTTGGTCACCACCACATCGGCCTTGGGCACTTCGCTCATCATGCGACGGCGTGAGATTTCACGCTGCTGGGCACGGATGCGCGCCTTGAGGTGCGGATCGCCTTCCGACTCCTTGGATTCCTGACGCAGTTGCTCTTTGGTCATTTTCAGCTTGTTGTGGTGGCTCCACAGCTGATAGGGCAAGTCCAGCACGACGATAAAAATCATCGCGCCCGAGGCCAGCAGAAACACCTTGCCTATGAGGTCGCCCATGTGACGAATTGCGGTCGCGGGCTCTTCCAGGCTCAACGAGAAAATGGCATCGATGTTGGACCAGATCAGCCAGCTTGCAACCACGCCCAGCAGGCCGACCTTGCCCAGCGACTTGAGCAGTTCGACCAGACCTTGCGAGGACAGGATGCGCTTGATGCCGGACAGCGGGTTCAGACGGCTGAATTTCGGCATCAGCGCCTTGGAGCTGAACAACCAGCCATGCAGCATGAACGGCGCAACCAGCGTGGCGATCACGACCAGGGCGAGAAACGGTGCCAACGCCAGCGCCGCCTCGAAAAACTGGCTCGACAGCTGATTCATCACGTACGAACTATCACGCGCGATGGCGGGTTCAAACTGCAAACCGCCGCGAACGATCCCGGATAGCGTCTGGCCCATGCCGCTGGCCATCATCCACATGCCCGAGCCGCCCGCCATCAGAACGACAAACGTAGCCAGCTCACGCGACTGCGGCACCTGGCCGTCTTCGCGCGCTTTGTCCAATCGCTGTTGCGATGGGGCTTCGGTCTTTTCCTGATCGCTTTCTTCAGCCATCCCTGATTCACCTGTAGAGGATGCCCGTCACGTCACTCAAATCGGGACGGGCTTTCTTAGGTTGAATTATTGGTCATGCCCAGGCTGGGCAATCAGGGGAATACAGCGGGTTTTAGCCTGCTATTTAGCGCCAGACGGCGCAGCAGGCTCAGTTCGCAGCAGGCACTGCGCGGGCTTTGCTGACCGATTCGCGCACGGCGGCTTCGTCAGCGATGCTGACGCCGCTGGCCTCTTTGGTGATGGCGTCTTCGGTACGCTTGTTCATCACGATGATGCTGATGCGGCGATTGACCGGATCGAAGGGCGCCGCCTGGTTGAAGGCAACCGACGATGCCAGCCCGACCACGCGCAGCATTTTCTTTTCGTCCATGCCCCCCAGGACCAGTTCGCGCCGCGAAGCGTTGGCCCGATCCGCCGAGAGTTCCCAATTACTGTAGCCGCGACCCGCATTGGAATACGGCGTGGCATCGGTATGGCCCGACAGGCCGACACGGTTTTGCACGTCGTTCAGCACCTTGCCGATTTCACGCAAAATGACCTTGGTGTAGGGCTGCAGCTCCGCACCCGCCAGTTTGAACATCGGCCGGTTCTGTTCATCCACAATCTGAATGCGCAACCCTTCGGTCGTAATGTCGAGCAGGAGTTGGCGTTTGAACTGCTTGAGGGTGGGGTTGGCGTCGATTTCCGCTTCCAGACGCCCCTTCAGCAATTTGAGCTTTTCCGCTTCAATCCGTTGGAGTTCGGCTTTTGCCGCCTCCAGGTTGTAGGATTTTCTTTCGTTTATCGTCTCGCCCTTTTTGACCTGCCCACTCTTGCGGGACAGATCGGTGCCGCCGCCTTTGATGACACTCGAACTGTCTCCACTGCCCGAGCCTCCCTGCATGGCGACTTTAAGCGGGGTTTTAAAGTACTCGGCGATACCGTTCAAATCACCCTTGGCAGTCGAACCCAACAGCCACATCAACAAGAAAAATGCCATCATGGCCGTCACGAAGTCGGCATAAGCGATTTTCCACGCTCCGCCGTGGTGACCGCCGGCCACTTTCTTGATGCGCTTGACGATGATGGGCGCTTTTTGTTCGCTCATTTATGCCCTTCGGGTATAGGGAAAACTCAAACTGACGAAAAAAGCTCAGCGCGATTTTGCGCCCTTGACGTGCTCTTCCAGCTCGCTGAAGGACGGGCGCTCGGTCGAGAACAAAACCTTGCGGCCAAACTCGACCGCAATCGCAGGGGCATAGCCATTGATGCTGGCCAGCAGGGTAACCTTGACACACTGGAACATCTTGGTTGATTCGTGCAGTTTTTGCTCGAGCAAACCCGACAACGGCCCGACAAATCCATAGGCCAGCAAAATACCGAGAAAGGTGCCCACCAGCGCGTGGGCAATCAATATCCCCAGTTCCGCCGGCGGCAGATGCACTGATTCCATGGTGTGCACCACCCCCATCACCGCTGCCACAATGCCAAACGCAGGCAAGCCATCGCCCAGCTTGGCAACGACGTGAACCGGCAGTTCACCCTCGTGATGATGGGTTTCGATTTCGTTGTCCATCAGGTTTTCAATTTCAAAGGCATTCATGCTGCCGCTCACCATCAGCCGCAGATAGTCAGTGAGAAACTCAACGATATGGTGATCGGCCATGATGGTCGGATATTTGGTGAACAGCGGGCTGTTCTCCGGTGAATCGACATCGCTTTCAACCGACATCAGCCCTTCCTTGCGGATCTTGGTCAACAATTCGAACAGCAGCGCGAGCGTGTCCATGTATAGCGCCTTGCTGTATTTCGAACCTTTAAAGATGGTTGGCAAGGCTTTCATGGTTGCCTTGATCGCTTTGGCATTGTTGCCCACCAGGAATGCACCGCCCGCACCGCCGCCGATCATCAACAGCTCCAGCGGCTGAAACAAGGCGGCCAGATGCCCACCAGCCATCGCAAAGCCGCCGAACACCGCAAGTACCACAACAATATATCCAACGATGACTAGCACAAGCGTCCATCCCTTTTGATTGACTCACCGGTCGTGAGCAGCATCGTGTTTAACCCCGATCCACCCCTGAAGTTTCGACCGAATTGCTCAAAACTTGATGGCACGCTCACGAAGAATTCCAGTGCCTGTTCACATTCGCCACGCGTAAAGCCTATGGCGCGCCCCTTCGGCCAGATCAATCACCTGATCCGGTTGCCGCGCCTGTACATCGAATGACAGGCTGATGAGCAAACTTCCCTTGCGCATTTGCACCTGCGCCTGCTGCCACACGCCCGGCATCGCAGCCGGCGAAAGAAAAGCAAACACCACATCGAAGTCGGCCAGATCAAGCGCCGCGTAATCGCGACGCAGAAAGGTGACCTGGCTGCGTTTGAACCAGGCACGCACGCGACTGATGAGCCAGGGTGCCGGAGCAATCTCAGTGCCGTAAAAGTCAGCCAGCGGAAACCGCGACTCCAGATAGAACGGTACATCGCCGAAGCCGCTTCCGATATCGATAAAACGGAATGGCGTCGCCGATGGCAACAGTGGAATGATGGCTAGCCAAGCCTTGCGGTCGGACAGATACAGCGGCACCCGGGTGCGGAAACTACTCCAGTAGAACAACACCAGCAGTAAAAATGCCGCCAGATAAATCCAGGCGGGCAGATTGAATTGCCGTGCAAACAAGATGATGGGGAAGAAACCAAGATGGAGTGGCAGCCACCAGGAAGGCTGACGCCAAAACCGGCTCAACCCCGCGGCCACAAAACCTTGAGCCAGAGCCAGTTGCCATAGAACAGGCTGAAATAAAAAAACGGATTGGAGCGAAACGGTCAGCAATGCCACCAGCAGCAAAGCCGCACACTGAACGATAAGCGACTGAAGGCTGACCGGCAGGCGCGTCACCACCCAGAGCTGCAGTGTCGTTCAGGCCGCAGCCAGCTCGGCCTGCGCTTCGGCCTTGGCCTTGCGGGTTTTGCCGGCACGCGCGGGAACATTGCACAAGCCGCACACATAATCCCCATGCAAGTCGTCAGGATGAACCACGAAATGGCCGCCGCAACAGCTGCACGCTGCAGTTTCCAGCATGTTGCTTTCGAAAAATCGATGCAATGTCCAGGCACGGGTGAAACTCAAAACGGCCTCAGTCTGATTGGAATGAAGGTATTCCTGATACAGGCGATAGCTTTTGAGAATGGCCTCAATCCCGCTGCATTCGCTGTTTTTGATCAGATAGCGATGAATATTGATAAACAGCGAGGAGTGCACGTTGGGCAGCCAGGTCAGAAACCAGTCGGTCGAAAAAGGCAACATGCCCTTGGGCGGGGAAACGCCCTTGACCTCCTTGTAGAGCTTGAGCAAACGTTCGCGCGACAATGAGGTTTCGGATTCCAGCACCTGCGGGCGGGCACCGAGTTCGATCATTTCGATCGCCAACTGGGTGTCGCGCATTTCGGTCAACAGGCTTTTTTTACTCATTTGAACAGTCCTCAAACGCTACGGTCAGAATCAGGCGAATGCTGCCTGCCCGGCCATCAGAATGGCTGCATGCGATTGCGCCATTGCCCGGTCTTTGGTGTAGGAGGTCAACATGTTGAGCACCATTCCGTCGTCGAAGCGGAAGCGCGAGACCAGCATGCCGGAACCGGCAAGCTTGAGGATCTGCGCGGCAGTCAGTGTTTCAATCAAATCGGCAACATCCTGGCTGATCCCCAGGCGAAAGACCGCAGCGGTCTTGTCGGTTTGGATCATGTGTTGAGCCAGCATCAAGTAGTTGAGATTGACATCACGTATTTCTTCCATCATTTCGTCGAGTTTCATGTTGTCGGTCCTTATTTGCAGAATTATTTTCGGTTTCACACTTAAGTCAGCGTTGTGAAATCGTTATCGGACGACACCCTTGAAAGATAATACAGACAAAGCACTAATAAAACGTAGGAAGATAACCCTACAAGCACTTGGCGTTTGTCTTACAAGACAATCCGGCCAAAAGCACGCAGCCAATACAGGCCGCCCGTATTAATTCAAAACCCCATGAAAACAAAGAAATACTTAGACAACCTGTTTGACTGGGTGGCTGCAGGCATTGCACCTGCAGCCTTGATTACACCGCCGGACCGATTCAAGCCCGCTGATAGATATCCTCAAAGCGCACGATATCGTCCTCTCCCAGATAGGTGCCAGACTGCACCTCGATCATATGCAAGTCGATTTTTCCAGGATTTTCCAGCCGGTGCGAAGTCCCCAGCGGAATATAGGTAGACTGGTTCTCGCTTAGCAGAATCACGCTGTCGCCACAGGTGACGCGTGCTGTCCCTGATACAACGATCCAGTGCTCTGCCCGGTGGTGATGCATCTGCAGACTCAGCTTCTCGCCGGGTTTGACCATGATGCGCTTGACCTGAAAACGCTCGCCCTCGTCGATACCCTCATACCAGCCCCAGGGCCGGTAAACCTGCTTGTGGACCAGATGTTCACAGCGTTTCCCGGCTTTCAGGCGATCCACCAGCTTCTTCACATCCTGCACCTGGTCCTTATGCGCAACCAGAACGACATCGGCTGTTTCCACGACCACCAGCTCAGATACCCCGAGCATGGCAACCATGCGGGTTTCAGCACGAATGAAATTGTTGTGCGCGTTTTCCAGCATCACGTCACCCCGGCTGGCATTGCCCTGGCCGTCCTTCTCCGCAACATCCCATAACGCGGTCCAGGCACCAATGTCGTTCCAGGCCATATCGGCGGGCACCACCGCCGCGCGCCGGGTGTGTTCCATCACGGCGTAATCGACCGAATCGGACGGGCAAGCCTCGAAGGCGGCAGGATCAAGCCGGACAAAGTCCAGATCCAGCGAAGCCGCATCCAATGCGGCACGGCTGGCATTCAGAATATCGGGGCGCAAGGCTTGCAGCTCATTCAGAAAGTCCACCGCCCGGAACAGGAACATACCGCTGTTCCAGAAATACTCGCGGGACTCCACATACTGTAGCGCGGTAGCCAGATCGGGCTTTTCGAAGAACGCTGCAACCTGATATGCCCCGGCCACATCTGCCAGTTGCGCGCCCTTGCGAATGTACCCATAACCCGTCTCAGGCGTGGCCGCAACGATTCCAAACGTGGCCAGATGACCTTTCTGGGCCGCTACAGCCGCTGTTCGGATCGCCGCATGAAACGCTTCGACGTCCCCAATCAAGTGGTCCGCTGGCAAAACCAGCATCAAGGCATCAGGATCATCCCGGCTCAGCATCAGGGCCGCGACCGCAATTGCCGGCGCGGTATTGCGTCCGACGGGCTCCAGCACAATTGCGCGCGGCACGGTGTCAATCTGCCTCATTTGCTCGGCAATCATGAAGCGGTGCTCGACATTACACACCATCAGCGGCGCGGCCATGTCCGGAAAACCTCCCAATCGGCTGACCGTATCCTGCAGCAAGCTGAAATCGCTTGCCAGCGGCAACAGCTGTTTTGGCAGCGCAGCGCGAGACAAGGGCCACAGGCGGGTGCCCGAGCCACCGGAAAGGATCACAGGATGGATAGTGGTCATATCGTGAGTGTCAATGATGAGTTTTATCAGGTGTGGAGAATAGTGCCACCGTTACGCTACTCGCTTGTGTCAGCCGCTTGAAAAAGCACATGAAGCATGTTGAACTTGAATCATATGTCAAGCGTGCAAACGAATGGCATGCATGGTGAGGGATTCCCCCCTCCACAGCAAGCCAGGAAAATAATTCCCTGACCCGGCATCAAGAAAATGCAAACGACACCGTTAAATATTTCAATGCTTACAACTGTGTTGATCGACGCAGTGCTTGAGTAGATTTCCCTTGTAGATTGCCTGGTACGGGGTTTTCCCCGGGTGCTCCTCCTCCAGCCACACCAGGTTTCAACGGCGCTTAATGCGCCGTTTTTGTTTTGCCCCTTAAAAAATCCAGGGCTTGCAACACCTCAATTGGAAATGAACCTGCGCCCCTGTCGGTAGAACAACACGCCCAGGAATGGGTTCACGAAATGAGCGACAGGTCGTGGCGTCATGCAAACGTGTTCCATGACGCATGTTGAAATCCTCAGGGAGTGCTCTCGGCAAAGGCCCTCACACCACCCGACTGGCGAGCAGCCTGCAAGGCTTGAGCAGCCCTATCCCGCGCAGCCTGTTTTTCTTGTTTGGCCTGTGCCTTTGCCAGCACTTCCTGACGCTTGAGCTCGGCTTGCTTCTGGGCTTCCTGCGTACGTTGTGCCTCAAGGGTGGCCTGACGTTTGCGCGTTTCCGCCTGCAACGCAGCTTCCTGATGAGCCTTCGCCTGACTGGCCGCTTCTTTTCTCGCCTGCAGTTTGCGCGCTGCTTCCTGCTCCCCCCGCTGCGCTTCGAGTCGAGCTCGCGCCTCCTTGAGGTCGGCGCGCATCTTTGCACCCGTTTGACGGATGCGCTCACTAATCGCGTTTAGGTCCTCGCTAGAAAGTGTGGGGCTATCAGCTGCTGCCTTGCCCACTGCGGCTTCTGCCGAATAGGTGGTAACAGGCAGCAGAATGATCAAGCTTGTTGTGAGAAGTCGAGTCACCAGGGCAAGTTTCATGCGTGTTCCTTTTTGGCTGGAGGATATCCAGCGAACGCGCCTAGGCTCGATTTCCTCCTTTGCTCACCTGCGATGAGCCAGGAAACCAAAATTGACGACACGCGTCCGCCGATTACACGCTAACGGCTACACACGACGAAAACTTGACGGGAATCAGGCCGGTACAGCCTCCTCAAATTCAAGACAAACCTTATCGTTTGCATCCAGGTCGATAGTCACGCGTCCACCTTGGGTCAGCTTTCCGAATAGCAGCTCATCGGCCAGGGCCTTGCGGATGGTGTCCTGAATCAGACGTGCCATGGGACGTGCTCCCATCGAGGGATCAAAACCATTCTTGGCCAGGTAGGCTTTCAACGCGTCGGTGAATACCGCTTCAACTTTTTTCTCGTGCAGCTGATCTTCCAGTTGCATCAGGAATTTGTCGACCACCTGAAGAATAATCGGCTCAGTCAAGGTGGCGAACGGAATGATCGCGTCCAGACGGTTGCGGAATTCCGGTGTGAACATGCGACGGATTTCACCCATTTCATCGCCACTCTCACGTGAATTGGAAAAGCCAATCGTAGCCTTGTTCAACATTTCTGCTCCCGCATTGGTGGTCATGACAAGCACCACGTTGCGGAAATCGGCTTTACGTCCATTGGTGTCAGTCAGTGTGCCGTGATCCATTACCTGCAACAGCACATTGAAAATGTCCGGATGAGCCTTCTCAACTTCATCGAGCAAAACAACCGAGTAGGGTTGCTTGTTGACTGCCTCTGTCAGCAACCCGCCTTGATCGAAACCCACATAACCGGGCGGCGCGCCGATCAGGCGTGATACCGCGTGGCGCTCCATGTATTCCGACATGTCAAAGCGAATGAGTTCGACGCCGAGCACATAAGCCAACTGGCGCGCGACCTCGGTCTTGCCGACACCGGTCGGGCCTGAGAACAGGAAGCTGCCGATAGGCTTTTGCGGATTACCCAAACCGCTGCGCGACATTTTGATTGCGGTTGCCAGCATGTCGATTGCAACATCCTGCCCGAACACCACGGCTTTCAGATCGCGATCAAGCGTTTTAAGTGCGTTCTTGTCGTTGAGAGAGACCGTTTTAGGTGGGATACGCGCAATTTTGGCAATGATGTCCTCGATTTCGCGTGGGGTAATCACTTTTTTCTGCTTCGACTTCGGCAGAATCCGTTGCGCCGCGCCGGCCTCGTCAATCACGTCAATGGCCTTGTCCGGCAAATGGCGGTCATTGATATAGCGCGCTGACAGCTGGGCAGCCGTTGTCAGTGCAGCCGCAGTGTATTTGACGCCGTGGTGATCCTCGAAGCGCGATTTCAGTCCACGCAGAATCTGCACGGTTTCATTGACCGAAGGCTCGGGCACATCAATTTTCTGGAAACGCCGCGACAACGCATGATCTTTCTCGAAAATGCCACGATATTCGGTATAGGTAGTCGCACCAATGCAACGCAACTGACCCGAGGAAAGTGCTGGTTTCAACAGGTTGGAGGCATCAAGCGTGCCGCCTGATGCGGCACCTGCCCCAATCAAAGTATGAATCTCATCAATGAACAATACGGCTTTGGGGTTATCCGCCAACTGCTTCAAGACGCCTTTGAGGCGTTGCTCGAAATCACCCCGATACTTGGTTCCGGCAAGCAAGGCGCCCATGTCCAGCGAATACACTGTGCTTTGTGCCAGAATTTCA
This sequence comes from Gammaproteobacteria bacterium, assembly GCA_018831045.1. Lineage (GTDB taxonomy): Bacteria > Pseudomonadota > Gammaproteobacteria > Burkholderiales > Thiobacillaceae > Thiobacillus. Next base: position 41,138 of record JAHJRA010000040.1, on the reverse strand, counting down.
GGTACTGAACCTTCAATGATGCGGCGCGCCAGGCCTTCTGCAATGGCGGTTTTTCCCACCCCTGCCTCACCCACCAAAAGCGGGTTGTTTTTACGCCGGCGGCACAAGGTCTGGATGACTCGCTCCAGTTCCTGGTCGCGACCGATCAAGGGATCGATCTTGCCGGCCAGCGCCTGGACATTCAGATTCTGGGCAAAACTATCCAGCGGTGAAGCCGCAGCCGCCTCGGAACCGACCTCGGCGGGTTCGTCGGCGCGCGGCGCCTGGTCGCTGTGCGGCGTTTTACTGATGCCATGTGAAATGAAGTTCACGATATCCAGGCGCGTAATGCCCTGCTGAGTTAGGAAATAAACCGCGTGGGAATCCTTTTCGCCAAATACGGCCACCAGCACGTTGGCGCCCGTCACTTCCTTTTTCCCGGACGACTGAACGTGCAGGATGGCGCGCTGGATCACGCGCTGGAAACCGAGCGTGGGCTGGGTGTCCACCTCGCCCTCGGCGGTCACCTTGGGCGTGTGCTCGGTAATGAAATGATCGAGCTGTTCGCGCATGGTCTCGATATTGGCGCCACACGCACGCAAAACTTCCATCGCGGAAGGGTTGTCCAGCATCGCCAACAACAGATGTTCCACCGAAATAAATTCGTGGCGCTTTTGCCGCGCATCCATGAAAGCCATGTGCAGCGTGACTTCGAGTTCTTGGGCAATCATTTTAAACCTCCTCCATCGTACATTGCAGCGGATGCTGATGCTGGCGCGCGAAATCCACAACCTGTTCAACCTTGGTACTCGCAATATCTTTGGGGTATATGCCGCATACCCCCACGCCTTCAGTATGCACTTTGAGCATGATTTGTGTCGCCCGTTCTTCATCGATGCCAAAAAACTTCTTGAGAACATGCACCACGAATTCCATCGGGGTGTAATCATCGTTCAGGAGCATGACCTTGTACAAAGGCGGCGGTTTGACCTTTGCGGTAACCGGTTCCAGCAGGGTAGTGCTTTCTCTCTTGGTTGGCATAGCCTGAATAAACCTGAATGGGATGCTGTATTTTGAGGTGCAACACGGGATTTTCAAGCCCGTTGCGAGTAGGGCCAAGCCCAGAGGGAGGTTTTTTCGGCAGAGGCCCGAGATGCGCCAGTATTGCAGTCAGGCGGGCGCGCCAGTATCCCCCTCGATCCCTCAGGGCAGAATCAGGCAAAAAACCGCGCCGGTTTCATTGTAGAGCCGAAGCTCGCCAAATACACCTTTGTTTTCATGTGCTTGAACGACCATCCTGGCAAATTGCAACCCTAGGCCGGTTCCGGTTGAACGGTAGGGCGTGTGGGTTGCCACGCTGGTCAGGATGTGATCCGGGTACCCGTCCGAGTCATCGCGCACGAAGAACGCCAGGCATCCATCGCGCATGCTAGCTTCGATGCGGACACATGAACGCGCATAAGCCAGAGAATTCTGGATCGCATTGAGCAGGGCCATCTCGATCAAATCGCGATCAAAAAACCAGATGGCAGGCACATCCGACGCCAGTTCGGTTTCAACGCGAAAGCGGCCACGCGACAAGGCAGCCGTGCGCTCCATGAGCTCATGCACCAGATCGTGTGGCGAATAGGCGTCAATGACCGGATCCAGCTGCTGGTTATCCGCTTTGTATATCAGCAAGGCCTGTTGCAACCGGTCTATCACGCTTTGGCACAGTAGGCGCGCGTCACCGACGCTGCGATCGTGCTGCGGCTCATCCTGCACGGGAATGCTATCGAGCGTCATCGATAGCAGACCGAGATTGTTTTTCAGCTCATGAATCAGGGCTGCATACAGCGCGGTGCCATCGAGGTTCATGCTGGCTTGCCCTTGTTCATGCTTTGTTCATGCCAAAACGGATCTCTACGTCCTTCAAGTGCAAACGCAGCCCTGAAATGCGCGAATGGCCAGGCGCCTGGCGCTCGGCTTCGGCCAGATGCTTGCGCGCAATCGCCATCATTTTTTCATCCATGCCCACCTGATCAATATATTTGAGGATCACCCAGACCGCGTTCATGATGATGCGCGGGTTGAAGGGGGCTTCGTCACAGGCAGTAAGCAATTTTTCAACAGCGGTTTTGTAATCGCCCTTTTGTGCCAGGACGACGCCTTCGTTGTTGAGTTTGCGAATATCAGCGGTAGCCGAAGCCAGTACGGCCGCACCCGCATCGCTGCGCCCGGCCTGATCATAGATTTTGCGGGCCTTGGCCAGCAACGATTCGCTGTCATGGGCATTACGCGCCACTTCGGCAACTATGCCGTCAGCCTCGCCCTCACGGCCAGTGGCCATGCATACGTTCGCAAGATCGAGCATCATCTGGGGATCGCAGCGTGTTCCTGTACTGCGCAAAGTCGCGGCTTCGTCCAGGGCTTTCACGGCCTCCTGCAGGTTGCCCGCCTGGTTGTGCATCATGCTGTGTGAAACAGCCATCACCAGCTTGCCTTCCGGACTGCCCTGCAAGCTTGATTTGTTTTTTTTCAGCGTATCGGCAACCGCCTTCAGGTCGCCCTGCTCGACCTGTACCCGACACAAGTTACCGAGGTCGGCGGGCGTGACGAAAATGGAGTGGCGGCCTTTTTCCAGCGTGTTGGTAAAAGCGGTGCGAGCAGCATCCAGATCACCATTGGTGTAGGCTACCTCGCCAAGTTTTTGCTGGCGGCGAACGGTCTTTCCAGAGATGGCCACGCCCTTTTCCAGTGCAGCCTGTGCGGCCGCGCCATCTTTTTTTGCCAGGCATACGTCCGCCAGCAGGTCATAGGCCGCCACCATCGATGGCGCGTGTTCCAGCACATCGCGCAGCTCTTCCTCTGCCGGCTCGTCTTTTTTCTGCAGGTGCAGCGAACGCGCCAGGCCCAACCGTGCCCAGGGAATGGCGCGCATCGCAATAACCTGCTTGTACAGGGCCTCGGCTTCATCGAAGCGTCCAAGTGTGACCAGGACCTCTCCCTTGAAGCGTAAAGCATCGACCAGATATTTCGGCTTGCTGCGCATCAGCTCGTCGCATGCCATAAGCGCTGCCTCCAGATCCTGTGCGAGAAAATGCCGATACACCTCGCGAAATGCCCGTTTGCGCAGCAGTATGCTCTCGAGGCGGCTACACAGGATTTCAGCGCTGAATGGCTTGATCATGTAGTCGTCCGGAGCCAGTTCGGCTGTTGCAGCGACTTTTTCGTAATACGACTCAGCGGTGACCATCATGAAAACGGTCTCCAGCGAGATCAAGTTGCCATGGCGCAACTCTTCCAGCAGTTGCTGACCATCGCGGCCATCACCCAGATTGAAGTCGCACAGGATGAAATCGAACGCCTTGTTCTTGACGTGAAACAAGGCTTCTGCGGCATTGGCAGCCAACTGGACTTTGACAACGCCAAAATTGGACAGGGTCAGACGCAGGGCGTTGCGCATGCCCGGGTAATCGTCCACCACCAGCGCACGCAAGGACGCGTAGTCAATGAAAGAATCATTGACAGGTGCCGCTGCGGCTGCGTTTTTGATGAATGCAGATGGCAGGCTCATGCCTGTTTCTCTCTGCAAATAAATTGACCCAAAATCACAGTGCATTCACCTGAATTCTCGACATCCGCATAAATATCGGCAATTCCGGACCAAACTGAACCAGAACAGCAATGTGTCCAGCCCAGCCAAGTGGCAGCTCAGCTCAATCGCCGGTCAGCAGCGGTTCGGGGGCTTCCAGCGCGGCTTTTACCGCAACCAGAAACTGCACCGCGTCGCGGCCATCAATCAGCCGGTGGTCATAGGTCAGCGCCAGATACATCATCGGGCGAATCACCACCTGGCCATTTTCAGCGATGGGACGTTCCTGGATGGCATGCATGCCGAGAATGGCCGATTGCGGCGGGTTCAGGATGGGCGTCGATAACAGCGAGCCGAACACGCCGCCATTGGTGATGGAAAAACTGCCGCCCGAGAGATCGTCAAGCGTGAGCTTGCTCGCGCGCGCGCGCAGGCCGAAATCAGCAATGGCGCGCTCAACCTCAGCCGACGAGAGGGTTTGCGCACGGCGCAGAATCGGCACCACCAGACCGCGCGGGCTGGAAATGGCGATGCCGATGTCCACGTCACCGTGCCACACGATGTCATTGCCGTCGATGGCGGCATTCACGATGGGAAACTGCCCGAGCGCCTGGCACACCGCACGCACAAAAAAGGACATGTAGCCCAGCTTGACCCCATATCTGACCTCGAATTCGCTCTTGTAGCGCTGGCGCAGTTCGTTCACCGGCTGCATGTTCACTTCGTTGAACGTGGTGAGCATGGCGGCGCTGTGCTGCGCAGCAACCAGGCGCTCGGCCACGCGGCTACGCAGGCGCGACATCGGTTCGCGGCGGGTTTCGCCCGACTGAATCACCTGCTGCGTCCCGGGAAACGGAACACTGGGTGCTGACACGGCAGCAGACACGGGCGTTTTAATGAGCGCTGCCCTGACGCCAGTGGCGGGCTGGGGCGGCGGCTCTGACGCGGCAACAGGAGCTGGTTGAACCGGCGGAATGGGCGTATCCAACGCATCACTGGTTTCAATCACCGCCACCACTTCATCCGCCTTGACCACGGCCCCCTCGAGCAGGCGCAGCTCAAGCAGCGTGCCGGATGCCGGCGCGGGAATTTCGAGGATCACCTTGTCGGTTTCAAGATCGACCAGGGCTTCGTCACGTGCAACGCGCTCGCCGGCCTGCTTGCGCCACGGCAGCAAGGTTCCACTCGCCATCGAGTCGGACAACATGGGCACCCGCACTTCAACTTTCATACGATGTCTCCAGCGCATCGATCAATAGCGCGTCCAGTTCTGCCCGGTGGCGCGAAAGATGGCCTGACGCAGGCGCAGCCGCGGACGGGCGGCCCGCATAATGGAAGCGCTGGCCATCGGGCGTGCAATGGTTCAGGTGATGCAGGGTCTGAAACCACGCGCCCTGATTCATCGGTTCCTCTTGCGCCCAGACAAAGGTGGTGGCCTGCGGATAAGCATTCAACACACTTTGGAACGCGGATTCAGGAAAGGGGTACAACTGCTCGACCCGAACCAGCGCAAGGTCGTCCAGCCCGCGTGCCTGGCGTGCTGCCTCCAGATCAAACCACACCCGCCCACTGCATGCCACCACACGTTTCGCCCGAACCGGCGCGCGCGGATCATCGATCACCGTGTGGAATGCACCCCTGCTCAAATCGGCCAACGAGGAAGTCGAGGCGGGATAACGCAGCAAGCCTTTGGGCGTCAGAATCACCAGCGGTTTGCGTAGCGGCCGTACCATCTGCCGTCGTAACAGGTGAAACATCTGCGCGGGCAGCGTGGGCACGCACACCTGGATATTGTCCTGCGCACACAACTGCAAAAAACGCTCGAGCCGGGCGGATGAATGTTCCGGCCCCTGCCCTTCCAGACCATGTGGCAGCATCAGCGTGAGACCGCATAAACGGCCCCATTTGGCTTCGCCGCTGGCGATGAACTGATCGATCACCACCTGCGCACCGTTGGCGAAGTCGCCGAACTGCGCTTCCCACACCACGAGCGTGTCGGGGTCGGCGGTCGCGTAGCCGTATTCGAACGCCAGCACCGCCTCTTCCGACAGCAGCGAATCGATGATGGTGAAATTGCCCTGGCGTGGGTGCAGATGTTCGAGCGGGAGATACACCCCGCTTTGGCGCCGTTCGCGCTTCTGGTCGTGCCACACCGCATGGCGATGGAAAAAAGTACCGCGCGCCGAATCCTGCCCCGACACCCGCACGTTGTAGCCTGTATCGAGCAGGCTGGCGTAGGCCAGATTTTCTGCGTAGCCCCAATCGACCGGCAAGTCACCTGCGCGCATTTTGCGGCGGTCATCCAGCACCTTTTGCACGCGCGAATGCAATTCAATTTCGTGTTGCAGGGTGGTGATGCGTTCACCGAGAAAATCCAGCCGCCCGGCGGTGATTGCGGTCGGCACCCCGGAATCCACCTGGCCATTGAAACGCGCCCAGTCGATGCCAAACGTCTGGCTAAAGTCGGATTGAGCAGGCGGATTCAGCGACCCGCCCTGCTCGAGCCGGTCACGGCAGCGGTCAACCATGTCGTCTGCCTCCGACTGCGTCAGCACGCCCTCATCCACCAGACGCTGCGCATACAGGGTGCGGGTGCTGGGATGCGCCTGAATACGGCGATACATCAAGGGCTGGGTGGCGAGCGGCTCATCCTGCTCGTTGTGGCCATGGCGGCGATAGCACACCAGGTCGATGAAGATGTTCTTGTGGAAGGTATAGCGGAAGTCGACCGCAGTACGCACCGCGAACGCCACCGCCTCGGGGTCGTCTGCGTTGACATGCAGCACCGGCGCTTCGACCATCTTGGCGACATCGGTGCAGTACAGGGTCGAACGCACATCGCGCGGGTCGGACGTGGTAAATCCGATCTGGTTGTTGATGACGATATGGATTGCCCCGTGATTACGGAAGCCTCGCGTCTGCGACATGTTGAGGCTTTCCATCACGACACCCTGCCCCGACAAGGCCGCATCGCCATGCAGAATCACCGGCACCACTTCGTAGCCGAGCACGTCGCCACGCCGGTCCTGGCGCGCACGCACCGAGCCACGCACCACAGGATGCACGATTTCGAGATGGGAGGGATTGAACGCCAGCGCCAGATGCACCGGTCCGTTCGGCAGCATCACATCGGTGGAAAAACCCTGGTGGTACTTCACGTCCCCGGACAAGGGCGCGGTATCGGCCTGCGTCGGTTCCACATAGAGGCTTTCCAGCGAGCGCCCCATGATGTTGACCAGCACGTTGATGCGGCCGCGGTGCGCCATCCCCACCACGACTTCTTTCGCACCGTGGCGCGCGCAACGTGAAATCACCAGGTCGAGCATCGGGATCAGGCTTTCCCCGCCTTCCAGCGAAAAGCGTTTCTGCCCGACATAACGCGTGTGCAGGAATTTCTCCAGCGTCTCGGCATCGGTCAGCCTTTGCAGCAGCTGCTTTTTCAGCTCAGGCGAGGCACCGAAGTTTCCTTGTGCCAATTCAAAGCGTTCCTGCAGCCAGCGTTTACGCGCCACATCGGTGATGTGCATGTATTCCACGCCAATATGGCCGCAATACGCGCTGTTCAGGCGCTGCAGAATTTCGCTCAGGGTTGTGCGCTCAACCCCGAAAAGGGAACCGGTCTCGAATGTACGGCCGAGATCCGCTTCGGTCAGACCGTAATGGGCGGGATCGAGCTCGGGCGTGGGCGGCGGTTCAAAGCGCCGCAAGGGGTCGAGGTCCGCAAGCCGCACCCCCATATAGCGGTAGGCGTTAATGAGCCGCAGCACGCCAACCTGCGCGGCATCCGAACAGTCATCCAGACCGGGCAGCGGCTGCGCCAGCCAGGGCGCCAGCGCGGCATCACCAAACTGTTCAAGATAGGCCGCGTTACCGGCGTACAGCGGAGAGCTTGACCACCAGTCAGGCGAGTTCATCGGCAATTGCTTCGCGGGCGTGTCAATCAGGCGCCGCGTTGATCCATGGGCACGAACTCTCGCCGGGTTGCGCCGGTGTAGAGCTGGCGCGGACGGCCGATTTTATGCGCGGGATCGGACAGCATTTCGTTCCACTGCGCAACCCAGCCGGCGGTGCGCGCCAGCGCGAACATCGCGGTAAACATGCTGGTGGGAATGCCCATGGCGCGGAAGATGATGCCGGAATAGAAATCGACGTTGGGGTAAAGCTTGCGTGAGATGAAGTAGTCGTCTTCCATTGCGATGCGTTCCAGCTCCATCGCCATCTTGAATTGCGGATCGTCGCGCAGACCCAGTTCGTCAAGCACCTCGTAACAGGTCTCGCGGATGATGCGCGCGCGCGGATCCATGTTCTTGTAGACGCGGTGACCGAAGCCCATCAGGCGGAAGCCGCTGGACTTGTCCTTGGCGCGCTTGATGAACTCGGGGATGCGCGAAATATCGCCCATTTCGTCGAGCATTTTCAGCACGGCTTCGTTGGCGCCGCCGTGCAGCGGCCCCCACAGCGATGCCATGCCGCTGGCCATACAGGCGTAAGGATTGGCACCACTCGAGCCGGCCAAGCGCACGGTGGAAGTCGAGGCATTCTGCTCGTGATCGGCATGCAGGATGAAAATACGGTCGAGCGCACGCGCCAGCACCGGGTTGGGTTCGTAGGGTTCACACGGCGTCGAGAACATCATGTGCATGAAGTTCTCGGCGTAAGTCAGGCGATTCTGCGGATAGACGAAAGGCAGGCCTTCCTTGTACTTATAAGACCAGGCGGCCACTGTCGGCACTTTCGCGATCAGCCGGTGCGCAACAATGGCGCGCTGCCGGGCATCGAAAATATTCATGTCATCGTGATAAAACGCCGACATCGCGCCAGTCACGCTCACCATCACCGCCATCGGATGTGCATCGCGAAGGAAGCCGCGAAACACATTCTCCATCTGGTCGTGCAACAAGGTGTGATGACGAATGGACTTCTCGAACGCAACTTTTTGATCCGCCGTCGGCAATTCGCCGTGCAGCAGCAGATAACTGACTTCCATAAAGTCGGACTTGTAGGCCAATTCCTCAATCGGATAGCCGCGGTAATACAACAGGCCTTCGTCGCCGTCGATATAGGTGATGGCCGAATTGCAGCTCGACGTCGCAGTAAATCCGGGGTCGTGGGTAAAGTAGCCTTGTGCGGCCAGTGCGCGGATGTCGATCACGGGCTTGCCGTAGGTGCCCTGCTCGATCGGCAGTTCGATGGACGGACTGCCGTCGCTGAAAGTAAGTGTGGCGGTTTTTTTCATCGTGCTTCCTGAAATTAGTGCAGCCTGAAAGGCATGCAGGCGTTGCAAAGTCGCTGCAAGATCGGCATCGCCCGCAGGCGATTTACCTTGCAACCGGTCTGCAATCTCCATGTCCGGCAGCGTCAGCAGCCGCTCAAACGCGGCTGTCTCATCAGGTCGAAGTGTAGCGCGGTGCGCGTCCCAAAAGCCACCCAGCAAGATGTCCAGTTCCAGCAAGCCACGGCGGCAGCGCCAGGCGACCCGGTCTCTGGCACGCGAATCAGACACGCCGCTTCACCAGCAGCGACTTGATGCGGCCGATGGCTTCGGTCGGGTTCAAACCTTTGGGACAGGCATCGACGCAGTTCATGATGCCGCGACAGCGGTACAGCCGGTACGGGTCTTCCAGATTGTCCAGCCGCTCGGCGCTCGCCTCGTCGCGGGTATCGGCAATGAACCGATACGCCTGCAGCAAGCCGGCCGGGCCAACGAATTTTTCAGGATTCCACCAGAACGACGGACACGCCGTGGTGCAACAGGCGCACAGGATGCATTCATAGGCGCCATCGAGCAGCGCACGGTCGGCCGGGCTTTGCAGACGTTCGACTTCGGGCTCGGGGTCCTCGTTGACCAGATACGGCTTGATCGAGCGATATTGTTTATAGAACGGCTCCATATCCACAATCAGGTCGCGGATCACTGGCAGGCCCGGCAGCGGCCGCACCTCGATGGGCTCCTTCAATTCGCTCAAGGGCGTGATGCACGCCAGTCGGTTCTTGCCGTTGACGTTCATCGCATCCGAACCGCACACGCCTTCGCGGCAGGAACGCCGCAGCGACAGGGTTTCGTCCTGCGCCTTGATTGCCAGCAGGGCGTCGAGCAGCATCTTGCCGGCAGGCTCGATGTCGAGTTCGACGTCCTGCATGGTGGGCTTGTCGCCCGACTCGGGGTTAAAGCGGTAGAGGCGGAATTTCATGTTCAGTACACCCGCTCTTTTGGCCGGATCGATTCCAACGTCAATGGCTTCAGCCGCACCGGTTTGGTATCCACTTGATCCGCCTCCCGCGAATACAGCGTGTGCTTGAGCCAATGCGCATCATCGCGCACAGGAAAATCCTCCCGCGTATGCGCGCCGCGACTCTCGGTTCGGCTGAGTGCCGACACCAGCGTCGCACGTGCCACGCCGATCAGGTTTTCCAGTTCCAGCGCCTCGATACGAGCGGTGTTGAACACGCGGCTGGTGTCCTGCAACCCGGCGTGTTGCAGACGCGCTTCGAGCTGATCCAGCTTGGCCAGGCCTTCGCGCAACACCGCATCGGTGCGGAACACACCGGCATGCGCCTGCATCATGCGCCGCAGATCGTCAGTGATTGCAGCCACCCGCTCGCTGCCTGGCTGATCCCAGCGTGCCAGCCGCGCCAGACTGACATCGGCGGCAGATTCCGGCAGCGAGCGCGGATACGGATTGTCGCGCAGATAATCCTGCATGTGTTTTCCCGCCGCGCGGCCAAACACGATCAGATCGAGCAGCGAATTGCCACCCAGCCGGTTCGCGCCATGCACCGAGACACAGGCACACTCGCCTACGGCATACAAACCCGGCACCGGCTCTTCCGGCCCGAAATGTGCCGGAGCGACAACCTGGCCGTGCAGGTTGGTGGGAATCCCACCCATCATGTAGTGCGCTGTCGGTGCGACAGGGATGGGTGCATGCACCGGATCAACAGCGGCAAAGCGAATGGACAGATCGCGAATGGCGGGGAGCTTGTCGACGATGAGCGCCTCGCCCAGGTGATCCAGCTTGAGTTCGATATAGTCACCCTGCGGTCCGCAGCCACGCCCTTCGGCAATTTCGATGGCGACCGCACGCGCCACGACATCACGTCCCGCCAGGTCTTTTGCATGCGGCGCGTAGCGTTCCATGAAGCGCTCGCCATTTTTGTTCAGCAAATAGCCGCCTTCGCCGCGTACGCCTTCGGTGATCAGGCAACCCACCCCGGCGATGCCGGTCGGATGGAACTGCCAGAACTCCATGTCCTGTAGCGGTAGTCCGGCACGCAGCACCATGCCGAGGCCGTCGCCGGTGTTGATCATGGCGTTGCTGCTGTTCCAGAACACCCGCCCTGCCCCGCCGGTGGCGAGCAACGTAGTGCGCGCTTCGATCACGATGGGCTCGCCGGTTTCGATGCTCATTGCCGTAACGCCTAGACAATAACCTTCGGCATCGCGCAGCAGATCGAGCGCGAAATATTCATCGAAAAACTGCGTGCGGTGCTTGATGTTTTGCTGATACAGCGTGTGCAGCAGCGCGTGGCCGGTGCGGTCGGCCGCCGCACACGTGCGCGTGGCCTGTTCGCCGCCAAAATTCTTGGACTGGCCGCCGAAGGGCCGCTGATAGATCTTGCCGTTGTCGAGCCGCGAAAACGGCAGGCCCATGTGTTCCAGCTCATATACGGCTGAAGCGGCCTCGCGGCACATGAATTCGATCGCATCCTGGTCACCCAGCCAGTCGCCACCCTTCACCGTGTCGTACATGTGCCATTCCCAGCAGTCGTCGTCGACGTTGGCCAGCGCGGCCGTAATGCCGCCCTGCGCCGACACCGTGTGCGAGCGCGTCGGGAAAACCTTGGAGACCACCGCGACCGTGAAGTCCGAACGCGCCAGTTGCAGGGCTGCGCGCAACCCCGCGCCGCCGCCGCCGATGATGAGCGCATCAAACCGTCGCCTGTTCACGCCACCCCCCACACGATCGTCGCAAGCCACAGCACAGAAGCCAGCAGAACCAGAATGACCAGCCCCATCAGCAAAAGCCGCAGCATGACCGGATGCACGTAATCCATGAAAATATCGCGCATGCCCACCCAGGCGTGCAGTGCCAGCGCCATCCCAGCCAACAGCAAGGCCAGGCGGACCGGCACAAGCGAAACAAACGCGCGCCAACTGGCGAAATCAAACGGCGCATGCAGGACTAAAGCACCAATGAACAACGGCACTGCCAATGCCATCCCCAAAGCCGTGCCGCGCTGCAGCAGCCAGCTCCCGGTGCCGCCACGCGCGCCAAGCACCGGTTTCATGCGAACACGCCCCATGCTGCCACCAGGGTCGCCGCACCGCTCAACACCAGCACAGCCACGCTGTTGCGTCGTGCCGCTTTCAGCGAAGTACCCCAATGGACATCCAATGCCAGATGCCGCAATCCGGCGAAATAGTGCAGGGCAAACAGCCACACCAAACCCAGCAAAGCCAGCTTCGCCAGCGGCAACGCAAGCCACGCGCGCACCGCGGCAAATCCCGACTCATGCGCAAGCGATATCGACAGCAGCCAGATCGCGAACGGAAAACCCAGAAACAACACTGCACCAGACAGGCGATGCAGGATCGACACCCAGCCGGCAAGCGGCAGGCGGATACGAAAAAGATCAAGGTAGACCGGACGCGGCAGAGGACTCACACAGCACCTGTTAAATAGCAAGAAACCCGGTCTTTGCGTGTGGCCACAGCTTCAACCAGCTTTAGCGCCTGGCTGATTTGACCACCGCCCTAGCCACCGCCTGCGGCACCCGCTCAGCCAGGCGCGGATCAAACGGCTTCGGCAGGATGTAATCCGGGCCAAATACAAGTTTCTTCAACTTGTACGCTTTCAAAACCGATGCGGGAACCGGCTCACGTGCCAGCCCGGCCAGCGCATGGACAGCCGCAATCAGCATGGCCTCGGTGATCTCCTTGGCGCGCGCATCGAGTGCGCCGCGGAAAATGAACGGGAAGCCCAGCACATTGTTAACCTGATTCGGGAAGTCAGAACGCCCGGTTGCCATGACGAGATCGCTGCGCGCAGCCATGGCTTTTTCCGGCAGGATTTCAGGATTGGGGTTGGCGAGCGCAAAGACGACCGGCTTGTCGGCCATGCTTTTCACCATCGCCGGGCTCACCAGGTTGGCACCCGACACGCCGACAAACACATCGGCCCCCTGCATCGCCTCGGTCAGCGTGCGCAGCTTGGTCTTGCGCGCAAAGCCTTTCTTGAAGCTGTTGAGGTCGGTGCGCTCCTTGTGCACCACCCCCTTGGAATCGACCAGGGTGATGTTGGCCTTTCTTGCCCCCATCGCCACCAGCAGTTTCATTGATGCGATGCCGGCTGCACCGGCCCCGAGACAGACGATCTTTGCCGAGTCCAATGCCTTGCCCTGTACATGCAAGGCATTGATGAGGCCGGCACAGATAATCACGGCAGTGCCATGCTGGTCATCATGAAACACCGGGATGTCGAGTTTTTTCTTCAGCGCAGCTTCGATCTCGAAGCAATGCGGAGCAGCGATGTCTTCAAGATTGATACCGCCGAAGGTCGGCGCGATCGCTTCGACCACCTTGATGAATTCCTGCGGGGTTTTCGCATGCACCTCGATATCGAACACGTCGATGCCGGCGAACTGCTTGAACAATACGGCCTTGCCTTCCATCACGGGCTTGGCAGCGAGCGGTCCCAGGTTGCCCAGTCCCAGAATCGCGGTGCCGTCGGTAATCACCGCAATCAGGTTGCCCTTGTTGGTGTAGTCGTAAGCGGTCTTGGGGTTTTTGGCAATTTCCAGCACGGGCTGCGCCACACCGGGGGTGTAGGCCAAGGCCAGATCATCCTGTGTGGAACAGGGTTTGGAGGACTCCACCGAAAGTTTTCCCGGCTTGGGCAGGCGATGGTATTCGAGGGCTTTTTTCTTGAGTTCGGCGGGGGTCATGGCGGCAAACGCAGGCTGGATAAACAAGCCGCCATTATCGCGGATTTGTTCGCGTTTCGCCCCGCTTTACCTGTGCCGCGCTCAGCTTTTCCAGATCTTGAGCTGAGCGCGCAAGCGCGCGACAGCCTGTGAATGCAACTGGCACACGCGCGATTCGGAGACACCGAGCACGACGCCGATTTCCTTCAGGTTCATGTCCTGCTCGTAATACATGCCCATCATGCTGCGCTCACGTTCAGGCAGGTGATGGATGGCGGACACCAGACTACCGCGAAAGCCTTCATCCTCAAGCACAGCGAGCGGATCGTTGCTGCCGTCGACCAGGTAGCGTTCCAGAAAACTGGCGCTATCGTCATCTGCGAAATCTTCGTAATACAGTAACTGCGAGCATTTCACATCGCCCAGCATGGATTGATATTGATCGATCCCGAGTCCCATCTCGGCGGAAATTTCGTGCTCGGTCGGCGACTTGCCGTTGCGCTGTTCCAGTTTGCTGATGGCAGCTTCGATCTGCCGTGATTTTTGCCGCACATGGCGTGGCAGCCAGTCGGCTTCGCGCAGTTCGTCGAGCATCGAACCGCGAATGCGCTGGGTGGCATAGGATTCAAACTGGGCGCCCTGGGTACCGTCAAAGCGCCCGACCGCGTCCATCAAGCCGATCAGCCCGACCTGAATGAGGTCGTCAACTTCTACGCTGGCAGGCAGACGCGCCATCATGTGATAGGCAATGCGCTTGACCAGCGGCGCATATTTGGTGATCTGTTCGTCTTGCGACAGGGGTTTATCAGCCATTTTTCAAGGCCATGCTTTCATGTTTTCTGTTTTAAAACGAGTCGCTTGACTCGTCTCCTCGCCGGGCATTCTAACGGCAAGCGCTGAAAATGCAGTATCTGCGTGCGCCACGCAATCGATTGCCTGAGCAAATGGTTGAGGAAGAAAATGGCTCGCAGCACCGAGAACCTGTGCGCAAGCGATCTGGTCGCCCAGCAAATTCACGTTCATGCCCACCTCAACATGAGGCGACAGGGTTTTCAGCAACGTGTACGCACGCAGCATGGATGACCTCGTGGCCCGAACCTCGACAAGAAAGGCGTGATGCGCATCGGGCATCAGGATCAGCGCCGCTCCGTCTGGTTCTTCGTCAAACAGAAGATGATCGTAAGCACACGCTACATCGCGTAGAGCCGGATCGTCCGCCCGTACTCCTGGCGCATGCCAACCCTCGCCAGGATTCAACGACAGGGTGTGCAACTCACCGCGTTCAAGCTGCTGCTTCCAGCTGAACAAACTGCGTGTTTGAGCAGCACCGAACAAACGACCCTGCCGGTCGATCAGCAAGGAAGTCTTCCCAGCATGATGCAGGGAAATGGCCAGCCTGCCCATCCATTGGGCTGTATCAAAAAAACAATAGGTGCAAATCGGCACCCGGGCACTGCGCCGCCGCAGCCCAGCCGCCTGATCTGACCACTCAACCTGCATTGAAACCCCTGGCCGAAACCTGGCGTTCTTCACGCTCGGCTTCCACGCCCGCAAACAGCGGCCAATCTTCGGCTTCCAGCGTATAAGGCGTGGCAAGTTGTCCGCCCTTCAGCGCCCGGTCGACAAGATAGGCGGCATTGGCAAGATGAAAGTCCTCCGGTACGCGCTGACCGCTGCTGACGTAGGCCAGCGGCAGCCGATGACGAATCAGGCTATCGAGCGCCGCGCCCGGCTGCGGGGTTTCATCGAGCTTGGTGAGAATGCATGCCGCTGCGCCCTGACCAAACCGTACCATCGCCTGCTCGATTGCCGCACCTTGCTGGTTGGCGGAGATCACCGCCAGCCGCCGCACGCCCAAAGCATCGAGCGCATGCGCGTCATGGATGCGCGGATCGGACGGTGCAAAGCCGGCCGTATCGATCAGCAGCAGCTTTTTGGCCGCAAGTTGCGGCAGCAGTTGCGCCAACCGGCCAGGGCTGTCGGCCACGAACAGCGACACCCCCAGCAAGTCGGCATAGACAGTCAGCTGTGCCGCCGCACCAACACGAAAGGCATCAGCCGCCACCAGTACCACCTGATTGGCCCCGTGTACATCCACTCCGCGTGCAGCCAGTTTGGCCAGGGTCGTGGTTTTGCCTGATCCGGTTGATCCGACGAGTGCGTAACGCCCGCCTTGAGCCAGCAAATCAACGGCAGCAGGCTGAAGCGCCAGATTGCGGATCAGCACCTGCCGCAGCCAGCGTTGAGCTGCCGGGGCATCAAGTTCGCGCGGCAGCCGGGCGGCCAAGGTGCGTGCAAGTGAACTGCCAAAGCCAGCGGCGAACAGGGTTTGCATCAATGCAACCCGCAGCGGATCACGACGCCGCGCAGCGCCCCAGGCAAAGCCGGCCAGCTGGTTTTGCAACATGCCGCGCAGACGCGCAAGCTCGGTCAGAATTCGCGAACCGCTGGCGCCGTCTGATGCTGAGTTCGGTGCATTAAGAGGCAATGCCGCTAACGTTCCATAACCGCTGGCGAGCAGTTCAACGCCCTGCGGATGAGGCCGGGTCGACAACACCACGGCATCATCGCCCAGTTCGCGACGGACTCTTGCCAGGGCCTCGCGCGCGTTTGCGGCAATAAAAACCTGTGCGCTCATGCGTTTCCTCCCAGATCCAGTTCGGTGCTCACTTGCACGACTTTATCGGCAGGCACTTCGGCGTACGCAATGACCGCCATCCGGGGCAAATTACGCCGCAATAACCGCGACAGGATGGCGCGCAAACTGGGTGAAGTCAGCAGCACCGGCGGATAACCCGCGTTTTCCTGCTCTGCGATGGCGCGTTCCGCAGCATCGTTCAAGGCATCCAGCGTAGCGGGCGATAGCAGTGCCTCGCCCTCTTCACCCATTTCATTCATCAAACGCGTCTCGGTGGCGGCGGCCAGCCCGATCACGTGCAACGCATTGCTTCCCTCGAACAGGCGATCAACGATGCTACGCCCCAGCGCGGCGCGCACGGTTTCGACCAGGTCATCAATCATCTGATTGTTGGGTGCGCGTGCGGCCAGGGTTTCAAACAGGGTGCGGCTGTCGCGAATCGAAACGTTTTCGGCGATCAGCTGCTGCAATACGGCTTGCACACTGGTTAACGGCAAATGGCGCGGCGTGACATCCTCCACCAGTCCCGGATGGCTGCGCGTCAGCGTGTTGAGCAACTGTTGCACCTCGACGCGCCCCAGCAGCTCGGGCGCATGCTGGCGAAACACCATCTCGACCTGGCGCGCGATCAGTTCGGCTGCCGTAAACACCATAAAGCCGCGCAATTCGGCTTCTTCTTCGCGCCCCGTCTCGATCCAGACACCGCTCAGGCCCGTCAGCGGATCCATTCCTGGCGCACCATCGATGCGCCCCAGCACATCGCCCATGTCGAGTGCCAATACCTGACCACTGGGCATTTCGCCATGTGCCACATCAACTCCCTTTAGGGTGATGCGATAGCTGTTGGGCTTGAGATCAAGGTTGTCGCGCACCCGGATGAGCGGCACGACCAGGCCCATATCGGTCGCGAAACGGCGACGTGCCTCGGTAATCCGGGTCAGCGCCTCGCCGCCCTGATTGCGATCGACCAGGGAAATCAGCCGATAGCCGACTTCGAGCGCCAGCACATCCACCGGCGGGATATCGTCCCACGTGACATCGACCGGCGTTGCGACTTCCTCGATCAGCCCAAGCGGCTCGGCTTCAAGTTGCGCACGCTGTCGGCGCGACAACCAAAGGGCCAAGCCCCCCAATACCGCGGCGATGGTCAAGAACGCCAGATGCGGCGTGCCGGGGATCAGCCCAAGCACGCCCAGCACCGCTGCGGCTACATACAAAGTGTGCGGTTGACCGAAGATCTGGGTGGAAAACTCGCGTGACAAGTCCTGTTCGCTGGATGCCCGGCTTACCACGATGCCTGCAGCCGTTGAAATGATCAGTGCCGGAATCTGCGTCACCAGCCCGTCGCCCACGGTCAGCAAGGCATAACGGCCAATGGCCTCACCGATGCCCAGCTTGTGCTGCAGCAAACCGATAGCCACGCCACCGACCAAATTGACCATCAGGATGATCATGCCGGCAATGGCATCACCGCGCACAAATTTGGATGCGCCGTCCATCGCGCCATAAAAATCAGCTTCGCGACTGATTTCGTTGCGCCGCGTGCGTGCTTCGACGTCGTTAATGAATCCGGCGTTCAAGTCCGCATCGACAGCCAATTGCTTGCCGGGCATCGAGTCCAGCGTAAAACGCGCCGCCACCTCGGCAATGCGCCCGGCGCCCTTGGTTATCACGACGAAGTTGATGATGACCAGAATCAGGAACACAACGAAACCAACCGCAATGTTGCCGCCGACCAGGAAGCTGCCGAAGGATTCGATCACCTTGCCCGCAGCGTCGGGCCCGGTTTGACCGTGCATCAAGATAATGCGGGTCGATGCCACATTGAGTGACAGGCGTAACAAGGTCGTCAGCAGCAACACGGTCGGAAACACCGAAAAATCCAGCGGACGCCGTGCATTCAGACTCACCAAAAGCACGATCATGGCCAGTGCAATATTGAGCGTCAGCAGCACATCGAGCATCAAGGTAGGAAGCGGCAACACCATCATCGCCAAAATCAGCAACACCAGCATGGGCACAGCCAGCCGGTTCACCGGCATCCCCATCACCATGACACCCTGCGCACTCACCCGATCACCTCATCAATCGATCCGGACACGGCGCGCATTGCCGCCGTCCCTTCAGGCTGCACCCCTTGCCCAGCCTGTTGCTGGCGGTCACGCAGCTGCGCACGAATTTCCGGGCTGACTTCAGCCTCGCGCGCCTCGGCCTGTACATCCCGCCAACTCATCGCGTGCCGGCGTAAATAACGCCACCAGCGCCAGCCGGAATCAAGCGCCGCCGCCAGCGCCAGCACCGTAACCAATGCCAGCAGGCCACGCTCCAGCCAGGCTGCCATGTGTGCCAAAGCGGAATTCGAGGAGAGGTCAGTCAAGCCTTGCAATCCCTCCCTGCTCGCCAGCACCCAGGCGATAGCCACAGCAACGAGCGCGAGCTTCAACAACGCCAGTGATCCATCAAACCAGAAGTCGGCAGACAACAAACGGGAAAAGACCTTAAACAAATTGATACGCAACAAATCAAATTGGGTGCGCTGCGGGGCGAACACCCACCCCGAAATCAACAGGGGGGCAACCATTGCTGCAACCAGGACAACAACCAGAAGCGGCAAAACCGCCCACACGACTGCTTGGGCAGCATCCAGAATAAGCGGGGAAAGCGGTTGCGCGGCGGTAACAAGAGCCGACTCGGTCAAGTTCTGCAAAGCTGCAAGCAGACGCGGCATCAACCAGCCCAGCATGCCCAGCGCAGCCAGCAAGACGACCCATGCCGTCAGTTCAGCCGAACGCGGCACATCGCCTGCATTGCGGGCTTGTTGCAAACGCTGCGAACTCGCGGGTTCGGTACGGGAAAGGTCAGACTCCTCGGCCATGCTCGTCTCACTGTTTGGGGCAGTCTAGCATGATGCACAGGTGCAATATCCGGCTAACCCACGCAGAGTCACGCCTGTCGCGTCTTGGCAACGGCCCATCAATAGCGTGCGCGCCTGCTATCTAAAACCAATAAAATCGATTAATCTGCTTTCCGCTTCATCTTGGTCAACGTCAGCCTTTTGCTCGTTTTCCATCACCAACATAAAATTCAAGAGGAGATTTACATGCGCACAATGCATTTCGCCGCTGCAGTGGCTTCGGCACTCGCCCTTTCCACTTCCGCATCTGCCGGTTTTTTCGACCTCACCCTGGCCCCCTACGTGGGTGGAAACCTGGGACAGTCCACTTCCGATATTTCGTGTCCAGCCGGCATCTCCTGCGACGACTCTGACACCGCCTGGAAAATCTATGGCGGTCTGGAAATCAACGAATACATTTCCATGGAAGTTGGCTACATCGATCTGGGCGAAGCGACTTTCACGGGCACACAGGCCGGAACACGGGAAACCAACGGCATGACCACGGCCATTGTCGGAACCTATGCGATCAGCCCCAGCTTTACCCTGTCGGGTCGCGGTGGGATGAACTTCCTGAATACCGAAGTCAACGGCACGATTGCTGCCACACCGACCAACCCGACCAACAACAACACGGGCGATACTGACGTTGTATGGTCATTCGGCGTAGGCGCGCAATACAACATCACCCCTTCTGTCGGGCTTCGCCTGGATTGGGAACGTTTCTTTGAAGCAGGTAGCTCGGATTACAACGGCGGCACGGGCGAGGCAGATATCGATCTGTTCTCGGCCGGAGTGGTCTACAAGTTCTGATTCACTGAATTAAACATTCAGCGCAATGACAAAGGGGGCTAAACGCCCCCTTTGTCATTGGCTTTTCTCTGCCTCATCCAGCGCACGCAAATACGCCAGCTTGTCGGCGATTTTGCCTTCCAGCCCGCGTGGCGTGGGCTGATACCAGCGTTGTTCAGGCAAGTCGTCGGGAAAGTACCGCTCACCGGCTGCATAGGCATCCGGTTCATCGTGAGCATAACGATAGGTTCGACCGTAACCGAGTTCCTTCATCAGTTTGGTCGGGGCGTTGCGCAAATGCAGCGGTACATCATTAGACGGGTTGGCCGCCACGAATGCGCGCGCTGCGTTGTAAGCCACATAAGCCGCATTGCTTTTGGGCGCACAGGCAAGATAGAGACAGGCTTCAGCCAGCGCCAGTTCACCTTCCGGACTGCCCAGGCGCTCATAGGTTTCAACTGCGTCAAGCGTCATGCTGAGCGCGCGCGGATCGGCCAGGCCAATATCTTCGGATGCCATCCGAACAAGCCGCCGCCCAAGATAACGTGGATCCGCGCCACCATCGAGCATGCGTACCAGCCAGTACAGCGCCGCGTCAGGGCTGCTGCCGCGCACGCTTTTGTGCAACGCCGAAATCTGGTCGTAAAAGGCTTCCCCACCCTTGTCGAAGCGGCGCAAGGATTGCGCCAGCGCGTTTTCAACAAACACAGTGTCGATTACGTCTACCTGCGCGGTGCGGGCGGCGCTGTCGAGTTGCTCCAGCAGGTTGAGCAGTTTGCGCGCGTCCCCATCGGCGTAAGCCGCGAGAAGCTGATCGACGCCGTCGGCCAGCTTCAGGTTCGGCAACGCCTGCAGCGCATGTTGCAGCAATTGGCTCAGCTCGTCTGGCGTCAGCGATTTCAATACATAAACCTGGGCGCGTGACAGCAAGGCACCGACGACTTCAAACGAGGGGTTTTCAGTGGTCGCGCCGATGAAGGTGAACAGGCCGCTTTCAACGTGTGGCAAAAAAGCATCCTGCTGCGCCTTGTTGAAACGGTGAACTTCGTCGACGAAAACAATAGTGGCGCGAGATAGCGACTGATTCATCCGTGCGCGTTCGACGGCTTCTCGAATGTCCTTGACGCCTGACAGCACGGCAGAAATGGCGATGAAGTCAGCACCAAAGGCTTGCGCGGTCAGCCGTGCCAGGGTGGTTTTTCCCACGCCCGGCGGCCCCCACAAAATCATCGAATGCAGCTTGCCGGAATCGAATGCGAGTCTGAGCGGCTTGCCTGCACCCAACAGGTGGCGCTGCCCGACGACTTCGCTCAGCGTGCGCGGGCGCAGGCGCTCGGCCAGCGGCACGTCAGCTGGGTGCGCGGGCGCTGCATGGGACTGAAACAGGTCGTCAGTCGCCAATGACGTCAGCCCCTTTGGGTGGCGTAAAGGTAAAGCGTGCCGGCGCGATGACCGGGTTGCGCGAGAACCGTGTCAGTTTGAGTGTGGTGCGCTGGCCGAAAAAGTCGAGCAATTCCATTTGCGCCAGCACATCCCCCTTGAAACCCATACGGATAAGCTCGAATGTCGTGTCCCGACTTTTGGGCGTGGCCTCCAGCCATTCCAGACCGTTTGCCTCGCCTGCATTTTTCAGGCTGAAGTATTTTTCAATCGCGTTGTCGCCTGCCAGCAAGGCTGCTGGGGTGCCGGCCATGGCGTCGCCCAGTAATTTGACAGTCACTTGATCCAAGTCGGCGTCATACAGCCACAACTTGACGCCATCGCTTACGATCACCTGCGTGTAGGGTGCAACGTAATCCCAGCGGAATTTGCCCGGTCGGACAAACATCATTTTGCCGCTGGCTTGCTGGGTGACGCGGCCAGATCGATCGGCGACGGTCTGGGTAAAATCGGCTTCTGCAGTTTTTGCGCCGGCAACAAACGCTTTCAACCGTTCGACGCCCCCCGCATGACTCACATTCGCCACAACAAGTGCAAAAAACAAAACGAGAATACGCATAGGGTTCCCAAAAAAAGTGCGCCCGATGGGCGCACTTCGTGTGACTCGACAGTTCGGCAAAAGTTTACTTTGCCTTGTTGCTGTTTATACCAAAGGGCAAATACGCCGGGCACCAACCGAAGATCGCGGTCAACAACACAATAAAACCAATCGGACCAGCAATCATCATTGGGCCGGTCGGCGTCATCGCCCAGTAGATCAGCCCTATGCCTACAACAGCACGAATAATACGGTCGATACCGCCTACATTTTTTGCCATTCCCTGCATCCTCCTAAGTTATTTGAGTAATCACCTTGTGTCGCCCTGCCTTTGGACTTGGGCGACGCAGGGCGAAGCTTAACGTATTTCAAACCGCATCGGCTTCAAGCAATCAAGGGCACGATCAACAGCGCGACAATGTTGATGATCTTGATCAACGGGTTGACCGCGGGGCCAGCAGTATCCTTGTACGGATCGCCGACGGTGTCGCCTGTCACGGCAGCCTTGTGCGCCTCGGAGCCCTTGCCGCCGAAGTTGCCCTCCTCAATGTATTTCTTCGCGTTGTCCCAAGCCCCGCCGCCGGTGGTCATCGAAATGGCGACAAAGATACCGGTGACGATGGTGCCGAGCAATACGCCGCCCAGCGCTTGCGCGCCGAGGGTGAGACCGACGATGACCGGAACCGCGACCGGCAGCAGTGAAGGAACAATCATTTCCTTGATCGCAGCCTTGGTCAGCATGTCGACACAGGTACCATATTGCGGCTTGGCGGTGCCTTCCATGATGCCGGGAATTTCCTTGAACTGGCGGCGCACTTCCACCACCACCGAACCGGCGGCACGCCCCACCGCCTCCATCCCCATGGCGGCGAACAGATACGGCACCATGCCGCCGATGAACAGGCCAATGATGACCATGTGGTTGGACAGGTCGAAAGTCATGGCGATCGCATTGGGGTCAAGCGCCAGGGCCTTGGCGTTCAGCGCATGGGTGTAATCCGCGAACAGTACCAGCGCAGCGAGACCGGCCGATCCGATGGCGTAGCCCTTGGTGACGGCTTTGGTGGTGTTGCCCACGGCGTCGAGCGGGTCGGTGATGTTGCGGATGCTGTCGTCCAGGCCCGCCATTTCAGCAATGCCACCCGCGTTGTCGGTGATCGGGCCGTAAGCGTCGAGCGCGACGATGATGCCGGCCATCGACAGCATCGAGGTGGCAGCAATCGCAATGCCGTACAGGCCGGCCAGTTCATAGGCACCCCAGATTGCCGCACACACGGCAAGCACCGGTAGCGCGGTGGAGCGCATGGACACGCCGATACCGGCAATGACGTTTGTGCCGTGACCGGTAGTGGAGGCTTGTGCGATGTGACGTACCGGGGCGTACTCAGTCGCGGTGTAATACTCTGTAATCACCACCATTGCAGCGGTCAAGGCGAGACCGATCAAGGCAGCCAGATACAAATTCATCGATGTCACCAGCGCACCGCCGATCATCACACCCTCACCCAGCATCCAGTTGGTGATGGGATAAAACGCGATTGCAGCCAGCACGCCCGACACGATCAGCCCGCGATACAGCGCATTCATGATCTTGCCGCCCTCTCGCGCCTTGACGAAAAAGGTGCCGATGATCGACGCAATGATGGAAAAGCCGCCCAGCACCAGCGGATAGATCACCGCATTGGGCGAATCGGTAATCATCAGGCCACCCAGCAACATGGTGGCAATGATGGTTACCGCGTAGGTCTCAAACAGGTCGGCCGCCATGCCCGCGCAGTCGCCGACGTTGTCGCCGACGTTGTCTGCAATCACGGCCGGATTGCGCGGATCGTCCTCCGGAATACCCGCTTCGACCTTGCCCACCAGGTCGGCGCCCACATCCGCGCCTTTGGTGAAGATGCCGCCGCCCAAACGGGCGAAAATGGAAATCAGCGAGCCGCCAAAGGCCAGACCGACCAGTGCATGGGTTGCTTCCTCCGTACTGGCGCCCATCGACAAGGTGAGAAATGCGAAATAACCCGCCACCCCCAGCAATCCCAGACCGACCACCAGCATGCCGGTGATGGCGCCGCCCTTGAACGCGACATTCAGCGCCGCATTAAGGCCGTCCCTGGCGGCTTCGGCAGTGCGCACATTGGCGCGCACCGAGACGTTCATGCCGATATAGCCGGTGAGTCCCGAGAGAATGGCCCCCAGCGCAAAGCCGACTGCAGTCTGCCAACCCAGTGCAACAAAGATCGCGATCAGCAGGATGACGCCAACCATGGCGATGGTGGTGTACTGCCGATTCAGATACGCCGAAGCCCCCTCCTGTACCGCCGCCGCAATCTCGCGCATGCGGTCGTTGCCGGTCGGCAGTCCGATGATCCATTTGATCGACACGATTCCGTATAGCAGTGCCAAGCCGGCCGCCACGAGGGCAAACATCAATCCTTCATTCATTATTTTCTCCTCCAAAGACTCAAAAAAAACGGCAGCTTGCGCCACCGTTCTCATTCCCTACCCCTTGCCCATCGCCAGGCCACCTTCAAAACGGGTGCCTGGCTGAAACCCAAAAATCTCATCGAGCCGGAGATCGCGGATGCATTCATCAACCGCACCCTGCCCATGCTCACGCTGAACCTCGGACAGGATCAGCTTGGCCGAATTGCCGTTGTAGAAGCCGCCGAAGTCGGCTTGCACGCGCAACAATTGTTTGGCCCGGTCAAGCGTCATGCCATCCCTCTGCAGGCAGCCTGCACGTCACGCCTCACAGCTTGAATGCCGCCAGTTTCTTTGCCACGGCAATATTCTTCAGCGTCACATAAACCGGCAGGCCGTCGGCGTACTTCGGATAATCCTCACCCTGGATCAGGGGCGTCAGGTAACGCTTGCACTTGGGCGTAATGCCGAAGCCATCCTTGGTGATGAAGTCGCGCGGCATGAATTTCTCGACGTTGGCGACATCCTTCAAATCCGCGACGCCAATCCTGTACTTATAGGGCACATCCGAAATGCGTTCGACCGTCGGCATCACCGAGTTGTGGCCCTTGATCGCCAGTTCAACCGCTTTCTTGCCGAGTTCGTAAGCCTGTTTCACGTCGGTCTTCGACGCGATATGACGTGCGGCACGCTGCAGGTAATCAGCGACCGCCCAGTGAAACTTGTGACCGAGCGCATCCTTGATCATGTTGGCGACCACCGGCGCGGCCCCGCCCAATTGCGCATGGCCGAAGGCGTCGCGCGTGCCCTGCTCGGCGAGGAACTTGCCGTCCGGATAGTGGCAGCCTTCGGAGACAACGACCGTGCAATAGCCGTGTTCCTTCACCAGCTTGTCGACGCGGGCGAGGAATTTCTTCTGGTCGAACTCGATTTCCGGGAACAGGATGACGACCGGAATGCCGTGATCTTCCACCAGCCCGCCCGCCGCCGCGATCCAGCCGGCATGACGCCCCATCACTTCGAGGACGAAAATCTTGGTCGAGGTCTTGGCCATCGATTTCACGTCGAAACTGGCTTCCAGCGTCGATACCGCAATGTATTTGGCAACTGAGCCAAAGCCCGGGCAGCAGTCGGTGATCGGCAAGTCATTGTCGACCGTCTTCGGCACATGGATCGCCTGGATCGGATAGCCCATCGCTTCGGACAGCTGGCTGACCTTGAAGCAGGTGTCGGCCGAGTCGCCGCCGCCGTTGTAGAAGAAGTAACCGATGTTGTGCGCCTTGAAGACCTCGATCAGACGCGCATATTCGCGCTTGTTGGCTTCCAGCGATTTGAGCTTGAAGCGGCACGAACCGAAGGCGCCCGACGGAGTGGAACGCAGCGCGGCGATTGCGGCATCGGTTTCCTTGGTGGTGTCGATCAGGTCTTCGGTCAGCGCGCCGATGATGCCGTTGCGGCCGGCATAGACCTTGCCGATCTTGTCCTTGTTCTTGCGCGCGGTTTCGATCACGCCGCAGGCCGAGGCGTTGATGACGGCGGTGACACCGCCGGACTGTGCATAAAAGGCGTTCATTTTTTTCGCCATGGTGTGTCTCCTCAATTTTTTAAAAAGAATGCAGTAAAAAAGCCAGCCCCTACTGCTGGCTGGCTTGTTCAATTAACTGGTGCCGGATACCTCGCCCTCGGCGAGCCGCTTGGCCTCCTCGTCGGCCTGCATTTTCAGCAGCGTGGTCACGCAGTCGCCAATGTCATCGTATTCCTCACGTCCGGTACTGAAACGATCACGGATACGGTAGAAGAACATGCTGCGATAGCGCGAATCGCCGGTTTTGGACAGCACGAAATGACAGCCGCGCTCGAGCCAGTAAAACCCCGGGCACAAGGTCAACTCACGGTCGTCGATGTACAGCCGGATTTCAGTTTCGACATCCTGGATCTCTACATCGTGACCGTAGCGTTCTTTCACCGCACTGGTAACAACCCAGCGCTCGGTGTCGGTCATGGGCGCAATCTGCTGCGGCATCGTCGCTTCGGTTAGACCAGGGCTGCAAAAATCGAATCGCGAATGCCATCCACCTTACCGACACCCGCAACTTTCACGTATTTGGGTGCACCGGCTTCGCCACGTGCCGCCCAGTCGCCGTAGTACTTCACCAGCGGCTCGGTTTGTGCGTGATAGACGTCAAGGCGTTTCTTCACCGTATCTTCATGGTCGTCGTCGCGCTGGATCAGCTCTTCGCCTGTGAGGTCGTCCTTGCCGGCCACTTTCGGCGGGTTGAACACAATGTGATAGGTGCGGCCCGACCCGACATGGACACGACGGCCAGACATGCGCTTGACGATTTCCTCGTCTGCGACGTCGATCTCGACCACGTAATCAATCGGCACGCCAGCAGCCTTCATCGCCTCGGCCTGCGGAATGGTGCGCGGAAAGCCGTCGAACAGATAACCGTTCTTGCAGTCTGATTCGGTGAGGCGCGCCTTGACCATGCCAATAATGATGTCGTCGGAAACCAGACCGCCCTCGTCCATGATGGCCTTTGCCTTCATGCCGAGTTCGCTGCCCGCCTTGATCTGCGCCCGCAGCATGTCCCCGGTTGAAATTTGCGGAATACCGTATTTTTCCTTGATGTAATTGGCCTGGGTACCCTTGCCGGCGCCAGGGCCGCCCAACAGAATCAAACGCATTGCATGTCTCCCTTGATTATGGATTGTCGAACCGCGCCTGCCTTGTGCAAGCTGTGTCAAACCGCGCTAGCCTAAGCCAAGCATGGCCTGAGCAAAACTTAAAAAATTTTATTGCTGGATTGAAGTTGTTTGAAACAGCTCACGAACCCGCGCCAGGTCTGCGGCAGTATCAACCCCCGGCGCAGGAACAGTCGGGGTAATCCCGATGCTGATGCGATAGCCGTGCCACAGGACGCGCAATTGTTCGAGCATTTCGAAGCGTTCCAGCGGTGAAGCCGTGAGGCTGGCATAGGTACGCAGAAAACCGGCGCGATAGGCATACAGGCCAATGTGGCGCAAGGCACCCAGTTCGTGCGGCATCGCCTGCTGTTCGGCGAAGGCGTCACGCGGCCACGGAATCGGCGCGCGACTGAAATACAACGCGTAACCGGCTTCGTCGGTCACCACCTTGACGACATTGGGATTAATGAAATCAGCAGGGTCGAGAATCGGATGCGCCAGGGTTGCCATCACCGCATCTTGATGCAGCACCAGCTGCCGCGCGGCTTCGCGAATCAGCGCCGGGTCAATCAGCGGCTCGTCTCCCTGCACGTTGACCACCAGCGTGTCGTCATCCCAACCCAGCGTTTCGGCGACTTCGACCAAACGCTCAGTGCCGGACTGATGATCGGGAGAAGTCATGATGACCGGATAGCCCGCCCCGGCTACCGCCTGCTGCACCCGCTCATCATCGGTCGCCACCACCACCGACTCGGCACCCGCCTGCAGGGCGCGCTCCACCACATGCAGCACCATCGGACGCCCGCCGATTTCCGCCAGCGGCTTGCCAGGCAAGCGACTCGATGCATAGCGCGCAGGGATAACCACCCGGAAATGCATGCTCAAGCCTTGCCGTGAATTTCGTCCACCTCAAGCGGGCGCGCCTCTTCCGGCAGCATGACCGGAATATCGTCACGAATCGGATAGGCGATGCGGCACGCCGGGCACACCAGTTCGAGTGCGGATTTTTTCCAGGTCAGCGGGCCTTTGCAAACCGGGCAGACAAGGAGATCAAGAAGCTTCGGGTTCATCAACAAGGTTCCTGTAAAACGACTGTGCTTTAGCCTCATCGGGCTGCTGCGACTTATTTTGATAAAGGTGAATATCTGCAACCGACAGCAGGGTCATCAAGTCATGGCCATCCTGAGGGGCATGACTGACCCCCAGGCTCACGCCCATCGGCAAGCCATTGCTCTGGCTCCAGGCCAACGTGCGCGCCTCGATGCGCTCAAAAACCTGTTTCATCGCTGCATCGCTGCGCACCGGCAGGATGGCGACAAACTCATCGCCGCCCCAACGTCCACATACGCCCATTTCAACCGAATCGTTGAAAATCTGCGCAAACTCGGCCAATACGCGATCCCCCACGCCGTGGCCATAACGGTCATTGACCATCTTGAACTGATTGAGGTCGGCAAACAGAACCGTTGCGGGATTACCTGCATTTGCCTTATCAAAGAGGTTGTCCGCTGCAGCCAGCAATCCATGCCGGTTGAGCAAACCGGTCAAGGCGTCGAATCGGCTACGGTAGTCCAGCTGGCGGCGCTGGCCTTCGATGCGTCCCATCAGGATGTAAGCGTATAAAGCCAGCGACACCCAGAACACGCCAAAAAAAACGTCGCCTGCGCTGATTTCAAATCCCCCCATGCGGTAACGGAAAGCAAAAGAAACCGCCATGCCCAGAAAAGCGCCGCCGAGTACTTCAGCAAACAGACGCATGCCATAGCGCATGCCGTTGCCCAGCAACACCATCAAGAATGCCAGGGCTGAAGGTGGAATGAGATTGGGGTCATGAATCACGCACAGGGTCACGATGAGCAGATCGGCCGCCATCGCACCCCTGATGTTCTGCAGCGTGACGCCTTTCAGCGCCTGACGAAAAAACCAGGTGTTAAGCGCGAAATAAACACCCAGTGCGATCAACAGTTGCTCGATGCTGAACAGCACCGGCGGCACGCTCTCCAGCGTCGAGAAATAAATCACCGCCAGCGCGAAGAACAGATAGCGCGTAAAAAACTGGGTAACGATTTCCGCACGATCCGGCATCCAGAATCCCGCATCCCCGGACTCGACTTCCCAGTGGCAGGGGTGACGGCGATCGCTCCAGTCAGACTTTTGCATCTTGAAACTCCCTGCGCATGCGTAAGTTATGAACGTGTTTGATGCGTGCGCCTAGCCAATCGATGAATCCAGGTTCCGGGGCGACATCAAGCTGCACCGCCCACCAATCAGTTCCTGCAAAGCTTGCGCATTTTACCGCGTCTTTTTCGGTCATCACCACCGCGCCATCGGCTGGCAGGTCTTGTGGCTGAAATGCGTGATGATCCGGATACGCACGTGGCCTGAAGCGGATGCCCGCCGCTTGCAGCATGTCGAAAAATCCCTGTGGACGGCCGATCCCGGTGATGGCGAGCCAGTCCTGTGCAGGCAGTTCACGTAGCCCCCGTGTAGTTTGCGGCGCACGCAGCCGATAGACCTGGCCGGCCGTGTAGTCGGCGCGCCAACAGGCTACCGGCAAATCCGTTCGTGGCCGGGCCTCGCCGCGCACGACCTGAACCACTGCATCAACCTGCTTGAGGCGATGCCCAGATTCGCGCAGAGGACCCGCCGGCAGCGGCCAGCCATTGCCCAAGCCGGTCTCTGCGTCAATCACCGCCAGTTCGATATCGCGCTGCAACCGGTAATGTTGCAAACCATCGTCAGACACCAGCACATCGACCTCCGGATGGCTCGCCAGCAGCGACCGTGCTGCTGCAACCCGGTCACGCCCCACCACCACCGGGGCATCGGTTTTAAACCGGATCAGCACAGGTTCGTCCCCTACTTCGGCGGCCAGGCTGGTGGCCTGAACCTCGACGCAGCCACGTGCTGCTCCGCCATATCCGCGGCTGATCACGCCGGGGTGATGTCCCTGCGCGTGCAGCCAGTTCACCAGCCAGATAGTCAGCGGGGTTTTGCCGCTGCCGCCAGCCGTAATGTTGCCGACGACGATCAGCGGTACGCCGACATTGCTTGAAGCCAGCCAGCCACGCCGATAGGCCAGACGGCGCAATCCGGAGATCGCAGCAAACAGGAGCGCCAGCGGTGACAGCAGCATCGTGAACACGCTGGTGCGCGCCCAAAGATGCTGCAAGGAAAACACGGGCATCCGCTCAGGGAGCGGTTTGGGTGGCAAAGGTAATGCGGACGAGACCGACCTGACGCGCCGCCTCCATTACGTTGATCACGGACTGATGCGTTGCGCGCGCGTCAGCATTGATCACGATCACCGGATCGCGCTGGCTGCCGGCTGCTTGCTTGAGTGCAGCCGCGAGCGCGTCAACCGACGCATCGCCAATCGCGGTGGCATCGATCTGATAGCGGCCATTTTCGGCCACGGCCACTTCGATTTGCTTGGGCTGGTTGGGGGTTGGCGCAGCACTGCTGCTGGGCAGATTGATCTTGAGTTCGGCAAAGCGCGCATAGGTGGTGGTGACCGCCAGAAAAATCACGATCACCAGCAAAATGTCGATGAACGGAATCAGATTGATTTCCGGATAGTCCTCCCGACGACCGCGACGAAAGTTCATGACTTATTTCCGGTCGCCGTGGACGATTTCAACCAGCTTGATGGCCTGTTGCTCCATGTCGACCACCAGCGACTCGACCTTGCTGCGGAAAAAGCGGTAGGCAATCATGGCCGGGATCGCCACGATCAAGCCGAACGCGGTGTTGTACAGGGCGATGGAGATGCCGTGCGCCAGTTGGCCGGGATTGGTGCCGCCCCCCGTCTGCGCACCGAAAATTTCGATCATGCCGATGACGGTACCCAACAGACCCAGCAAGGGCGCCATGCTGGCGATCGTACCCAGCGAGGTCAGAAAACGGTCGAGTTCGTGGGTCACAGCGCGCCCGGACTCCTCGATGGACTCCTTCATCACCTCACGCGAATTCCCTGCGTTCTTGAGCGCGATTGCGAAGACTCGACCGAGCGGCGAACTGTCATTCAACTGGTTGATCAGCTCGGCGGGCACGCCACGCTCCTGATAGACCTTGATCGTTTCCTGCAACAGTGTGGCGGGTGCGACTTCCTTCGTGCGCAAGCTGTAAGCGCGCTCGATGATAATGGCCACGGCAATGACAGACGCCAGAATCAGCGGAAAGATCGGCCAACCGGCCGCCTCAATGATGGCAAACACTGAATACCACTCCTATTAAAACAACAGACGAAATGTAGCGCCCGCATGCCTGTTTCGGCAAGCACCAATTGAGCAGACCGGGTATCAACCGCATCATGCAAGTTCTCCACAATAGATGTGGATAAGTCTGTGAGGAACCATCAGACAGCTACGCTAAACACCCGCCCACAAAGGGAAAAGTGCTTTGGCACAAAAAGTAACCAATTTCATTAATCGTTAAATATCAGACAGTTACGATAATCCATTCAACGTCAATAGGGTTTTAAACATTATTTTCATGAAAAATTGATGACTGTGAATGAACCGTGCCGAAGCTGAACCCGTTATCCTGCGCGCCATGGATTTGATCGACAACGCGCCCACCCTGCCCGTTTTAACGGTTAGCGAACTCAACCGCATGGCGCGCCGCGCACTGGAGTCGCAGCTGCCCTTGCTGTGGGTGGAAGGCGAAGTATCCAATTTCATCCGCGCAGCATCCGGCCACTGGTATTTTTCACTCAAGGATGCGGGCGCGCAGGTGCGCTGCGTAATGTTTCGCGGCCGCAACCAGCTTGCCGGGTTGACCCCCGTCAACGGCGACCACGTCGAATTGCGCGCCCTGCCCTCGCTTTATGAGGCACGAGGCGAATTCCAGCTGGCTGGCGAATCGATCAGGCGCGCAGGCGCCGGACGCCTGTTTGAGGCTTTCCTCAAACTCAAGGCCAAGCTCGAAGCGGAAGGCTTATTTGACCCGCTCAACAAACACGCCTTGCCGCGTTTCCCGCGCTGCATCGGCATCGTCACCTCGCCGCAGGCGGCCGCCCTGCACGACGTGCTCACCGCGCTGGCGCGCCGCATGCCGGGTTTGCCGGTGATTCTTTATCCCACGCCGGTGCAAGGCGCCGGGGCCGGCGCGCAGATTGCCGCTGCCATCCGCCGCGCCGGGCAGCGAGCGGAATGTGACGTGCTGCTGGTCTGCCGCGGCGGCGGCTCGCTGGAAGACCTGTGGGCGTTCAACGACGAAGCGGTGGCACGCGCGATCGCCGCCAGCCCGATGCCGGTGGTAAGCGGGGTTGGCCACGAAACCGATTTCACCCTGGCTGATTTTGCCGCCGATCTGCGCGCCCCGACGCCTACTGCGGCTGCCGAACTTGCCAGCCCGGTGCGTCAGGATCTGCTGCAACAGCTCGGCCAGCTGGCACGCGAGCTCCGTGACCACCTGACGCGCAAGCAGCGCAACGACATGCAGCGGCTGGATTATCTGGCGCGGCGGCTGGTCCATCCCGCCGAGCAACTGCGCCAGCAACAGCTTGGCCTGCGACAACTGGCCCAGCGCCTTGGCCACGCCACCCGCAACCGGCTGACCCATGAACAGCACCGGATGGCTCAGCTCAAGCAACGGCTAATCACGCCAGGCCTTCGCATTCAGCATGAACAACACAATCTGAACGCCCTGCAGGCGCGGGTTCTGCGCGCTGCGCAAAACCATAGCCTGCAGCGCCGCTCCAATCTGGCACGGTTAAGCAGCAGCCTGACCCATCTCAATCCGGAAGGCGTGCTGGCACGCGGCTACAGCATCGTTCAGAAAAACAATGGCCGCGTGGTGGACGATGCCGCAATGCTGAACGCAGGAGATGCCCTCGTCCTCCGCTTTCATCGCGGCCAGGCTTCCGCCACCGTTGATTCGGTTTTACCGGGCGCTCCGCCTCAACCCGCTGCCAAATGACGCTCGACCTGGACGCGTGTCTGCGTCTCGAGGTCGGCCGCCAGGCAGTCCAGCGTGACCGCATCCGGCCATGACCGCAGCCAGGTCAGCTGCCGCTTGGCAAGCTGGCGCGTGGCAGCCAGCCCCTGTTCGCGCAAACCCTTCTGATCAATATCGCCGTTGAGATAAGCCCACGCCTGGCGATAGCCTACCGCGCGCATGGCGGACAGATCGGCGCTTAGCCCCGGTATCCGGCGCAGACTTTTCACTTCATCGATCAGCCCGTCGGCAAGCATCGCGTCAAAACGCGTCGCAATGCGCTGGTGCAGCACCGCGCGGTCGGACGGAATCAGCGCGAGTTGCAGCACGCGGTAAGGCAGCGCTGGGTGCACCTGATCGAGCAAGGCCGACATGGGCGTGCCTGTCAGCTGAAAAATCTCCAGCGCGCGGCCAATGCGTTGCGAGTCGTTGGGCGCCAGTCGGGCAGCCGTCGGCGGATCGATCCGCGCCAGATCTGCGTGCATGGCCGGCCAGCCGCGTCTGGCTGCGTCGATTTCCAGCTGCTGCCGCAACGCCGCATCGGCACGCGGCAAGTCGTCGAGACCATTCAACAGCGCACGGAAATACAGCATGGTGCCGCCCACCAGCAGCGGCACCTTGCCACGCGCCACGATGTCGCCCATCAAGCGCCGGGCATCGTCGCAAAACGCTGCGGCCGAATAGGCCTCGATGGGTTCACGGATGTCCAGCAAATGGTGCGGCGCCCGCGCCAGCGTCGCGGCGTCGGGCTTGGCGGTGCCGATATCCATGCCGCGATACACCAGCGCCGAATCGACGCTGATGATTTCAAGCGGAAAGCGCTCGATCAGACTGACCGCCAGCGCAGTCTTGCCGGAGGCGGTCGGTCCCATTAAAAAAATGGCGGGGGGGAGAGATTCAGGCATGGCGGGCGATTATGCCGCAGCCGTTCAAATGGCAGGCGAAAAAACGGCGGGATACCCCGCCGTTTCAAGACGCATCAAGCGCCGCAAGCCAGGCCATCGATCTTATATATAGCTCTTCTGCACGCTACGCTTGCCGGGCCATTTCTTCAGGATGACCACGCCCTTGGCCACGTCGATATCGGCCACCGGGATGTTTTCGTAAACCGGGTTGAGCGGCTTCAGCATCCAGCCGTCATCATGCTTCACGATCTGGCGAAAAATGTACTCATCGTTCACAAAAGCCACGACATACGAGCCATCCTTCACCAGCCCGGACGGCTCGACCACGATGATTTCGCCCTCCTCGAATTCCGGCAGCATGGAATCACCCAGCACCATCAGCGCATAGGGCTCGGCGCTGGAGCAGTTGCTGGCTTCATTAATGTCTTGAATCGGTATGGTTTTGCGTTCGGTGCGTTCGTTCATGGCAGTTCTCACTGGTTCGATCAGGCAAAGCTTATATACAAAACGTCCCCGCGCAAAATGCAAGCGGGCACAAAAAAACCGCTATGCATTCAAGGGTATTGGCCGGTTTTCTGTGGACAGGGCGATGTAACCGTGCTGCCACCTCTGCTTGCCACTATCCGTGCGCCGCCGGTTGCTGGCCTCACACCGTACGCTTTCCGCAAATCCGCACTGAAGAATCGGCGCGACCGGGAAACGGATTCTGATAGCAATAGCCGCACACTAACGGCTGTCCACTCAAGGCGCGATCTGCCGGGGACCGGCTTATGTGTGCCAGCGCACAGAACGTCCGGTGAAAGGACGTGATGATCCACTCTCAATCGTGGAGAGACCCGATCTATATCCGCTGCAACGGCTCCAATATCAATTTGTTGCCGAAACATGCGTAGCTTTCTCCCGGATCGTCATAGGCTTTTCAGGGAACCCCCCACCATGTCCAATATCGGAAATGCTTCCGCCCTTGCTGGTGTTGCCAACAAGGCGGCAGGCAGCAGCGAATCACAGCGTCAAGAAACCTTGCTTAAAACGGGTGCCTTGCAGAACGCGATTCTCACCAGCGCCAATTTCTCGATTATTGCCACCGACGAAAAAGGCATCATTCAATTATTCAACATCGGCGCCGAGCACATGCTGGGCTATTTGGCCGCCGACGTCCTGAACAAGATCACTCCGGCTGACATTTCCGATCCGCAGGAAGTGATCGCGCGCGCCGGGGCCTTGAGCGTCGAACTTGGAACCCCGATCACGCCGGGCTTCGAGGCCTTGGTGTTCAAGGCCTCGCGCGGCATCGAGGACATCTACGAACTGACCTATATCCGCAAGGACGGCAGCCGCTTCCCGGCAGTCGTATCGGTCACGGCGCTGCGCGACGCTCAAGGGGCGATCATCGGTTACCTGTTGGTCGGCACCGACAACACCGCGCGCAAGCAGGCCGAAGAGGCGCTGCTCAAGGCGGGGGCGTTGCAGAACGCAATTTTCAACAGCGCGAACTTCTCGAGTATCGCCACCGACGCGAGGGGCGTCATCCAGATTTTCAACGTCGGCGCCGAACGCATGCTGGGCTACGCGGCCGTCGACGTGATGAACAAGATCACCCCGGCTGACATTTCCGACCCGCAGGAAGTGATCGCGCGTGCGAAAGCACTCAGCGTCGAACTCGGAACCCCGATTACGCCGGGCTTCGAGGCCCTGGTATTCAAGGCCTCGCGCGGCATCGAGGATATCTACGAACTGACCTATATCCGCAAGGATGGCAGCCGCTTCCCGGCAGTCGTGTCGGTCACCGCACTGCGTGACGCCCAAAACGCCATCATCGGCTACCTGTTAATCGGCACCGACAACACCGCACGCAAGCAGGTCGAAGCAAAGCAGGAGAAGCTTGATCAACTTCTGCGTGACCAGCAGTTCTACACGCGCTCTCTCATCGAATCCAACATTGACGCGCTGATGACTACCGATCCGTCCGGCATCATTACCGACGTCAACCAACAGATGGTGGCGCTCACCGGTCGCGCGCGCGACGAGTTGATCGGAACGCCATTCAAGAACTACTTCACCGATCCGGAGCGGGCCGAGGCGGGCATCAAGCTGGTGTTGAGCGAAAAGAAGGTAACCGACTACGAGCTCACTGCGCACGCCAGGGACGGTAAGGAAACCGTGGTGTCCTACAACGCGGCTACGCTCTACGACCGCGACGGCAAGCTGCAGGGCGTGTTCGCCGCAGCGCGCGACATCACCGAACGCAAACGCCTGGATCAAGTGCTGCAGGATAAGAATATCGAGCTGGAAAGTGCCCGGTTCGTGGCGGAAAAAGCCAACCTCGCCAAATCGAATTTCCTGTCCAGCATGAGCCATGAGCTGCGCACCCCGCTCAATGCCATCCTCGGCTTCGCCCAGTTGCTGGAGACGGGTGTACCGCCGCCAACGGCCGCCCAAACGGTAAGACTGCACCAGATCATCAAGGCCGGATGGTATCTGCTGGATCTGATCAATGAAATCCTCGATCTCGCGGTGATCGAGTCCGGCAAGCTATCGCTGTCGCTGGAGCCCTTGTCGCTGTCCGACGTACTGCTCGAATGCCAGGCCATGATCGGACCGCAGGCGCAACAACGCGGCATCAACATCATCTTCGCCAAAGTCGACCCCGCCTGTTTTGCCCATGCCGACCATACCCGGGTCAAGCAGGCGCTGATCAACCTGTTGTCCAATGCGATCAAGTACAACCGCGAACATGGAATGGTCGAAGTAAAATGCACCGTGATCAGCCCGGAACACGTACGCATCAGCATCAAGGACAGCGGTGCGGGCTTGCCTCCGGACAAGCTGGCGCAGCTGTTTCAGCCGTTCAACCGTCTGGGGCAGGAAACCGGCGCCGAGGAAGGGACTGGCATCGGCCTGGTGGTCACCAAACAGCTGGTCGAACTGATGGGCGGCACCATCGGCGTGCAAAGCACGGTCGGCGTGGGCAGCGAATTCTGGATCGAACTGGTCCGCGACGTGATGCCACAACTTTCCCCTGAATATGCAATGGCCACCGAGCTTGTGCCGCACACGCAGGGAAACGTGGCGACGCGCACCCTCCTCTATGTGGAAGACAATCCGGCCAACCTGATGCTGGTCGAGCAGATCATCGAAGGCCATCCGCATGTCCGCATGCTGAGCGCGCGCGATGCCACGCTCGGCATCGCGCTGGCGCGCGCCCATCAGCCGGAGGTGATCCTAATGGACATCAACCTGCCTGGCCTCAGCGGCATCCAGGCACTGAAAATCCTGCGTGAAGATCCGGTAACGGCGCATATCCCGGTACTGGCCATCAGTGCCAATGCCATGCCAACCGATATCCAGAAAGGCCTGCAGGCAGGATTCTTCCGCTATCTCACCAAGCCGATCAAGCTCAACGAATTCATGAATGCGCTGGATAGTGCGCTGGAACTGACTGAGACGGAATTGGACAGCGCAAGTAACCCAGTTCCCCTGTGATGGTGAGCATCGACGACATACTTAACGCCAGCATTCTGATCGTGGACGATCAGGAAGCCAATGTGCTGCTACTGGAACAAATACTCGGTGAAGCCGGATATCGGTGCATTACGTCGACAAGGGATCCGCATGCCGTCTATGCGCTGCATCGCGACAATCACTATGACCTGATCCTGCTTGATCTGCAGATGCCCGGCATGGATGGCTTCCAGGTGATGGAAGGCCTGAAGGCAATCGAGCCCGATGGCTACCTTCCCGTTCTCGTGATCACGGCGCAACCGAGCCACAAGCTGAGGGCATTGCAGGCCGGTGCCCGGGATTTCATCAGCAAGCCGTTCGATCTGGTCGAAGTCAAATCACGCATCCACAACATGCTGGAAGTGCGCTTGCTGTACAAGCAACTTGAGCAGTACAGTCGTGCGCTGGAATCCATGGCGCTGCATGACGCCCTGACCGGACTGCCGAACAGACGGCTTTTATTCGACCGGCTTGCGTTGGCCGTTGCCCATGCGCACAGGAACAAAAGCACAATGGCGGTGATGTTTCTGGATCTGGACGGTTTCAAACAGGTTAACGACACCCTGGGTCACAATGCGGGCGACACCCTACTGGGCATGGTCGCCAACCGTCTGGTGGCTGCGGTACGCCAAGAGGACACCGTAGCGCGCCTGAGTGGTGATGAATTCGTGATCGCGTCGTGGGAATTAAGCCAAGCCGACGATGCGACCAAGCTGGTGTCAAAAGTGATTCAGGCCGTATCACAACCCTATCGCATTCAAGGCCGTGACGTGAACATTACCGCCAGCGTCGGTGTCGCTATTTATCCCGCGCATGGTGAGGAGGTGGAGACGCTGATGAAGAGTGCGGATCTGGCCTTGTATGAGGCCAAGCATGCAGGTAAAAACAACTATCGCATCGCAGCGCGCACCGCCCCGGTGGTGGTGGCGCACAATTGACGCAACAGATCCTGTAGGACTGAGTCCCAGTGCAAATGAATGAAAGCGAATTATGCTGAGTACCGACGATATTCTTAACGCCAGCATCCTGATCGTGGACGATCAGGATGCCAATGTGCAACTGCTGGAACAATTGCTGCGTGAAGCCGGCTACACCGGCGTTGCCTCGACGACGAATCCGCACGAGGTCTGCGAACTGCATCGCATAAACCACTACGACCTGATCCTGCTCGACCTGCAAATGCCTGGCATGGATGGATTCCAGGTGATGGAAGGCCTCAAGACCAATGAAGTGGATGCCTACCTGCCGGTGCTCGTGATCACCGCCCAGCCTGGCCACAAACTGCGTGCATTGCAGGCCGGCGCCAAGGATTTCATCAGCAAGCCATTCGATCTCATTGAAGTCAAAACGCGCATCTGCAACATGCTGGAAGTGCGGCTGCTGTACAAAAAACTCGAGCATTACAACAAAGTGCTGGAACAGACGGTGCTGGAACGGACCGCCGAACTGCGCGAAAGCGAGGCCCGCTACCGCAGCCTGACCGAACTGGCTTCCGACTGGTACTGGGAGCAGGACGAGAACATGAATTTCACCAAAGTCTCCGGCCCGGTTCTGGAAATGCTCGGCATCGGGGCCGCCCCCCTGGCGGGCGAATCAGATGGCGGGCAGGCCGCAGGTTCGAACGAGGCCGAGCGGGAGCGGCTGCTGGCAACGATTGCTGCCCGCCAACCCTTCCTCGACTTCACGTACAGCCATGTCAATGCCGACGGCTCGCAGCGGCGATTCCGGGTCAGTGGCGAGCCGATGTTCAATCAGGCCTGTCGCTTCATCGGCTACCGCGGTATCGGGGTGGAAATCCCGCCCCAGAAATAGAATGCAACTGCGCTAAATCCAGAAATGACGCCACTCCATTATCCGAGCCAGAACCATCTTCTCGCCGCCCTCCCTGCAGCGGAATTCGATCTGCTGGCCGACTATCTTGAACTGGTCCAGCTGCCGCTCGGCGAAATGCTCTATGAGCCTGGCAGCCAGTTAAAGCACGCCTATTTCCCCACCACTGCCATCGTCTCCCTGCATTACGTCATGGAATCCGGCGCATCGTCCGAGTCTGCGGGCGTCGGCAACGAAGGGGTCGTCGGCGTGTCCTTGTTCATGGGCGGCAATACCACGTCCAGTTCGGCCATGGTACAGACCGCTGGCTACGCTTATCGGCTGGAGAGCCACAAGCTGTTGCAGGCATTCAACCGCGCCGGCCTGCTGCAGCGTTTGCTGCTGCGCTACACCCAGGCCCTGATGACGCAGATGTCACAGACCGCCGTCTGCAACCGGCACCATTCGGTGGAACAGCAATTGTGTCGCTGGCTGTTGTTGACGCTGGACCGCTTGCCGTCGAACAAATTGGTCATGTCACAGGAGCTGATTGCCAACATGCTCGGCGTGCGCCGCGAAGGCATCACCGAGGCTGCCGGAAAATTGCAGCATGCGGGAGTGATCAGTTATCGCCGCGGCCACATTGCGGTGCTGGATCGGGCCGGACTTGAAACCCGCGTCTGTGAGTGCTATGCCGTGGTAAAGGCCGAACTCAACCGTTTGCTGAGTGACGTTAGATACCGCCAGCAGGATGACAGCCCGATAAACACCCGTCCCGGATGAGAAGCATGATCCTGTTTCAAGGGCAGCCTGCACCCGGCCGGTACTATGTGCGCTGGCAAACAGACGATGAAGGCGGTGGTGCCTAGAATCAAGCCATCTGGTACGGATTGGGGCGACCGCAACAGTCATCCGATCCTGCAGTTGCGCCCTCCCGGGGTGACTGCACCAGATGTACAGGGGAGCAGGCTCATCGTCTGATGACGGGCCTCACAACAACAAACTTTTAATTTGGAGCTGACAACATGTTACAAACCATTGCAATCATCCTGATCATCCTGTGGCTGCTTGGCCTCGTGACTTCCTACACCATGGGCGGCTTCATTCACATCCTGCTGGTCATCGCGGTCATTGTCATCCTGGTGCGTGTCATCCAGGGTCGGGGTCTGTAACACATCAACTACCTCTCTACCGGAGAAAATAAAATGAACGCAGTCAAAATGTTGGGCATCGTATTAATCCTGGCCGGTGCATTGAGCTTGATCTATGGGGGATTCACCTACACCCGGAGCACGCAGGAAGCCAAGCTGGGTCCGATCGAGCTGTCGATCAAGGACAAGGAAACGGTCAACATTCCTATCTGGGCAGGCGTGGGTGCGTTAGCGGCCGGCCTGGTTCTGGTTTTCATCCGCAAGCAATAGTCGGTTCTGCCAACCTGCGAGTCTTCCCGGGATCGCAGGGCAGCTTTCAGTCATGCTTAAGGGCGCCCACATGACTGAAAGCCGGAGCAAGCCACTCCGGATCGCGCTGTATAACGGATTTCGCCCACTTTGCCCTGACGCCCTGACGCCCCAGGCCTGGCCAGGAGAATCCTGGAAAAGCGGGAACGAATCAACAAGTAAAACGTGCCCGGCGTATTCGCCGGGCACGACTCATTAAGCCAGTGCCGCGCTGCTATCCCGAGCTCAAGCAAGGAGAAGGTCATCGCCATCAAAGAGTTCGGATTAACGGCACGCACACGAAATGCGCTGCGCCACGACCGCGACACCGAGTTGCTGCGGTCGGAACTGTTCAGCATCGAACAGCTGAAGCGCCACGCGGTCACCCTGGCGGGCCAACATCAAATCGATCCGCTTGCGGGACAGGACCGCTTGCTGCCACGGCTGGCCGACAATGCGCGGGTGCTGCTGGCGGCCTACGACGTCGTCACCGCTGCCGCCACACCGGGGCAGCGCATCGTGCCGGCGGAGGCCTGGCTGCTCGACAACTTCTACCTGATCGAGCAGCAGATCACGCTGGCGCGTCGGCACCTGCCGCGCGGATACAGCCGCCAGTTGCCACGGCTGGCCGATGGCCCGTCGGCCGGATTCCCCCGC
>JAHJRA010000039.1:0-10183 GCA_018831045.1 Gammaproteobacteria bacterium | reverse complement strand
TCCTTGATCTGTCCGATACGGCGAATGTCGAGACGGACCGACGCATAGAATTTCAGGGCGTTGCCACCCGATGTGGTTTCCGGGCTGCCGAACATGACACCGATCTTCATCCGGATCTGGTTGATGAAGATGACCATGCAGTTGGTCTTCTTGATGGTGGCAGTGAGCTTGCGCAGCGCCTGGCTCATCAGGCGGGCTTGCAGGCCCATGTGCGAGTCGCCCATTTCGCCTTCGATTTCGGCCTTGGGGGTGAGTGCGGCGACCGAGTCGATCACCACCACGTCGACGCTGCCGGAGCGCACCAGCATGTCGGCGATTTCCAGCGCTTG
Source organism: Gammaproteobacteria bacterium (assembly GCA_018831045.1). Classification (GTDB taxonomy): domain Bacteria; phylum Pseudomonadota; class Gammaproteobacteria; order Burkholderiales; family Thiobacillaceae; genus Thiobacillus. The sequence continues at coordinate 9,854 of JAHJRA010000039.1, read as the reverse complement.
TTCGCCGGTGTCGGGCTGCGAAACCAGCAGGTTGTCGACGTCGACGCCGAGTTTTTGCGCATACGACGGGTCGAGCGCGTGTTCGGCGTCGATGAAAGCCGCAGTCCCGCCGATTTTCTGCATTTCGGCAATGACTTGCAGGGTAAGGGTGGTTTTGCCGGACGATTCCGGGCCGTAGATTTCGACCACCCGGCCACGCGGCAGGCCGCCAATGCCCAGCGCAATATCGAGTCCCAGCGAGCCGGTCGAGATGGATTGAATGTCGCGCGAGACATCGTGGTCGCCCAGGCGCATCACCGAGCCCTTGCCGAATTGTTTTTCGATTTGCCCAAGTGCTGCGGCAAGTGCCTTCATTTTGTCTTCGGTCATTGCGGGGGTAGCCATGTTGTCTCTCCAGAGTGAGTTTCGATGGCGTGAATGTAGGTGATACCTTGATTGATGTCAATAAAAAATATGACCTAAGTAAATAATACCAAGTTTGTTGTTTTATTTGCATCGTGCCCACCTATAATTCGCCGGGTCCAAGGCTTGTCCGGAGCAAGCGATATGATTCCAAAAGAAAAAATGTGGCTGGATGTAAAGTGGGCAACGCGTCAGCGCCTGCAATACATCGAAATGATGGCCTGGTATGGGGGCGTGGTGACGCGGGGCGACGTGGCGAAAGCCTTCGGGATTTCGGACGCGGCAGCGACCAAGGACCTCAAGCTCTATAGCGATCTGGCCCCCGGCAATCTGGTCTACCAGCACAATGTGTTTGGTTTTGTGCCCAATGAAGGTTTCACTGCGGCGTTTTCCGACCTGGCGCCCGCCAAGGCCCTGCCCGTTATTGCCGCCAACTTGGCGGTCGCGAATGGGCCGTATGGGGCAGACCTGATTTACGGGCTGGCGAGTGCCTCGCTGCCTTTGCCGGTACGCCTGCCCAGCCAGCAGATTCTGGCGCAGATCACGCGTGCCATTCATGGCCGCCGCAAACTGCGGATTCGTTATCGTTCGCTGTCCAGACGCACAAACCCTGACGAGTCTTCATTTCGCCTGCTTGAACCGCATACGCTGGTTGACACGGGCACCCGCTGGCATGTGCGTGCCTATCACGAGGAAAGCTGCGACTTTCGCGATTTCGTGCTGTCGCGGATCACCCATGCCGAATGTCTGGAGTTGCCTGCCGAATCCAGCGAGCAGTACGACGAAGACTGGACGGAAAGCGTGAACCTCAAGCTAGCGCCGCACAGTGGCCTGGACGTGCTTAAACGCGAAAGCCTGTTGCTCGATTACGGCGTGATGCATGACGACGTGATCGAAGTGGAAGTGCGCCGCGCCTTGCTCGGCTACGTGCTGCAGCGCATGAATGTCGATACCACGCCGGATCACGCCATGAATCCGAATGTGTATCAGTTGATGCTGTTGAACCGCGACGAGATCGAGCCATTCGCGGCGTGGGCTTTTAATTAGAGACAAGCGTCAAGGTACAAGACAGGTGCGACCAGGCAGGCCCCATTCCTGAATCTGTTACCTTGAATCTTATATCTACCTGATCAATTCAATCAGGCCGCGTATTGCCGCCGCGACAGCGCGCGAGCGGATTTCCTCGCGGTCACCATCAAGCCGGCAGGTGGACGACATGCGGGTGCCATCCGCCAGCGCCCAACCGTAGCACACCAGGCCAACTGGTTTTTGCGGGGTGCCGCCGCCCGGCCCGGCCACGCCGGAAATCGCAAGGGTGGCTTGTGCGTGACTGTGGGCGAGGGCGCCTGCGGCCATGGCGCTGGCCGTTTCTTCGGACACGGCGCCATAGGTTTCGAGGGTGCCGGCAGGCACGTCGAGCATTTCCTGCTTGGCGGCGTTGGCATAGGTAATGAAGCCGCGTTCATACCAGGATGAACTGCCGGGAATGGCGGTGAGCAATTGTCCCACCCAGCCGCCGGTGCAGGATTCGGCAGTAGCCACCATCCAGCCACGCGCGTGCAGGGCATCGCCCAGTTCACGGGCGAGTTGGCAAAGTTCTTCGTCGCTTACACGAGCCATTGCAATCCTTTGATAACGGCAAGCGCATAGCCCGCTGCCAGGAGGTCGTCAAACATGACGCCGAAGCCGTTTTTAAGGCGGCGGTCGGCCAGTCGGATCGGCCAGGGTTTGACAATGTCAAAAAACCGGAACAACAGGAAGGCAATGCCTGCCCATATCCAGCCCGCCGGGGTAAACAGCAACACCAGCGCGAAGGCGACGATTTCATCCCACACCATGCCGCCGTGATCGGCGACGCCGAGCGCGCGGCCGGTTTGACCGCAGGCCCAGACGCCGAGCAGGAAGCTGGCCATCAGCAAGACAAGCTGATTCGGCAGACCGGGCACGACGGCGACGATCAGCCAGAGCAGCGGCCAGCCGAGCAGGGTGCCAACCGTGCCGGGGGCTTTGGGCGCGAGGCCGCTGCCGAAGCCAAAGGCGATCAGGTGAGCCGGATGCGCAAACAGGAATTTAAGATCAGGCTGCGAAGTGGTCATAGCCGGTTTTGAGGTAAGGGATAGGTTGACCATCGGCAGCGATGACACTCAGGCGGGACTCGGCAGTGATTTGGCCGATGCGGGTAACCGCCACCGCTGCGCCGGTACCGGCAGCATGGATCGCGTCGCGCTGGTCGGCGGGCGCGGTGAAGCAGAGTTCATAGTCGTCGCCGCCCGCCAGCACGCAATCGCGCGCAACGGGTTCATGCAAATACGACTGCACCACTGGCAGCGTCGGCAACGCGCTGAACTCAAGCTGCGCGCCCACGCCAGAACGTTCCAGGATATGACCGAGGTCGGCCAGCAAACCATCGGAAATATCAATTGCACTGTTTGCAATGCCGCGCAGCGCGATGCCAAGCGCCACCCGCGGTGTCGGCAGATACAGAGCCGGCAGCACGCGGGCGGCGTCGATTTGTTCCATGAACAGCCGCCCTTGCCGGTAGGCCAGCGCCAGCGCCGCCGAGCCGAGCGTGCCGGAGACCCAGATGTCGTCGCCGACTCGTGCGCCGTCGCGCCGCAGTGCCTGGCCGGGCGGCACTTCGCCCATCACCGTGATGCTGAGGGTGAGCGGGCCACGCGTGGTGTCGCCGCCGACCAGTTCGATGCCGTGCAGGTCCGCCAGGCGAAAGAAACCGCGTGCAAATGCCGTCAGCCAGGCGTCGTTTTCTTCCGGCAGCGCAATGGCCAGGGTCGCCCAGCGCGGCGTCGCGCCCATTGCGGCGAGGTCGGACAGATTCACCGCCAGCGATTTATGGCCGATGCCGGCGGGGCTGTCCTGCGGCGAGAAGTGGCGGCCTTCGAGCAGCATGTCGGACGACACCGCCAGCTGCATCCCGGGCGTCGGTGCCAGCAGCGCACAGTCGTCGCCCACACCCAATACCGCGCCGGGGGTGGCGCGGGTGAAGTGTTTGGCGATGAGGGAGAATTCCATGTTGAGGGGGAGCGGTAAACGGAGAGGATGCGGGCGGCATCCTTTCGCTCACGGCTTACCGCGACGCGCCTGCCCGGCTTCCACCGCGCGCATTTCCTGCGCCAGCTTGTCGAGCACGCCATTGATGTATTTGTGGCCGTCGATGCCGCCGAATGATTTGGCCAGCTCGACGCTTTCGTTGATGACGACGCGCATTGGTACATCGGGACAGTTCAGCAGCTCATAGGCGCCGATCAGCAGGATGCTGCGCTCGACAGGCGACAGCTCGGTGAGTTTGCGGTCGATGAAGCGGCCGATGTGCGTGCCGAGCAAGTCTTCTTCCTTGAGCACGCCATAGAGCAGGGTGCGGAAGTAGGCCTCGTCGGCGCGTTTGAACTGTTCGTCTTCGGCCAGGTTGGCCGCGATCAGGGTGACATCCGCCCCTCCGATCAGCCAGGCATACAGGCCTTGCAGGGTGAACGAGCGGGCAAGTTTGCGGGAACCGGCCATCTCAGATGCGTTTCAACAGGTTGGCCATTTCAACCGCCACGCGCGCGGCATCACGGCCTTTTTCGGCCATGCGCACATGTGCCTGCTCGACGGTATCGACCGTGAGGATGACGTTGGCGATCGGCACGCCGGTTTCCAGCTGCACATCGAGAATGCCGCGCGCAGATTCGTTGCAGACAATTTCAAAGTGATAGGTGTCGCCGCGCACCACGGCGCCAATGGCGATCAGCGCGTCGTAGTTACCCGATTGCGCCATTTTTTGCAGCACCAGCGGGTGCTCCAGCGCACCGGGCACATCGACCAGCAGGACGTCATCACGGGCGACCCCAAGTTTGTCCAGTTCGAGCTCACATGACGACAGCAAGCCTTCGCAAATGTCCTTGTTGAAGCGGCTCATGACGATGCCGATTTTGAGTCCTGCGCCCTGATAAACCGGGTCGAGTTCGGAAATTTCGCTGTTGGTTCCCATATTCGTATCCTTTGGATTAAGCCTTGTCGAGATAGCCGACGACTTCGAGGCCGAAGCCGTCCATCGCCGGCATTTTGCGCGGGCTGGCCAGCAGTTTCATTTTGCCGACGCCGAGGTCGCGCAGGATTTGCGCGCCGATGCCGTAGTCGCGCAGATCGTATTTGCGGTCGGTTATCGGTGCTGGACTAATGCGGCCGAGCAGGGCGTCGGCGGTTTCGGGCCGATGCAATAAAACCAGCACGCCGGACTGTGATTCAGCGATACGTTCCATCGCGCCCATGATCGGCCACGAGTGTCCGCCGCCGGTAACGTCGAGAAAGTCCATCACGCTCAAAGGCTCATGCACCCGTACCAGCGTTTCCTGGTCAGCATGGATTTCGCCCTTGACCAGCGCGAGATGGGTTTCACCGGCGCACTTGTCACGATAGGCGATCAGGCGGAACGCGCCATACACCGTCTGGATCAGGCGGTCTGCTGCGCGCTCGACCAGGCTCTCGGTCTGGTTGCGGTAATGGATGAGGTCGGCGATGGCGCCGATTTTCAGGCCGTGTTCCTGGGCGAACGGCACCAGATCCGGCAGCCGCGCCATGGTGCCGTCGTCCTTGAGGATTTCGCAGATCACCGATGCCGGTTCGAGCCCGGCCAGCCCGGCCAGATCGCAGCCCGCTTCGGTGTGGCCGGCACGCACCAGCACGCCACCGGGTTGCGCGCGCAGCGGGAAGATGTGCCCAGGCTGGATGATGTCGGTGGCCTTGGCGTCATGCTTCACCGCAGCCTGGATGGTGACGGCGCGGTCGGCCGCTGAAATGCCGGTGGTCACGCCTTCGGCCGCCTCGATCGACACGGTGAACGCGGTGCCGTGCGGCGTCTGGTTGTCGGAGACCATCTGCTTGAGGCCGAGCTGGCGGCAGCGCGCGTCGGTCAGCGTCAGGCAGATCAGGCCGCGCCCGTACTTGGCCATGAAGTTGATCGCATCCGGGGTAGCAAACTCGGCGGCCATCACCAGGTCGCCCTCGTTTTCGCGGTCTTCCTCGTCCACCAGCACGACCATGCGGCCGGCCTTGAGTTCTTCGATAATTTCCAGGGTGGAGGCGAGGCTCATCAATCTTTGTCCGTTGTTTGGGTAAATAGCGAAAGCCGCTCGACATAGCGCGCGATCATGTCGACTTCCAGGTTGACCTGACTGCCGGTTTTCAAATGCTTGAGCGTGGTCATCTGCAGCGTGTGTGGAATCAGGTTGAGTGCGAAGCGCGCGCCATCCACTTTGTTGACTGTCAGTGACACGCCGTTCACCGTGATCGACCCCTTGCGGATAATGTAGCGCGCAAGGTCGGTAGGAGCATCGATTTCCAGCAAGTGGGATTCGCCTGCCGGCACAAAGCGGTGCACCGTGCCGACGCCGTCGACATGGCCCGATACCAGATGGCCACCGAGCCGGTCTGCCAGGCGCAGTGCCTTTTCTAGGTTGACTTCGGCACCGGGTAAAAAACCTGCGGTGCAGTGCAGGGTTTCGGCGGATACGTCCACCGTGAAGCTGTCTGCCGTCAAGACCACCACAGTCAGGCAGACGCCGTTCACTGCAATGCTGTCGCCCAGCGCCACATCGGAAAAGTCCAGCCCACCCCCGGCAATGACCATGCGCGCATCAGCGCCGCGCGCGTCGTACTCGTGGATGTGGCCGATGGATTGAATAATGCCGGTGAACATGCGGAGGAGGCCTGCAGAAAGACCCGGCATTGTAGGCGTTTAGGCGGGGTGGGTGAACCCCGGCGCATTATCCGGTGATCATTATTTACTTAAAGATACGCAGATCTTTAATTTGCTACAATGGTCGCTTCGGTAATGACTGGAAGGTCGGCATGACAACGCCAAGATCCTTTGCCATTCGTGGTCATACGCTGCTGCCCATCGTTCAGGGCGGCATGGGGGTGGGCGTGTCGGCACACCGGCTGGCGGGTGCCGTGGCGCGTGCGGGCGCAGTAGGCACGATTGCCAGCATCGACCTGCGCCATCACCATGCTGATTTGACGGAGCAGGCCAGGCACTGCCGCGACAAGAAGGAGCTCAACCGGCTGAACCTGATTGCACTGGATCGCGAAATCAAGGCCGCGTTGCAAATTGCGGCGGGTCGCGGGCTGGTGGCAGTCAACGTCATGAAAGCAGTGGAGGAATATCCGGCCTATGTGCACCAGGCCTGTGCCTCGGGTGCGCAGGCGATTGTGATGGGCGCTGGGCTGCCGTTCGATCTGCCGGAACTCACCGGAGACTATCCTGACGTTGCACTGATTCCGATTTTGTCGGATGCACGGGGGGTCGCCATTGTGCTGAAAAAATGGGCGCGTAAAGGCAGGCAGCCGGACGCCATCGTGATCGAGCATCCCTTGTATGCCGGCGGCCACCTTGGCGCACCCAATCCGTCCGATCTTGGGCATGCCAGGTTTGATGTCGCCGAAGCGCTGCCCGGCATATTCAAGACGTTTGATGACATGGGCATCGCGCGCGAGCAAATACCAGTCATTGTTGGCGGCGGCATCAACAGCCATGAAAAAGTGCTGGACGTGCTTGCACTGGGAGGCCGTGCGGTACAGCTCGGCACGCCGTTCGCTGTCACCGAAGAGGGCGATGCCCACGTCAATTTCAAACACGTGCTGGCCAATGCCAAACCAGAGGACATCGTCACCTTCATGAGCGTGGCCGGTTTGCCCGCGCGTGCGGTGAACACGCCGTGGCTCGCCAACTACCTCAAGCGTGAAACCAAGTTGCAGGCGATGGCCAAGCCCGATCCCAATCGTTGCGCCATCGGCCTGCACTGCCTGACGCAATGCGGCCTGCGCGACGGCCTCAAGAAAGCCGGGCAGTTCTGCATCGATTCGCAACTGGTGGCGGCGTTGAAGGGTGACGTCAACAAGGGGCTGTTTTTTCGCGGCAGCGAAAGCTTGCCCTTCGGCAATGCGATCCATCCGGTACAGGCCCTGATCGACTACCTGCTGACCGGCGTGAAGCCCGAGCAGATGACCCCCGAATCGGTGGCAGAGGCAGCGTGAGCAGGCTCACTGATCGTATTCACACGTTTGGCCGCGCCATGCTGGAGCGACATGGCGAACGGGTGCACAAGATTGCGCTCGACGCCGGTTTCACCTGTCCCAACCGCGACGGCAGCAAAGGCATCGGCGGCTGCACCTTCTGTAACAACAAATCCTTCGCGCCGGGCGCGCGCGACCAGGTTCCGCTGGCCGACCAGTTCGAGCGTGCGCGTGGCCGCATTGCGCGCGGCACCGGCGCGCGCCGCTTCATCGCTTATTTTCAGGCCTACACCAACACCTACGCCCACGTGGACGAACTGCGCGCGCTCTATGACGCCGCGCTGGAAGCGCCCGACGTGATGGGGCTGTCGATTGGTACGCGTCCCGATTGCGTGCCGCCGCCGGTGCTGGATCTGCTGGCGGAATACCGTGAGCGCGGTCACGAGGTATGGCTGGAGCTTGGCCTGCAGTCGGCGTTCGACGCCACGCTGGTGCGGGTCAACCGCGGTCACGGCTTTGCCGAATACGAAATCGCAACACAAGCAGCACGGGCGCGCGGCATCCCGGTGTGCTGCCATCTGATCGTCGGCCTGCCGGGCGAGGATGAGTCCCACAGCCACGCCAGCCTCGACCGTGTACTTGAGGTCGGGGTCGACGGGCTCAAGCTGCATCCGCTGCACGTGGTGAAACACACCAAACTGGCAATCGAATGGAAGCGCGGCGAATACGTGCCGCTGACCGAAGCGGACTATGTGCGCATCGCCGCCGACCTGATCGAGCGCACGCCGTGGCAGGTGCTGTACCACCGCGTCACCGGCACCGCTTCGCCCGATATCCTGCTGGCGCCCGCGTGGTGCGCCAAGAAATGGGACATCTTGAACGGCATCACCAACGAACTGGCACGGCGTGATAGCCGCCAGGGTGCGCGTGCAGTGCAAATTTGGAAGGAGGAATTGCATGCCGCTTGACCTGATTTGCCCTGCCGGCAGCCTGGTATCACTCAAGGCTGCCATCGACCACGGCGCCGATGCCGTCTACATGGGCTTTCGCGACAACACCAACGCACGCGCCTTTCCCGGCCTCAACTTCGACGAGGCGCAGGCGGCCGAAGGCTTGCGCTACGCGCACGATCGCGGCCGCAAGGTGCTGCTCGCGCTCAACACCTATCCGCAGCCCGACAGCTGGAGCCGCTGGACCGGCGCGGTCGACCGCGCGGCGAAGCTCGGCATGGATGCGGTGATCCTCGCCGACGCCGGGCTGATGCGCTACGCGGTGAATAATTATCCGAACCTGAGGCTGCATCTGTCGGTGCAGGGCTCGGCCACCAGCTACGAGGCGGTGAATTTCTACCGCGAGCATTTCGGCATCCAGCGCGCCGTGCTGCCGCGCGTGCTGTCTCTGCCGCAGGTGGAAAACGTGGTGCGGCACACCGACATCGAGATCGAACTGTTCGGCTTCGGCGGCCTCTGCGTGATGGTCGAAGGGCGCTGCCTGCTGTCGTCGTACTGTACCGGCGAGTCGCCCAACACGGCGGGGGTGTGCTCGCCGCCGAAAGCGGTGCAGTGGACCGACACCCCGAGCGGGCTGGAGTCGCGCCTGAACGGCGTGCTGCTCGACCGCTACGGCAAGGACGAAAAGGCCGGCTACCCGACGCTGTGCAAGGGCCGCTTCGAAGTCGGCGGCGAAACCTATTACGCCATCGAGGAGCCGACCAGCCTCAACACGCTCGATCTTCTGCCCGAGATGCTGAAGATCGGCATTGCCGCGATCAAGATCGAAGGCCGCCAGCGCAGCCCGGCCTACGTCGCGCAGGTGACGAAGGTGTGGCGCGCCGCCATCGACTCGGTGAAGAAAAATGCCGACGGTTTCACGCCTGCGCCGGCCTGGCAGGCCGAACTCAACAAGCTGTCGGAAGGGCAGAGCCACACGCTTGGCGCCTACCACCGCCCCTGGAAATGATTCCAGGCCGAATTCAAACGAATACGGCGTTGTCGGGGCTTGCCGTACTACTCGTACTGTCTGCGCCCCTCCGCCTTGTCTTCGTTTGAATTCAACCTGGAATGTGAATATGAACCTGAGCCTCGGCCCCCTGTTGTATTACTGGTCGCGCGACGACGTCCTCGCCTTCTATGGCGAGGCGGAAAACTGGCCGCTGGCGCGCGTCTATCTGGGCGAGAGCGTGTGCTCGCGCCGCCACCTGCTGCGCCTGGCCGACTGGCTGGCGCTGGCGGAGCAGCTCGCCGGCGCAGGCAAGGAAGTGGTGCTCTCCAGCCAGACCCTGATCGAGTCGGAATCCGACCTGAAGACGCTGCGCCGGATGGTCGGAGACGGCCGCTTCCGGGTCGAGGCCAACGAGTGGGGCGCGGTACGGCTGCTGTCGGAGGCCGGCGTGCCCTTCGTCGCCGGGCCTACGCTCAATGTCTACAATCACGAAACGCTGG
>JAHJRA010000038.1:0-30493 GCA_018831045.1 Gammaproteobacteria bacterium | reverse complement strand
GTGCCGCATCTGGCGTTCCAGCCGGATCAATTGTCCGATACGCCGATTTTGCCGATGGACGAAGTGCGCACCGCCTATTACCTGCGTTTGCGTGCGTTTGACCGTCCCGGCGTGTTGGCCGACATCACTCGCATCCTCGCCGACAGCCACATCTCGATCGACGCCATGGTGCAGAAGGAGCCGGCCGAAGGGGAAGTGCAGGTCAACATCATCCTGCTGACCCACATTACGGTGGAGAAAAACATCAACGCGGCAATCTCCAAGATCGAAGCGCTCGACACGGTGGCGGGGCAAGTGATGCGCATCCGCCTCGAAGAGCTGGCGTCCAAGTAAAAAGGTCAGGCATGAACTACCTCAGCACACGCGGCCTCGCCCCGCAACTTCGCTTCTCCGAAATCCTGCTCGGCGGTCTGGCTAGCGATGGCGGCCTGTATGTGCCGGAATCGTATCCGCGTTTCAGCACCGACGAACTCGCGGCGATGCGCGGCATGAGCTATGCCGAACTGGCCTTCGCCGTGCTGTCGCGCCTGATCGACGACATCCCGCATGACGATCTGCGCGCGCTGATCGACAAAACCTACACGGCCGACGTCTATCGCTACGTTACCGACAAGGAAAACGCGGCCGACATCACCCCGCTGAAAACGCTGGAACCCGGCCTGCACATTCTGGCGCTGTCGAACGGCCCGACGCTGGCATTCAAGGACATGGCGATGCAGCTGCTCGGCAACCTGTTCGAGTATGCGCTGGCGAAAACCGGCGGCGAGCTGAACATCCTCGGCGCCACCTCCGGCGACACCGGATCGGCCGCCGAATACGCGATGCGTGGCAAGCGCGGCGTGCGCGTGTTCATGCTGTCGCCCGAGCACGGCATGACGCGCTTCCAGCAGGCGCAGATGTACGCGCTGCAGGACGCCAACATCCATAACCTGGTGATCCGCGGCGTGTTCGACCAGTGCCAGGACATGGTCAAGGCGGTGTCGAACGATCTGGATTTCAAGGCGAAGCACCACATCGGCGCGGTCAATTCGATCAACTGGGCGCGCGTCGCGGCGCAGAGCGTGTACTACTTCAAGGCCTATTTCGCGGCGACCCACAGCAACGACCAGAGCGTGTCGTTCTCGGTGCCGTCGGGCAACTTCGGCAACGTCTGCGCCGGTCACATCGCGCGCCAGATGGGACTGCCGATCAACAAGCTGATCGTCGCCACCAACGAGAACGACGTGCTCGACGAGTTCTTCAAGACCGGCGTGTACCGTCCGCGTCCGGAAACGAAGCACACCTCCAGCCCGTCGATGGACATCTCCAAGGCATCCAATTTCGAACGCTTCGTGTTCGACCTGACCGGGCGCGATGCCGCCAAAATTCGCAGCCTGTGGGGCGCGGTCGAATCGGGTGGCAGTTTCGATCTGAATGCAGATGGCCTGTTCAAGCGCGTCGCCGAATTCGGCATGGTCTCGGGATCGAGCAACCACGCCAACCGCCTCGACACCATCCGCACGGTGTACGAGGTCTACGGCACCCTGATCGATCCGCACACCGCCGATGGATTGAAGGTGGGAATGGAACACCGCGAGCCTGGCGTGCCGCTGATCTGCATGGAAACCGCACAGCCCGCCAAATTTGACGACGCCATCCGCGAAGCAATCGGCATCGAACCGGTGCGTCCGGCCGACCTCGCCGACCTGGAAGCACAACCGCAAAAAAAGCATGTGATGGACGCAGACGTCAATGCGGTCAAGCAGTTCATCGTCGACCACGTCGGTTCATCCTGACGCAGCCGAAACGTTTGCTGAACAGTTGGCGCTGGTGCGAGTCTGCACGGTTTGCACCAAGACCTGTCGTATTCCCGTGCACCGACCCGAGCAACTGGCAATGATGCCGCGCAGGGCGGGGTTCGAAACCCGGTTTTCCCCCGGTTGCGTGAACGGGTTGGAACGCCGCTTGCGGCAAGCGATAATGGCGAACCACATTCAGGCCAATCAAGTCGCTTCCGGGGAACCCGCATGAAACTCGTCACCTCGCTCACCAGCCCCTACGGCCGCAAGGCCCGGGTGGTTTTGCTTGAAAAGAAAATTCCGTTCCAGTTGCAGGTTGAAAATCCCTGGCTGCCTGACAACCCGGTGGCGTTGATCAACCCGCTTGGCAAGGTGCCCGTGCTGGTGCTGGAAGACGGCGTATCCGTGTTCGATTCGCGCGTCATCGTTGAGTACCTCGATCACATCAGCCCGGTTGCCCATCTCATCCCCAGCGAACCGAAAACCCGCATGGTTGTGCGCGGCATAGAAGCCCTGGCCGACGGGGTAACCGATGCCGCTGTGGCGGTGTTTCTGGAAAGGAAACGTGCGCCCGAGCAGCAAAGCGGCGACTGGCTGGCCCTGCAGCAGAAAACGCTGTTTCGCGGACTGGAAGCGCTGTCCGAAGCCCTCGGTGAAAAACCCTGGTATCTCGGCAACAGCATGACGCTGGCCGATATTGCCTGCGGTTGCATGCTGGGCTATCTCGAACTGCGCTTTGCTGAAATCGACTGGCGCGGCGCCCACCCGAACCTGGTGAAACTGATGGACAAGCTGATGGAACGAGCCTCGTTCAAGGAAACCGTGCCCGTCGTCTAGATTGACCTGGCAGGGGGCTGCGTGATGCGCCTGATAGCCTGCAGGCTGTGAATCCAATAACGCTGGGAGAAAACCATGTCACATGCAATCGCAACCCTCGCGGGGGGGTGTTTCTGGTGCATCGAATCGGTATTCAATCGACTGCATGGCGTAACGTCGGCCGTTTCCGGCTACATGGGCGGGCACACGGCGAACCCCACCTACAAGGACATCTGCAACGGCGACACGGGCCACGCCGAAGTGGTGCGGGTGAACTTCGATCCAGACGTGATTTCTTTCCGTGAGCTGCTGGACGTCTTTTTCACCCTGCACGATCCGACCCAGCTCAATCGCCAGGGAAACGATGTCGGCACGCAATATCGCTCGGCTATATTCTGGCACACCCCGGAGCAGAAAACCGAGGCTGAAGCAGTGATTGCCGGCATGACCTCGGCCAAACAGTTTGACGCGCCGGTTGTCACGGAGTTGAGCGAGGCGACGATTTTCTATCCCGCCGAGGATTACCACCAGGGCTACTTTGAACAGAATCCCAATCAGCCTTACTGCCAGTTTGTGGTGGCACCGAAAGTGGCGAAAGCACAGGCGAAATACGCCGCGCGCCTCAAGGGGTAAGCCGGCTTATTTCTCGGCCTTCGCCCACGAGTCTTTAAGCGTCACCGTACGGTTGAACACCGGGGCACCGGGCTTCGTATCGACGCGATCCGCAACAAAATAGCCGTGGCGCTCGAACTGGAAGCGGTCTTCTGCAGCTACGTCGCGCAGACCGGGTTCGAGCTGCGCACGGATGATGCGGATCGAGTCGGCGTTCAGATCGTGCAGGAAATCGCCACTGTCGCCGCCCGGCTGCGCGGTGCTGAACAGGCGGTCGTATAAACGCACTTCAGCTTCATACGCATGCGTGGCCGACACCCAGTGGATGTTGCCCTTGACCTTGACCGAATCGGCGCCCGGCGTGCCGGACTTGGTGTCGGGCAGGTACTCGCAATGCACGGCGGTGATGTTGCCGTCGGCGTCCTTGTCGCAGCTGGTGCAGGTGACGACATAGCCGTAGCGCAACCGTACTGAATTGCCCGGGAAAAGCCGGAAATAGCCCTTGGCCGGGGTTTCCATGAAATCCTCGCGCTCGATCCACAGTTCGCGTGAAAACGGCACGGTGCGTTTGCCCAGATCGGGCTGCTGCGGATGGTTGGGGGCGAAGCAGTCTTCCGACTGGCCTTCCGGGTAGTTGTCGATGATGAGCTTGACCGGGTCGAGCACGGCGATGCGGCGCAGCGCGCTGTCGTTCAGCCCGTCGCGCTGGCAGGCTTCGAGCAGGCTGTAGTCGATCCAGCCGTCGGATTTGGAGACGCCGATCTGGTCGGTGAAACGCTTGAGGCCTTCCGCCGTGTAGCCGCGACGGCGCGCACCGGCCAGCGTCGGCAGGCGCGGGTCGTCCCAGCCGCTGACGTGCTTGTCTTCCACCAACTGGATCAGTTTGCGTTTCGACAGCACGACGTAGGTGAGGTTGAGGCGGGCAAATTCGATCTGCTGTGGCAGTGGACGGGTGAAGAAACCGCCGTCGGCCAGCTTGTCGAGCAGCCAGTCGTAGAACGGCCGCTGATCCTCGAATTCCAGGGTGCAGATCGAATGCGTGATGTGCTCGATCGCGTCCTCGATCGGGTGGGCGTAGGTGTACATCGGGTAGATGCACCAGGTGTCCCCGGTGTTGTGGTGATGCGCGCGCTTGATGCGGTAAATCGCCGGGTCGCGCAGATTGATGTTGGGCGAGGCCATGTCGATCCTGGCGCGCAGCACATGGGCGCCGTCCGCATATTCCCCGGCACGCATGGCGCGGAACATAGTGAGGTTTTCCTCGATGCTGCGGCTGCGGTAGGGGCTGTCCTTGCCCGGCTCGGTGAGCGTGCCGCGATAGGCGCGCATCTCGTCGGCACTGAGCGAATCGACATAGGCATGGCCGGACTGAATCAGCGATTCGGCGCAGGCGTACATGGTGTCGAAATAGTTCGACGCGAAATACAGATGCTGACCCCAGTCGAAGCCCAGCCATTTCACCGATTCGGTGATGGCGTCGACGTATTCCTGGCTTTCTTTCTCCGGGTTGGTGTCGTCGAAGCGCAGGTGGCACACGCCGCCGTAGTCGCGCGCCAGACCAAAGTTAAGGAAGATCGACTTGGCGTGGCCGAGGTGCAGATAGCCGTTGGGTTCGGGCGGAAAACGTGTTTCGACGCGGCCGCCCCATTTCCCGGCGGTGTTCTGCTCGTCGATGATATTGCGGATGAAGTTGGCGGCGGGGGCGGGAGTTTCAGAGTTGCTCATGGTGAAGATCATTCTTCTGCCGGGAATGACAGGTTAGGAATCATAGTCACTTAGCGGCTTTCAAGGCAATTTCTTCGAAAGCCCGATTGGGACGGGCAGGGCTTCCATGGCTGGGGATCAGATGTCCTCAACGCTGGCGGCAAGGAAGCGTAGCACTAGGTTGTAGCCCAGATAGTAGAATCTGGCGGAACTTTTTTTGACGAAAGCAGAGAGGGCGTAATGAAATTGAACTGGAAGCTACATGCATGTGTTGTGCTGGCCTTGGGTTGTGGCTCGACAGCCGTTATGGCGTCGGATGACAAACCTGAGGAGGTGCGTCATGAACAGGGTTCCCCAGCCAAGGCGTGTGAAGGATTCGGCCCGCAAACGCCGCGCGATCTGGACAGCCGCAAGGGCGAGAACAAGCGCGTTTTCACCCTGGCGCCCAGCTACAAAAAAATGAATCTGTGCAATATTCACTTTCACGAAAACGCAGAGCATAGAGCCAAGGACTTTTCCATTTACGCAGGCGATGGGGATGGTCATGGGTATGAAAGCGGTTACCAGTGCAACATGAGCAGGACGTTGAGCCAGGCAGAGCTGGCGCCCACCGCGGCACCGATCTGCAAGGGCGAGCACGGCGAACTCAAGCCCGGTGACACCATTGAGGTGCACTGGGTGTACTCCTCTTGCGACATCAAGCCTGGCAAGGGTCTGGGCTCCTGCCTGTCCGCTTCCTGCTCGAACCCTGAGCTGCGTGTCGAGACTCAGGTTTTTACGGTGGTGAACGATCTCAAAGCCCTGAATTTCAATACGCTCGACTATGACGGCAATGTTGTCGATGGGTACCATCAGGCCAAGTCGCTTCCGGGCAACACGGGCAAGCCGATCGAGTTCATGGGTTCCACCACGGGACCTGGCTACAGCGACCAGACGTGTTCCCCGCTTCACGTGACCTGGAGCATTCGTCCGAAATGTGCCAAGGTGGACATCAACACTGTCGGCAAGTGGTGTGAGCAGAATGCGTTTGGTGAAGACCACGCTCACGGCGTGCGCAAGCTGGTGGTCAACCCCAAGCTGCTGTCTCCTATCAAGTAACTTCAGCCTTGCGGCGCAGGGATGCGCGCGCGCATGGCTTATCAGCCTGCCTACTCGACGCGTCGAGTAGGCAGGCTGATTTTTTTGGGAAACCTTCGGTCCTGCATTCAGCCGGAGGAGGTACGACCCTGGGAAGGCATGTCGGGGAAGTTACGCGACAGATGGTCGCGTAATCGGCCGATTCAGGAAATGATGCCGCCGCCGAGACAGACCTCGCCCTCATACAGCACGACGGACTGCCCGGGCGTGACTGCCCATTGCGGCGTGTCGAATGCCAGTTCCAGGGTGTCGTCGGCCAGCGTGGTGATGTGGCAGGCGGCGTCAGTCTGGCGGTAGCGGGTCTTCGCGGTGTAGGCGCGTTCGGGATCGGGCGCTTCGCCACTGATCCAGTTGAGCTGGGCGGCACCGAGGCTGCTGCGCAAGAGCAGCGGGTGTTCGTGCCCCTGCACCACGATCAGGGTGTTCGAATCCATGTCCTTGGCGGCGACGAACCAGGGGTCGTCATTGCCGTCTTTCTGCCCGCCGATGCCCAGGCCTTGGCGCTGGCCCAGGGTGTAATACATCAGGCCCTGATGCTGGCCTACACACTTGCCTTCGGGGGTGCGCATCTCGCCGGGATCGCGCGGCAGGTAGCGCTCGAGGAATTCGCGGAAGTTGCGCTCGCCGATGAAGCAGATGCCGGTGCTGTCTTTTTTGGCCGCGTTGGGCAGGCCGATCTGGGTGGCAATTTTGCGCACCTCGGGTTTGGGCAGATGGGCGAGCGGGAACAGCGCAGGTTGCACCTGTGCCTGGCTCAAGCGGTAAAGAAAATAGCTTTGATCCTTGTTGCTGTCCGCTGCGCGCAGCAGGGTCGCGCGGCCGGCGGCGTCCTGGCTCTTGCCGACGTAATGCCCGGTGGCGATGAACTCGGCGCCACGCGCGATGGCGTCGTCGAGGAAGGCCTTGAACTTGATCTCGGCGTTGCACAGCACGTCGGGATTGGGGGTGCGGCCGGCCTGGTACTCGGCGAGGAAATAGCTGAACACGCGTTCCTTGTATTCGGCGGCGAAGTTGACCGCCTCGACCTCGATGCCGAGCACGTCGGCCACTGCCAGCACGTCGAGAAAATCCTGGCGTGCGGTGCACTGCTCGGTGTTGTCGTCGTCGTCCCAGTTCTTCATGAACACGCCGAGTACGTCATAACCCTGCTGCTTCAGCAGGTAGGCGGCGACGGCGGAATCGACGCCGCCCGACATGCCGACGACGACCTTCGTGCTCATGCGTGGCACACGAAATCGAGCGGAAAGCGCTGACCGGCCCGATAGTCTTCAACGCAGCGCATGACCAGCGGGCTGCGATGCGGCGTGGGATGGGTGGCGAGTTCATCCGGCGTCAGCCATATGGCGCGGACGATGCCCGTATCCAGCGCGCGTTCGGCGTCAAAGCCGTTGACGTCACAGACATAGGCAAAGCGCAGGTAGGTGATGTCGCGCCGCGGATAGTGGGTGGTGTAGCAGCCGAGCAGCGCCAAGGGTTCGACGTGATGTGCGGTTTCTTCCAGCGCTTCGCGACGTACTGCCTCGACCAGCGTTTCGCCGCGCTCCCAGTGGCCGGCGGGCTGGTTGAGGCGCAGGCCTTCGGCGGTTTCCTCTTCCACCAGCAAAAACTTGCCGTCGCGCTCGACGATGGCGGCCACCACGACGTGAGGCCGCCACTGCGTATTCAGGGTGGGTTCAGACATGCAATTCTTTCCATTCTCCGGGTTGCAGATCGCCCAGCGTCCATTCGCCGACGGCGGCGCGCACCAGGCGCAGCGTCGGGTAGCCAATCTTGGCCGTCATCCGGCGTACCTGGCGGTTTTTGCCTTCGTGAATCACAAGTTCGATCCAGTGGGTGGGGATGGCCGCACGGATGCGGATCGGCGGATTGCGCGGCCACAGGCCGGCGGGTTCGTCGATCAGGCGCGCGGTGGCCGGACGGGTGACGAAATCGCCGAGATCGACGCCGCGCCGCAGTGCGTCCAGAGCGGCATCATCCGGTGCGCCTTCGACCTGCGCCCAGTAGGTTTTGGGCAGTTTGTGTTTGGGGTCGGCGATGCGGCCTTGCAGCACGCCGTCATCGGTTAAAATCAGCAAACCTTCACTGTCCGCATCGAGGCGTCCGGCTGCGTACACACCCGGCAGCGCGAGGTAATCAGCCAACCCCTGCCAGCGGCCTTCGGCGGTGAACTGGCTCAGAACGCCATAGGGTTTGTTGAACAAAATAAGACGCGACACTTCGGTGGGGGCAAAGTCCCGATTTTACCCATTTAAGAGCACAACGTTTCGAGACCCTCATGAGCACACACATCCAGATTCCCGCACACGGCCAGAAAATTACCGTTAATTCCGACAACAGCCTGAACGTGCCGGACACGCCGATCATTCCCTTCATCGAGGGTGACGGCACCGGCGTCGACATCACCCCGGCAATGCGCCGCGTGGTCGATGCCGCGGTGGCCAAAGCCTATGGCGGCAGCAAGCAGATCGCCTGGATGGAGGTGTACGCAGGCGAAAAGGCGCTCAAGGTATACGGCGCCGATCAGTGGCTGCCCGACGAAACCGTGCAGGCGGTGAAGGACTACGTGATCTCGATCAAGGGCCCGCTGACCACGCCGACCTCCGGCGGCATCCGCTCGCTCAATGTGGCGTTGCGCCAGATGCTGGATCTGTACGTGTGCCTGCGCCCGGTGCGTTATTACACCGGCGTGCCGAGCCCAGTAAAGGCGCCGGAAAAAGTCGACATGGTGATTTTCCGTGAGAACACCGAAGACATTTATGCAGGCGTCGAGTGGGAAGTGGGCAGCGAGGCGGTGAAAAAAGTCATCGCCTTCCTGCAGAATGAAATGGGCGTGACGAAAATCCGTTTCCCGGAAACCTCGGCCATCGGCATCAAGCCGGTGTCGGTTGAAGGCTCCGAGCGGCTGATCCGCAAGGCGATCCAGTATGCGATCGACAATGATCGCCGTTCGGTGACCCTGGTACACAAGGGCAACATCATGAAGTTCACCGAAGGCGGCTTCAAGAAATGGGGCTACGAACTCGCCGTACGCGAATTCGGCGCCAAGTTGATCGGCGAAGGGCCGTGGATGGAATTGCCGAACGGCATCGTCATCAAGGACGTCATCGCCGACGCGTTCCTGCAGCAGATCCTGCTGCGCCCGGACGAGTATGACGTGGTCGCCACGCTGAACCTCAACGGCGACTATATTTCCGACGCACTGGCGGCGGAAGTCGGTGGCATCGGCATCGCGCCCGGCGCGAATTTATCGGACACGGTGGCGATGTTCGAAGCCACCCACGGCACTGCGCCCAAATACGCAGGCAAGGATTACGTCAATCCGGGTTCGCTGATCCTGTCGGCCGAAATGATGTTGCGTCATCTGGGCTGGATTGAAGCCGCCGACCTGATCGTCGCCAGCATGGAAAAAGCCATCGCGTCGAAAAGTGTGACCTACGACTTCGCCCGCCTGATGGAGGGCGCAACTGAAGTGAAGTGTTCGGCGTTTGCCGAAGTGATGGTCGCGCAGATGTAGGCTGGCTTTTCTGGCAAGCGTCACGTTTCAAATTAGAAGGCTCCTGCGGGAGCCTTTTTCATTGCGGTACGATGCGGGCATGCGCACCTGGGATATTTTTTGCACGGTCATCGACAACTTTGGCGATATTGGCGTGAGTTGGCGGCTGGCGCGCAGCCTGGCGCATGAGCAGGGCGCGCAGGTGCGTTTGTGGGTGGACGACCTGACGGTGTTTCAGCGTATTCGCCCGGAAATCCAGCTCGATCGTGCACAGCAGTCCTGCGACGGCGTGACGGTCTGCGCATGGTCACCGGGCATGCCTGCAGCATGCACAGCCGATGTAGTGGTTGAAGCGTTTGGCTGTGTCCTGCCCGACGCCTATGTCGCGGCCATGGCCACGCGCTCGCCGCCGCCGGTGTGGATCAATCTGGAATACCTGAGCGCGGAATCCTGGGTGGTGGCGCACCACGGCTTGCCCTCGCCACATCCGCGGCTGCCGCTGACCAAGTATTTCTTCTTTCCCGGCTATACGGAGCAAACCGGTGGGCTGTTGCGCGAACGTGATGTGCTCGCTCGCCGCGAACAGTTTGTGCACCACGAAGTCGATGCCTACTGGCAGTCGCTGGGCTTGCCTGCGCCCGTAGCGGGCGAGTGGCGGATTTCGCTGTTTGCGTATGAAAACCCCATACTGGCCGAGTTGCTGGATGCCTGGCGGGCAGGCCCCGAGCCGGTCACGCTGCTGGTACCGGAAGGCCGCATCCTGCCGCAAGTGGCGGAATGGCTGGGTTTAAACGAGTTGCGGGCAGGGGATGCAGTTCAGTGTGATGCATTGCACGTTCAGGTGCTGCCGTTTACCAGCCAGGACGAGTACGACCACCTGCTGTGGGCGTGTGACCTCAATTTCGTGCGTGGCGAGGATTCCTGCGTGAGGGCGCAGTGGGCAGCGCGCCCGCTGGTGTGGCAGGCGTACCCGCAAGCCGATGCCGTGCACCACGACAAGCTCGACGCCTTGTTGGTCAGGTATGCCGAGACGCTGTCACCTGCAGCGGCACAGGTGCTGACGGACACCTGGCGGCGCTGGAACGGGGTGTCCTGCGCGCCGGATATGGCGGCGTGCTGGGCGGGCTGGCGGGCGCAGCGGGGTGAATTGGCACGACACGCGGCGGACTGGCAGGCTCGGCTGGCCGCCCAGCCGAGCCTGACCGATGCACTGGTGGATTTTGTCGAAAACAAGCGATTGAGTCAGCGAGATGGCACATGAGCCCATGGATGAAGGCGCATTTGTCTCGCTGCGTCAGCTTCGTTGGGCCGCTTCAATAGAACGCTGTTTTGAATGTTTGCTGCGCGTAGTTCACGTCAGACAATAGCAGGCTTTGATCCCGTTTGTTGCGCTGGACTTTGTTGTGCTGAATCAATAAAATGTCGCGTTTTCTCAACCCCTTAGCGTCGTTGCACCTCCCGTAGCGCGCCCTTGTAGCAGGACACACACCCATGAAAACCGCCCAGGAACTCCGCGCCGGCAACGTCGTGATGATCGGCCAAGACCCGATGGTCGTGATCAAAGCCGAATTTTCGAAATCCGGCCGCAACTCTTCCGTCGTCAAGATGAAGCTGAAGAACCTGCTGAATGGTTCCGGTACTGAAACCGTTTACCGTGCCGACGACAAATTCGAAATGGTGTCGCTGGATCGCAAGGAATGTACCTATTCCTACTTCGCCGATCCGCTGTATGTGTTCATGGACAGCGACTACAACCAGTATGAAATCGAAGCCGAAAACCTGGGTGACGCACTGAACTACCTCGACGATGGCATGCCGCTGGAAGTCGTGTTCTACGACGGCAAGGCGATCTCGGTTGACATGCCGACCACCGTCATTCGCGAAGTCGAATACACCGAACCTGCCGTGCGCGGCGACACCTCGGGCAAGGTGTTGAAGCCTGCTCGTATCAAGCCCACCGGGTTTGAATTGCAGGTGGCGGCTTTTGTCGATATCGGCGACAAGATCGAGATCGACACCCGCACCAACGAATTCAAGCGCCGCGCAAACTAAGCGCTGCACCGCATTCGGGCAAAAAGGCAGCTGCGGCTGCCTTTTTGTTTTCTGGCCTCTTGGCTGTCCTGTCCCGGCGTTAAAATACTGGCCTGCATTTCTGCTGTTTTCCTATGACTGACCCGCGTTTCATCCATCTGCGTCTGCATACCGAATACTCCGTCGCCGATGGCCTGGTGCGGGTGGACGGGGCGGTCCAGCGCGCGCGCGACATCGCGATGCCTGCGCTGGGGTTATCCGATTTATCGAATACCTTTGGCTGGGTGAAGTTTTACCGTGCGTCGCGCAGCGCGGGGGTCAAGCCCATCTTTGGCTGCGACGTGTGGATCAGCAATGCCGCCGACCGCAATCGCCCCTCGCGCCTGTTGTTGCTGGTGCAGCACCGCGAGGGTTATCGCCACCTGTGCGAGTTGCTGAGCCGGGCCTATCAGCACAATATCCATCGCGGTCGCGCCGAGATCGATCCCGCCTGGCTGGCGGAAAACAGCGACGGCCTGCTGGCCTTGTCCGGCGGTGACGGCGGCAACGTTGCGCAGGCGATTCTGGACGACAAGCCCGATGCTGCGCGTGCCGCAGCCGCAGCGTGGGCGGCCTTGTTTCCCGGACGGTTTTACCTGGAACTGCAGCGTTTCGGCCAGCCGCATAGCGAACGCCTGATCGACGGCCTGCTCGATGTGGGCGCGGCCTTGAACCTGCCGTCAGTCGCCACCCATCCGATCCAGTTTCTTGCGCCCGACGACTTCAAGGCGCACGAGGCGCGTGTGTGCATCGCCGAGGGCATGATGCTGGGCGATCCGCGCCGTCCGCGGCTGTTCACCACCGAGCAGTATTTCAAGACACCGGAGGAGATGGCGGAGCTGTTCGCCGACCTGCCTGAAGCCTTGCAGAACAGCGTCGAAATCGCCAAACGCTGCAACCTCACGCTGGAACTCGGCAAGAGCAAGCTGCCCGATTTCCCGACGCCCGAAGGCATGAGTCTGGACGACTACATGCGGCAGCGTTCAGCCGAAGGCCTGCAGCTGCGCCTGGCCAAGCTTTATCCCGATGAAACCACGCGCGCCGCCAGGCAAGACGAGTACATCGCGCGGCTGGAATTCGAGCTGGGGACGATCATCCAGATGGGCTTCCCGGGCTATTTCCTGATCGTGGCCGACTTCATCAACTGGGCCAAGAACAATGGCGTGCCGGTGGGGCCGGGGCGCGGTTCGGGCGCGGGTTCGCTGGTCGCCTACAGCCTCGGCATTACCGATCTTGATCCACTTGCGTACGACCTGCTGTTCGAGCGCTTCCTCAATCCTGAGCGGGTGTCGATGCCCGACTTCGATATCGACTTTTGCCAGGATGGCCGTGACCGCGTGATCGACTACGTGAAGCAGCGCTATGGCGCCGATTCGGTGTCGCAGATCGCCACCTTTGGCACCATGGCGGCCAAGGCGGTGCTGCGCGACGTCGGCCGCGTGCTCGATTTGCCGTATTTGTTCGTCGATAAATTTGTCAAGCTGGTGCCCAACGAACTGGGAATTTCGCTCGCCGAGGCGCGCGAAAAGGAACCGCAGATCGACGAGCGCGCCGCTGCCGAAGAAGAACTCGCCGAATTGCTGCCGCTGGCCGAAAAGCTCGAAGGCGTGACCCGCAACGTCGGCATGCATGCTGGCGGCGTGCTGATCGCGCCGGGCAAGCTGACCGATTTTTGCCCGCTGTACCAGGCTGAAGGTTCGGGTTCGGCGGTGTCGCAGTTCGACAAGGACGACGTTGAGGCGATCGGCCTGGTCAAGTTCGACTTTCTGGGGCTGCGCACGCTCACCATCCTGGCCGAGGCGGTGCGCTTCGTGCGGCGCCATGCCGACCGCGCCGACTTCAATCTCGAAGACCTGCCACTCGACGATCGCGGTGTCTACAAGCTGTTCGCCGACGGCAATACCACGGCCGTGTTCCAGTCCGAATCGCGTTCGGCCAAGGACCTGGAGAAGAAGCTCAGGGGCGACTGCTTCGAGGACATCATCGCCCTGATGGCGCTGAACCGGCCGGGGCCGCTCGGCTCCGGCATGGTGGACGACTTCATCGCGCGCAAGCAGGGCAAGCAGAAGCCCGAATACTTTCACCCTGACCTCGAGCCGGTGCTGAAATCGACCTACGGCATCATCGTCTACCAGGAGCAGGTGATGCTGGTGGCGCAGATCCTGGCGGGCTACAGCCTTGGCGGCGCCGACCTGCTGCGGCGCGCGATGGGCAAGAAAAAAGCCGAAGAAATGGCACAGCAGCGCGCGATCTTTCTGGAAGGCGCCAAGCAGCGCGGGGTGGACGACAAGGTCTCGGGGCGGCTGTTCGACCTGATGGAGAAGTTTGCCGAATACGGCTTCAACAAATCCCACTCGGCCGCCTATGCGCTAATCGCGTATCACACCGCCTGGCTCAAGGCGTATTACCCGGCCGAGTTCATGGCGGCGACGATGTCGTCTGAAATGTCCGATACCGACAAGGTGCGGATTTTTTACGAAGACTGCCGCGCCAATGGTCTGACGATGCTGCCGCCCGACATCAACCAGTCGATCTATCGCTTCGAGCCGGTATCGAAAACAGACATCCGCTACGGCCTCGGCGCGATCAAGGGCAGCGGCGAAGCGGCCATTGGTGCGATCGTGGCCGAGCGCGAGGCGAATGGTCCTTTCAAGGGCTTGTTCGATCTGACGCGGCGGGTGGACAAGCGTTACCTGAATCGCCGTGTGCTCGAGGCGCTGGTGAAAGCCGGCGCGTTTGACACGATCAACAGTCATCGCGCCAGCCTGATGGCTTCGGTCGGTGCGGCGCTGGAAACCGCCGACCGCGTAGCGCGCAGCGGAGGCCAGGTTGGCCTGTTCGGTGAGGCGCTTGAAGGCGGCGAAGACCTGATCGAGGTGCCGCACTGGTCAGATCTGGACAAGCTGATCCAGGAAAAATCCGCGCTCGGCTATTTCTTCAGCGGCCATCCGTTCACCTCGTATCTGAGCGAGGTGTCCGGCTTTGCCAAACGCCAGCTCAACAGCCTGGAGCCTTCACGCGATCCGGTGATGCTGGCCGGTATCGTCGTCTCGCTGCGCGTCCAGATGACGCGGCGCGGCAAGATGATGATTCTGCTGCTGGACGATGCGACCGCACAGGTCGAGGTGGTGATTTTCAACGAGTTGTACGAGCAGAACCGCCACCTGCTCAAGGACGATGCCTTGCTGGTGATCGAGGGCAAGGTCAATCGCGACGATTATTCAGGGGGCATTCGCGTCACCGCTGAAAAGATTTACGACCTGGCCGGCGCACGCACCCGCTTTGCGCAAGGGCTCCGGCTGGTGTGCAATGGGCAGCTCAGTTCACAAGGCAGCGGTACCCAGTCCAGCAATGGCCGCAAGCTCGCCGAACTGCTTGAGGCCTACAAGGCACAGGAAGGGGGGTGCCCGGTCTGGGTGGACTATCAAAACCCCAATGCCCGCTGTCGGGTGCGCCTGGGGGAGGGTTGGCGGGTACGTCTGGACGACCGTTTACTGGAGTCGCTTCGAGGCTGGCTCAAGCCTGAAGCGGTCAATGTGGTGTATTGATCGGACCCGTGTGATTGATATAAATGTACCAATTCAGGGTTGGCATGCAAATAAGTGTTGACAGGAATAACACAATATTAGAAGATACTAATAACGCTGATGACGCCGCAACGGCTCTCAGTGTTGTCTCCTCCAATCCTTCCTCATAAGTTGGATTCTCTGCCCGGCTCTCAGGAGCTGGGCATTTTTTTGTCTTGCGTTTGGATTGCCAGGCTTCAGGCGCTGGATGGCCGGATTTCAAACGTTAGCCAGTCGCCGCTTGCCGCGTCCTGATCGATGCGCGTCACCTTGGACAATGGTGGCCCACGCTGCGCCCATTCGAGCAGTTTGCTGACCGATACTGCGCTGCCCTGGATCACGGCTTCGACGGTGCCATCGGCCCGGTTTTGTGCCCAGCCGTTGATGTTGAGCTGCACCGCCTGCTGCCGCATGGATTCACGGAAAAATACGCCCTGCACCCGGCCGTGGATGACCAGATGCAAGGTGAGCCGGCTCATTTCACTTTCATGCCGGCCTGTGCGCCGGAATCGGGCGACAAGATGAACAGCCCCGGCGCATCGCCCGAGGCCGCCAGCACCATGCCTTCGCTCATGCCGAATTTCATCTTGCGCGGGGCGAGGTTGGCGACCATCACGGTGAACCGTCCGACCAGCATTTCCGGCGCATAGGCCGACTTGATGCCGGCGAAGACCTGGCGCGTGCCGAGGTCGCCCAGATCGAGCGTCAGGCGCAGCAGCTTGTCGGCGCCTTCGACGTGCTCGGCGTTGGCGATGCGCGCGATGCGCAGGTCGATCTTGGCGAAGTCGTCGATGCTGATCGTCTCAGCCACCGGTGTGCCAGTTGCGGGTTGTGCGGCGTGCGCCTGCGCTTCGGCGTGGCGCACCGGCGCAGGAGCGGGCGTGGGTTCGAGGTTCTGCTTGTTGGCGTCTACCATGGCTTCGATGGATTTGGGGTCGATACGGGTCATCAGGTGGCTGTACTCGTTGATGCGGTGGCGGATGAACAGACTTTGCGCGTCATCCCAGGTGAGCGGTGCAATATTGAGGAAGGCTTCGACCTGCTCGGCCAGTTTCGGCAGCACCGGCTTCAGGTACAGCGTCAGCAGGCGGAAGCAGTTCAGCGCCACGGTGCACACTTCGTGCAGGCGATACACCGCTTCCGGCTTCTTCGCCAGTTCCCAGGGTTTTTCGTCGGCCACATACTGGTTGGCGCGGTCGGCCAGCGCCATGATCTCGCGCAGCGCGCGACCGTAGTCGCGCGCTTCGTAATGCGCAGCAATGTCGCTGGCGGCGGCCTGGAATGCGCCGATGAGTTCGAGGTTGGCGACGCCGTCGGCGAGCTTGCCATCGAAGTTCTTGTGGATAAACCCGGCGGTGCGGCTGGCGATGTTGATGAACTTGCCGACCAGGTCGGAATTCACCCGCGCGATGAAGTCGTCGAGGTTGAGGTCGAGGTCTTCCATCGAGCCGTTGAGCTTGGCCGCGTAGTAGTAGCGCAGCCATTCGGGGTTGAGTTTCTGCGCCAGATAGCTTTCGGCGGTGATGAAAGTGCCGCGTGACTTCGACATCTTCTGCCCGTTGACGGTCAGAAAGCCGTGCGCGTACACCGCGGTCGGCAGGCGATGGCCGGAATACTTCAGCATCGCCGGCCAGAACAGGGCGTGGAAATACAAGATGTCCTTGCCGATGAAATGCACCAGCTCGGTTTTCGAGTCGGCGCCCCACCAGGCATCGAAGTCGAGGCCGTTGTCCTTGGCGTACTTGGCGAAGCTCGCCATGTAACCGACCGGCGCGTCCAGCCACACGTAAAAGTATTTGCCCGGTGCGCCGGGGATCTCGAAGCCGAAATAGGGCGCGTCGCGGCTGATATCCCAGTTGTTGAGGCCGGAGGCGAACCATTCCTGCATCTTGTTGGCGGCTTCCGCCTGCAACGCGCCCGAGGTCGTCCACTCGCGCAGGAAGGCTTCGCAGGCGCCGAGCTTGAAGAAGTAGTGCTCGGAGTCCTTGTGCACCGGCGTCGCGCCCGAGACTGCCGACACCGGATTCTTCAGCTCGGTCGGGCTGTAGGTGGCGCCGCACACTTCGCAGTTGTCGCCGTACTGATCCAGCGCGCCGCACTTGGGGCATTCGCCCTTGATGAAACGGTCCGGCAGGAACAGGTTCTTGACCGGGTCGAACAGCTGCGCGATGGTTTTGGTTTCGATCAGCCCGGCTTCTTTCAGTCGCAGATAGATCGTCGAGGCCAGTTCGCGGTTTTCGTCTGAATGCGTCGAGTAATAATGATCGAAGCCGATGTGGAAGCCCGCGAAGTCGCGCGTGTGTTCGTCCCACACCCGGCCGATCAATATTTCCGGTGTGATGCCTTCCTTTTCCGCGCGCAGCATGATGGCGGTGCCGTGGGTGTCGTCGGCGCACATGTAGCGGCAGTCGTGGCCGCGCATCTTTTGAAAACGTACCCAGATGTCGGTCTGGATGTACTCAACCAGGTGGCCGAGGTGGATGCTGCCGTTGGCGTAGGGCAGGGCGGAGGTAACGAGGATTTGGCGGGACATGGATGGCGTGATGTGAAAACGACTGGGCGGATGCCCAGAGGGCGAAGTCCGCCATTTTACCCGGGGGGCATAAATACCCGAAGGGCATCAATACCCAGTGAGCATGAATAACGGTTAGAAGCGTGAGCCGGGCTGCTTCAGAAACGCAATTTCATCGGCTGTGCTGGGACGTCCGAGTAAGTCGTTGCGGTGCGGGAAGCGGCCGAAACGCGCCACTACGTCGCGGTGTTGCCGCGCGTAGTCGAGAAAGCCCTTGAACAGGGGGCGCTCGGCAGGAATGGCATCGGCTTCGAGCTGCGCGTACAGCGCGACGGACTCGTCCTGCAGCGCGATCGATTCGGCGTGCTCCAGCGGCAGATAAACAAACACCCGCTCGATCGGCGCGACGCGGGCAGCGTCGCCACGCTCAATCATGGCCTGCGCGAGTGCCAGCGACTGCGCATCGTAAGCGAACGACTGTCCATGATTGCGGTGGATGTGATGGGGGAACTGATCGAGCACCACAATGAGCGCAAGCTGACCGCGTGGGGTGAGTGCCCAGTGATCAAGCTGGCCTGCGCCTGCCGCGAGGAGCGTGCCGGCAAAGCGTTCGGCTACCAACTGGTCGTTGGCAGTCGATTTGCCGAACCAGAGTGCGCTTTGCTGTGCGGCGACTTCTGCCGCCGGGCCCGGTTTGCCGAACCAGAAATCGAGAACGTCTTCGGGCGCGGCTGTCTGGGTCATTTCAACAGGTGACTTTAAAAAATGTCGTCGGGCAAATCATTGTGGCTGCCGTCGCAGAACGGCTTGTCCTTGCTGTGCTTGCAGTTGCACAGCCATACCGTGGATTTTTCCTCGATGACAAATGACATCGGTTCCATTGAGGTGCCTTCGTGCGAACCGTCGCAAAAAGGCTGCGTCATCGAGCGGCCACAGGTACACCACCAGTATTCACCCGGTTCGAGGTCGAGTTCGGCGGGCGCGCGGTCATACACAACGGGTTCGGACATGGGAAACACCTAATCAAAAAATGCCATTCTAGCCGTGTCCGGCGCGACAAGACCGTACGGCTTGTGGGTCAATTCGGGCGGTGCGTCTGGCAAGTCGGGGCAGGGGTGGCCTGTGCTAGAATCCCCGCCCTTTCCTGAAGGGGCATGCTGCCCTCGTCAGGGAGTCATTGGTTGAGTCGGTGGGCTTCGGGGCGGTCATCGCCCCATTATTTTGCGCCGATCCTTTATTAATGTTGGCCGTTTGCGGTCACATCTGCTGCTTCTGGTGCCAACCGGGAGCGGGCTGATTTTGTAGGGTGCGCCATGAGCGATCTCGCCGAATCCAGCGCCTTGTCGCTAATTTCACCTCAGTTGCCGGTTTCCTGGTATTTCGATCCAGCTGTCTATGCGCTGGAACTCGAGCATTTGTTCAAGCAGGGTTCTGCCTATGTCGGGCATCAGTTGATGGTGCCTGAACCCGGCGACTATCACGCGCTGGAAGTGTTCGACGGCGCGAAGTTGCTGGTCAATAGCGGTTCCGGTACCGAACTGTTGTCCAACGTCTGCCGTCATCGCCAGGCGATCATGCTGGAGGGACGAGGCAAGCTGCCGTCCGGCAACATCGTCTGCCCGATTCATCGCTGGACTTACGACAGTCAGGGCATGCTGCTGGGTGCGCCGGAATTCTCTGGCAATCCTTGCATGAATCTGAACCGCAGCGGCCTGCAAGCCTGGCAAGGCTTGCTGTTTGCCGGCGAACGCGACGTCAATGCCGACCTGGCCGGCATGCAGGCCGTGCGCGATCTCGATTTTTCCGGCTTTGTGCTCGACTCGGTGCAGGTGACCGAATACGCCTGCAACTGGAAGACCTTCATCGAGGTGTATCTGGAGGATTACCACGTGGGCCCCGCGCATCCCGGCCTCGGCCATTTTGTCACCTGCGACGACCTGAAATGGGAATACGGTGACAACTGGTCGGTGCAGACGGTGGGCGTCAACCGAGGGCTGGCCAAAGCCGGATCACCGGTCTATCAGCGCTGGCATGAGCAGGTGATGGCCTATCAGCAGGGCAAACCGCCCGCACACGGTTCGATCTGGCTGACTTATTACCCCGGCCTGATGGTCGAGTGGTACCCGCATGTGCTGGTGGTGTCGTCAATTATTCCCACCGGCATTGAGTCCTGCCGCAACGTCGTCGAGTTTTATTACCCCGAAGATATCGTGCTGTTCGAGCGCGCCTTCATTGACGCCCAGCAGGCTGCCTATCAGGAAACTGCGGTCGAGGACGACGACATCTGCACCCGCATGCAGCGGGGACGGCGCGCGTTATATCAGCAGGGACTCAACGAAACCGGACCGTACCAGTCGCCGCTGGAAGACGGCATGATGCATTTTCATGCGTTCCTGCGGCGCGAACTTGCACCGCATCTGGGTTAGATCGAGCGGCGCAAGTTGGCGTCGCGCCTGAATCCGGCCTGATAGCGTGAACGGCTCGCGAATGTTCGGCCTCAACGCGGTGTTCTCTATCCCATGCCATGCCTTGCCGGCCATCGTGCGAGGCTGATGCCCCAGGTCGAGTTGGAGGATGGCTTGACCCCATGACTGTTCGCAATGTACGACGCTGCACGGTGTGGGGGGCGGGCTTCCAGAATGGTTTCCGTTTGCGACCTGCCAAAACCCAGGCCGTTTTCCAGTCGGCTGGCCGCTCACGCTAAAACAGCGGCCGGACCCCATTCACCTCGGGGCAGGACCCCGTGCACCTGTTAACCTGATCCTCTCCGGTTTGAGTTCTATACTTTTGCTGACGGGCACATCGCGTCCATGGGTAAGGGGGCATCCCACTATGCAAGGCCTTGTTACTGTTTGGTTGTCGCTGCTTGCCAGTCTCGCCGTCATCGGCGTGGCGGGCTTCAAGCTCTCGCGCTATGGCGACATCATCGCCGAGAAAAGCGGGATGAGCCGCGGCTGGGTGGGACTGATCCTGCTGGCTTCTGTCACGTCTCTACCGGAACTGGTGACCGGAATCTCTTCCGTTACGGTTGCCGATGTGCCGGATATTGCCGTGGGAAACATTCTCGGGGCATGCGTTTTCAATCTGGGTTTTATCGTCGTGCTGGATTTTCTCTACCGCCAGGAGTCCATCTACACACGTGCCCGGCAGGGCAACGTGCTGGCTGCCGGTTATAGCGTCGTATTGCTCGGTTTTACTGGCTTTAATCTGCTGCTATATCGTGAAGGCACGACGCTTTCCCTTGGTCATGTCGGCCTCTACAGCCCGCTCATCCTGCTGCTGTATCTGCTGGCCATGCGTTCACTCTACCAATACGAAAAGGCACAGGTCAGCGAGTATGTCGAAGACCGTGTCGAACTGCATCCCGACATGAATTTGAAACAGGCAGTGAAAGGCTACGTCATGGCCGCACTTGCGGTGGTGGCGGCCGGTGTCTGGCTGCCCTTTATCGCCAAAAATCTGGCTGCGGCGATGGCATGGGAGCAGAGCTTTGTCGGCACACTGTTTGTCGCTGCGGTAACGACGATGCCCGAAATCGTGGTCACGGTGGCGGCGCTGCGCATGGGTGCGATTGATCTGGCCATCGGCAACCTGTTCGGCAGCAATCTGTTCAACATCGCCATTCTGGCTATCGACGATCTGTTCTATCTGCCTGGCCCGCTGCTGGCCGATGTGTCCCTGGTTCACGCCACCTCCGCCTTTTCCGCCATGATGATGAGCGGGCTGGCCGTGGTGGGGCTGGTTCTGCGACCTGCGTCGCGCGTTTTTCGCACGGTGAACTGGGTCAGCCTGCTGTTGCTGGTAATTTATTTGCTCAACACCTGGTTCCTCTATCTGCATGGCTAAGCACACCGCAATACCGCAGACCGACTGGCACCGCCTGGACAGTGAGGAGGCCGTTGCACGCCTGGCGAGCGACCCGCAGCAGGGTCTGACCAGCGAAGCGGCAGCCAGCGGACTGCAGCAACATGGCGCCAACCGCCTGACGGAAACCGGCCGGCGTCACCCACTCGCCATGCTGGTTGCGCAATTCACCGACTTCATGATTCTGGTGTTGATTGCCGCTGCCGTCATTGCCGGCGTGGTGGGCGAACCGCAGGACAGCATCGCCATTGTCGTCATCGTGCTGCTCAACGGTCTGTTGGGTTTTGTTCAGGAGTACCGCGCCGAACGCGCGATGCTTGCACTCAAACAAATGGCCGCGCCGATGGCGAGCGTGATCCGCGATGGTCAGACCCGCCAGATCGCGGGCACTGAGCTGGTGCCGGGCGATATCGTCAAGCTGGAAGCCGGCAACATCGTGCCGGCCGATCTGCGCCTGCTGGAGCTGGCTTCACTCAAGGTGAACGAGTCCGCTCTGACCGGCGAATCGCAGGCGGTCGAGAAACGGGTGGCGCCGTTGCACGAGGCCGATCTACCGCTGGGCGACCGCTTCAACCTGGCTTACAAGGGAACGGTCGTCACCTATGGCCGCGCACTCGGTCTGGTGGTGGGCACCGGCATGCAAACCGAACTGGGGAAGATTGCCGCGCTGTTGTCCGGAGAAACCGGCAAGACGCCGCTGCAAAAACGCCTGGCACGTTTTGGCCAGAATCTGGCGCTGGTGGTGCTCGCCATCTGCATCATTATTTTTGTCGCCGGCTGGCTGCGCGGCGAGCCGCCGCTGGTGATGCTGCTGACCGCCATCAGCCTCGCCGTCGCCGCGATCCCCGAGGCCCTGCCCGCCGTGGTCACCATTTCGCTCGCGCTGGGCGCGGCGCGCATGGTCAGGCAAAACGCCCTGATCCGCCGTTTGCCGGCGGTGGAAACGCTGGGTTCGGTCACCTATATCTGCTCCGATAAAACCGGCACGCTCACGCTGAACCAGATGCAGGTCGACTGCGTGCTGGCCGATGGCATCAACCGTTCCGTGTTGCAAGGTACGGAGGAAGCGCCCTGGCGCGAGCTGGGTTGGGCCATGGCGCTGTGTAACGATGCCGCGATCGATGCGTCCGGCAACCTGACCGGCGACCCGACTGAAACCGCGCTGCTTGTCGCCGCGCAGGAAGCGGGGTTTGCCCAGGCAGCGCTACGCCAGGCATGGCCCCGTGTGGCGGAAATTCCGTTCGATTCCGAGCGTGCGCGCATGAGCACGCTGCATCAGGAGGGCGATGCGGTTCTGGTGCTGGTAAAGGGTGCCCCCGAGGGCATGTTGCCGTTGTGTGTCGATCAGCTTTTCTCAAACGGAGCCGGGCCGATCGATCGGGCTGCGTTGCATGCCGAAGCCGAGCATCTGGCCAAACAGGGCTTGCGCGTGCTGGCCTTCGCGCTACGGCGTCTGCCGCAAGTACCCGATGCGCCTGACGCGGCCACGGTTGAAACCGGGCTTACCTTCATCGGGCTCGCCGGCCTCATCGATCCGCCGCGCCCCGAGGCGGCGGCAGCGGTTGCGGCCTGCAAGGCCGCCGGCATCATTCCGGTGATGATCACCGGCGACCATCCGGCCACCGCACGCGCCATCGCGGTCCGGTTGGGCATCGTCGACGATGGCGGCACGGTGCTGACCGGCAGTCAGTTGGCGCGGCTGTCCCTGGAAGCCTTCGAGCGCGAAGTGGAATCGGTGCGGGTCTATGCCCGGATCAATCCGGAGCAGAAAATCAAGATTGTTCAGGCACTGCAGGACAAGGGCGAGTTTGTGGCGATGACCGGTGACGGCGTGAACGACGCCCCGGCTCTGAAAAGGGCGGACATCGGCATCGCCATGGGCAAGGGTGGCACCGACGTGGCGCGGGAAGCGGCCCATATGACCTTGCTCGACGACAACTTCGCCACCATCGTCTCGACGGTGCGCGAAGGCCGCCGCATCTTCGACAACATCCGCAAGTTCGTCAAATACACCATGACGAGCAATTCCGGCGAAATCTGGACCATCTTTCTCGCGCCGTTCCTCGGCTTGCCGATTCCGCTGCTGCCGATTCATATCCTGTGGATCAACCTGGTGACCGACGGCCTGCCGGGGCTTGCGCTTGCCAACGAGCGCGCCGAGCGCGACGTGATGCAGCGGCCGCCGCGTCCGCCGAAGGAGAGCATTTTTGCGCATGGGATGTGGCAGCACATGCTGTGGGTGGGCCTGCTGATGGGTGGGGTCACGCTGCTGACCCAAGCTTGGGCGGTCAACGTCGGCTCTGCGCACTGGCAGAGCATGGTGTTTACCGTGCTCACGCTTTCGCAGCTGGGACATGTGCTGGCCATACGGTCCGAGCGCGAATCGCTGTTTAGCCTGGGTGCGTTTTCCAACCCGGCGCTGATCGGTGCGGTACTGCTGACCTTCGCCCTGCAAATGGCTGTGCTTTATGTACCGTGGCTCAATCCCATCTTCAAGACCGAACCGCTCGACCTCGGGGAGTTGGTCTTCTGTCTTGCGATGTCGTCGATCGTGTTTTTTGCGGTGGAAATCGAGAAATGGCTGGTACGGCGCGGCTGGCTGTACAACAACGTCTCGTAGCCAAATACGTTGTCGCCGCATGAACTCAAATCGTGCGGCGCTGTAAAAAGCCGGATCAGCGCGGTGCCTGCCAGCAGTTGTTGTTGACCTGCCAGGTCATCGAAAGTTGTTCACTGACGGGATACAGCGCGTATTTGACGCCAATGAAATCCGACCCTTTGCGCCAGAACATCGCCAGCAGATTTTTTTCACCGTTGGCGACCACACCGGAATAGGGAATCACCTTGAGCGGATTGCCATACAGGTTGGAGTAGTTCGATGCGATGACAATGAACGAGCGAAATGCAGGCTCGATTTCCTGATCGAATGCGACCAGTTTGTCGTTGCAAAACGTGAACAGGAAACGGCGTCCGGCCGGGTTGTTCGGCAGGTCGTAAGCAAACAGGCCATCGTTTCCAACCGTCAGGGTTTTGTCGAAATTCCAGGTTTTGAGCGCCTGCTCGACCTCGCTGCGTTGCATCCCGTTTTTGAACTCACCTATTTCCCAAGCATGGGCAGGCAGGGCGAACAGCAATACGGCAATCAGGTTGAGGGTTTGGGTCTGCAGGGTCATGGCTTTCAACCAGCGGGTGAAAAACAGATCGAAGCATACCGCAGCCAGTGCTGCGCTGCGTTGCCGCTCATTGCGGGGTGCAATAGCTGATCGAGAGCAGGTTGTCAGGCACGCATAAAAAACGACCCGCAGGGGTCGTTTGATCAGTGTGGCGGAAGCGGTGAGATTCGAACTCACGGAGGACTCGCATCCTCGCCGGTTTTCAAGACCGGTGCCTTAAACCGCTCGGCCACGCTTCCGTAGGCGCGCATTGTAGCGGGTTCACCTGGTTTTGTGCTGGGTGGGGCGGGGGAACTCGAGCGTGGACGTGAGTTGACGTGGTTTCAGCAGGCGCTGTCGATTTTTCATTCATGCGCCGGCGCACGGCTCGGGATCGTTTTCACAAACACGAATAAAACCAAGGTATTGGAACCAGGCGGCTGCGCCTGGACGGTGGCATAAATGGTGCTGGTCAATGTGCATCCAACCCAAGCTGAAATGCGATATGACCGACTTTTTTGAAATGCTTGGCAACATTGCCCGTCGCAGAAATGTGGAAACGGGATCGCCTTTTGCCTCGGTGAAGGCAGTCGACAAATGGTTGAAAGCACTGCCGTCCGATTCGGATTACGACGCGCACCATGCGCTGGTCGAGGGGATGGAGCGTTTTAATGCAGAGAACGAGGTGGCGACGCTTGGGCGCATGCAGGCCTTGTTGAAACTGGAAGCAGCTGGCTTGCCGCTGCAGTCTCGCGTGGTGGATCAGTATGTGCGGAATCAGGCGACGTTTCGCCTGGCGCGGCAGGCCTTGTGGCGCGAGACCTGGGTGTTCTGGTCACTGCAGGCGGACGCCTGGCTGGGGATGCTGAAGCAGGCTTATCGGGGGCCGCATAGCGCGGAACTCAAGCCGCATGTGGCCGACATGGCGGTTCGTGCGTTGCGCTACGCAGGGCTGGTGATGCGCTGGGATTACCATCAGGCGCGCAACCCGGCGGCGTCCGGATGGTGCCGTCTGCACAAGATTTACCGTCTGGTCGAGCGCGACGGTCTGGCGCGGGATGAGGTGATTTTCAATTCGCGCGCCACCCATTGCGCACGCGAATATTCGCTGGCCATGCTGATGGGGCTGGTGCAGCCGGTGGGCTACCGTGCCCAGGAAATTGAGGCCATTGCGCAGATCTTTGAAGGCTATGCCAGTCTGGCCTTGCCGGAAAAAGTGCCGCAGCAGGGCGTGCATACCCATATGGTGGATTTGTCTCAGGACGAAGGAGCCTATGTGGCGGAGAACGGGTGGGGACAGGGGCGTCGTCTGCGCTACTTTGCCTTGCGCCCCTTGATTGAATATCTGAAGACGCTTGATTCCAGCCCGGATGCCGAGTCCGATCAGTTTTTTACGCGCCAGGTCGCAAGCTTGATCGAACGGGGCGGCATTCGCCGCAACCGCCAACGTACGCACCGTTTCGGCCGGGTGTGGGTGGCAGCCGGGATGGCCAATATTCTGTCAGCGCTGCTGGGTCCCGCTGCGGCCAAAAGTAGCCCGGTGCTTGAACCCTGGATGCTGCGTGACGAAAGTACGGATGGTTTGGGATTTGCATTGCCGGAGGATCAGGTGCTGCCGCATGGCCGTTTGGTGGCGGTGAGCTGGGATCCTGCGGAAAACGTCTGGCAATTGCTGGCGACACGCTGGAACCGTGAAGAAGACGGCCAGAATCTGGTCGGGGCGCAGCGGTTGTCGCGTCATCCAAAACGGGTGGAAATTTATTTTGATGAGCCGGGTGCTGACGCAGCACCGGAAAAAGTCTGGGCGGTGTACTTGCCGATGACGCATACCGAACAGAGCGTGAGCAATCTGCTGGTTCCGCAGAGTCATTACAAACTGGGCGCGTCGCTGATGTTGCGTGAGGACGATGCGGTCTATCGCCTGTGCCTGGGCGAGGTGCAGGAAAGCCATGAAGGATGGCTGCGCGTGAGCATGGATGTGGTGGGGCGCGAACAGGAGCTTGCAGTAGCGGCCTGAGCCGCCCTGATAACCGGATTGATGTGGGGCTTAGCGTGAGCGGATGTCGCCGAAATGGAAGTTGAATGTGCCGTTGCGGCGGTCGTCGAAATATTGCTCCAGCGTGGCACGCACGGTGCGGAAGGCGATTTCATCCCAGGGGATTTCGGCTTCAGTGAAGAGCCGGGTTTCCAGGGATTCGATGCCTGACTTGAAGTCCAGATCGAGCAGCCGGGCGCGAAACATGAGATACACCTGATTGATGTGCGGCAGGTTGTACAAGGTATACAGACCGCTCACCTCGATGCGGGCGCCGGCTTCTTCCCAGGTCTCGCGCGCGGCGCCTTCGAGCGTGGTTTCGCCGTTCTCCATAAAGCCGGCAGGTAGCGTCCACAAGCCGTATTTGGGTTCGATGGCGCGGCGGCATAACAATACCTTGTCCTCCCATTCCGGAATGCAACCCACGACCATTTTGGGATTCTGATAATGGATCGTGCCGCAACCGGGGCAAATATGGCGTGGCAGGTGATCGCCGTCGGGTACACGCAACAAGACGGTGCTACCGCATTCACTGCAAAAATTCATGTTGCGTCCAATCAGCCGGGGTGGGCACGGTATCAAAATGCGGCAGGTTTGTTCAATGACTGTCTCGATCAAGCGCAGTTCAATTTCAACTTATAGTCCGATGCCGAAGACGGCCAGACGGTCTTTGGCCGCATCGGTTTGCCCGCGCCAGTTTTTTGCGCTGCGGGTTTGAATCCACTGGCTGGGCAGGCTCAGATCCGCACCCACGCTGATGAGAGTGGTGGGCGCGAGCGTTTGCGCCAGGGCTTCCAGCAGGGCTGCGCTGCGATAAGGCGTTTCGATGAAAAGTTGGGTGGCGCGGTCGCGGCGGGCGGTCTGTTCGAGCGTGCGGATGGCCTGGCTGCGCTCCGGTTCCTTGGCGGGCAGGTAGCCGTGGAAGGCGAAGCGCTGGCCGCCCAGCCCCGAGGCCATCAGCGCCAGCAGGATCGACGACGGGCCGATCAGCGGTACGACCGGGATGCCTTCACGATGCGCGGCGAGGACGAGTGCCGCGCCGGGGTCGGCGACCGCAGGGCAGCCGGCCTCGGACAGCAGGCCGACATCGTGCCCGGCCTTGAGCGGCGCCAGCAGCGCGGGTATCAAGGCGGCGGGGGTGTGCTCGTTGAGCTCTTCGATATGCAGCGCCTGAATCGGCTGCGGGTGCCCCATGGCCTTGAGATGCGCGCGCGCGGTTTTGGCGCGTTCGACGACGTAGTACTCGAGGCGGCGGGCGACGGTGAGAGTATCCGGCGGCAGGCAGCTGTGCGGATCGACCGGGCCCAGCGGAACCGGGATCAGGTAGAGGCTGGCCATGTCAGCCTGCCGCTTTCCAGGTCAGGACATCAAGGCCTTCGTTGGCGAGCATCTCGGTCAGCGCCATCAGCGGCAGGCCGATCAGTGCGGTGGGATCGGGACTGTCCATGCGCGTCATCAGGGCGATACCGAGCGCTTCGCTTTTGGCCGAACCGGCACAGTCGTAGGGCGTTTCCTTTTCGAGGTAGGCGGTGATCTGCGCGTCGGTGAGCGGGCGGATGTGGACCACGGTCGGCACGTCGCGCGTCTGGGTGTGGCCGGTTTTGCTGTTGAGCAAAGTCAGCGCGGTGTGGAACACCATGGCACGGCCCTGCATTTTTTTCAGCTGGGCGAAGGCGTTGTCAAAGTTGCCGGGCTTGCCGAGTTGTTCGGAATCGAGCATCAACACCTGGTCGGAGCCGATGATGAGCGCGTCAGAGTGGTTCGTCGCAGCGGCCTGCGCTTTCAGCACCGACAGCCGCAAGGCGGTGGCCGAGGGCGTTTCGTCCGGCAACGGGGTTTCGTCGACGTTGGGCGACAGCACTTCAAACGGGATGCCCAGGCGCGACAGCAGCTCGCGCCGGTAGCGCGAGGTCGAAGCAAGGACGAGCGTCATTCGGGCTGAATCTCGACCAGTGCCATGTCGGGCGTCACCGCATCGCCTTTTTGGGCGAAGATGCTGATGACGACGCCGGCGATGGGCGCCTGCACTTCGTTTTCCATCTTCATTGCCTCGATCACCAGCACGCCATCACCGGCCTTGACCACCTGCCCGATGCTGACCAGCACGTCGACGATGGTGCCGGGCATGGCGGCGGTGACGTGACCGGGATGGGTCGGGCGCGGTTTCTGGCCGGGCGCTGCCGATGCTGCGGCCTTGCCCTTGCGCGGTGCGCTGTCGCCGTTGGATGCAACGGCGACTTCGTTCAGCGGTTCAACCAGCACCTCTTCGGTGACGCCATCGATCGCCACAAAATAGGGACGCTGGGTGGCATCGCTGCGGCCACTGCCCGACAGCTTGATATGGTAAGTCTCGCCGTGCAGCGTAATCTTGAATTCATCGGCCGCATAGCGCGGCGCGCTGTCCTGCTGCGACGCATCTGGCGGTGGCAGCAGCGGCTCGGGCTTGAGGCTGCCGGCGGCGCGTTCCTGCAGCCAGGTCTTGCCGATTTCAGGGAACATGGCGTAGGTCAGCACGTCCTCGTCGGACTTGGCCAGCCCCTCGATTTCGCCGCGCAGCTTGTCGAGCTCGTCGCCCAGCAAGTCGGCAGGGCGGCAGGTGGTGACGTCGAGGTCGCCGATGGCGATTTTCCGCACTTCCTCATTGATGTGACCCGGTGCGCGGCCGTAACGGCCCTGCAGGTAGAGCTTCACTTCGTTGGTCACCGACTTGTAGCGTGCACCGGTCATCACGTTCAGCGCGGCCTGGGTGCCGACAATTTGCGAGGTGGGGGTAACCAGCGGTGGATAGCCGAGGTCTTCGCGTACCCGCGGAATTTCCTCGAGCACCGCATCCATCTTGTCGAGCGCGCCTTGTTCCTTGAGTTGATTGGCGAGGTTGGAAATCATGCCGCCCGGTACCTGGTTGATCAGCACGCGGGTGTCGGTGCCGGTGAAGGCCGATTCGTATTGCCAGTATTTCTTGCGCGTTTCCTTGAAGTAGGCGGAGATTTCCTCGATCAGCGGCAGCGATAGCCCGGTGTCGTATTCCGTTCCTGCCAGCGCTGCGACCAGACTTTGCGTGGTGGGGTGGCTGGCGCCTTCGGCAAATGCGCCGACGCAGGTGTCGATGATCGTTGCGCCGGCCTCGATCGCTTTCAGATGGGTCATGTGCGCCAGACCTGACGTGGCGTGGCTGTGGGTATGCACGGGAAGATTGGTTGCGGTGCGGATCGCACCCACCAGCTCAAACGCGGTGTAGGGCGTGAGCAACCCCGCCATGTCCTTGATTGCAATGGTGTCGCAACCCATTTCGGCCAACCCCTTGGCGAGTTCGACAAAGTGCGGGATGTTGTGTACCGGACTGGTGGTGTAACAGACGGTGCCTTCGGCGTGCTTGCCCGCGGCTTTGACGGCTTCGACCGACACTTGAAGATTACGCAGATCGTTCATCGCATCAAAAATGCGGAACACGTCGACGCCGTTGTCGGCCGACTTTTGCACAAAGGCGCGTACTACGTCATCGGAATAATTGCGGTAGCCGAGCAGGTTCTGTCCGCGCAGCAACATCTGGATGCGCGTGTTCGGCAGAGCTTTTCTCAGCTGGCGCAGGCGCTGCCATGGGTCTTCGCGCAGAAAACGCACGCAGGCGTCGAAGGTGGCGCCGCCCCAGGCTTCCAGCGACCAGAAGCCGACCTGGTCGAGCTTGCTGCAGATCGGCAGCATGTCTTCGGTGCGCATGCGGGTGGCGATGAGCGACTGGTGGCCGTCGCGCAGG
>JAHJRA010000037.1:0-33476 GCA_018831045.1 Gammaproteobacteria bacterium | reverse complement strand
TGCTTGGGCGTCAGGTTCTGCGCCTCGTCGATGATCAGGAACTTGTTGAGGAAGGTGCGCCCGCGCATGAAGTTGAGCGACTTGACCTTGATGCGCGAACGGATCAGGTCCTGCGTCGCCGCACGGCCCCAGTCGCCGGCTTCGTCGTCGGTCTTGTTCAGCACGTCGAGGTTGTCTTCCAGCGCGCCCATCCACGGCGTCATCTTTTCCTCTTCGGTGCCCGGCAGAAAACCGATGTCTTCGCCCACCGGTACGGTGACGCGGGTCATGATGATCTCGGTGTAGGTTTTTTTGTCGAGCACTTGGGCCAGTGCGGCAGCCAGGGTCAGCAGGGTTTTTCCGGTACCGGCCTGGCCGAGCAGGGAGACGAAATCGATCTCGGGATCCATCAACACGTTGAGCGCAAAATTCTGCTCGCGGTTGCGTGCGGTGATGCCCCATACGTTGTTCTTTTGGTGGCTGTAGTCCTTGATCGTGACCAGTTCGGCCTGCTTGCCTTCGACCTTGAGCACCTTGGCGTAAAGCGGATTGGGGCCTTCCTGATAGACGAATTCGTTGGGCAGAAAATCTGCCGCCAGCGGCCCTTTGAGGCGGTAGTAGGTGTGGCCGGCCGCCTGCCAGGATTCCATGCCCTTGCCGTGGGTATCCCAGAAACTGGCGGGCAGTTCGAGCACGCCGGGATACAGCAGGTCGGTGTCTTCCAGCACCTTGTCGTTGGAGTAGTCCTCGGCGGGCAATCCCAGGGTGCGCGCCTTGATCCGCATGTTGATGTCTTTCGACACCAGGATGACCTGCCGCTTGGGGAAATGCCGCGACAGGAACAGCACCACGCCGAGAATCTGGTTGTCGACCTTGCTGGTGGGCAGGGACAGCGGGATGTCGCCAGTGATCGCCTGGGTCTGCAAGAACAGCTTGCCGGTGGCGGCGCCATGGCTGTGCGGCGCAATCGGCACGCCTT
This sequence comes from Gammaproteobacteria bacterium, assembly GCA_018831045.1. Lineage (GTDB taxonomy): Bacteria > Pseudomonadota > Gammaproteobacteria > Burkholderiales > Thiobacillaceae > Thiobacillus. The sequence continues at coordinate 32,518 of JAHJRA010000037.1, read as the reverse complement.
CCTCGATGGTGTCGATCTTGCTCACCATTTCGTCGAGGAAACGGCTGGCCTGGCGCGCGTTGCGCGAAACCTCGGTCATGCCTTTCTTGTGCTGGTCGAGTTCCTCCAGCGTGGCGATCGGCACGTAGATGTCGTGCTCTTCAAAGCGGAACAGGCTGGTCGGGTCGTGCATCAGCACGTTGGTGTCCAACACGAACAGCTTGGTCTTGGCGGGGGCTTTTCTCGGCATGGTTTTAGCGGGCTGTCCTCGGGTGGGTGGGGGGTGGGTTCATCCTACATCAGGCGAAAGGCGACTTGGTGACACGGCGCTGCGCCCGTCCTGCGGCTAATGGGGCAAGGTAGCGGGGAAGGCATCATTCGGCCGCATCGGCGGGTGCGACCCCTGTTTCAGCCGGGATGCGACGTGCGCCGTCGAAGCGGTCGCGCCAATAATGGTCGTTCAGGCTGGAGACCATGACCTTGCCGGTCCGGCTGCTTGCAGCATGGACAAATCGGTTGTCGCCCAGATAAATGCCGACATGGGAAAAGGCGCTGCGCATGGTGTTGAAGAACACCAGGTCGCCCGGCTGGAGCTCGGGCTGGGTGAGGATTTGGGTGGCCTTGCTGATCGCCACGCTGGTGCGCGGCAGCAGTACGCCGAGCGTCTGCTTGAATACATGGCCAACGAAGCCGCTGCAGTCGAGCCCGGTTTCCGGCGAGGTGCCCCCCATGCGATACGGGCTGCCTACCAGGCTGACGGCGTACATGGGAATGTCTTCGGGTGGTGCGCCGGCCTGGGCAGCAGACGTCAGCAACAGTGCCAATAACAAGGTGACGGGCTTCATCGAATACCAATCTGCTCTATATTGATGAGGGGCAACGGACAAATGGGATGAATCTTGAATCCCGGCTGGCCAGACTGCCAAACCGATTAACCCTTGAGGATCGCATCATGAATAACCCATCGACACCAGACGAAAGCAGTATCCCGGATAACACCCAGCTTGCGCAATGGCATGACGAAGCGGAGGCGGCCGCTGCCACGCCCGATTTGCACGAACGGGTACGGGAGCTGACGGCGCGCGCGCTGCGCGACCGGCGCTTGACGCTGAGTGAGCTGCGCGCCATTGTCGGTGCGATCAGTTCGGGCGTGGGCAGCGGGCTTTCTGCGCGCGGGGGTGAAATGAAGGAAGGCCTCAAACAGGCTGTGTCCGGGCTGGACGAGGCGGTTGGCAGCGCGGCACAAAACGTTTCCTACACCTTGCGTGAGGCCGTCAGCCAGGGAAAGACTTTTAAGGACGAGGAGCTCAAGGCCAGGCTGGAACAGCTGCGTGACCTGGAAGAACAGTTTGTCGACGCGTTGAAGCAGACCGCCAAACAGTCGGGTGGAAAACTCAAGGAAGAACTGGAGTACTTGAGCGATCACCTGAAGCATAGCGGCACCCGCACCGGCGAACAGGTGCGCGAAGCCATGCAGCAGATGGTGAACGGCCTGAAAAGCAGTGGTGAGGCAGGGCGTGCAGGGCTGAGCGAGACAGCCAGTACGGCAACAGACCGTTTGTCCAAGGTGGCCAGCGGCGTGCTGGAAGCCGTGTCGGATTCGCTCAAGCGGCAAAGCGATCGTCTGCGTTCCTGATTCAACTGTTGCCGATTCAAACCGGTCGCTGCCTGGCCGACAGCCGAAACGCTGTCGGCTACACTCCGGGTCATGACCGACTCCACTAATTAATTCCAATGCTCTGGGAAACCATTTCGGTCGTGCGCGACCTGCCGCGATTGCATGAAATCGCCTCGGTGATGATTCGTTATGGCTGGGGCGATTTGGTGCGCGTGCTGGGTATCAGCGGCGTGCTGGAGCGTGCTGGACGGATCCTGCATTGGCACAGCAGCAATGAAATCAGCCAGCTTGACGCGCCGGTGCGCATTCGCCGAGCGCTGGAAGAGCTAGGCCCGACTTTTGTCAAACTGGGACAGTTGCTGGCCACGCGGGTTGACATGTTTCCGCCGCACTGGATCGCTGAATTCGAAAAACTGCACAGCCAGGTACCGGCCGTTCCCTACGAAGCGCTGCATGCGGATCTGGTCGTGGCGATCAAGGGTGAGCCTGGCGAAGTGTTTGCCTCGTTTGATCCGATCCCGCTGGCTGCCGCCTCCATTGCGCAGGTATATCGTGCCACCCTCAAGGATGGCACGCCGGTTGTCGTCAAAATCCGCCGTCCCGGCATCGAGAATGTGATCAAGGCGGATCTGCGCATTCTCGAACATGTCGCCCGGTTGCTGGACAGCGAAATGCCGGATTCCCGGCGTTACGATCCGATTCATATCGTCGCGCAGTTTGGCCGCTCGTTGAATCGCGAGCTCGACCTGGCGAAAGAGGCGCGCAATATCGACCAGTTCGCGCGCCATTTCGCCGATGAGCCGCTGGTCAAAATCCCCAGGGTTTTCTGGGCGTTCAGCAACAGCCGGGTCAATGTGCAGGAAGAAATCATCGGCATATCGGGCGTGGCGCCGGACACCCTGCGCGCAGCGGGTTTGGATCCCAAGCTGCTGGCCGCACGCGGTGCCGACCTGGTGTTGCGGATGGTGCTTGAGCATGGTTATTTTCATGCCGATCCGCATCCCGGCAACATGCTGTTCCTGCCCGACAACCGAATCGGCATGATCGATTTCGGCATGGTGGGCATGCTGACCCATGTCCGTCGCAACCAGATTGTCGATCTGCTGCACGCCCTGACAGCCAAGGACGAGCAGGCGCTGCTACAGGTGCTGGTCGACTGGAGCGGTGATTCGATTCTGGATGAAGACCGCCTGGCTTACGACGTTGCCGAACTGATGCAAAGCTATGACGACCTCCAGCTCAAGGATGTGCAAGTCGGCGCGTTGCTGAATGACATCACCGCGCTGATGCGTGAAAACAATCTGGCGCTACCGTCCGACCTGACCCTGCTGTTCAAGACCCTGATCACGCTCGAAGGACTGGGGCAGCAACTCGATCCCGAGTTCCACATGATCGATCATGTGACGCCGTTTGTGGAACGCATCATCCATCAGCGCTTCACCCCGCAGGCGTTGCTGGCACGCGGGCGTAAAAGCCTGCGTGAGACGCTCGAAGTGCTGGCCGATGTGCCGCGCGATCTGCGCACACTACTGCGGGACATGCGGCGGGGACGGGTCAAGATTGATCTTGACCTGAAACGGCTGGACAGCTTTGGGCAGCAGCTTGACCGCGCCAGCAACCGGTTGACCATGGGCATTCTGACCGCCTCTCTGGTGGTGGGCTCGAGCATCATCATGACCGTGCAGGGCGGCCCTCAGCTATTGGGTCTGCCGTTTTTCGGCCTGTTGGGATTTCTGATCGCGTTTTTCAATAGCCTGTGGATTCTGTTTTCCATCTGGCGTTCGGGCAAGCACTGAAGACCTGAGCTCAGGTGCCGTGCTTGTCGTCGTTAGCCAGGATGACCAGCTGGTCGAGGGGCAGGGGGCGTTCCAGCAGGAATCCCTGAACGTGAGCGAAGCCCAGGCTTTCAACCTTGCGCAGTGCCGTCTCGGTTTCAACGCCTTCTGCGGTCAACGAATATCCCGCGCTGATCATCATGCTTGCAAAGTCCGTCACGACTTGTGAGGCACGGTTGTTCTCTTCCAGCTTGCGTATCAGTGAAATATCAAACTTGATCACATCTACCGGCAAGTCTGCCAGGTAACGCAACGGCGAATGGCCTGTTCCGAAGTCGTCCATCGCGATGCGGTATTGCGCGGTACGCAGCAAGTCCAGATAAGTGGTGGCTTCGGCCACCTGGGTGATCAGCGAGGTTTCTGCAATCTCGATCATCAGGGGATGGCGGGTGTTGTGGCGTGACAGTTCCAGCAGATACGACACGATTTCTGGCTGCGAAATGCTTTGTGCGGTCAGATTGATGGCCACGCCTATCCCGGGCTGCAGCTTTTTGGACGACAGGTCGAGATCGACCTGTTGCAGCACGGCAAGATCAAAGCCCGTTTCCAGGCGACGGCTACTGACGACCGGCAGAAACTCATTTGGCATGATGAGGGTGTCGTGGTGGCGAATGCGCGCCAGGGCTTCGTAGTATTTGATCTCGAGGCCGGGCAGGCCGTGGATGGGCTGGTAATGCATTTCGATCATGCCGGGCGTGGCCAGAGCCCGGAACACGGCACTGGTTTCGCGGCTGGCCACCAGGGTTTGCGAGGCGCGTTCCACATCGTCGCCAAACAAGGCCACCCGATTGCGCCCGGGTTGCTTGGCGGTATACATGGCGATATCGGCCTGTTTGGGCAGCTCGTCGATGTGTTCAGTCTGGTCGGCCCCGCAAAAGGCAATACCGATGCTGATGCTGATGGGCTCGTTGATCCCCAGATCGCTGAATTTCTTGGCGTCGAGCAGGCTCTGGCAGCGTTGTGCAATCTGTCGGGCCTGGGCCGGCGTGGTGCGCAACAGAATGGCGGCAAACTCATCCCCGCCAAGGCGGTACAGCCGGTCGTTGGCACGCAGCGCCGTGACCAGCGCATCGGCTATGAGCGTCAGCACACGGTCGCCTTTTTCGTGACCGTAGGTGTCGTTGATGCTCTTGAAGCGGTCGCAGTCAAACAGCAAAAATGCCACGCCCTGCGGCACGGTCTTGATTTCCTCGCGAAAACGCGACCAGTCCTCTTCGTAGGCGCGCCGGTTATAACAGTCCGTCAGCACATCGTGGCGCGCCTGCGAGCGAAATTCACGGTTCTGGTGTTCCATCGAGCCATGCAGTTCGCGTAACTGCAGTTGGTAGTCAAACAGGGAACGACGGATGTTTTCCAGCTCACTGACTTGGATCTGGCTGGTCTGGTCGGGCGTGGGGTCGAACCGGCCCTGACGCATGGCGTCAATGTCCTCCGACAGTTTTCGCAGCGGACGCACCAGAAGCCGGTTGTGCGCGACAAAACCCAGCAACGCCGTCACGACCAGCAAAACCAGCAGCGCGAGCAGCGCGCGTGAGAACACGTTCTGGAAGCGGATTTGTTCGGGGTTGGGGCGAGCATCCAGGCTGATGTTTTCGACGAGATCGTCTGTGGGCAAGCTTGCCCCGGGTTTTAGCGCCAGCTTGATGCTGGCCGGGTCGGTGAAGCGGAAACTGTTCTGGTTCAAGAGCTCCGCCATGTAATTCAGGCGAATCAATCCGTGGCCGATCAGCGCCAGCCTCCTGCCATCGCTATAAACGGGGAATGCGTAATATAAAACAATGACGCCGGCCTCGTTGCGCAGCCAGCTGGTGGGGAAATGGGGTGAGACACCGGCTGGCAGTTTGACGGGCAAGCCACTTTTCGTCGTGCGGGAGGACAGGATGGTGTCCGATTGATCGTATAGGGCGATATGCGCATTACGGCTGAGCATGCCGCTTTCATACACCCGCTGGTCTCGCCAATAGACGTAGTACTCGGGCACGACCAGCTGTTGCCGGGTTTCATCCCAGCGTGCCAGGAGATCAGCCTGGTTTTTGATTCGGCTCGACTGTTTTTCGACGGCAGTGGTGAGTTCAGCCTTGGCCGCAGCCTCGCTGGATTGCGTCAGGTTGCTTGAAATGTCCCGCATTTCATGGAGCGCAAATCCGCCAATCAGGCTCATCAGCACCAGCACGCTACTGATGAAAATTAGCGCGACTTGCCGGATCGGAACCGAGGTGGGCCACTTCATGGCGAGGAGGGAAGCGTCTTCAGGAAACCGAGGGTGTGATCGATCAGGTCGAACTCATGTTCGGCATCCATGAAATGGTTGGCACCTTTCACGTTGATCATGGGTGCCCGGACCTGCTGCAATGCCTTGACCCAGGTGCGGCCGATCATCTGGTCGGCATCGCCCATGATGAGCTGCATGCGGACGGGGACGGCTTTCACGGCGTTTAGGGTGCGCGTCTGGTCCCACACGACATACGACAGCAGATCTTCAGGAGGGGCGGTGTACCTGCTGCAGAGCGAAACGTTTTGGGTGACCAGGGTGGTTTGCTTGCGTTGTATCCGGTCTTTCAACTGGGCGATGAGGGCGTGGCGCGAGGTGGAGGCAATTCGGGTTTCGATCAGCGAGGTTCCGACATAGGCCTTGACTGCTGGATCGGGGTGGGCGTTCAGGTAAGCCAGCAGTTGCAGGCTGCCAAAGCTGTGACCAAACAACACGATACGCTGATGACCCCGCGATTTGAGCCAGGCTACCCAACGTCTGATTTCAGCGATGTCCTCTTCCATGCTGTGATGGTGGATGGCTTCGCAGGCCAGGCTTTGCCTTCGGTTGGGGATGTTCAGGCTGAGCGTGGGCAATAAAACCGTATAGCCTGCATCGTGCAGGCTGTTCCCCATCGTTGCCACGGTGCGGAACTCGCGGGTTTGCAAAAAGCCATGCAACAGGAGCACCGCTGGTTTGCTGCGGTCACCGACCAGGTATTCGGCGCTGGCGCGGATTCCAGGCCGCATGTCGAGATCGATGATTGACGCTTGAGCCATAACTGGAAAAAGCCATAACAGCAAGGAAATCCACGTGATGCGCATGTTTGGATGAGTCTGAATTAAAAGCCTACTCCGCAGATTACGGTAAAAATCCCTAATTTCTATAGGCATGTTTCATCGCTGCCAAGCCCGTTTGGGCGGGTGTTACACTCCAGCCCGAAATTTGGCGTAGAAATGTCTGGCCCGGATGTCTGATCTCAATCGTATTTTTTCCCCTGATGGCGCGTGCGCCACGGTTCTGCCCGGCTGGCGTTCGCGTCCGCAGCAATTGGCCATGGCTGAGGCGGTCGAACAGGCGATTGCGAACCGTGGCGTTTTGCTGGCCGAAGCCGGCACCGGCACCGGAAAAACCCTGGCGTACCTGATTCCCGCCTTGCTGTCGGGCGGCAAAGTGGTGATTTCCACCGGCACCAAGGCCTTGCAGGACCAGCTGTTCCATCGCGATTTGCCTGCGGCACGCCGCGCCCTGAAGTCGCCGGTCAAGGTCGCGCTACTCAAAGGCCGCGCCAACTACGTCTGCCACCATCATCTGCAACGCAATTTGAGCGACGGCCGCTTTGCCAACCGCGACGATGCAGCGTGGCTGCAAAAAATCGCCCGCTTTGCCGAGACCAGCAGCAGCGGCGATCGCGCCGAAGCCGAAGGCATCCCGGAAGACGCCACCGCCTGGTTTTATGCCATTTCCAGCCGCGACACCTGCCTCGGCAGCGAATGCGACCATTACAAGGATTGCTTTGTGATGGCCGCGCGCAAGGCCGCGATGGAGGCTGAGGTGGTGGTGGTCAATCACCATCTGTTTTTTGCCGACCTGTGGCTGAAAGATGAAGGGGTGGCAGAGCTTCTGCCCGCCTGCAACACCGTGATCCTCGACGAAGCGCATCAGCTGGCCGAAACCGCTGCGCAGTTTTTTGGCGAAACCCTGTCGGTGGCGCAATTGCTTGATCTGGCGGGTGATACCAAGCGCCTGGCGGCAGTCAAGGCGGGCGATTTTCCGGCACTGCGCCGCGCCGCAGAAGATCTGGGCAAGGCAGCGCGCGACCTGCGGCTGGCGTTTCCGCAAAACCCGGTCAAGGCCACGGTGGCCGAACTGACGCGCTACGACAAATGGCCGGATACATTGAAAGCGCTGACGGCCTCCCTGGATGAAATGGCCAAGCTGCTGGAAACCCAGGCCGAACGCGATGCCGATCTGAAAAACTGCTTCGAGCGCGCGCAGGGCGTGCAGGCCACCCTGGCCAGCTGGCAGCGTGATGATGACCCCGCCAATCCCCGCGTGCGCTGGCTCGAAACCACACTGGGTTCGCTGCTGCTGCACGCCACGCCCTTGTCCGTTGGGGCCATGTTCGGCGCCAAGCTCACCGAGCGCGCGCAGGCGTGGATCTTGACCTCCGCCACGCTTGCCGTCGGCGGCGATTTCACCCACCTCAAAACCCGGCTTGGCATCGAGCAGGCCGAAACCCTGTGCGTCGACAGCCCCTTCGACTACCCGCGCCAAGGCGTGCTGTATGTGCCGCAAGGCTTGCCCGCACCTAACACCCCCGAGTTCACCGATGCCGTGGTCGCGGCCGCCTTGCCGGTGCTGGAAATCAGTCGCGGGCGCGCCTTTATCCTGTTCACCAGCCTGCGCGCGTTGGAAAAGGCACGCGGCTTGTTGACCGAAGCGTTCAAGCAACGCGGCTGGGACTATCCCTTGCTGGTACAGGGCGACGCACCGAAGAACGAGCTCCTCGCGCGGTTTCAGAAGGCTGGCAACGCCGTGCTGCTGGGTAGCCAGAGCTTTTGGGAAGGCGTCGACATGCCGGGAGAGGTGCTGTCGGTCGTCATCATCGACAAGCTGCCGTTTCAGCCGCCCGACGACCCCGTCGTCGCCGCACGCATTGCCCAGGCTGAAAAGAACGGCGGCAAACCCTTCATGGATTACCAGTTGCCGCACGCCGCGATCAGCTTGAAGCAAGGCGCAGGGCGTTTGATTCGCACCGAGACCGACCGCGGCGTGCTGATGATTTGCGATACCCGGCTGGCGGATAAGCCCTATGGCAAGTTGCTGCTGAACGCGCTGCCGGCGATGACGCGGACGCGCAAGCTGGAGGTGGTGGCGCGTTTTTTTGCGGCGGGGAGTTTGAATACCCCCTCCCTTGAGGTTGCAGGGGGAGAGTGAACGCGAAGTGGTGCCGCGTGGTTAGCTGAGTGTGGTTGGCCGGGGGTAGCCCGGCGGCTAGTCACTTTTCTTGTCTCGCCAAGAAAAGTAACCAAAAGAAGGCGACCCCGACATCCCCGAATTCCCGGAAATCGAGCCTGCCGGGTAGGCGTCAAAGAACTTGCCCCGCTTTTGTAATGCTGATTAATTTTTGTGAGCGGGGCTTCAGACACCTTTGCCGCTGATCCACCCGGCAGACTCAATTTCCGGCGGGGCTGAAAGGGGATAAAGTCAAAACCAGGGCGGTGGTGACGGATTGACTTGCGTGCTTTGGTGACATTCGCAATGCCCTTCAGTTATTGCGCCTGTGCCAACTGGTTACTGATGGTTTACGTCAAAGCCAAGCTCGCGTAGGTTGGGCTGACAAGCCCAACAAATAGAGACACGTTAGGGGTTCATTTCATTCAGCCCAACCTACTCGCTTACTGGTGAGGTTGGCATCTTTGATACAGTCCGTCACTCCGCTCGCAACGCCTCCACCGGATTCAACCGCGCCGCGCGCAACGCCGGCACGACGCCCGCCGCCAATCCAATCAGCACCGATGCCACCAGCGCGCCAATCGCATATTCCCAGGGAATGTTCACCGGCAGACCGCTGACGGCGGTTTTCAGCAGCCAGGCGAGACCTGCGCCGAGCGCCAGTCCGCCGAGCCCGCCGAGGGTGGACAGCAGGGTGGATTCCATCAGGAACAGGGTGCGGATCTGCGCTCGCGTGGTGCCGAGTGCGGTGAGCAGGCCGATCTCGGTGACGCGCTCAGCCACCGCGATGTGCATCAGCGTGACCATGCCGACCGCGCCGACCAGCAAGGAGATGCCGCCGAGCGCGGCGACGGCGAAGGTGAGCACATCGAGCACGGTGCCGAGGGTCTCGAGCATTTGCTGCTGCGGCGTTACGGTGAAGTCCTCGCGGCCGTGGCGGGCGACCAGAATGCGTTTGGCGTCGGCGACCACGGCGTCGAGCGGTGCGCCGGGACGGTAGGCGATGTGGATTTCCATCACGCCTTCGCGGTTGAAGACTTCGAGCGCGCGCGCAGTGGGGATGTAGACGGTGTCGTCGAGGTCGAAGCCGAGCACCTGCCCCTTGGGTTCCATGACGCCGATCACCCTAAAGCGCGATGTGCCGACTTGCAGGGTGGCGCCGAGCGGGTTGGCGCTGCCGAACAGCTCCGTGCGCACTTTCGACCCCAGCACCGCATAGGCGCGCGGGTTGCGCGGATCGTCGGCCGGCAGGAACTGGCCGACCGCCACCCGCATGTTGAATGCGCGCGAAAAGTCCGGTCCTTCGCCGTAGACCGTGACGCGCCGGCTGCGGCCGTGGGCGCGGATTTCCGCGTTGCCCATTACCCCGGCGTTGGTGTACTGCGCATAGCGCGACGTTTTCAGCGCCAGTGCGTCTTCCACCGTGAGCAGTCGCGCACTGCCGATGGCGCCGACCGAGCCGCCGTGGGTGCTGGTCTTGCCTGGACTGATGTTGATGATGTTGGTGCCGAACTGGGTGAACTCGGCCAGTACGAAGCGATGAATGCCGTCGCCGATGGCGGTGAGCAGAATTACGGCGGTGATGCCGATTGCGATGCCCGACATCGACAGCAGCGTGCGCAGCGGGTGCGCGGTGAGCGCGGTGCGGGCGTAGCGGAGGGCGTCGAGGAGCGTCATTTTCCGCTCAACGCCCGCACCGGATCGAGCCTGGCCGCGCGCGCGGCAGGCAGCAGGCTGGCGACGATGCCGGTGATCAATGCGGTGGCGATGCCGGCGACGCTGGCCCAGGTCGGTGGCCAGGCGGGCAGGGTGGGGTAGGCGAGACGGATCGCCCAGCTGCCGAGATGGCCCAGCGCGAAACCCAGCGCGCCGCCTGCCAGCGACAGCCACAGTGCTTCGGCCAGGAACAGGCGGCGGATGTCGGCCGCGGGCGCGCCGATGGCTTTCAATAAACCGATTTCCGACGTGCGCTGCGTCACTGCCACCAGCATCACGTTCATCACCAGAATGCCCGCGACGGCCAGGCTGATCGCGGCGATGCCCGCGACCGCCAGCGTCAGCGCGGAAAGGATGCGGTCGAAGGTGGCGAGTACGGCATCCTGGGTGATGACCGTGACGTCCTCTTCGCCGTCATGGCGCTGTTTCAGCACCTGCGTCATCGCCTGCTTGAGTGGCTCGATGGCGGCGCGGCTGTTGGCCTCGACCAGGATGCGGAACAGGGTTTCGGTGTTGAACAGCGCCTGCGCGTCGTCCACCGGCACGATGACGATCTCGTCGGTGTTGAAGCCCATCGATTCGCCCTGCTTGGACAGCACGCCGGATATGCGGAAGCGGCGGTCGCCGAGGCGCACGCGCTGGCCGATGGCGTCGCCGTCGGGAAAGAAGTCACGTGCGATCACGCTGCCGACGACAATTTGCGCCGCGCCGCCGCTGAAACTGCCGTGCGACAGCGCCATGTGACGGATCGGAAGCAGGTCGGCGTTGCTGCCGAGGATAGTGACTTCGCGCAGACGTCCACCGGACGCGAGCTCGGCGGTGCCGACGTTGAGCGGCGCATAGCGGCGCACACCAGGCAGTTGGCCGACTGCCTGCGCATCGTCCAGTGTGAGGTCGCGCGGCGTTTGTCCGAGCGCCGCGCCGACGAAGCCGCCGCTGGTTTCGGCACGCCCCGGCAGCACGATGACGAGGTTGGTGCCGAGCGAGGCGAACTGGCCGACCACGTAGCGCCGCGCGCCATCGCCCAGTGCGGTCAGCACCACCACCGCGCCCACCCCCAGCGCCATCGCCAGCACGATCAGCAGCGAGCGCGTGCGCGTGCTGGCGATACTGTGCAGCGAGAGGCTGAGGGTGTCGCGCAGCTTCATTTTTCGTCGCCGACGATTTCACCGTCACGCATCGCAATGTGCCGATGCGCGCGCGCGCCGAGTTCGCGGTCGTGGGTGACGACGATCAGCGTGGTGCCGCTGTGGTGCAGCGCTTCCAGCAGCGCCATGACTTCGGCCCCGATGCGGTGGTCGAGGTTGCCGGTGGGTTCGTCGGCCAGCAGCGCAGTGGGGCGCAGGATGGTGGCGCGGGCGATGGCGACGCGCTGGCGCTGGCCGCCGGAGAGTTCGGCCGGGCGGTGTGTGGCGCGGTCGGTGAGGTCGAAGGCATCCAATACGGCGTCGACCCGTTGCTTGCGTTCGGCCGGCGCGAGGCCTTCCAGGATCAGCGGCAGCTCGATGTTCTGCGCCGCAGTCAGGCGTGGCACCAGATGAAACGACTGGAACACGAAGCCGATTTTTTCGCGCCGCACGCGCGCCTGTTCGGTTTCCGTGAGCGCGGTGACGTCGCTGCCGTCGAGTTCGTAGCGTCCGCTGTCGGGGCGGTCGAGCAGGCCGATGACGTTGAGCAGGGTGGATTTTCCGGAACCCGATGGCCCCATGATGGAAACGTATTCGCCGGAGGCGATGTCGAGGCTGACGTCGTTGAGCGCGCGCACTTCCTGGTCGCCCATGTGGAACACGCGGGTGATCGAGGTGAGGCGGATCATGGCGCAGTTTTGGGTTTGACTTTGACGCCGGCTTTCACGTTTTCGTCATCGAACGACAGCAGCACCCGGTCGCCTGCTTTCAGGCCACTGAGAATTTCGGTGAACGCCCAGTTGGCGAGCCCGGTTTTCAGTGTGCGCGACTCCAGTTTTTCATCTGCACCCAGCACCAGCACGCTGCCGTCCTGGCGGATTGCCTGGGTCGGCAGGCGCAGCACGTCGGCGCGGCTCTCGATGATGGCTTCCACATCGGCGCTGTAGCCGACCAGCAAAATCTGCTTGGGCGGCGTGTTGAAATCGACTTCGACATCGACCGTGCGCGCCTGTTTTTCCACTTCAGTGACATACGGTGCAATGCGCCGCACGCGGCCGCCGAACGACTGGCCGGGCAGGGCGTCGAGGGTGATGCGCGCGGGCTGGCCAGGCTTGAGCCGGGGCGCATCGACTTCGTCCATGGGCGCGCTCACATACAGGCAGCTGTCGTCGATCAGGTCGACCGCGGGCGGGGTCGGAATGCCGGGCGGCGAGGGCGTGGTGTATTCGCCGACTTCGCCGGTGACTTTTGCCACGATGCCGGCGAACGGCGCAGTCAGCGTGGTGCGTTCGAGCCCTGCTGCGGTGACGCGAATCTGCGCCTGTGCACGCTTGACGTCGGCGGCCAGGGCATCGCAACTGGCCTGGCGCGAACGGGCTTCGGCGCGCGCGTTCTCGCTGTTTTGCGGGCTGACAAAACCGCGCTCGGCAAGTTTCTGCGTGCGATCGGCATCGCGTTTGGCATTGTCAGCCAGGATGCAGGCTTCGCGGTGGCGCGCTTCACTGGTGCTCAATTGGCGGGTCGCCAGTTCGCGCTGCGCGGTCAAATCGCGGTTCCACAATTCGAGCAACGGCTGCCCGGCCGCCACGCGCTCACCTTCCTTCGCCCACAGCTTGACGATCTGCCCGCCTGACGCCGGAGCCAGTTTGGCGCGGCGGCAGGCCTTGATCGTGCCGGCGCGGGTGTTGACCACGGTGGCCTCCACCGTGCCGCGCGCGAGGGTGGCGAGTTCGACCTCGGGGGGCTGCGGCCGGGTGAAATGCCAGCCTGCGTAGCCGAGTGCGGCAACGATCAGCAGGGTCAAGGCCAGACGCAACAGGGTTTTGGGTTTGAGCATGGCGGGGAAGCAGGACGGAATCAGGCCAATGTACCATCCGCCCATGCTGAAAACTATCGTTCCCGCCGCACTCGAATTCAAGGATGGCGTGGCGTATTCCGTCGCGTTCGGCGATGTTTACCATTCAGCCGACGGTGGCGCAGGCCAGGCGCGCCATGTGTTTTTGCAGGGGTGCGGTTTGCCCCGAAGGTGGCAGGGGCACGCAAGTTTCGTCGTGCTGGAAACCGGTTTTGGCACTGGACTCAATTTTTTGACGACGTGGGCGGCGTGGCGCAACGATCCGGCGCGCTCCGCGCGGCTGCATTTTCTGTCCATCGAGAAGCATCCGTTTCGGGCAGCAGATCTGGCGATCCTGCATGCGCAATGGCCCGAGTTCGCCGCGCTGTCCAGCGAGCTGATTGCCAACTGGCCGCTGCTGATGCCGGGGTTTCATCGCATTGCACTCGACGGCGGGCGGGTGCAGTTGACGCTGATGCTGGGCGACGTGCGTGATTGCCTGCCGCAGGTGCGGGCTGGGGTGGATGCGTTTTATCTGGATGGGTTCAATCCCGACAGCAATGCCGACATGTGGCAGCCAAAAGGGTTTTACACCCTGGCGCGGTTGGCCAAACCCGGTGCGCGAGTGGCAACCTATACGGTGGCGGTGGCAGTGCGCCAGGGGCTGGAGCGTGCGGGCTTCGTGTGCGACAAGCGCATGGGCTATGGCAGCAAGCGCTACAGCCTCACCGCGCGTTTTTCCGGCAGCTCGCAGCAATTGATGTTATCCGCTCCGCGACATGTCGCGGTCATCGGCGCCGGAGTGGCGGGGTCCGCCGTGGCGCATGCGCTGGCGCAGCGCGGCATTGCCGTCACCGTGCTGGAGTGCGCCGATGCGCCGGCGCAGGCGGCTTCGGGTAATCCGATAGCGGTGTTCCGTCCGGTGGTTTCGCGGGATGACAACCGCTCGACGCGTTTCACGCGGGCGGCATTTTTGCATGCGATGCGCGCGTGGCCTGCGCTTGGCGGGAAGCTCGAATGGTCGTCCTGCGGTGTCTTGCATCTGGCCCGCGATGCGGAGGTCGCGCTCAAGCAGCAGCAGGCGCTGGCCGACACGCAACCGCCCGCCGAATACGCGCGCTGGGTAGAGCAGGATGAGGCGCGTGAACTGGCGAACTGGCCGGTGGATGCGCCCGGCATGTTTTATCCGGCGGCAGGCTGGGTGGAGCCCAGCAGCTTGTGCCGGGCCTGGCTGGATCAACCCGCCATTACCCTGAGAACCGGCTGCACCGTTGCGCGCGTGCAGGCGGGGGTAAATGGCTGGCAACTGCTGGGCGATGACGGCGGGGTCGTGCTCGAAGCCGATGCGGTGGTATTGGCGAATGCGTTTGACGCGCTGAATCTGGTTGCGAATGCGGCCTGGCCAATGGAAATCGTGCGCGGGCAAATCACGCGCTTGCCGCCGGGCAGTCTGCCGCAGATTCGCCGGGTGATTGCGCGAGAAGGCTATATCGCACCGGGCATGGGGCAGCCGGTTATTGGCGCCACCTATGAAAACAATGACGATGACATCACGCCGCGCAGGGCGAGCGACTTGCTGAATCTGGAACGGCTGGAAGCGATTCTGCCGGGCGCGAATGCGTGTCTTGCCTTGAATGGACTGGACACAGAAGCCGCATTAAGCGGACGGGCCTCGCTGCGCGCCACCCTGCCGGACCGCTTGCCGATTGTGGGTGCAGTTGACGGCCATGCCGGGCTGTATGTTGCGGCGGGCTATGCCTCGCGTGGCATGGTATGGGCGGGCTTGCTGGGTGAGGCGCTGGCGGATCAGATCACGGGCCAGCCGTGTCCGCTGGAGGCTGAACTGATGCGGGCGATCGCGCCGGATCGTTACAGCGGAGGTTGAATCAAGCGGCGGTGAGCGGTTTGCCGGTGTGCGCGGCGACGGATTGCCCCGCCTGGTCGTACAGTCCGCCCTGCGTGGTGGTGGCGTGAATCAGGACATTCAGTGCCTGGCGGGTGGTAGCCAGGCGCATTTCAATCAGTTTTCCGATACGCAGGTTCATCTCCTGCGCCTGCTGCTCCATCTGGCACAGTTGCTGCCATTGGCTGCGGTGTTCAGGCAGGCCATGCTGCGTCAGCCAGGCATTCATGCCGACGAGATCGGCGCTGAGTCCGGCTTGCAGCAAGGCTTGATGGCGCGTGTCCGCCAGATTGTTCAGGGTCTGCAGTTGCGCCAGCTTGGACGCAGTCAGGCGCATCACATGGTCGGCTTCGCCGTTGATCAACGCCTGTTCTTCCTCGCCCATCACGTTCAGCATGGCCTGCCAGGCTGCGCATTCTGTCGCCAGCTGGACGGGGCGGCTTGAGCCGGGCATGGCCTCACTTGGCGGCATTGAGCATGTCTTTCACTGAATCGAGCAGGCCGCTGGCGATGTTGCCGCTATTGATCGCATATTGCCCGCTGGCGATGGTTTCCTTGATGCTTTCCACCCGCGCGCGATCCACCATCGGGATGGACGCCAGCTGCGATTCCATTTGCGCCAGCTCGGACGCACGGGCGCTCAAACGCACATCGGTCTGGTCGGTCTGGGCGCGTTGATTGACCTGGGTTTGCGCGGGTCGGGCATCGCTCGACGCGGGCGGGGTGATCTTCAGACTGGGGTCGATTTTCATGGCGATTTCCTGTGACGACGCGGGCGGGAAGGGACAACTCTTCCTAAAGCTACATCACTAACGACAGTTTGCAAACCTTCCTTGAGCGGCGCGCATGATTCAGTAAGCGACAACGATTTGCTGGCCATCCTGGGCGATGCCGCTGACCACCTGCCCGGAAGCGGTCTTGACCCGTACCCGATCGCCCACGCTGCCATTGGCCAGCGCCTGTCCTTCGCTCTGGACGGTAAACCCCGGGCCATTTAACACGATGCGGGTGGGCTGCCCCTGTTGCACCACCAGGGGCGAACGCAACAAGCGCGAGCGCAACGGCGCATTCGCCGCCAGCCCCGACACCGTGCGGTAACCCACGATGGCATCGATATCGCTGGCAACGTCGGGCGTCAGCAGGCCGAGGTCGCCCTCGCGCAGCATGAGGTCGGATGCGGTCAGGACATGGTTGGCAGGCAGCGGCTGGCGGGTTGCCACATAACGGCCGATCAGCTTGACTTGCGCCGGCAGGTAGACCGTCCACTGCGACGGTGCCAGACAGCGCACACCCACCGTGGTTTTTCCGATGGTACGGCTGCCCGGGGGCTGAAACGCTTCCAGCGCATCGCAGGCATTCAATGCACTGCGCGGCGGCTTGACGCTGACGCTGAGCTTGCCCGGCAAGCCGTTGGCCTGCATTTTCAGGAAACACTCGGCGTGCGCCTGCAGGGCGGCCGGGTTCTGGTCGGCGGCATGCGCCGCGCCAGCAAGGCACAGGCACACCAGCGCCGCTCGCCCGAATGCAGCCCGCATTGCCTGGATGGATGGGTGTGACATTTCAACTCCCGGAGTCAGACTTTTACACCGTGCCAGTGTAGGAAGGCGCGCTTCAACTTAAGACGCGAATAGCACGGCCTTTCTGCCGCTTATCCGGGGATTGGATGGACAAGTGCACGCCTAGGATGCAGTCATCGCAAAAAGGCTTTGCGGCTGCAGCGGCAAAGTGATGAGGTCAAGACCATGTCGAATCGTTTAGATGAAATGTTGAGCTTTCACCAGCAGGCGTTGCGCGTGCGCGACCAGCGCCAGCAGGTGCTGGCATCCAATATCGCCAACGCCGATACGCCGCATTACAAGGCACGCGACATCGATTTCAAGGCCAGCCTGCAAGCGGCAATGAGTGGATCGGGCGCACCTGGCGGCGTGGCAATGGCCGCCACTGCGCCGGGTCATCTGGCCGGCAAGGCCGGCCAGTCGGGTCAGGCAGGCTTGCTGTACCGCACACCGGCGCAGGGCAGCGTGGACGGCAACACGGTGGACATGGATGCCGAGCGTGCCGCCTTCACCGAAAACGCCGTGCAGTATGAATTCAATCTGACCCGGATCAATCAGCAGATCAAAGGCATGTTGACTGCTATCCAGGGGTAAAGGGAGGTACAGATGTCTTTATTCAATATTTTCAACGTCGCCGGTTCGGCCATGAATGCGCAGTCGCAGCGTCTTAACGTCGTCGCCAGCAATCTGGCCAACGCGGATAGCGCAGTGAGCGCCAACGGCGAACCCTATAAAGCCAAGCAGGTGGTGTTTGCCGCCACCCCGATGGGGAACGACGGTGCAACCGGGGTGAATGTGGCGGCGGTGATCGAAGATCCCTCGCCGATGAAACTGCTGTACGACCCAAAAAACCCGCTCGCCGACGACAAGGGCTACGTCAGCATGCCCAACGTCAACGTGGTGGAAGAGATGGTCAACATGATTTCTGCCTCGCGCTCATACCAGTCCAACGCGGACATGATGAGCACCACTAAATCCCTGTTGCTCAAGACCTTGAACATCGGACAGTAATTAAGGAGACGTAATGAGTACCGTACAAGATGCAAGCAGTGTCAGCAGCCTGTTTGGCGCAAGCGCGGCCACCCAGGCCAAGAGCAACTCCGAAGCAACGACAGACCGATTTCTGAGCCTGCTGGTGGCGCAGATGAAAAATCAGGACCCGTTGAACCCGATGGATAACGCCCAGGTGACCAGCCAGATGGCCCAGCTTTCCACTGTGGAGGGCATCGAGAGCATGAATGCCACGCTGGAAGCGCTTGCGTCGAGCATGGGCGCCAGCCAGATGTCTGAGGCAGCCAGTCTGATTGGGCACGGCGTCCTGGTTCCCGGCAATACGCTCAACCCATCCATTCAACAGGATGTCATGGGGTTTGATCTGTCACGTCCGGCCGAGCAGGTCAGCGTCAGCATTCTCGATGCGGCAGGCAATGAGGTTCGCAAGCTGGATCTGGGGTCGCGCGGCGAGGGCATCAATATGCTGGCGTGGGATGGCCTCACCAGCAACGGTTCTCCTGCAGCAGCCGGTCAATACAGCTTCCAGGTCGATGCGGTCCAGGGCGGCGAAAAAGTGAGCAACATCGCGCTGTTTCTGGGTTCGGTGGACAGCGTGTCGCAGGGCAGCCAGGGCGTGAAGCTGAACCTGGCAGGCAATCAAAGCGTGAGTTTTTCCGACATCCGGCAGATTTTTTGAGCGCGTGATCCAGCGATTCATCCCGAACGTTTCATCCATTCGCGGCAATTAATAAGGAGCAGGACATGAGTTTTCAACAGGGTTTGAGCGGATTGAATGCCGCATCCAAGAATCTGGACGTGATTGGCAACAACGTCGCAAACGCCAGTACGGTCGGTTTCAAGCAGGGGCAGGCGCAGTTTTCCGACCTTTATGCCAATTCGCTGTCCGGTTCGGGCGGTTCGCAGGTGGGAATCGGCGTGAAGGTGGCACAGGTGACCCAGCAATTCACCCAAGGCAACATCTCGACCACCAATAACCCGCTCGATATCGCGATTAACGGCGGCGGGTTTTTCCGCATGGACAACGGTGGCGAAGTCACCTATCAGCGCAACGGCCAGTTTCAGCTCGACAAGTTCGGTTTCATCGTCAACCCGACAGGCGGCAAGCTCACCGGCTACACGGCCAATGCCAGCGGCGTGTTGTCGACCGGGGCGGCAGCGCCTTTGAGCATCAATACCGCCGATCTGCCGCCCCAGATCACCAGCGAAGTGAACGCGCTGCTCAATCTGGACTCGGGCAGCCCGGATATCCCGGCACTCCCCGTATTCAACGTGGCTGACCCGACCACGTACACCAATTCCACAGCGGTAACGGTCTACGACAGTCTGGGCAATGACCAGACCCTACAGATGTTTTACGTTAAACAGCCAGGCAGCAACTGGAATGTCTATGCCGCAAATGATGGCAACGTGATCAACGCAGGCGCACCGATCACGACATTGAGCTTCAATAGCAGTGGCGTGTTGTCGACCGCCATGCCGGTAACGGCCAGCGTGCCTGCTACGGCGGTGGGCGCCACCACGCCCTTCCCGGTTGATATTGATTTCACCGGCACCACCCAGTTTGGCGCCAACTTCAGCGTCAACACGCTGAGCCAGGATGGCTACACGTCGGGCCGGCTGGCGGGCTTTGACATGTCTGCGGACGGCATCGTTCTGGGACGCTACACCAATGGCCAGACCGCTGTGCTGGGGCAGGTGGTACTGGCAGGCTTTGCCAACCCGAACGGCCTGCAGCCCATAGGCAACAACCAGTGGGTCGAGACCTCGACGTCCGGCGTGCCGCTGGTAGGCGCGCCCGATTCGGGCAGCCTGGGCGTGCTGCAGTCGCGCGCGGTGGAAGACTCCAACGTCGACCTCACCGCCGAGCTGGTCAACATGATTACCGCCCAGCGCATGTATCAGGCCAATGCGCAGACCATCAAGGCACAGGACGAAGTGCTGCAGACCCTGGTCAATCTCTAAATCCGGTTGAACTGAGCCGTTGAGGCACTGAGGAGGCAGCATGGATCGTCTTATCTACACCGCGATGACGGGCGCGAAACATACGCTCGAACAGCAGGCGACGACATCGCACAACCTGGCGAACGCGACCACCACCGGTTTTCGCGAGCAGATCAACCAGTTTCGTGCGGTGCCGGTGCAGGGGGCGATCCTGCCTACGCGTACCTTTGTGGTGGACGCCACCACCGGCAGCAATCATGCGTCGGGGGCGATCCAGCACACCGGACGCGAACTGGATGTGGCGATACAGGGCGAAGGCTGGCTGGCGGTGCAGGCGGCCGACGGCAGCGAGGCCTACACCCGCAACGGCAGCCTGAAGATGGATGAGAACGGCCTGCTGCTGACGCGTGACGGGTTCGCGGTGCAAAGCGATAGCGGCCCGCTGTCGATTCCGCCCGGCAGCAGTCTGGCCGTGGCGGCCGATGGCACGATTTCCCAGTTGCCAGAAGGGTCGCAACCCACCGGCCTGACCACGATCGGGCGGCTCAAATTGGTGAATCCGCCCGCAGCCGATCTGGTGCGGGGGGACGATGGCCTGTTTCGCCTGAAAAGTGGCGAACCGGCTGTGGCTGATCCGGCGGTCTCGCTCATCAGCGGGGCGCTGGAAACCAGCAACGTCAATGTCGTTGATGCCATGGTCAACATGATTTCACTGGCGCGCCAGTTCGACATGCAGATCAAGCTGCTGGAACGTGCCGAAAGCAATGACAGCAAGGCCAGCCAGCTGCTGTCGAGCAATTGAATACTTTGACTGATTGAAGGAGACGACATGATTCGCTCGCTATGGATTGCCAAGACCGGTCTGGAAGCCCAGCAGACCCAGATGGACGTGATTTCCAACAACCTCGCCAACGTCTCGACGACGGGTTTCAAGCGCGCCCGTGCGGTGTTCGAGGACCTGCTCTATCAGACCATCCGCCAGCCCGGTGCGCAGTCGTCCGAACAGACCCAACTGCCGTCCGGCCTGCAACTCGGCACCGGGGTGAAGCCGGTGGCGACCGAGCGCATTTTCACCCAGGGCAATCTGCAGCAAACCGGTAATTCCAAGGATGTGGCGATTCAGGGGCAGGGCTTTTTCCAGGTCCTGATGCCGGATGGCACCACCTCCTACACGCGCGATGGTTCGTTTCAGATCGATGCCAACGGCCAGCTGGTGACTTCCAGCGGCTATGCGGTGCAGCCCGCCATCACGCTGCCGGCCGACACCCAGAGCCTGACCATCGCGATGGATGGCACCGTGTCGGTGACGCAGGCGGGGTCGGCCACGCCGGTGACGGTCGGCACTCTGCAACTGGCCACCTTCATCAATCCGGCCGGCCTGCAAAGCCTGGGCCAGAACCTGTATGCCGAAACCGGCGCATCGGGCACGCCGGGCACCAACGCGCCGGGCAGTAACGGCGCCGGCACGCTGAATCAGAACTACATCGAAACCTCGAACGTCAACGTGGTGGAAGAGCTGGTCAACATGATCCAGACCCAGCGCGCCTACGAAATCAACAGCAAGGCGATCTCGACCTCCGACGAGATGTTGCAGCGACTGACCCAGTTGTGAGGCTTGCCATGAACGCACTGCACGTGATCCGTTTGGCGACTGGCGTGATGGGCGTCCTGCTCGGGCTGGCAGGATGCGGCACCACGCCGTCGACGATCGTGCAGCAACCGACCACCACGCGCCCGCAGCCGGTCGTCACCCAGGCGCCCGCCAACGGCGCGATTCTCCAAACATCGGCTTTTCGCCCGCTGTTCGAGGACCGCAGTGCGCGTCTGGTCGGCGACACGCTGACGATCGTGATCAACGAAAAAACCCAGGCCGGCAAGAAGGGCTCGTCCAGCGGCTCGAAAACCGGTGCGCTGCAGTCCTCGATCAGCAGCGTCGTCGGCTTGCCGCTCAAGATGTTTCAGGGACTGGGCGTGACGGCCGATTCGTCGAGCGAGTACGACGACGATTCCGCGATCAACTCCAGCAATACCTTTAATGGCAGCGTCACCGTGACCGTGGTCGAGGTGTTGCCCAACGGCAACCTGGTGGTGGCGGGCGAAAAGCAGATCGCGCTCGACAAGGGCACGGAATACATCCGCCTGTCGGGCGTGGTGCAGCCCGACACGATTCAGGCGGGCAATACGGTGTCGTCGACCAAGGTGGCCGACGCGCGCATCGAATACCGCACCAGCGCAAACTTCGACAAGGCCGAAGTGATGGGCTGGATGGCGCGCTTCTTCCTCAGTTTCATCCCGCTATAAAGGGTGGTCCACATGAAATTCCCGCACCTTATTCTGCTTGCCGCGCTCGCCCTGAGCGGCCCCGCGCAGGCCGAACGCATCAAGGATATTGCCTCCATGCAGGGTGTGCGCAACAACCAGCTGGTGGGCTATGGGCTGGTGGTGGGGCTCGACGGCACGGGCGACCAGACCACGCAAACGCCGTTCACCACCCAAAGCATCATGAACATGCTGACCAATCTGGGCGTCAATCTGCCCGCCGGCACCAACATGCAGCTTAAAAACGTGGCGGCGGTGATGGTGACGGCGGACCTGCCGGCCTTTGCCCAGGCAGGGCAGGGCATCGACATCACCGTGTCGTCGATCGGCAATGCCAAAAGCTTGCGTGGCGGCACTCTGGTGATGACGCCGCTCAAGGGCGCAGACGGAAAAATCTATGCCATGGCGCAGGGCAGCCTGGCCGTGAGTGGCGCCGGGGCGGCGGCGGGAGGCAGCAAGGCGCAGATCAATCATCTGAGCGTGGGGCGCATTCCGTCCGGCGCAACGGTCGAGCGCACTGTCGCAACCGCGCTGGGCGAATCCGGCAGCATCAATCTGGAACTGCGGCAGAGCGACTTCACCACGGCCAGCCGGGTGGTGGATGCCGTGAACACGCGCTTCGGCAAGGACGTCGCGCGTGCCATCAACGGTCGGGTGATTGCGGTGCGCACGCCGGTCGGCGAAAGCGAGCGGGTCGCCTTTCTCGGCGCGGTGGAAAGCCTCGACGTCAGCCCGGCGCAGGCCATGGCCAAGGTCATCATCAATGCACGTACCGGTTCGGTGGTGATGAACCAGGCGGTGACGCTCGATCGCAGTGCGGTCTCCCATGGCAATCTGTCGGTGGTGATCAGCACGACATCGAACGTGAGCCAGCCCGCACCCTTTTCCAGCGGGCAAACAGTGGTCACGCAGGATGCTCAAATCGAGATTACCGCCAAGGAAGGCGAGGTCATGCTGCTCAGGTCCAGTGCGTCGCTGGCTGATGTGGTGAAAGCGCTGAATTCCGTGGGCGCAACCCCGCAAGATTTGCTGGCGATTTTGCAGGCCCTGAAAGCTTCGGGTGCGCTGCACGCCGAGCTGGAAGTCATTTAAACAGGGGCGCGTCCAATGGCCATCAACACAGACATTTCTTCCGGACTGGCGATTGACGCCAACAGCCTCAATCAGCTCAAGCTCGGCGCGGCGCAATCCTCGCCCGAGGCGCTGAAAGCCGCCGCACAGCAGTTTGAGGCGGTGTTCATGAACATGCTGATGAAAAGCATGCGCGACGCCACCCCCAAAGAAGGCATGTTCGACAACGAGCAGACCCGCATGTACACCTCGATGCTCGACCAGCAGCTGACCCAGCGGCTCGCCAGCCGGGGCGTCGGTCTGGCCGATGTGATGATGCGCCAACTCTCGCGCAGCATGGAGCAGGCTGCAGGCGACGCGGCGAACCCGGGTGCCGTCAATGCGCCGGGCTTGCCGCTTGAGGTGAAACCCGCGCCTGGCGCGAAACCGTTGACGGCTGCAGATGGCCAGGGGAGTGCGGCGTTGCGGCTCAAGCCCGAAGCAGTACAGGCGGCGTATTCCCTGAATGTACCGGCCCAGCCAGCCGCAGCTTCTGTGCCGGCATCGCCCGCAGCATCCGCTCGCAAGGGCGATGTGCCTGCCCATGTTGAATCCTTTGTGCAGCGCTTGCTGCCTCACGCGCAGGCTGCCAGCGCCAGCAGCGGCATTCCTGCCCACTTCATGATGGGTCAGGCCGCGCTCGAAACAGGTTGGGGCAGGGCGGAAATTCGCGGTGCGGACGGCCAGAACAGCCATAACCTGTTCGGCATCAAGGCGGGCGGCAGCTGGACCGGGCGCACCGTCGACATCGTCACCACCGAATACGTCAACGGCAAGCCGCAAAAACAGGTGGATACGTTCCGTGCCTACGATTCCTATGCCGACTCTTTTCGTGACTACGGCAAGCTGCTGAGTGGCAACGCGCGCTACCAGAATGTGCTGGCAGCGGGACACAACGCGGCCGGGTTTGCCCAGGGACTGCAACAGGCAGGCTACGCCACCGACCCGAATTATGCCCAGAAGCTGATGAGCGTCATTCGCCTGGTCGAAACTGGCTGATTCAAAAATTCGACTTAAGCATTCAAGTTATGGCCTAGTCGGCCGATTCTTCAATTGAGCGGTCTTCCGTCTCCTCCGAAATCCTTCCGGGCCCAGTCAAATGGCATCCAGCATCCTCAGTATTGGTCAAAGTGCACTCGCCGCCGCGCAGGTCGGGATCAGCACGACTGGCCATAACATCGCGAATGCCGCCACCCCGGGCTATAACCGGCAGGTCATCGTTCAGGGCGCCGCGAAGGCGCAGAACTTTGGTTTTGGCTTCCTCGGGCAAGGGGTTGATGTTTCCACGATCAAGCGCGTCTACAACGAGTATCTGGGCAACCAGGTGCAGTCTGCGCAGACCACCAAGAGTGGCCTGGATAGCTACTACGCTCAGATGCGGCAGATCGACAACCTGCTGGCTGACCCCAACACCGGCCTGTCACCTGCCATGCAGGACTTTTTCGCCGGCCTGCAGAACATGGCTTCGAATCCAACGTCGATCCCCGCGCGGCAGACCGTCTTGTCGAACGCAGAATCGCTGGCCACCCGTTTTCACAGCCTGGAGGGACGACTCGATGAAATCGAGCGCAGCCTGAATGGCCAGATTCAATCCAGCGTTTCCGATATCAACGCTTATGGTCAACAAATCGCCCAGCTGAACGACGCGATTGGCAAGGCCGAACGGGCGAGCGGTCAACCCCCAAACGATCTGCTCGACCAGCGCGACCAGCTGCTGATGGAGTTGAACAAGCAAATCAAGGTCACGGTGGTCGGGCAGGGCAGTGACTACAACGTGTTTATCGGCAATGGCCAGCCACTGGTGGTGGGGGTGGCAACTTATTCGCTCACCAATGTGGCGTCCCAGACCAACCCTGAAAAGCTTGAAGTCGCCTATCGCACCAGCAACGGCAGTCTGGTATCGCTGGCCGAGTCGGCGCTGGCTGGCGGTCAACTGGGGGGGCTGCTCGCTTTCCGCAGTCAATCACTGGAGCCGGCGCAAAATGCGCTGGGTCGGGTAGCCATCGGGCTGGCCAGCAGTTTCAACGAAATGCACCAGGCGGGGTATGGCCTTGACGGCTCAACGGGCACCCCCCTTTTTGCGATGGGTTCCCCCGTAGTGGGGGCGCACGGACAAAACACCGGCACTGCCGTGCTCACTGCCAGCATCGGCAGCGCCAATGATGCCAAGGCGCTGACCATCAGCGATTACAAACTGCAATTCAATGGCGGCACCAGCTACACGCTCACCCGCTTGTCGGACAACACCCCCACTACTTTTAACAGTTTCCCGCAGACGATCGATGGGGTGACCCTGAGTTTGACTGCGGGCGCAGTCGCAGGCGACAGCTTCCTGATCCGGCCGACCGTCAATGGGGCATCGGCTTTTGGCGTGGCGATCACCGATCCGGTCAAGCTTGCTGCTGCCGGCCAGCCCGGTGCCGTGGGCGACAACAGCAATGCTTTGTCGCTGGTCGCGCTGCAAACCACCAACACGCTGGGCAATGGCACGATCAGTTATCAGGGCGCCTATTCCCAGCTGGTGAGCCAGGTCGGCAACAAAACCCGTGAACTTGAAGTCACCAGCAGCGCGGCCGGAAAACTGCTGACCGAAGCCACGACTGCCCTGCAAAACGAGTCGGGCGTCAATCTGGACGAAGAGGCGGCTAATTTGCTGCGTTACCAGCAGGCGTATCAGGCCGCTGGCAAGGTCATGCAGATCGCCAGCGAACTGTTCGACGTGTTGCTTTCGATCGGCCGATAAGGAGTCATAGTCATGCGCATCAGCACCCAACTCATGTTTGAAACCGGCGCCAACCGCCTCGGCGAGTTGCAAAGCCGGCTGCAAAAAACCCAGGAACAGATTTCGAGCGGCCGCCGCATTCTCAGCCCGTCCGACGATCCGGTGGCGGCCACGCGTGCGCTCGATATCACGCAGTCGCAATCGATCAACAAGCAATATGACGTCAACCGCTCGTATGCAAAAAACACGATGAGCCAGGTCGAAGGCACACTGGGCGGGGTGACCGAGCTGATGCAGGATGTCATGGACAGCATCAGCTCAGCCGCGAATGCCTCGCTGGGCGATTCCGAGCGCAGCTTCATAGCGACCGAACTGAATGGCCGCCTGCAGCAACTGCTGGGCTACGCCAATAGCCGCGACCCGGAAGGCAACTTTGTGTTTTCCGGTTTGAAGAGCACGACCCAGCCGTTTGTCCAGACGGCCACCGGCGCGACTTATCAGGGCGATGCCGGGCAGCAGAAGCTGCAGGTCGATGCGACCCGCCTGATGGCAACCAATACGCCAGGATCGATCGTGTTCCAGGGGGGGGTGCCTGGCGGTGCGTCGGATGTATTCAAGACCCTGACGGATCTCGTCAACCTGTTGAACACGCCCGGTACGACCAACCTGGCCACAGGACTGGCAACCGCCGGTGCCAACATGGATCTTGCGCTGGACAACGTACTGACCGCGCGTGCAGCGATGGGAACGGGCCTGCAGGAACTTGACAGGCTCGACGACGTGGGGTCGGACCGTGCCCTGCAATACAGCCAGCTTCTATCCGAGCTGCAGGATCTGGATTACACCCAGGCGATCACCCAGCTGTCGCAGCAGCAAGTCATGCTCGAAGCCGCGCAAAAATCGTTTGCGAAAACATCCGGACTGTCGCTGTTCAACTTCATTTAATTAATGTACGGCTTCGACGCGCTGTATCGATAGCCCGCACCTCGCCATCCGGGCGAGTGTTGGTTTGCCTGTTTTTCAAGTTCGCCTGCCAAACAAAATTCATGCCTACGCTGTGCTTTTGGTACTACGCGGCATGAAGAATCCAGAAATCCTGCCGATATAAAGCCTGACTATCGCGTCTAGCCATTTTTTCTTGCGCGATTAATCAGGGTATCCGGTCCAAACCAATGTACATCCGCGACAAAGCAAGCAACGCGCACACAACGGAGTTTCAAACATGACGATTGATATGAGCCAGTTTTACCAGGTGTTTTTCGACGAGGCAGATGAACTGCTCGCGGAAATGGAGAAACTGTTGCTGGATATCGATGTGGCCGATCCGGATAGCGAAGATCTCAATGCGATCTTTCGTGCAGCGCATTCCATCAAGGGCGGCGCGGCCACTTTCGGCTTCAACGACATCACCGAAGTCACCCACACCCTGGAATCGTTGCTCGACCGGATTCGCAAGGGCGAGATGGCGCTGACCCCCGAACATGTTGATGCGTTTCTGGTGTCGAAGGATGTGCTGACCATGCTCATGGGTGGACATCACCATGGCACGGCCGTTGATCAGGCTGCGGTTTCCAGCGTCAGCGCGCGGCTCGCCGCCCTGTCAAAGGGCACGGTTGCTGCCCCGGCCGCAGCCGCTCCCCAACCCGTTGAAGCCCCTGTTGCCAGCGCTACGCCCGTAGCAGATGCCGACGGCAACTTCTGCTTTCGTATCGAACTCCCCGATGTGCCGCAACGCGATGTGGACGCGCTGGCGACCGAGCTGGGTTTGTTGGGAGAGATCGTTCAGGAGGTGCTCGCGGACAAGCGGGTGGCCTTTACGCTGATCACCGGCGAAAGTCAGGACGATATCGTCGCGATCTGCTCATTCGTGCTTGACCCGGACGACCTCAACATCACCCACGCTTCAGCAGGCGTACCGTCTCCCGCCAGTGCATCTGCCGCAGTCGAGGCTGTGCCTGCCGTGGAAGCCGAACCTGTTTCGGCGGTGGCGGTTGCTTCGCCGCCAGCCGAGGCCCGTAACCCGGGGCGGCGCGCCACCGACAAGGAAGCAGGCTCGCAGGAGTCCTCGTCCATTCGGGTGGGAGTCGAAAAAGTCGATCAGCTGATCAACCTGGTGGGTGAGCTGGTCATCACCCAGGCCATGATTGAGCAGCGCATCCTGGCGCTGGATCCCCTGATTCACGAACGCCTGCTTAACAGTGCCAACCAGCTGGCGCGCAACACGCGTGACTTGCAGGAAGCCGTGATGTCGATCCGCATGATGCCGATGGATTACGTGTTCTCGCGCTTCCCGCGCATGGTGCGCGATCTTGCAGCCAAGCTCGGCAAAAAGGTTGAGATCATCACGCGCGGTGCCGCCACCGAACTCGACAAGGGCTTGATCGAGCGCATTGTCGATCCGCTGACCCACCTGGTGCGCAACAGCGTGGACCATGGCATTGAAATGCCCGAACAGCGCCGGACTGCCGGTAAAAGTGAAACCGGCAAGCTGATTTTGTCAGCCGCGCATCAAGGCGGCAATATCGTGATTGAAGTAACCGATGATGGCGGCGGCCTCAGCCGTGACCGGATTCTCGCCAAGGCCATGCAGCAAGGTTTGAACGTGTCGGAAACCATGCCTGACATCGATGTCTGGCAGCTGATTTTCGCCCCCGGATTCTCGACGGCGGAAGTCGTCACCGACGTGTCGGGTCGTGGCGTGGGCATGGACGTGGTCAAGCGCAATATTTCGGCGATGGGCGGCACCGTTGAAATCCGTTCGACGCCGGGTTCCGGCAGCACCATTTCCATTTCGCTCCCGCTGACGCTGGCGATTCTCGATGGCATGTCGGTCAAGGTGGGCGAGGAGGTGTACATCCTGCCCCTGGGCTACGTCATCGAGTCCCTGCAGCCGATGGCAATTGACGTCAAGGAAATTGCAGGGCAGGGCAAGGTGGTCAAGGTGCGCGAAGAATATCTGCCCCTGATTCTCCTGTATGAACTGTTCGATATCGAGCCGATGTGCTCAGATCCCTCGCAGGGCATCATCGTCATCCTCGAAGCCGAAGGGAAGAAGGCCGCCCTGCTGGTCGATGGCCTGGTCGGGCAGCAGCAGGTCGTGGTCAAAAACCTGGAATCCAATTTCCGCAAGGTGCCGGGTATTTCGGGCGCCACGATTCTCGGGGATGGCGGCGTCTCGCTGATTCTCGACGTCTCCGCTCTCTTGCGCTAACGCACCCGAAATCGCCACCTGTTTTCACTATCAGCCAGGATCAGACAAGGATCGACCTCATGAGTTACACCACGCAAACACAAACCAGCATATACAGCTCGGAAAAGGACGCGGCCGACGAGTTCCTCGCCTTTACGCTGGGCGGCGAGGAGTACGGCATCAACATCCTGCGCGTGCAGGAAATACGCGGCTACGAGCCCGTCACCCGGATCGCCAACGCGCCAGCCTTTATCAAGGGCGTCGTCAATCTGCGCGGCACCATTGTGCCGATCGTCGATATGCGCATCAAACTGGGTTTGGGTTCGCCGACCTACGACCCGCTCACGGTCGTGATCATCCTCAATATCGCCGGTCGCGTGGTCGGCATGGTGGTCGATAGCGTATCCGACGTCACCACGCTATCAGCCGAACAACTCAAACCCGCACCCGAAATCAACACTTCATTCGATAACGATTTCCTGATTGGCCTCGGCACCCTGGGCGACCGCATGCTGATCCTGGTGGATATCGACAAACTGATGTCCAGTACCGAGATGGGTTTGTTTGACCCGTCAGCGGCATGACCTGAGCCTATGTGTGCCCTTGAGCATTACGTATTGTTGTCCACGACGAAAAGAGACTGAACCATGCTGAACAATCTAAGCATCAAATCGCGGCTGATTTTTGTGATCGGTTTTTTGTTGGTGGCGCTGGTTGCGATTGGCGCGATCGGGTTGAGTAGTTTGTCCGCCACCAATGCCTCATTCAGAACCGTTTATGAAGACCGCCTGGTTGCCATGGGGTATCTGGACGAGATTTCTGCGCACATGAACAGCAATCAGATGCTCCTGGCTGAGTCGGTGATCGGGCAGTTGTCGACTTTTCCTGAAGAGGTTGCACAGGTCGACCGGCGTGTAGCCAGGGTCAAACAGCTGATAGTCGGTATTGATGAAGGATGGAAAGCCTATAAGGCTACGCATCTGTCGCCGGAAGAAGCCAGCCTGGCAAAAGAATTTGAAACGGCCCGGAGCAAATATGGACGTGAGGCCTTGCTGCCCGCCATCGCTGCCTTAGGTTCCCATGACTTTCAGCAGGCCAGCGAACTCATGCAGGGCCAGTTGACCACGCAATACGAGTCGGCACGTGATGCCATGAATGCGCTCATCAAGATTCAGCTCACGATCGGCAAGGCTGAGTACGAGGCAGCTCAAACGCGCTATGCGCTGGCGCGCAATATCTCCATTGTTCTGATCGTATTGAGCGTTCTGGTCGCCCTCGCCATTGCGTTCTGGCTCATTCGTGCCATCACGTTGCCGTTGCGGGAAGCGGTGCGTGCGGCTGAACACGTCGCAGCGGGCGACTTGATGCAGACGATCAACGTTCGCAGCAACGATGAAACCGGCCAGCTGATGCAGGCCATGCAGGCCATGAACAGCAGCCTGGCCAATATCGTCAGCCAGGTACGCAGCGGCACCGAGACCATCTCGGTCGCATCGCGCCAGATTGCAACGGGCAATGCCGATTTGTCCTCCCGCACCGAGCAGCAGGCGAGCTCGCTGGAAGAGACCGCAAGTTCGATGGAAGAGCTGACCAGTACCGTCAAGCAGAACGCCGAGAACGCGCGTCAGGCCAACCAGCTGGTTCAGTCCACTGCCGAAGTGGCGGTCAAGGGCGGGCAGGTTGTCGGTCAGGTGGTCGACACCATGGCCTCGATCAAGGACAGCTCGCGCAAGATTGCCGACATCATCGGCGTCATCGACAGCATTGCCTTCCAGACCAATATTCTGGCTTTGAACGCGGCGGTGGAAGCGGCGCGTGCGGGCGAACAGGGACGTGGCTTTGCCGTGGTGGCGAGCGAAGTGCGCAACCTGGCACAGCGCAGTGCGGGTGCGGCCAAAGAAATCAAATCCCTGATCGAAGACTCGGTCGGACAGGTTGAAGCGGGTGACAGGCTGGTTGAGGAAGCCGGCAAGACCATGAGCGAGATCGTGACCTCGGTCAAGCGCGTGACGGACATCATGGGCGAGATTGCGGCGGCCAGTCAGGAGCAGAGCGCGGGCATCGAGCAGGTCAACCAGGCCATCACGCAAATGGATGATGCGACCCAGCAGAACGCAGCGCTGGTCGAGCAGGCGGCGGCTGCAGCCGAGAGCCTGCAGGATCAGGCCCACAAGCTGTCAGAAGCCGTGAGCGTGTTCAAGCTGGACGGCAGGTACAGCCAGCGTGCGGCGGTGCCGGTGTTGAGAAACAGGGCTACGGCCTTGCCGAACACATCCAGAGGCGCAACACCAGCCAAATTCTCGAAAAAGCTTGCTGTCACCGGTGGCAGCAACAGCGATGAGTGGGAAGAGTTCTGAGATCAACAGCCGCGTTGAGCCCGGCTTGCACTAAGTTCAGTCAGTGCAGTCGGATGAAGCAGGCGAAATCTTCAGCCAGTAACAGTCGTTGAAATGCACATTTAGAAAGTATCGAAAACATGAAACTTAAGTCAAAAATCATTTTGAGCATGGGGATGGTGTTCATGCTTTTCGGCGTTGCCATTGCGGTAGCGCTGACCGGCATGCAGAGCAACAAGAACCGGTTCGAGCATTTCCTCGAACAGGATCTGGCTCTCGCTCAAGCGGCAACCAATCTGTATGCCCATGGGCTGCAAATGGGTCAGGCCTTGCGCAACATCGTCATGGATCCGACGAACCAGGCGGCTTACAAAAATCTGGAGGCCTCGTCGGCTGAGTTCAAGGCAAACAGCGAGAAAGCCCTGGCCCTTGCCGCAACCAGCCCCGCCGACCTGAAGATTCTAGAAGAAGTGGTGGCCTTGCGCGAGCAGCAAGCGCCCATTCAGGCAAAAATCGTTTCCCTTGCAAGCACCGATCAGGTTGCTGCCATTGCAGCGATCAGTCAGGAAGAAACACCGGTGTGGCGCAATATCCGGACGCGCCTGATGGACTTCACCGCAGCCAAACAAGCTGCGGTTGAGCAAACCAAAGCCGAGATGGCCGCGTTCAGCCAGCGCATGCTGATGCTGGCATTGGTACTGGTGGTGGTCGCGCTGGTGGTGGCAAGTGCCATCGTTTTCTGGCTGGTACGCCACATCATGAAGCAGCTGGGTGGCGAGCCCGCCTACGCGGTGGATGTTGCCCGTGCGATTTCAGAGGGGGATTTTTCCAGGTCGGTTGAACTCGAAAACGGCGATACGTCGAGCCTGCTGTATGCCATCAATGCAATGCGTCAGAACCTGACCGGGACGATTGGCGATATCCGGCATTCGACCGAGACCATCTCGGTTGCCACGCGCGAAATCGCCACCGGTAACGCCGACCTGTCCTCCCGCACAGAACAGCAGGCGAGCTCGCTGGAAGAAACCGCCTCGTCGATGGAAGAGCTGACCAGCACCGTCAAACAGAACGCCGAAAACGCACGTCAGGCCAACCAGATGGTGGTTTCC